>JAUWMI010000071.1 GCA_030613245.1 Candidatus Sumerlaeota bacterium
AGGGTTCACCCTGAAGGGCGCTTTAGCGTCGCTTATCCACCCGCGGCTTTAGCCATTGAAATCTGAGAACTGAGCTACTGCGAGAAGCTCCGCCTAGGCGGACTAGTTGAGAATGCTTCTTTTACCCCCCCAGCTAAAGCAGGGGGCAAAGAAGAGTCCGCCGAGGCGGACTAAAACCGAAAGGCCACATTTCGTTTAGAGCAATGTGGCAAAGGGGTCATAGCTGAAAAGCCAGAGCTCTGGGAATTTCGTTCAGTTTGAATTCAGGGCTTAGAGTGAACGAAATTCATCGCCTCGACGACCTTGCCTAAGGCTCACAATATCTTCTTGGGCTTGAAGCATTCAAAAAGTTCTAAAGCTCAGTAAATTGGGCTATCCCTCCAAAAGGGTTTATAGGACAAAACACCTCATTTATAGCTGCGGCTTATAGCGAAGAAGTTCTGTGGTGGCCTATTGATTTATCTACCCTCGACCCATATATTGAATGAGGATTAATCCGTTTGATACACCTTTTGCTTCCATGGTTGCCTTCGCACACCCGAGCAGGAAAGACCAAACCCCAGGGATTCCCATCTCATGGGCTTTTAACTCCAATGGCCGGTAGTTAATCAAGACAGCCTAAGTCCGTCTTACTTGCCAATAGAGGGTTGGTAAGAAAACGAAGCGGTGGCGCCTGTTTTATCTCAAATTAGCCCCCAGAAACAGTTGATCCAGATTGATTTCTTCAGGCATATATCTCTTGAATCTGCCTGTATACTAGGGTGAATTTTTCTTGAATATACATAAAATATGCTGCATTCTTACTTTACATTGTTGCTGGGAAGCGGTTTGATCCAGGCGTATTCGCAGGAACTGCACTATTTCGGCTGATCGGATAGAAGATTCGTTGATCCGGGTTGGCGTTTCTCTGAGGAACATAGTGGCTGCGCAGATGGAGTGCGCTTTTTTTGCAGCTCCTGTGTTTGAGCGTCAAGAAATCCGTTGAGGGCATGTTGAGTGTTTCCCTTTAAAAGGTAGGCGAGCAATGCAAAAATGCCCACAAAATTCACTTTGCGAAGGAAGGTTTGGGCATTACCGTGGGAAACCGGGAGTTGCGCGAAGGATTCTAGATGATTGGCTTGTTCTGTACTGTGCAACATCAGAAATCTATCTCACGCCAGTTCGAAGGGAGTCCTCATGTAGTCAATATTCGTCCAGGTTTTCCTTAAGAAATTCGATAGTGAGGCGAAGTGCATCGTCCAGCGAGTAGGAGGGCTTGAAGCCGATTAGCTTTTTGATCTTAGTGATATCAGGCACGCGGCGTCGCATGTCCTCAAAGCCCTGCTCGTAGGCTTCGTCATACGGGACATAAACAATCTCGGAGCTGCTGCCGGTGAGCGTCTTCACCTTCTGTGCCAGCTCCGCAATGGTAACCTCTTCGGTGCTGCCAACGTTAAAGACCTCTCCAGCCGCCTTCTCGCACTCCATGAGTCCGATCAAAGCTGTTACGGTATCTTTCACGTAGCAGAAGCAGCGACTCTGTTTTCCATCACCATAGACACAGATTCGTTCGCCCCGTAGTGCTTGCTTAATGAATCGCGGGATAACCATGCCGTAGCGACCCGTTTGGCGTGGGCCAACTGTGTTGAAGAGCCTGGCCACAACTACGGGAAGCCGCATTTCCTTATAATAGGCCAGGGCAAGAAACTCATCAATGGCCTTGGAGCAGGCGTAACTCCAGCGAATATTGTTAGGAGCACCGATCAGAATGTTATCTGTTTCAGCACAAGGCATCTTCTCGCTTTTGCCGTAAACTTCTGAAGTGGAGGAAATGATGACTTTCTTTCTCTTTTTCGCCGCAAGCTTCAATACCAGCTCTGTGCCAAAGACATTGTTCTCAATAGTATTGGTCGGACTGTCCAGAATCAGGTGGACGCCAACTGCCGCTGCCAGATGGTAAACGACAGGGCAGAGATCAATCATCTCGCCCAGCACCGAGCGATTGCGGATATCGTCAATTACATAATGAAACCGCTCATTTTCTTTCAGGTGTTGGATGTTCTGAATCGCACCGGTCGAGAGATCATCAATCACGTAGACTTCCATACCTTGCTGAAGAATCTCCTCCGCCAGATGCGATCCGATAAAACCTGCTCCTCCTGTAATGAGAACCTTCAATGAATTTCCCTCCCATCTACCCTTACATAAAGGCTTATCAGCTCGACTTGAAAGTAGGGGGCGTTCAATTGAATGCCCCTACCATTCAGTAAAGTGACAGCGAGACGTAGACAGAATGGTTGAACAATAATTGGTTTGTAGTCAAGCCATTTGTTGGCATACGGAGGGCGTTCTATCCTCCAATGCAGGAATTCTTTTTGCTTGCACTCAAGTGGAAAACAGAGGTATAGGAGTTCTGTATATGGTTTGCAAGGGCTGGGGTCTTCTGCCATCCTGGAGCTGGAAAACCCAGACTGGTAGCCCTTCGCGAGCCGTTGAATATCAAAATGGCATGATCATCGAATGCAGCCCGACCAAATGACAACAGTTGATCTGGTTATTCCAGCGTATAACGAGGCAGGCACACTGAGCGTCTTTGTTAAGGAGATTGCTCCTTATCGCGAGCGCTTCGGAACCATTTTCGTGGTAGACGATTGCTCAACGGATCAGACAAGCGAGAGCGCGCAAGAATCTGGAGCCATGGTGATCCGTCATCGTCGGAATCTGGGCTATGGAGCTGCGATCAAGTCAGGCGTGAAAGCGTCACGCGCAGAATTCGTGCTGATCATGGATGGCGACGGACAGCATCGCCCTGAGGATATCCCGCTCTTGCTTCAGCAAATTCCAGAAAACGATATGGTGGTAGGGGAGAGGGTTGGCAAGCCATCAGATTTCGATCCTCGGCGGCCAGGCAAGAAATTGTTGCACTGGGTCGCGAATTTCCTCGCCAGACAGCGGATTCCCGATCTGAACAGCGGGTTTCGACTAGTGCGGCGCCAGCTCATTCTCGACAACCTGGCCCTGCTTCCCGATGGGTTTTCATTTTCCACCACAGTAACATTGCTCTTGCTCAAAGCCAATCACGAGGTGAAGTACGTTCCGGTTCGCTCAGAGGCCCGTACAGGTGGCAAAAGCCGTGTCAGGTTCTTCCGTGATGGATTTAATACGCTACTTTTAATTATTCGCACAATCATGCTCTTTGATCCCTTGCGGGTATTTCTTCCGGGTAGCGCAGCCCTCGTAGGGCTTGGCATCCTCTATTCCCTCTATGATTCACTCTCCAAACAGCGCCTGAACATTCCTGATGGTGCAGTGCTGGTGATGCTCGCCGGGGTGCTGGTTTTCTTCTTTGGCCTCATTGCTGACCAGATTTCTGCCATGCGGCGAAGCCTCAAATGAACATTCTTCTGATTCATCCACCTGATCGCAATTTAATCAGAACCAACGTTCCGGCGTTTGTGGACGAGGAAACCGGCTGTTATCCGCCGATCGGGCTGCTCTACGTAGCTGCATCGGTCCTGAAGCAGACAGCGCACCAGGTGACAATCCTTGATGCGAAGGCAGAAGGACTTGATGAGCAGGCGGTTGGCGAACGCATTCGCGCCTTGTGTCCCGATCTCGTAGGCATTCAAACGCTCACGTTTTCTCTTCTGGATTCTCTTCATATGGCACGAGCCGCAAAGGCCGTGTCGCGTGACATCAAAGTCGTCCTAGGCGGTCCGCATACCTGGATCTTTCCTGAAGAGACGATTGCCTTTGATGACGTTGACTTTCTCGTACTTGGGGAGGGGGAACAGACGTTTGTTGAGCTGGCCAATGCACTGGATCGTGGCGGCGATTTACATGTGATTCCCGGGCTGGTCTACAAAGATAATGGCAAAGTGGTGAAAACGCCACAGCGGCCGTTGATCGCCAACCTAGACGTGCTTCCATATCCACAGCGCGACATGCTCCAGATCAATCGCTATCGCACAGTGCTTGCCAGACATTTGCCCATTACGACCATGATTACCAGTCGCGGCTGCCCGTACCGTTGTATTTTCTGCGATCGTCCTCACCTGGGCAAGAGATTTCGGGCGCGCAGCCCCGAGAGCGTGGTTGGCGAAATGGAACAGTGCAAACGGTTAGACATCCAAGAGATATTCATTTACGACGATACGTTTACAATTGACCGTGCGCGGGTACTGGCGATTTGCGAGCTGATTATTCGGCGCAAGCTGGATATCGGCTGGGACATTCGCGCCCATGTCAACACCGTTGATCCTGAAATGCTGCGACTTCTCGGTCGTGCCGGGTGCATCAGAATCCATTATGGCGTTGAATCAGGAAATCCTGCAATTCTCAAAGTGCTCCAGAAAGACCTGAATCTTGAGCGGGCGAAAGAGGTCTTCACCGTAACTCGAAAACTTGGCATCCAGACGCTTGGCTACTTTATGATCGGCAACCCAACGGAAACTGCCACGCAAGTCCACGAGACGATCCAATTTGCTAAAATCCTCGACGCCGACTTTGTGCATTTCTCCGTCACTACGCCCTTTCCCGCAACGCAGCTCTATCGGCTCGGATTAGACACAGGCGTCCTGCCGTACGATTACTGGCGCGAGTATGCCAGGAATCCCTCGGCGGACTTCGTGCCGCCTCTATGGGAGGAGCATCTCAAACAAGAGCAGCTCCACGCCATGCTATCAAAGGCGTACCGCGCATTTTATTTTCGGCCGAAATATCTCTTGCGACAGACCCTCCGCGTCCGCTCATTAAGAGAATTCCTCCGCAAAGCAAAAGTAGGCCTCAGAATGCTGAAAGTCTAGATCTCTCGTCTGAGCAAGCCCTGGCCAATACTTTTTCATAAAAATGCAGAGTGTGAAGAAGTTTTATGGGGCTTTTCTGGAATTGGGGAAAGGGGAGATTACGGGGACGGGTTATGTATTTCCCCTTTTTCGTGCCTGTTTTTGACGTTTCAGACAACGGCTCATAAGCGTTTCTAGCCGTTCTATGAAATGCGTCGCGCCTGTCGGACGCCCTTTGTTGTAGGTGTTCTTCCTGATTTCTCCCTCTTGTGCCTCCCCGACCCCTTTATTACTTAACCTGTCCCCGTATTCTTCCTTGACACCTACTTATCATGGATGTCCCTATTTATCTCCGGCCTTCTTAAGTGGATTGGCAAATTTTCCCGAAAATATCTCCAAGCAAGACCATTGAAGGGTAAATGTCGATTCTAGGCCCAGTTTTTCAACAGCCCCACTGCCCCCATTTTCCCACCCAGAATTTCTCTATTCCAAGATAATCGTAGCGAAGGGCTCATAATTATCTAATTCATCAATGCCCGTATAATTCGGGTTAAACAGGAAGTGAGAATAATGAGGATTTGTTTCAAAGCAGGAAGCAAGATCATTTATATTTAAATATTCTACAGCAGGGTCAATTTTCCATCCCAAGGCCAGAAGGAAAAATTTAGTGTACGGCATGCTAGTATGAAAGCGGAGCTCCACTACTTCCCGCTTCATGGCACCCCTTATTATTACGTATTGTCGGTAGCAATCTTCCTCTACAATAAGGTGTTTTAAAGGAGGAAGATTGATTTTCAAAGGTTTCTTCATCTCTTCTGCAATGAGAGGGAAAAAAACCAACAGCCATTTCTCTTGATTATCGTTGCTAATGGCAAGCGCAATATTATAATCCCACGTTATAATATATTTTTGCATCAGGCCAAAGAGCAGTTTCGAAACACCGAACACTACAATAATAGCTATCAAAAAGGCGAAGAAGTATTTTAATAACTTGTGCATGCGGGTGTTTAAAAATTTCGTTTTTTTCATGTCTAAATCGTTGCGTTTTTCGTTTTTTGAACAAGTCGACAAAAAGAGCATATGAGCTGCCGAAATGTTGCTCTTGGTTTTTAAATTTACTTTAGGAAACTTTTCCTCGCCTTTTTCTTAGAGTTTGGCACAGTCACTATAATCATTAGTTTGGTTAACGGTCCTGCCATGGATCATTTGCGCCGAAATATCTACAACGTTCATTACGACAGCAGGCGAAGCAATCTTGATTGCTATTAGCGCATCGCAATCCCGCACGGTTTGCCCTAAGATCTTCCAGCGAAAAACCACCTGGAGGAATATGGGACAGGAATATGGGGACAGGTTATGTATTTCGTTTTTTTCGTCCCGGTTTCTGATCTTTCAGACAACGGCTAAGAAGCATTTCTAGCCGTTATATGAAATGCGTCCCGCCTGTCGGACGCCCTTTGTTGTAGATGTTCTTCCTGATTCCTCCCTCTTGTGAATCCCCGCCCCCTTTATTACTTAACCTGTCCCCGGATTTCCGCCATTGAGCTGCTCGCGCGGCGTAGTTTCAATTTCTTCAAACCACACCAACGCTCTCGCATTTTTACATAGCGCAGTTGCACCTATCGTTTCAAGCAAAATGATAGTTATTTAGTGATGATTGTACATATATGAAAAGCCACATGTAGAGACCTGAACGTGGCTAGACTTTGCATTCGATTCCCGGACTTAAAAAGATAATTCCTGCTGCAGCCCCCCATCACGAATTGGCGGCGAAGGATATTTCTTCGTGAACTTCGTGCTCTTCGTGGTTCTATAGATTCTGAAACAATCACCACGAAGGCCACGAAGAATAACGAAAACGGACAACGAATCTTGCAGCAAAATGGCAAAAATGCACAGGCGCATAGGATTGCCCTTCTCGTTGAGCAGCTTTGAGGTCTTCGTGGTTCTGTGCGTGTGGCCGTGGATCAGGAGGAGGCGTAGAAGCGCTTTATGGCTTCGCAGATAGTTACTACTTGCTCGTCAGTCAGCTCGGGATACATTGGCAAAGAAAGGACCTCCCGCGCGCATTGTTCAGTTACAGGAAACCGTCCTTCGCCTGCCTGCGGATGATCTCTGTATGCGGGCTGGAGGTGAAGCGGGATAGGATAATGAATACCGGTCGAAATGCCATGCTCGCGTAAGTACTGGGCGAGCTTATCGCGCTGGGCTGATCTGATAACGTAGAGATGGTAAACGTGCTTAGAGCGCTCTAAAGGCGTTTGAACTGGCAGATCTGCCAGTAGCTCATTATAGCGATGTGCAACGGAGCGGCGCTGCTCGTTCCAGCCAGTCAGGTGCCTTAGCTTCACACGCAAGATTGCTGCCTGGAGCGCATCAAGGCGGTAATTATACCCTTCAGTCAGATGTTCGTACTTCGTGCGGCGGCCATGATTGCGAAGCAATCTCGCAATGCTTACCTTTTCCGGATCATTGGTGACAATCATTCCACCGTCACCGTACGCTCCGAGGTTCTTGCCCGGATAGAAGCTGAAACACCCGATATCGCCGATTGAGCCTGCGCGCTGGCCCTTGTACTCCGCTCCATGCGCCTGCGCCGCGTCTTCAATGATCGCAAGATTATGGTGCCGCGCTAGCTCCCGGATCGGATCCATATCCACACATTGTCCGTAAAGATGTACGGCAATTATGGCGCTGGTACGCGGAGTGATGGCTGGTTCGATCTTTGCAGGGTCAATAGTGTATGTCTCCGGGTCAATGTCAACGAATACAGGTTGTGCACCAGTGTGGGAAATAGCTTCGGCGACTGCAATGAAAGTATACGAGACAGTGATGACCTCATGACCGGGCTGGACGCCGCAAGCCAGCAATGCCAGGTGCAGTGCTGAGGTCCCTGAGCTGGTGCCAACGGCGTGGGCAGTGCCGCAGAAGCGGGCGAATTCCTGCTCAAATTGCTCAACTTCCGGCCCCAGGACAAACTGAGTGGACTCCAGGACACGTCGTATTGCCGCGTCAATTTCATCCTTTATCCCAACGTATTGCGCTTTGAGGTCTACCAGGGGAATTGCCATTGGCTATGCCATTCAGCGGTCAAGAGTAAGGATTATCTATAAGATTAAATGGGCAGGTTAGCTCGTCAATGGTTTTAATGATATGGGCCGGATTGCCCGCCACAACGGTGCGCGCTGGCACGTCTGCAACAACCACAGCACCCGAGCCAACCACAGCCATCTCTCCAACGGTTACATTCGGCGAGATCGTTGCGTTTGCGCCAATTTTTGCTCCGCGTTTAATTATCGGACCCTTTACACATTCCTTTGCTTTGGGACAGAGGGGATGTAGCACGTTGGTCAGCACGCAATTCGGTCCGAGCCAGCACCCCTCCTCCAGCACCGTGTACTCGGGCACAAACGCCTGGCTGTGGATGCGCACGCCATCTGCAATGGTCACGTGATGCTCCACAACCGATAGCGTTCCGATGCTCACCTGGTTACTAATGCTATTTTCTTCACGCACCATCACATGGTGACCGGTCTCAAAATTATCGCCAATGTGATTCCCGGCGTAGATCACCGTGTGGGAACGAATGAGCGCATTTTTTCCGATCCGGGTTACAAGATCGCCCTCTTTGCGTCCACGTGGAGGAACACCGATCAGCGCGTAATCGCCAATCTGTGCGCCAGGCCCTATTTCCACATTTTGAAATGTCTTATACATTGTGTCGCTAATCCAGTTCCACAGGGAGGCCGCCGGATTCGAGCGATCGGTCAACAGCCTCGCACACCCGCACCACGCGTAGGCCGGCGTGGCCGTCGGTCAACGGTGTGGTGCCGGTGCGCACGCAATGGATGAAGTGCTGACATTCAACGGCAAGCGGTTCCTGGAAATCAATTTTAGGGATGAAAATATCACCTGCACGCAGCCGATATTGATATTCGCCGTACGTACGCGGGAGCTCCTGCATCTCCGCTCCCTTGTCGTAGATTTTCAAGCGTGCCTCACTGTCAATGTCGTCATAGACGATCATCCTTTTACTGCCGACGATCGTCATGCGGCGTTCCTTCACCGGATCAAGCCAGCTGGCGTGAATGTGCGTAGTAACATTCTCGGGGAATTTCAGCACGGCAAATACTACATCGGCGATACCACGATGCAGGTGACTCGAACCAAATGCAGACACAGATATAGGGTCAGTCTCCAGCAGGTGAATAAAGATCGAGATGTCGTGCGGGGCAATGCTCCAGAAGGCGTTGATGTCGCGATGCAATCGCCCGAGATTCACACGGTTGGAATAAATATAAAAGATGCGGCCGCATTCGCCTCTGCTAATGTACTGTTTTAAGTAGCGCACTGCCGAATTGTAGAGAAACGTGTGCCCCACCATAAGAATGCGACCCTGACGCTCAGCCAGATTAATGAGTTCCTGTGCATCGCTGCTTTTGAAGGCAAGCGGCTTTTCGACAAGAGTGTGCTTTCCCGCGGTCAGACTGTCCTTCGCAATGGCGTAATGCAACTGCACCGGAAGGACTATGGCAACGGCGTCAATGCTCTTATCTTGAAGGATCTCGCGATAGTCAGTAACAATCTTGGCCTGGGGGCAGCTCCGCTTCAGCCGAGCAAGCTTGGCCTGGTCAATGTCACAGATATATTTTACCTCAACGTCATCCAGAGCGGCAAAGTTACGAATGACGTTTGGCCCCCAGTAGCCGCAGCCAATTATTCCTACTTTGATCATGGAAGATTGGTTTGTGGTGCTCATTGCCTCAGCCCTGAATACAAGCGCTTTCAAGAAATAACTAACAAATCGTCCACACAGTTCTCAAACGCGATTATTCCAAATTAGCGGAACGTTTCCGCACAAGCGTATTTCAAGCAGATGTGACCGTCTTTAGGTTTTTGCCATAAGCGCTTTTCTAGTGTCAACAGGTTTCACACATAGCGGCACACTCTTGCACGTGATGCAGCAGTAGGGGCGTTCAATTGAACGCCCTTGCTACTAGCTATTGCGACGTGGCTGATTGCAAGAAGACATACACATTGCTCGAAGTACCCGGATACATTTCTTGTTGAGTAAAATGCTCTCCGATCCACCGATGTAACTGCACACCCTGATCACTGTCGTAATATCCGGTGAGGTACCACGTTCGCCGCCCAGTCTTGAGCAGCGATTTTACATTATCAATAGAATACGCTCCGAAAACTACAGAAGGACGCAACGTAGGATCAATATAGTGATACACACAAAGCGGGCCAAGATTGATTCCTCCAATAATGAGTTCATCAGGGCGTACATGCTCTGCAACGTAGCGACAGGCAGCTTTCCAGTTCTGCTTCTCCCAGCCGATCGTTTGATGAATTTTCGCAATCCCTGGTAGCAGGTAAACAAGGCAAAGGCCGCACACGATTCCCAGGCTGAAATGATGTGCCAATCGCAGCGGCACAGCCCTGCCGGGAATTCGCGCAATTAGTTCGCCAATCCTCTCCAGTCCAGCCGCAGCCAGGAGCAGCATGAATGGGAGCGCTGCAATCAGGTAGCGCGGCGAGAGGAAATGACCTGCCTGGGTGAGGTAAATCACTGCCAGCGGCAGCAGAAAAACCAGAATAACGTATATATAAAACAGCTTCTGCCGCGCCTCTCTGTGCAGCACTGCGCCAATCGTCGCAGCACCAAGCATGCCAATAAGCAGACTTTTCGGCCCATTGCTGAATTGCAACAGAGTTGCGTAAAGATAGTTTGCCATTTGTGGAAGCGAATAAGGACTTCTCCCTGCTCCATAAGCCTTGTGCACGGGGTAGTTGAGCACAACCCACGGAAGCAGTACAAGGCCGACAATCAGCGTGACAAGAAGTAGGGCTAGTACACCGGGTTTCGCGGATGGCCCTCCGTTGCTGCTCCTGCTTTCTTTGAGGATCAACAACAGTCCGTAGATCAGATTAGCGAGGATAATGAACACGCCAAAGTAGGTGGTATAGACAAGCAGAACGCAACAGACACCATAGATGATCCACGATTTCCAATTTCGTTTTTCCAGTGCCGATTGGAGCAACCAGACGCTGAGCACCGCAAGAAGCGCATAGAGAGCGTATCCCCGAGCCTCCTGCGAATAGTAGTGATGAAACGCGGAAAAAGCTAACAGTCCAGCGGCAATTGTGCCAGCCCGTGTTGAGTGAAACAGGCGCTTGCCCAGCATGTACACCAGAGGAATCGCACCAATGCCAAACAGCGCACTGGGAAACCGCACAAAAAATTCGCTTCTGCCGAAGAGCTGCGAGAAGTACTCGAAGAGATAGGCGAGAGGAAGCGGGCCGGTATCAGTGATTGAAAATCGGATGATATTGCCCAGGCCCTTGCTGGAAACTTCAGCAGTGATGATTTCGTCGAGCCAGAGGCTCTTGCTGCCAAGTTTGTAGAACCGAAGCCCTCCTGCGAGCAGAGTAATAACGATTGGCAGCAGAACAGACGATCCTGGAGCGAGAAATCCACGCCTTGCAGTCTTTTCGCTCTTCAATGCGTTTGCCTACCCGAGTTTCGTCATCTGCATACCGGGCCGACTAGCCCGGCAAAGTTTGGATTACATGGCAAGATTGTGGGAGTTACTCTTCAGTGAACTGGTGAATGAGGATCTCAACAATGCGCTTGGCTGCCTGACCTTCTCCAAAGGGGTAGCTTATTTTGCTCATCTGCTGGTATGCCACAGGATCACTGAGAAGCCGGTTGGTTTCCTCAATGATTTTTTGTTTGTCCGTGCCGACCAGCTTCACGGTTCCGGCCTGGATTGCTTCCGGCCGTTCGCTGTGCTCGCGCATTACGAGCGTTGGCTTTCCAAGAACCGTGGCTTCTTCCTGAATGCCTCCGGAATCCGTCATGATCATGTAACACTTATCCATCAGCCATACAAATTCACCATACTCAAGTGGTTCGGTCAGATGAACATTCGGATGATTGTCCAGAATGCGGAAAACCGGATCGCGGACATTAGGATTGAGGTGCACGGGATAAATCAATTCCACGTCGCTGTGGCGGCGAGCAATGGTTTTCAGGGCCTGGCAAATGTGGCGAAGGCCTTCGCCAAAATTCTCCCGTCTATGAGCCGTTACCAAAAGAATCCGGCGATTGTTGAGCACGCTAGTGGAGATTCCTTGAATCTTGATTGGCTGTCCCCGCACCTTCTCTAGCGTCATTAACAGAGAATCAATTACGGTGTTTCCCACAACGAAGATACGCGTAACGTTGATCCCTTCGTTAATCAACTCCTTGCGTGCGCGGTCAGTTGGTACAAAATGGAAATCTGCAAGATGGCTTGTCAGAACACGATTCATCTCTTCGGGGAATGGGGCAAACTTATTGTGCGTGCGTAGGCCGGCTTCCACGTGGGCAATCGGAATTTGGAGATAAAACGCAGCCAGACTCGCGACAAACGTAGTAGTCGTATCGCCCTGGACGATAACCAGATCCGGCTGCTCTCGCTCAAGCAGCATACTCAGCGCCGACAGGATGTTCTGAGTTAGCAGAAACAAGTTCTGACCGGGCTGCATTGTGTGGAGATCATAGTCAGGCTTGATTTCCAAAACATGCAGAACCTGATCCAGCATTTCGCGGTGCTGTGCAGTTACGCACACGCGCTGTTGGAAGAGATCAGAGTGCTCAGCGATTTTCCGGATCACTGGCGCAAGCTTGATTGCCTCAGGACGTGTGCCGAGAACAGAAAGAATTTTTATCATTGGCGTTTCCGTAGTACGTAGATATCAGAACTTTCTATATCAGGGTAACCCACTTGTCAAACAATAATGCTAAGACTATGGCCTGAGGAAAACGACCCATCCCCTAGCAGTGACGGTGTCATAAAGTACATCTTCATGTTCTCGTATCGCCCGTTCCCACTCTTGCCATGAGGAGATTTTATGGGTGTGGCGGCGTATGTCTTCACAGAATGCCGAAAAAGTGATTCGGCTTTTCATTTGACACACCAGAACAACATGCGGTAAATAAAGAGAATAGAATCGTGAGCACATTCTAAAAAAATTCACAATTTTTCATTCCTGCGCCCATAGCTCAATTGGATAGAGCGACAGACTACGGATCTGTAGGTTGGGGGTTCAAATCCTCCTGGGCGCGCTTTTTATTTAGGCTCTTCACATATGCTCTTCCTTAGTTCTGACACGGATTTGCGGTGATCGCCTGAATGTGATTTCCGGGTCCCCGTCCGCTTTCCACCCGCTTTAACAAGCATTTCAGATTGCACTGCCGCTGAGGGTAGAAATTCAAATGTTCTGCCCCAAATGGCGACGTTCATGGGCGTTCTATGATTTTCGTTGAGGGAATTCTTTAAAATGAGCGATAATAGGAGAGCACTACAGGAGAGTACAGGCGTAGGGCTACCTGACGGCCGATTTGCCCCAGGTACAAGCGGCAATCCAGCAGGCCGACCTAAGGGGTCTGCAAAACCAAACGGCTATGAGCACGAATAAGGGTTTCAAACAATCTGCTTGTCACCAATACAAGAATAGCATCCATGACATAGTGAAATCAGGGTAACTCTGGAGGTGATAGAGTCTCGATTATTACCCTGTCGAGAATCAGACTCGCTGTCCGTGCGTCTCCGGGATTGAAATTGAGTATGTCGAAGGAAACGAGTAAGCTTTCGCCGACGCAGTTCGCCGGCGGCAAGAAGTAGAGCCGGTCATATGTTGTGTTTGTGGTCAAAGGAGAATTTGCTCCGTCACCAGCGCTTGTGATGCCGAAGGTGTGGGAGGCTTGCAGATTCCAGGTGTTGTACCGCAAGCGCATCTCTGGGACCAGCACCGGATTGGTCACATCTGTGCGAATTTCAAATATCCCCCGATACAGTTTGTTCGCCTCAATAGTTATATCCGCCGGATGGT
>JAUWMI010000047.1 GCA_030613245.1 Candidatus Sumerlaeota bacterium
AGGCGATGAAGCAAACGTTGTAATCGCTGCGGCACATGAAACAAATGGCGAGAACCAGCGTCTGCACGTCCGATAAAGAATCAAAACGCCAGCGTACCCATACCAGACCCCTGCCAGCGAGATAGCCACACAGAAGAGAAATGCGTAGCGATCAACCGGGCCAGCAAGTCCCAGGATCTCTGCCAGGTGGGCAACCACGAATGCGACGAGCATAAATGGGGCAACGAGCAACGCAATACCCGGAGCATACACATTCTGCGTGTAGCCGTTTTGAGTCAACAGCGTTGCCATGCCAACCGAGTATTGAACTTGATTGTTCGAGGCGAGCAGATCGTTTGCGAATCTCAGATCACCATCAAAGAGAGGCGATGAGAGGTAGGCGTAGTAGAAACAAGGATCGCCTCCCGTGCCCATCCAGGGAGTGAATAGGAAAAGGAAGAGGAGAAAGTAAAGAGTGGTAAGAATCCAGATGGCTTGGCGATCGTTACATGTGGCTGGCATTCTCTTAGAAAGGTCTCGAAGTTTTTTGATATATTGTAGGGGCAGTTCATGAACCTGCCTCTACCTATTCATCGTAAATAGATTCGAAATACTAACGGCGCATTGGCACCCCTCGCGCCTGAACTTCAGCGTTCAATCCTGGCCACTTGCGCAAAGCTGCTCTTCAGTTGCTTATACAAGGAGCAGTATACGCGATAATAGCGGTCGTAGAGAGGCACGTGTGCGGTAATTGGGCTTATCCTGTCAGTGACGCGAATAATGCGTTCGGCAGCCTCTTTGAAGGTGCGAAACACACCAGTTCCGACGCCGGCGATAATTGCTGCGCCGAACGCTGGCCCCTCGTCCACGTTAATCGTCACAACTTCGTGATTGAAGATGTCCGCTTGAATCTGGCGCCACAGCCGGCTTTTCGCTCCCCCGCCTGTTAGCCGAATCTCGCGGATTGGTACCCGCATTGCGCGGATGATTTCTAGCGAATCGCGCAACCCATAAACAACACCTTCAAGCACTGCACGGATAACGTGCGCACGCGTGTGATGCGTGGTCACGCCAAACAGCACCCCTCGTGCGTTTGCATCCAAATGTGGTGTTCGTTCGCCTTGAAGATATGGCAGCCATATAAGCCCCCTGCTTCCTGCGGGAACTCGTTCGGCTTCTTTGCTAAAATAATCGTAGGCATCCCCGCCAGTGTAATTAGCCATCGCCTTTTCGACAGCGCCAAAGTGATCGCGATACCATTTTAACGATAGCCCCGCAGCCTGCATCACTCCCATGAGATACCAGAGCATGGGAACTGAGTGGTTAAACGTATGCACGCGGCCCAAACGATCGCGCCGCACATTCTTTGTCGGCGCAATTACAGTGCCCGACGTCCCGATGCTCACTGCCACCAATCCCTCTTCAATGATGCCATTGCCCACGGCTGCACAGGTATTATCTGCACCTCCATACACAATGGGTAATCCGCTGGGAAGTCCGGTAGATCTTGCTGCCGAGGGTGTCAGTTTGCCAGCAATCTCAATGGATTCGTGTACGTTGGGGAGGAAATCGAGGGGAATGTCTAGCTTCTTGAGCAGTGCCATTGACCACGTACGTTTCGTGACATCAAGCATTAATGTTCCCGCAGCATCCGAGACCTCCATTCCCATGACGTCAGTCAGCCGATAGCGTACGTAATCTTTGGGCAGCAGAATTTTCGCAATCCGTTTATAATTTGCCGGCTCATGCTCGCGAACCCATTGAAGTTTAGGTAAGGTAAAGCCCTCAAGCGCAGGATTGCAGGTCAAGCGAATGAGCTGTGTTGCTCCAACGATGCGTGTGATGGACTGGCATTGCGCCGTAGTGCGCTGATCGCACCAGAGTATGGCAGGCCGAATCACGCGCGCCCTCTTGTCGAGACAAACCAGACCGTGCATTTGGCCAGACAAGCTCAGCCCTTTCAGCGCTTTCAGGGAGATGCGCGCCTTTGCTGTCAGGTTTTGAAGCGTACGCACAGTCGCAGCCCACCAGTCTTCGGGATGCTGCTCAGCCCAACCGGGGCGAGGAAGCAAGAGAGGGAATTCCTGGAAATCAGTTGAAATGATTTTTCCACTCTCATTAATAAGAACACCTTTCACGCCGGTCGTTCCCACGTCCAGACCAATAAGGTATCCCATCTGCGTAGCCTCCTGTGCGCTTCTACTCAGATTTTCACGCGCTTCCAATCCCCACGGCGGAATTTTATCAACATGACGGACGCAAACAAGACAATATAGATAAGCAGGGCAAGCCAGGTGCCTAGTACGTTCAACTTCAACAGCACGCCTAGAACATAAGCAGATGGCAGAAAGATAACCCAGTTGATTACAACTTCCACTAGCATGACGAAGCGAGTGAGTCCAGCACTTTGTAGGGCCTTGGAGAGAATGATGCCGCATGCGTCGAATATCTGAACTGCGCCAACGATTTTCAGCACCAGCGCACCAGAGTGTATGACGGCGGGATCCGAAATGTAGGCCTGCATAATAAGGCGACCAAAAAGAATATATACTATGCCCAGGGTTCCCATGCAAACGCACCCAAGTACGAGCGAGGCCCACGTTGCCTGTTCAGCCTGACGAGGTTCACCAGCGCCCATGCGCTGACCCAGCAGCGTTGCAGCAGCTACGCCAAATCCTATGGCTGGCATAAAGCTAAACATCAGTATTTCCAGAACAATGTTGCTCGTTGCTAACGCCTCCACTCCTATCGCCTCGTTAATGTAGAGAAAGATAAGAAATCCAAGATGAACAAAAAATCCCTGAATTGCCATCGGTGCTGATAGCTTGACCAAAGCCTTGATAATTCCTATATCTACGTTCCCTTTGCGAAAGATCTTATACTGTCGGGTATAGTGTGCGGTGAGCGTATAAGTGATGATAAGCAGAGCCATAAGAATTACTGCCAGACTGGAGCCTAGCGCCGCACCAGCCACGCCCATGCGCGGTGCACCGAATTTTCCAAAGATTAGCATATAGTTGAATAGAACGTTCGCGGCGTTGGCGATCACCATGCATACCATTGGCACTTTGGGTTTGCCGATGCCGTAGTAAAAACCGTTGAGACCAAAGACCAGCATGGAAAAGGGAAGCCCGATCAGGCGGTATTGTAAGTAGCCAATCCCGAGGGTACGCACCGTTGCATTCTGCGGACTTATCAGTCGGGGTGTAAAGTTGTACATTAGAGCAAAAAAGGTGATGCCCAGAATCACGCCCAATGCTATTGCGGTGCAGCATGTCTGGCCGCACTGCTCAAATTGCTTCTCCCCGAACCGCCGGGCAACTATCGCTTGCGTTCCCGTTTCCAGCGCCTTGAACGTCAGATACACGACCAGAAACACCCAGCTCGCCAGCCCGGCTGCAGCAACGGCTTCTTTGCCCAGCCGGCCCACCATGATAATATCCACATTCGCCATGATTGTAACGGACAACATCGAAAAAATTATGGGGTAGGCCAGCTGCAGGACTTCTCTATATAGCTTTTTATCTCTGGGCCAGTTGATCATAGCATTCCTTTGTGGCGTAATAGGCTTTGGGCGATTGATGGCTCCACGTGTGGAAGCATTCGATGCTCACAAGAAATTCGGGGAGCCAACTTGACGGGCCTGAAGAGCGGCAGCACGCTACCGATTTTGGATAATGCCTTCGTCGGCACAACTATAGTAGCGCTTTGCTCCGATTATGATGTGATCAAGCAGGCGAATCCCAATAAGATCCCCAACCTCTTTGAGCCGGTGGGTGATCGCAATATCGTCTTGGCTGGGTTTAGGATCACCACTTGGATGATTATGTACAAAAATGACGGCAGCCGCCGATTCTTTAATCGCTTCCTTGAAGACCTCGCGCGGATGCACCAGGCTGCTGGAGAGATTGCCTTTCGAGATCATGATTTCCTTGATGACCTGGTTTTTGGTGTTCACGAGCAGCATAAAGAATGTCTCTTGCCTGATGTTGACGAAGCGCAGACGATAGCTTTTGTATATATCCATGCTACAAGTGATTTTCTGATCAGAAGCAATAGGGCGGTTAAGCAAACGTTTGCCCAGCTCAAGCGCCGCTTTAATCTCAATCGCCTTGGCCTCGCCTATTCCTTTGATGCTGCATATCTCAGTGAGCGACGTGTTGTCCAGTCCTTCAAGATCCTTGAACTTTTGCAGCAGACGTCTTCCCAGATCAATGGCCGACGTCTCCCCTGTGCCGGCCCGGAGAATGATTGACAAAAGTTCCGCATTACTCAGCTTGAGTGCCCCGAATTTTTTATATTTTTCTCGCGGCCGATCATCCTCTGCCCATTCCTTAATCGGTACACGTGGCACTCTGGCCGGCGCCGCCTGATAGCGATGGTACGCACAGTAAGCCGCCGCAACGCAGCGAGGACAGCGCGGCTTGCGAATGCAGATCGCAAGCCCAGGCACTTCGCTTCGTTCTGCTCCACTATACAGCCCGAGCATACGATTCATACTGAGCAGCGATTCTCCGGTGAGCTGCGCCACCTTGTCGCACACACGGAAAAACTCCTGATAGCACGCTGCGGATTTTCCTTTGCTCGGAATCCATCCCAGGCGATACAAGAACTGCTGGCGGGCATGGTCGGGAACCACCACAGGATAGTTGATCGCCTGGAGGAACTTGTACGCCCGCAACCCATGCAAGAGGGAAAACTGCTCCTCCAGAAATGCAACGGCTGCTACCAGAGTTGCACAGCTGCGCAGCCGTGCTCCGAAGCTGTTATCCACAGACCCGGATGTCTGAGCAAAACTATCGAATCTCTCAAACTCACGCTTTAGCGCTTCCCGCTTCGGCATTGGAAGCGATTGATAAAGCACATCCACGTGCTCACTGACTACCGATTCGTCGAGAACATCCGGTGTGTTGCCAGATGGCTCCTCAATGGAAGAGAAGATCTTACGCAGTTTGCGCTTTCCCGACGATGTCTGGTCGTTAATATTTAATACTGTTGCGAGAAACTGCGTCTTGTAAAACGAAAGCGCTCGATCCTCGAAACTTGTTTCTTTCAGCCGGATCAGCTCTGGCTCCAATAAGGGTGCTTGCTGAAGCAGGTATTCCTTGAGCTTTTCGATCACGTCTATGGCCTGAATTTCGTCAAGCATTCCTGCTCTTCCTCACAGGAGAAGCTAATCGAGACCCTTTATGATAGCAAGCAGCGACACAGGGATTAAAGGGTTTTCCTGCTACTAATTCAAGCTTTTTTCGCTCCCCCCAAAAACCTTATAGCAAAGCCATGCCTTGTTGTACACAATGCGCGATATTTAACAAAATTCTGCGGGACTTCCCTCATATCTCTTGACAAGCGTCCCTCTGTTCTCAATATTGCTTTTGCCTTTCTTTGGGCTACTGGCCTAAGTTTCATTGGCCATTGCCGGTCCAAGCCATTTCCTTTGACCTTGCTGCAACGGGGAGAGCATCGTCATATGCTGGTACAGTTTCTAGACTATTTACCTGGCATGATCATGATCTTTATCTTTTTGGTCATGATGGTGCTCATGTACCTGCGAAAAATTTCTGCATTGCTCGCGCTTCCGCTCATGGCACTGCTCTTTTCGCTGGTTGGCATTGTGGATTATAGCCAGTTTTTCCATATCATGGCCAAGGAGATGGGGTGGGCCGCTTTCCATACGTTTTGTTTACATGGAGGCATTGGTGCAGCCCTGGTCTTAGGATTGGCTGTGCTCGCTGGTCGGCAGCTTGTTAAGGTCCACATCGTGGTGCTCGGTTGTTTGGTGATTCTGGGTGGGTTGATTTTGCTCAACTTTGAGGCAATAGGACGCCTGCTCAGTCTTGCGGTAATTGGTAAGCTGCTTGGCGCTGCGCAAGCGCATGAAATTGTTGATACGGTGATTCACGACGGCGCATTGAAGCTGCACGACGCATACACGGTGGCCATATTCGGGGGTATACTGGCTGTCCTCGTCCGTGAGAAGAAGATTGCGGAGACATTTATCAAGTATGCGGCGGAACTGGCAGGTGATAATCCGTTTGTTGTAGGTATGGTGATGATGTTCGTCACCTTCGTGCTGTTCACTACGTTGGGCGGATTAGGCGCGATTATTATGGTCGGCACGATCATTCTCCCCATCATGCTCTCGCTCGGAATTCCTGCCCTGGTGGCTGCGGGTATTTTTCTGGTCGGTATATGTGCTGGGGGAACCTTCAACCCGGGCAACTGGGCCCTTTATGAAAGTTCACTGGGCATCGCCCGCGAGAAGGTCCAGACCTTTGCACTTCTCATTATCGTGCTCTATTTGGTAACCGGCATGATCTTTATAGGCCTGAACCTGTTAACCAGAAGACGGCGGCACTACTGGAGCGTGGCCTCCAAGGCCAGGCTCGAAGAACCGGCAAGGCGTGCGCCGCTCATCTCCCTCTTGTCTCCTGTGATTCCGATCATCCTCGTGTTCAAACTCACGAACTTCTCGAACCTGTTCAGCTATATAAAAGGCTACGCCCTGTGGCTGGACCAGGCGATTGAAATTTTCACACGCTTTGCTACGTTCTGGGATCTCAACATCGGGGCCTGGGATTTTATTCCGGCATTCATCGCTGGCCTTGCATTTTGTCTGATTACCACTTGGGAAAAAGACAATATCAAAATCCTGACGAAATCTGCGATTGAAGGGGCCGAAAGCGTCATGCCTGCTGTACTCCTCATGTTCGGCATCGGAATGCTGTTGCAGGCCGTGCGCCACCCGGACGTCTCAGTCCACCTCACGCCGATTGTAAAGCAGTTTATTCCCTCTGGCCCGCTGCTCTATATAATCGGGTTTGGTCTGTGCGCCCCGCTTGCCCTATATCGCGGCCCGCTGAATATCTGGGGCCTTGGACTGGGCATTGCCGCCTTGTTTCTTGATTCCGGGCGCTTGTCTGCTCCCCTGGTTATGGGTGTATTCATGTCGGTCGGTGCGATTCAGGGTGTGTGCGATCCAACCAACACTCACAACGTCTGGATCGCTTCCTATCTTAGTGAAGATGTGATCAGGATTATGAAAAAGATGCTCCCGTTTATCTGGGTTCTGGCCTTCGCAGGATTGTTCGTGTCAAGTCTGATTTTCTATAAAGATTTTACCCCGCATCAAAAGTCAGCTCTGACGTCGCAAGATGCACCGGCCAGCCAGATAATCTCTTCTTCCCATCCAACAGGCGTTAGTACACAGATGGAGTATCTACCCGATTCATCGCGCATATGAGGTTAGGCAAGAGATGGAAATCATTACTGCCGTGGAGGCACTGAAGACGCAATCAAGGCAATGGCGCTCGAAAGGAAAAACGATTGTGCTTGTGCCGACCATGGGGTATTTTCACGAGGGCCATCTCTCGCTGATACGCGAGGGACGCCGCCAGGGTGACATTCTTGTGGTTAGCCTCTTTGTCAATCCTACTCAATTTGCTCCGAGTGAAGATTTTGACACGTATCCGAAGGATTTTGAGCGCGATCGCAGATTAGCCGAACAAATTGGCGTGGATGTCATATTCTATCCCGACAATAACGAGATGTATCCATCAGAGTATAAGACGTACATTGAGGTGAGTGAATTGGGACGTAAGCTATGCGGCGTGTCACGGCCAACATTTTTTCGCGGCGTTACAACCGTAGTGCTCAAACTCTTTACTATTGTGCAGCCGCATGTCGTGCTCTTTGGCTGGAAGGATGCTCAGCAATTTATCATTATCCAGCGGATGGTAGAAGACCTTAACCTTGACGTACAGCTTATTGGCATGCCAATCGTTCGTGAACCCGACGGATTGGCTATGAGCTCTCGCAATGCCTACCTGAGTTCGCAGGAGCGAAAAGAGGCAACAGTGCTCTACTCGGCGCTCCAGAAGGTGCAATCGCTCATTGGCGAAGGAGTCACTGAGGCCGCACAACTGCGGAGTGAGATGGAGACTATTGTGCGAAGCGCCCCGTCGGTACGCATTGATTATATTCACATAGTTTCGCTGCACGATCTCCAGCAACTTGATCACGTGGAGCATGGGAAAACGCTCATTGGCCTCGCTGTGTTTATCGGGAATACGCGTTTAATTGATAATATTCGTGTGTAGGTTGCCGGATGGTCGGCACGCCGCATATTGTGCCTGAAAGGAACGAAAGCAAAACTATGATTCATCGCATTGTCATTCTGATTTGTATGGGCCTTTTCCTGTTTGCGCTGGCGTACGACGCCTGTGCTGATCAATCAGAGCTGCTGTCAACTGCTGAACCAAATCAGGAGGCGGCATCTTTGGAAGTGGAGCAGGCAGATCATTCCTCCGTGTTTGCCGAAGTACTCGTTACCCTGATTATCGTGCTCATTGGCGCAAAGCTGGGCGGTGAGCTGATGGAGCGCATCCATCAGCCTGCAGTGTTAGGCGAGTTACTCTTCGGAGTGATTCTTGGCAATATTGTACTCTTCGGATACCACGGTCTGGAGTATTTAAAGACAGACCTGGTGTTTGAAATCCTCGCGGAAATCGGTGTCATTTTGTTGCTGTTTGAGGTGGGGCTTGAGACAAACATTCGCGAGATGATGCGCGTAGGCATATCGTCATTGCTCGTGGCGGCCTTGGGCGTGATTGTCCCAATGTTTTTAGGCTACTGGGTCAGCGTCTGGTTTCTGCCCGAGGCATCGGTTTATGTCCATATCTACATTGGGGCTGTGCTGTGTGCGACAAGCGTGGGGATTACGGCGCGCGTCTTGCAGGATTTGGGCAAACTGCAGGCCACTGAGTCGCGGATTATTCTTGGCGCTGCGGTAATCGACGACGTCATGGGTCTCGTGATCCTCGCAGCAGTGGTAGGCGTCATTGAAGCGGCAAAAACCGGAGGTGAAGGCATTCCTACGCTGGCTATCATTTTCATTATCATAAAGGCGATTCTCTTTTTCGTGGGCTCCATTGTTATTGGCATGCTGGTTTCGCCCCATCTCTTTCGCATTGCCTCCTATCTGAGGGTCAGGGGAATGTTGCTTATCACGTCGCTCCTGGTCTGTTTTTTGTTCGCCCTTCTGGCGAAGATTATCGGGCTGGCGTACATCGTAGGGGCTTTTGCTGCCGGGCTGATTATGGAAGATATTCATTACAAAAACTTCATGGATCGTGGCGAGCATGGTCTCGAGGAACTCTTGCGGCCCCTTACCATCTTTCTGGTTCCGATATTCTTTGTGTGGATGGGCGTGCGCGTAGACTTGACGGCGTTTGCCACCATGAACATCCTGGGCTTTGCAGCCATGCTGACCCTTGTCGCCATTGTGGGCAAGCAAGTCTGTTCGCTCGGTGTGCTGGAGAAAGGGTTGGATCGCATCTCAGTTGGCGTGGGAATGATTCCGCGTGGTGAAGTGGGCCTGATCATCGCGAGTATCGGAACCACGATGATCCTTGGCGGATTACCAGTAGTCAATTCCGATACGTTTTCCGCGGCCGTGATTATGGTCATAATTACCACAATGGTGACGCCGCCAGTATTGAAGCACACGTTGGCCGCCGGAGACAGACGCAAAGCCAGCCTGCTCGAGCAGCAAGGAAAGAACGACACATAGGGAAAAACTCTTCGGCTCTCCATGCGGAGCAGCCGAATTGCCGGATGTTTTTCGCTAGAGGCGAGTTCTGATGTTATACAACTTCAGCTTTGTGATTAAGGATCAACTGGCTGGATCAGCATTCCCCGGTTCTTATGGTAAACTCGAGGACGCCTTGAACGAAATCAAGACGCAGGGATTCACTGTATTGGTTTCTCTGACCGAAGAGCCATTGCCCCAGCATCTTATTCAGCGCTACGGGTTTGAATATCTTCATATTGGGATTCCGAACTTTCACGCACCCAAACTGCCCGAGGCAGATAAATTTGTACAGTTCGTCCAATCGCGCATGGATGAGAACAAGAAGGTGCTGGTTCACTGTTGGGCTGGTTACGGCCGTACCGGAACCATGCTCGCCTGCTACCTGGTTAGTACAGGTCTTCCTCCGCACAAGGCGATTGAGAGAATTCGACGTCTTCGCGCTGGATCAATTGAAACCCACTCCCAGGAACAAGCCGTCTACCACTATTCCGCCTACCTTCACGAAATGGGACGCCTTCCTGAAAACTTGCAAGACAAATAGGCGCACAGCAGTGCTGAGCTGTGGCATCGTGCGTCTTGAGTATAGTATGTGCCGGCGTTTTTGTAGGGGCGTATTGCTATACGCCCTTACCATGTCCTGCGCTGCGGACTCTCTATTTTGGCTAGTAGATTTTGCCGAGTAGAACCTGGTGGGAGGCGCCGGTGGCAGAAGGGACGTTTCCCGGGATATCGTGTAGCCTCGCCCAGCCGAGCAACGCAAATCCTATTGCCTCTTTTGCATCGCTGTTGATTCCGACGTCTTCGTGCGTAAGTAGCTGAATCTGCTCAGGCAGGCCGCGCCGCAGCAGTTCCACGAGAAAGGGATTCTGCGCTCCCCCACCTCCGAGAATTACTTCGTCAACCCGCATTCGGGAAAACACAAAATCCCGGTAGGCGTGAAGGATACTTTCAGCCGTCAGTGCCGTAGCGGTCGTAACCAGGTCCGCATCTGAGATGCGTCGCTCTTTTGCCTGCGCTCTGAGCTGATCAACGTAGGCCAGGCCAAAGAGTTCACGGCCTGTGGTTTTTGGCGGCGGCGCTGAAAAATATGGATGTGCGAGCAGGTCTTTCAGCAAGCGTTGATCAACGGCACCAGATGTAGCAATGTGTGCATCGCGGTCGCACGCTTCGCGTCCGTCAGTCATCCGCACCACAAGCCCATCAATAACCATATTGCCAGGCCCGGTATCAAAGGCCAGAACATCTGCCAGGGCGCAATTTGCAGGCAAGAGCGTGCAGTTCCCAATTCCACCAATGTTCTGGACGACCCGCCCTTTTGTTTTATCTCTAAGCAGATGGTAGTCTGCAAAGGTAATGAGCGGCGCACCATTTCCTCCAGCAGCCATGTCGGCTGTGCGAAAATCAGAAACCGTTGGGATGCCAGTCATCTGGGCAATGATCGAGGCTTCGCCAATTTGAAGCGTTGATGCGGTGTGTTGCTCAGAGGCAGCCATGAGCGGGGGGATGTGATAGACCGTTTGGCCGTGAGAACCAATGACGCGGACGTTTGCGGAAGAGATGCTTGCCTGCTTCAAGAGAGCCAGCACGGCATGCGCAAATTCGCGTCCAATCTCAAAGTTCAATTCGCACGTGAGACGCAAGGCGCCGGCTTGATCTTCAAAGAGATTGAAAATGCGCTGGCGAAGCGCTGGCGGATAAGGATGGACAAGGAATGCCTTGAGCTCCGCCTCGACCGAATTATTTGTGGCACGGATCTCCACCAGGGCTGCATCAATGCCATCAACCGATGTTCCAGACATCAATCCTATGATAAGCTCATCATTCATGTGCGTTTGATATGCCTGGCTGTTTCTATCAGCGCCGCCCCACATAGCGACCCGTTGGGGCAGATTATAATCTGTTCCTACAATCCGAGAAACACGATGTATATCAGAGAAAAAGCATCATACACTATTTCAGGTCTTTGATTTTCTCAAAACATTCGCCGATGATCTCCCAGACCTTCTCGGGATTGTCGGAGCGGATATACGACATGAGGGCGCATCCCTCGAAACTCCACAGCGCCAGATTGCGAATCCCCGCCTCTACTGCAATATCAATTGCAGTGCGCAACTCCTCTTCGCGTCCGGCAGGCACCTTGAACCCCTGAATCCAGATTTGCCCCTCTAGTTTGGTGCCCTTGCAGAGCTGCGCGACCTTGCGCGAAAAGTGTCCGACGAACTTCCGTACTTCCTTCTCACGTCCGTACCAATACGGGTCAGTGCCAAACACGTTGAGCCCGCTGATTGAGGCAAAGGTATCCCAGTGGACCAGCGCGTGTGCGGCATCTTCCATCGGAAGCAGACACAATGCGTTCTTTTTGCCGAGCGTATGGGTATATACTATCATTTCTTCCAGAAAGTCGCGGATTGACGACTCCTTGAACGCCACCACTTCCTCAGTCTCCTCTTTTGGAAATGGTTTTTTAAACTTCGCCTCAAATTTCTGCTGACACACCGCGCAGAGGCATCCCCACGTGTTTTGCCGGCCACCCATCCAACTGGGGAGATAGAAATGCGGCTCGTCCCAGAAGAGGCAGTCAGCCCCGGTTTCCACTGCCGCATCAATCCAGTCTTTCATGAAGGCGCGAAAGTCCGGGTGATTAAGGCACGCCACACCCACAGGTTTCCCGTCTGAGAGCACCTGAAGTGCATGTGGATTGTTCATCACGAAGTCAGAAAACGCCTCGCCGCCAAATACCTTCCCCACGCCCCAGGGGTCAATGTACACACCAAGGCCAGTGTCGTGGCTTACCTTGACAATTTCCTTCATCGTGCCGCGGTAGAAATGGAAATCATTCTCACTAAACGTGTGGATTACGTAGTTACAATGGTGATCCACCATATTCTTCATGTCTTGCGCCACGTAGCGAACAATCCGATTGCCAAAATAGCTTGCTCCCAGTTTCATATCTCCCTCCTTGAATATGACTGATGTAGTATCATGAGCTCCCGTTGGACTACCAGGACTACGTTGTCTTTAACCATCTCCCCTTGTCTCAGCTATTTATTGCCCTACTGAAACCAGCTTCGGAAGCAGAAACTTCCGATGCGTTGGCGGATTGTAGACGAAGAGCACCCTGCCGATGATTTGTTTCTTTTCCACCAAGCATGCTTCCTTCCAGCCGTAGACAATAATGCCAGGCGCATTTAGACGCGGAGAAGTCCCGCCAAACCCCATAAATCCTGGTTCATGGGAATGGTGCGTAATGAGAACGAGGTACCGAGCCTCAGGCAAAGGGTCAAATGAAAAATTCTCTGCAATCTGGTCCGTGACCAAGGGGTAAAATGATTTGTCTATAGGCTTTCCGTTTACGTAGAAAATGCCATCTTTGCGTTCCACCCTGTCGCCCGGAATGCCCATAATTCGCTCCATACTGTGTCGTTCTCTGATGAGGTAGACGTCACTGAGGACTCCACCTTTTCGCTCAATCTTGTAGCTGCCGGGATTATAGTAAACGACTTCGCCTTGCCTGGGCTTGCGAAGCCAGTACGTTACACAATCAACAATCAGCCGATCGCCTTTGCGAATTTCAGGAGCCAGGACATCTTGCGCAATATGCACGAATTTGAACAAAGGGCTAAAGAAGAACTGCCCGAACGCAAGGAAAAGGCCGATCGCAAATAAAAGATAGCTGAACGCCGCCAGTGAATTGCGCAGCGACCATAATTGCCCATTGATACGTATCGCGGTGGCTAACCCGTCATTGTACGAATAAAGAACAAACAGGATGAACGTGCCGAGAATTAAGTTCGAGTAAGGCTTTGTGAGTGTAAGAATCGAAATGGCTGCCAGCGCACCATATGCCAGAATAAACAACCCTGCCTTTTTGTACTGGTGGTTATAGAGTTGGCCCCCACCAGGCAGGAGCGACAGCCACGCAGCCATCCATGGGTAACGATACGGTAGATTCTCTGGAATTGGCGACCGCGCCAGACGAAGCAAGCCATCCCGCACGCGCCAGAAATGCCTCATGACAGTATCTGTGGCGCCCCAGCGAAATTTCACTGGCCGTTTGACCACCTCTTCGCAATGCTGCAGGATGGTGTCGCACCTCAGGCACCGTTCACGTTCGTCGCGATTATAGAATTGGCAAGAGGGACAAACCTTCAAGATTTTCTACCTATCCCAGGCTATGCCCCGGTGAGTTTCTGCTTATCTTTGTCCTTTTCCTTCTCGCTAAGCTTCACACCGGATGGCGGCGCTTCGTCACCCGTGAGCACAGGCTTCACACGGACTGGCCCAATGTTCTCTTCGAACATCTGCTGGTAGTTCTGAACCGTCCGCTTGCCCAGCTCTTTCATGTCAACAATGATTTCTCCGTTCTTCTTGATAATAATCGTAAATTCTTCCTGTTCCATAGGAATCACATCCTTGGAAATAGGTCTCAGGGCATTCGCACCAGGAGATTAGATGTATTCTTACCCGCCATGAGCTTGTTCTGCAAGTCTTTCTTGAACGAAGCTACCAGCGTCTCTATTAGCCTCTCTGGTATATCTGAGGCAGCGCTCTTTTAGATTAGACGGAAGATATCAGAAATTGATAGACAGATAACACACCATTTTTGTGTAGGGGCGAGGTTATCTCGCCCAGAGACGAGGCAACTACGTCCTCAGTCTTTCAGGCCTGTTCTGGCAATCCCCTGAATGAAAAACCGCTGCAGGAAAAAGAAGAGTATGATGACGGGAATAATAGCGAATGTCGACGCTGCCATGAGAAGATGATATTTTGAGCCGGCCTCTTCAGTGAAGTTCTGGAGGCCGACCATTAACGTGCGCATGTGTGGGCTATTTGTAACAATCAACGGCCACAATAGGGAGTTCCAGCTGGCCAGAAAGGTAAAAATTCCGCTGGTAATGAGCACCGGCTTGGAAAGCGGGAGAATAACCATTATGAGGTAACGAAACCGCCCCGAGCCGTCAATCTGCGCAGCATCCCACAAATCATCGGGAATTGTCATGAAGAATTGCCGCATAAGAAAAATGCAGAACACGCTGGCAAGCCAGGGAACAATCAGGGCTTGATACGTGTTAATCCAGTTGAGAGTCTGGAGAATAATGTAATTGGGTATTAAGAGAACCTGACCTGGCACCATCATCATGGCGAGCACAAGATAGAAGAAAAGCCCCTTGCCAATGAAACGCATCTTCGCGAACGCATATGCGGCGAGAGCAGCGGTGGCTAGAGTTCCGGCTGTTGATGCAACCGCCGTCACGATGCTGACGAAAAAATAGCGTCCAAACGTCAGATCGCCCGGAGGTGCGTTCCATGCATCAAGGAAATTTTGCCACCTCCACTCTGTGGGAATCCATGAGGGTGGAAACGCGATGGCTTCTTGCAGACTCTTGAAGGCCGTAATCGCCATCCAGTAGAATGGGAGGATCATGAAGAGACCGCCAATGACCAGCACGTGGTAGACAATCGCTGAAGTGAGTATCTGCCGCTTCTTTTGCACGATCACCTTATAGCAAACGGTCGCTATGATCGCCGCATAAATACAAACCAGTAGAATCATCAGATACCCGGAAGATGTGGAGGCTTCATTCATGCCCAACTTACCTCGTTACGCCTCATAGTGAACCCGGCGTCCGAGAATAACATTCTGGATAATAGTAAGAAGCATAATGATCACAAACAGAATATAGGCAATTGCCGCAGCGTAGCCCAGCAGCCAGAGCCCGCGAAATCCTTTCTCATAGAGATAGAAGACCATAGTTGATGTCGTATTGTCAGGGCCGCCCGTAGGTGTCATAATTAGAATCGGAACAAACACCTTGAAGGCATTAATCATCGAGATAATGAGTAGAAAGAAGGTAACCGGCGACAGAAGAGGAAAGGTAATGTGGCGAAATTTCTGCAACCAGGAAGCCCCATCAATCTCAGCTGCCTCGTAATAGCTGCGGTCAATATTCTGTAACCCTGCCAGGAAGATGATCATGCAAAAGCCAATATCACGCCATACCGTGGTCAGGATAATCGAGACCATTGCCAGACTTGGTCCCGCCAGCAATGGCGAGCCAATATCAATTCCTAGTGGAGCGAGCAGCATCTCCACAATACCCCGCGGCTCGCTCAGCCAATTCAGACCGCCCAGATGCAAGTAGTTCATCAACAGGTGATTTGCCAGGCCGAATTCCCGGTGATAGAAATACTTCCAGACAATTGAAATAGCCACCCAGGTGGTCACAAAGGGAAGAAAATAGACAGTGCGAAAAATATGCGCACATTTAATCTTCGCGTTTAAGAGCATGGCAATGATTAGCGCCACAACGAGTGTGGTGGGCACACTGACAATGACATAGTTGAATGTGTTTAAAAGGGACTTGATGAAGTATTCGTCGCGGAAAGCCCAGAGGTAATTACGCAGCCCAACAAATCTTACCATGTCCAGGGTGTCAGCACCCTTCCAGTTCGTTAACGACACATATACGGAAAGCACTACTGGGAGAAACCAGAAAACAAGAAGGATAATACCTGCAGGAGCCAGATAGGCAAAGGCTTCCAGATTTTCTTTAAGGTGTTTCTTTTTGCGGGAGGCCAAATGGTTCAAGGAAGCTGTGTTTCCTCCTCGAGGTACACGGAATACGGCCGAACGCCAAAAGGAAAGGACTTGAAAACCATTATGATCACATACGCGAGGTTGTCTGGCGGCGCAGAGCGAAAAGCTCCTCTGCCACCCAGTCAGGAACGTTACATTTGCCCATTAACACGTGTCGGTAAAACGTCCCGTGGCAGTCCGAGCCCCCCGTGATACCCATTGAGAGCTTCCGCGCCATCTTTGTATAATACGTTATCATGTAACGGTCATGACGAGGATGGTAAACTTCAATTGCCATTGCGCCCCACTCGCGATGTGCAAACAACTCAGGCTCTAGCATCATGTCTGCACGGCCGAGGTATCCTGAATGAGCTATCGCTGGAATCCCGCCTGCATCAAGAATCACTCCGTATGCTTCCTCAGGCGCCATCGCCGTAACATCTACGTATGCAGGACCCGATGAGCCAATGAATCGGTCGAATGCCTCTTGATTGCTCTGAACATAACCTTTCTTGACCATTGCTCTTGCAATGTGAGGCCGGCCCATACTGCCACTTCCTGCGATCTCCAGCACCTCGTCCATTCCCAACGGATAGCCGAGCCGGTTAATTCGTTCCACAATCCGACTCATGCGTTCTAGCACCCGGCCGCGTACCTCTTTAATGCACGCCAGTAGCCTTGGTGATGTAGGGTCAACAAAATAGCCGAGGAGATGGATTTCTTGTTCCTCGTGAGTCGCTGTCAGCTCAATGCCCGGGATAAAGGGAATGCCCAGCTGGGTGGCGCGCTGTTGCGCCTCCTCGATGCCACTCATCGTATCGTGATCTGTCAGGGCAATGCAGCTCAGCCCGATGCGCGCGGCATAGTCAACTACTTGTGAGGGACTAAATCCACCGTCTGAAGCAATGGAATGCAAATGAAGATCAACTGCCATTACCTTCAGTCCTGTTTTTCGCTCATGGGCTGGCACCCAATCTATACGCGCTATACGACGAAAGGTGCTCCCATGCTTGTTATTACATCAAAGCAGTGCTCAATACAACACCATGCTCTGATTTAAGGCAAGGAAATTTTGCGCCAATTCGGGTGGCTATGCGCATGGTCTCAATCCGCGCACAGCGCTGGAGAAGGTTCTTAACTCTTTAGCATCATAGTCTCTGGGTAGTAATCCAGAGAGGGAGGAATTCGGTGGAGGCTTTGCACTAGGGTGACCATACTCTTGCTAGTCTTAGCAGATTCAGGATGGCGAGGGAGATTAAGCACTTTTGTGAAAGTAAAAAGCTCAGTAATGCGCTGTCTGCCACAAGGGAAGGATTTTTTAATGGTTGTTTTACAGCCTATTCGTGCCCGGAATTCCGTGATAGATGCCAGACAAGGTTGCGAAAAAATAGGCCCCTCCTTTATTGCTTTGGGGCTGCAAGACCTTACTTCTTGCGCTCAGGGTTTTCCTACGTAGCGCAGATGCCAGGGTTCGTATTTATAGCCTGTTTGGTTCACGTTCTCCTTTTGGTATGGAATCGTAAAGCCATAATTAGCAGTATTCTTAATGAGCCATTTCCCCTCTGGTGTTTCACCGAAGGCTTCTTTAAACAGCACCTGCAAATCCCTGCCAATTACATCTATGGCTGTTCCCAGCTGATGTTGGCTGTGTCCTGGTTTAGCTACGCCATTTTGCCCGAGCCCGTGCTTCTCGATGGCTTTCATGTAGAGGTAGCGTTGATTGGTAAACGTGCGATATGATGACACTATCCGAATATCAAGCGCGGCCTTGCGTGCATTCTGAAGCATCTGAATACAGGCCTCCATTGCTTCTCGACGCAGCTTATGCGGCAAATCATTAAGGCAGTACTGAGGAGGGATTGGAACTAAATCTGATGGGCGGTAATCAGGCGAAACAGGATGCCCCTTTGCAACATTCTCCAGGCCAATAGGAAGATCAATCCCAGACGAAGGCGCCTCGCTCATTTGCAGCACAAGTGGCTCGGGAATCCAATACGTCTCCCCCTTGTGCTCGAATGGCAAGAAATCGCACGAGGAGGCGGAGTGCAACGTGCCCGTTACTCGAATAGTCTGGCGATAGTGCAGGTTGAACCGAGCCTTGGCTGCTTGCAGGGAGGATGAGGTATAGACATCCACGCTATCGGGCAACACCATCCATGTTTCGCCATTCTGAGCCGCATAGATGGGGAAGACGCCGCAAAGAACAAGGACAATTACGGAAATTCGTAGCGCTCTACTCTTCTGGTGAAGCGTAATGGCCTCCTACATGCAAGGGCACGTTGGAACGTGCTCCTCCTGAGATATCATTCATTGATAATCAATCCGCCGCTTTGTGAGCGATCAAAACGCGGGATAGCAGTGCCAAAATTCGATGGAGCACCAACGCGCACCACGTCTCCATAGCTTACGCTACCATTCGTTGGGTCGTAATCCACACCAACTTCATTTACCGGCATGCCTTTTACCATAAAGGTAACGCCAACCCAAGCTCCGCCGAACGCAGCCATCTGGTCAGGTCCAACACCTGCCAGACGCCATACTGCCCCACTTGTAGCCCCTCGGCCCTGAGGGATTGATGCATGGTCATCCCAGTAATCGAATGTATCATAAAAGCGCGGAAAGTTTGGATCTGTGGACGCACTGATCAGATTGAATCCATCTTTGGGAATCGAAGTCATGTAGGATATAGGTGTTGTAAGAATGAGGAACCGATTGCTCGCCTTTCCTGAGGAACCTGTAGTGGGGTATTTTATTGGCCCCAGAGGGCAAACTCTGGCGGGAATATAGTGGTTATGATCGGTCATATACGCCTCAAGCGCAAGTGTGATAGTGCGCATATCTGCCACACAACGGGCGTACTTCGACCGCACTTGCGCCTCCAGAAAATTCGGAATCGCAATAGCCGCCAATATGGCTATGATCGCAACAACGATAAGAAGCTCAATTAATGTAAAGCCACGCTTCGGTACCATAATTCTCTCACCCCCCTTCTGACCCCATGATTCTGTTATGGACACTGGGCACATCGCAAGGCTAATAGTACACGGCTGCCAAGTATCCAACGACGTAGCTATCATTAACAGGATTCGCATCGTAAGAGTTTATACGATGAAGAATCTTGATGTTTGTTGCCCCGAGTGCTTTTGCCGTGAGCATGGTCACAGCCATAGGGCCAGCTCCACATGCCATGTATTTCTCTTGCTCAATTTCTTCCATGAAGACGTTGACATCGAACTTTTCTAGAGCGGTCGCCAGTTGAGCGTCGCGCGCTTTACATTCATCATATGACTCCCCATGATAAAGATCTGAGCTGGCAACCACCACGGTTCGCTTCATGTTGCTTGCAGAAAGAACCTTGACCAGCGTGGCTGCGACGTCCCTGCAATTTGCCAGGCTCTGATCTGCCAGCACGATTGGAACAAGGAGAAACTTGTCCAGAATCATTTGTAAAAACGGTAGCTGCACCTCCAGCGAATGCTCGTCCTTATGGGTGCGGCTATGGAAACCAAACAAACTACTTGTTTGGCGCAATGCGCTTACTGTCTCCTGATCAATTGGAACAGTTCCCAATGGGGTCTCATAGGCCTCGCCGTCATAGATAGAAACCCCAGGAAATGCACAACGGTGGCTCGGCGCAATGACAACAATGCGCTCATAGCCCTTGTCCTGAAGTTGCTTGTAGGCGTATGCAGCGGTTTGGCCGGAAAAGACGTATCCCGCATGTGGTACAACCAGACCGATAGGATGCGTCACGGATGTTTCAATATGGGCCTTATCGCAAAAATTCTGAATCATCTGGCATAGGTCCGTCGGACTCGCAGGATAAAATGATCCCGCATGTGCTGCTTTTCGAATTCCCTTTCCAGACGCCATGGTTGTAACCTTCTTTCCGGTTTTCCCAATATTATCACAAGCCGTTGGATTATCCATGAAGATACCATGTGGCAGTATGTTGTCAATAGTTTTGGAAAAATGACACTCCAAAGAGTATGGAGATGCGCATAATCCTAACCATCCAGTTATGAGCACGTATGGCAATCACCTCTCGTGCTCTTGAGCCATGCTGCTGCAAGATAATTTTTATTGCATCCGACGATCTGTTTGCTAAATTTATAAATTGCTCTAAGTTGTTTTGTCTAACGACTAGTTCTGCTTACGTTATGTGTTGAACTCTTAATGGCCGGTTCGCAGAGAAGGCGGATCGTCGCACTATCCTGGCGGAAGATTTCCACCTGAGGAAGCAGCAAACAATAAGGCAAAAGATGGGATGCTATCCTTCAAGGTAACGTCATATACTATTTGAGGGGAAAAGAGGTATCTGTAAAACTGGAAACTCGTTCCCACTGATTGACCCTGGTTAGACCGCTTTTCTGCTGATTTGTTGATTATACTCCACTCACAATGGCGATACTTTAACCCAGCGGGCCTAAAGGTTATAGGCGCGTCTTGCAGGGATTACAGGAAATGAGGAGTACGCTGAGGATGCTTCACATTGCGTCATTAAACTTGGGCACACGAGTAGTGTCGGCGCCTTTGTCCGGGATCAGTGACCGCCCCACGCGTAATATCTGGCGCCAAATGGGGTGTGACCTTGTCTATACGGAAATGGTCAGTGCAGATGGGCTGGTACACAATCGCAAAAAGAGCTTAGACCTGCTCGATATTGATGGCGAACAACCTCCGGTGATAGTGCAACTTTTCGGCGCGCGGCCGAATACATTAGCCGAGGCAGCGAGGATTGTCCAGGATTTCGGTGCAGCCGCCGTGGATCTAAATATGGGATGTCCGGCCAAGAAGGTTGTCCGTAATAATGGTGGTGCGGCGCTCCTGAGGGACCTTCCCTTGGCCACGCGTATAGTTCGCCAGATGCGCAAAGCCATTATCGTACCGTTTACCGCCAAACTCCGTTCAGGATGGAATCATGATTCCGTGGTCGTCCGCGAAATGGTAAACATGTTGCAAGACGAGGGGATCGATGCGATATGTCTGCATCCGCGAACCGCGATTCAGAGATTTGGTGGCAAGGCCAATTGGGCCCTAATTGGTGAAGTCAAGGCGCTCGCCAGCGTGCCAATAATTGGCAATGGAGACATTCGAACGCCCCACGATGCCCTGCGCATGCTCCAGCAAACCCGCTGCGATGGCGTGATGATCGGCCGGGCGGCTGTGGGAAACCCTTGGCTTCTACGAGATGCTATTCGTCTTGTCGCCGATCCTGACTACGCTCGGGCGTTTGCAGTGTCGCCCGTGTCGCTCCGGGAACGACTCGAGGTTCTGTATGCGCACGGCCAGCAAATGGTTCGTCACAAGGGCGAAGCTCGGGCAATGAAGGAAATCCGTAAACACAGTATCGCTTACGTCAGAGATTTCCCAAACGCAAAGGTCCTGAGGGCCAGGTTGATGAAACCTACAACCTTTGATGAATTTGCTCGACTTATTTACTCAAAGTGCCTGTTTTTTGATCCCGGGGAGCCGTAAACAAGAACTCTAGCGCTATAATATATTGTAGTCATGAAAGCGTTCGCTTGGGCGGACGCACTCCAAAGTACTCATAATACGCTATGGGCGTTAAAACTGTAAACCGGATTAATTTTCGGACACTTTGAGTTATTAAATGTCTCGCTTCCCAGCTGCCCGGAGAGGGCATGTGCAAGCGGTTGCGTGAATTGCACGAGGCTTGCGCTGAGGAAAATTTTGCTTGCAATCTCTTACTGCGAGCCATATAAGGTACGGTTGTGATTCAGTAAAGAAAGTGGAGCACAGGCAGGAAATCGATTGACCTTTTGACTATTGCTGTTCCATAAGTTATAAGAATTGCCGTGGTGTTTCAGAGCAGTACTATGAAGCTCGTCGTGCGTTTGGACAGCGAGGATTGAACTCAATGCCCGAGCAAAATGCATACAGGATTCTCAATATTCGTAAAGGGTCTACGGAAAAGGAGATCAAACAGGCGTACGTTGACCTGGTAAAGAAATACGACCCAGAGCTCCATACTGAGCGCTTCATGGTTATTCAACAGGCCTATGAGAAGCTGCGGGATCCCCATAAACGTGCGCGTGAGGACATTTTCACCTGCAATTTTGTCCATGGTGAGTTCTCATTCTCTCAGGAGGAGCAATCCGACAAGCCCGAAGCAGAAATTCGCCAACAACCTAAGCTTCTTGAGGAGAACCTCAGAAACAATCCGAATGACGAGGTAGCGAAGCGTGAACTCATCCTCTGCTATATGCAGCTGAGCTGGAAATGTGTGAATAAAAAGCTGTGGGCAGAGGCTATAGAGCAGTGGACCAAAGTCCTCAACCTTGAGCCTACGCATTTGCGCGCGAAGAATAATATTATTTATTCTTATATCACCTTAGGTTATTCATACTCCATGCATGGCCTGAATGTCGAAGCCATTGATTTCTGGGAAAGAGCCCTTCAGATGAATCCAGACAACCCGGACGTTGTTCATAATCTTGCCATTGCGTGCGAGCAAAACGGCGAGAAGACACGTGCCGAAAAGTACTGGGCTGCTATCCTCAAGCATTGGAAGTTTCTCCTTGACAGAAATCCGGAGGATGAGTACATTAAGTATTGTATTATCGAATTCCATAAGCACCACGGCGGCAAAGCTCTGGACGTCAGCAAGGACAGCGTGTCCGCGCTGGAGCAGTATCGTGAAATTCTAAAGATTTCTCCAAATGATTTTGACGCCCTTTACCAGATCGCGGCCACACTCATGGAGGAGCAGAAGTGGGACGAAGCGGTTGAGGAGTTCAAGAAGCTGAATAGATCGTATCCAAAGAATATTGAAGTCCTGAATCTTCTAGGCTGGGCGTTATTGAACGGCGGCCAGGTTGACGGTGCTTTTAACTCATGGCGTCGAGCTTTGGCCATAGATCCCAAGAACTACTCGATTAAGGACAGTCTCATTCGTGCGCACTTGAGTCTGGGCAAGAAGTTGCGCGAAAGCGCACTGTATACCCCTGCGCTTGTGCATTTCAAAGCACTCCTGAAATTCTTGCCAAAGAGTGCAGAAATACACTTTGAAATCGGCACGACGTATTTGATGAGAGGGGATTATCGATCTGCCTTAAATGAATTTAACATTGTGCTTGAACTCGACCCAAGAAATAAGCTTGCCAAGAAGGCAATTTCGGACATGAAGATGCGTCGCTAAGTGTGCAAGAGAATGGAACCGTATAGGGTAAGAGTATGAAATGGCTGACAAGATGGCTGCTTTCGAATGAATTCATTATTGATGAAGTAAAGGAAACGATATATATCTCTGCGGCAGAGGAACGTGCAAAATCCGCGGATCTTATGACGCTAATTAGCGATATGGTGGTTGAGAATGAGCCTATTGTCGAATTAATGTCCAAGATTAAACAGCAATCTGAGAAGGAAGAGGAAATCACAGAGTTTATCAAAAACATGCTACCATTCTTAGACAGTTTTGAGCGGGTACTCGGGCTAGCGCGAAATCGTCTCCATTCGCCTGAACTCGACACGTGGCTTAAGAGCGTCGAGGCGATATATTTTCGCATCATGCGTATTCTGGAGAAGTGTGGACTCCAGCACATGGAAGTGAAAGGGCAGTGCGTTAACCTGGATTATCATGATGTGGTAGAATATCGCTCTACCACGGAACATCCACATAACACGGTGATTAAAGAGCGGCAGAAAGGCTACGTCTTTCGAGGGAGATTGATTCGTGACGCCAAGGTTGTCGTGGCATATAATGAAAGGAGATGAAGTGAGCAATGGCGAGAATTATGGGGTTAGACCTAGGGACCACAAACTCTGTCGTAGCGGTGATGGAGAAGAATGGTCCGTTTGTTGTGCCTAATAGTCTGGGTGAGCGTCTGACGCCCTCAGTTGTGGGCTTCACCAAGAGTGGCGAGATTCTGGTAGGAAAGAAAGCCAAGCGTGGCGCCATTATGAACGTGGGGAGAACTGTCTTCTCCATTAAGAGACACATGGGCACAAACTATCGCGCCAAAATAGAGGGCAAGGATTATACCCCCCAGGAAATCTCGGCCATGATCCTGCAAAAGCTCAAACAAGATACCGAGGAGTACTTTGGGGAGGAAATTTCACAAGCAGTGATTACTGTGCCGGCTTATTTCACCGACGCGCAACGCCAGGCGACCAAAGACTCAGGGGAAATCGCGGGCCTGAAAGTACGCCGCATCATTGACGAGCCCACAGCTGCGGCCCTGGCCTATGGCCTGGATAGGGAAGAAGATCAGGTGCTGATGATATATGACCTGGGCGGTGGTACGTTTGACGTATCTATCATTGAGGTCATCTCGGGCGTCTTTCAAGTCCTGGCCATCCAGGGCAATACGCACCTGGGCGGCGATGATTTTGACAAACGCGTTGTTGAACACCTGTGTGATGAGTTCAAGAAGCAGCATAACATTGACCTCACCGAGGATCCCATTGCAATGCAGCGGCTAAAGGAGGCGGCTGAGGAAGCAAAAATTGAGCTATCAGAACTCAAAGAAACTCACGTCATTGTGGAAGCTATCACAATGACCGACAAGGGACCGCTAACGCTTGATACAACACTTACACGCAAGAAGTTCGAATCGTTGATTGAGGATCTGGTCAAACAAACTATTCCCCCAATTGAACAGGCTATTGAAGACGCTGATCTGACGGCCGAAAAGATCAATACGATCCTGCTTGTCGGAGGAAGCACCAGGATTCCTATGGTTCAGCAGTTGGTGAAAGAGATCATGAAGAAGCAGCTCCATCGGGATATTTCCCCAGAGGAAGTTGTGTCAATGGGTGCCGCAGTGCAAACGCTCGTTCTGGCCCCGATCGAGGGCGAGATTGAAGATACCCTTGCCACGCGCTATGGCAGGGAAAAGCCGGTCATCATTCATATGACTCCCTTTTCCCTTGGCGTGGGCCTGATCAATGACCAGTATGGCGTCATCATTGAGCGTAACTCAACCTATCCCACCGAGGCGAAGGATATTTTTACCACCACGCGAGATTTCCAGGAGGCAATCTCCTTCCCGATCTATGAGGGTGAAGAGGCTATTGCCTCAGAGAACACCTTCCTCGACCTGCTGCGCATTGAAGGAATCACGCCAGCACCACGCGGGGTGCCGCGAATTGAAGTGACATTTAAACTAAATCCCGATCGGATTTTGGAAGCCCGGGCGGAAGACCTTGCGACGGGTGCGGAAAAACGCATAACGATCGCTGCTACGGATACCCGTCTAAATGAGACCGAAAAGGCTCGCATGATTAAGGAAGCAAAGGAGCGCGTGACCAAGCTGCTGCGCGCCAAAATTAAAGAGACCCGCGGCGATGAGATGCGCAGCGTCATTGAGCGAGCAGAAAAGGCGATTTCCGCTGCCGCAAGCCATCCGTTGGCCAACGACCTCAGAAGCAAGACGGGAGAACTACAAAAAGTGATCCAAGCGGGCGACCAGGCCAAAGCGGATGAGCTCTTGGATGAGCTGATTCGCATGCTTGCCGAAGTCGAAGCAGCCGCTAGCTAATGTTTCCTGCCAGCCCTCATCTGGCTCCAACATCGAACCGCTGATAGGGCCCCAGCGAATGATCTGTCCTTTTTGCAATACCCAGAATCGTGACGATCAGGACACTTGCTACCATTGTAGTAAAGATCTGGCCATGTTGCGTCTGATCGTCAACAAGGCCAAACATCACTATAACCTCGCGCTGGAACACGCTGAACGGAATCGCTATTATGAAGCCATCACCGAGCTTCAAAACGCACTCGATCTGGATAAGAGCTACGTTGATGCCCGCGTCGTACTAGGCACGATCTACGCCAAGCAAAACAATCTTGACAAAGCGGCCGCAGAATGGGAAGCCGCCCTGGCAACTGATAGTCACTTCTATAAAGCCCACCAGTACCTGCTCAAGGCCCAGAAAATGGGCGAAGTTCTCCCCGTGTTCAAGTGGGTCAAAATCCTTGGGGCGACTCTGGTCATAACTATCCTGCTGGTTATCACCGTTTTTATTTATTATAATCGCCCCCACCCAAATGAGGCATTGCTGCGCGATGCGTGGTCTTATTATCAAGGGAATAATTATCGCCAAGCATTGACGGCTCTCGACCAAATTCAGGAAAAGGCTTCTGACCAGAACCTTATCCTGTCAGCAACGATTTTACGAGGCGAAATTACCACAATCCTGCGCACTCAAATCGCCACCGTGAAGAGTCTCCTCACCAACCAGGATTACCTAGGGGCTATTGAAGCCGCGCAGAGCTTACAGAAGGTTAATCCTGACGACGAGACTTCAGTACTTCTTGCTGATATGCTTGAGCAGGCAAAGGCCAGCGCCGTCCAGAAAATTGAACAGCTGATCCAGCAATACGAGAAAAGCGGGACTGGCTACGATGAGCTGATGACCCAAAGCCAGAAGATTATTGCGCTTCTTGGCGATAGCCGTGATGCCCAGTTGCTGAGTACAGGGATCGCACAGGTTGAAGAGCAACGGCTCAAACGCGCTTTTGAGAAACTGCAAAAGGAGTATAAACGAACGCGTGACACAAAGACCGCGCTTGCCGCGGCCCAGGAACTTCTCGATGTAAATCCCGGGGCTTCCTTGCGTGATCAGATTCAGAGCTTCATGGATAGCGCCCACATGAGTAGCGTCGAATACCTGCTGGGAACCGCTAAACGCCAGGTCGAGCAACGTGCCTTTGATAAAGCCAGGGCCACGCTTGATCGCATCCTGCAGTCTCGCAACATTTCCAAAGCCCTACGCGATGAGCTGGCTACCGTGAAAGCTATGTATGATAGTGAACAGGCTGATGATCTGATCAAACGCCTGAAGGCTTTGAATGCAAAAAAGGAGTATGCCCAGGTTATCAAACTCGCTACCGAGGCGAGCCAATTTAACTTGACTGCCGAGGACCGCAAGGTCATTGACCGCGAGACCGCGTTAGCCAGGCGGCGCTATGCTATTGAGACATACAAGTGGATGCTTGCTCGAGATCCGAAATTTGAAGAATGTCGTATCAGTGTGGAAGAGGCACAAAAAACCGTTGATAATCGCCAGATCGTTCTCGACTATCTCCCCAGGAAAGCCTATGGCTATGCGTTTGATGAAGTGACCTTCTATATCGGCTCAGCATTTATGAGGCTGGGCCAGCACGAGAAGGGAAAGGAATTCTTCCGCAAACTGCACTCCGAATACTCCTCAAGTTCGTACAACAAGGACGCCCAGTTTGTCCTGAAGAAATTCAAGACCAGCCTCTAGAGATTTGAACTAACCGCTGCCACACCATCATAAGTCTCTTTATCATACAAGTTGGCAAAATAATACTTGAGGCATTGAGTAATCCTAGTGTTTTTAGGTATGGACAACAAATTCTATCTTCGGCGTATGTTCGCCTTTCTCTCAACGGCTTGCTTATGAAAATATCTTAGCTGCATTAATTTGCACGTGAGCCTCCGAGATTCCCAATCCCTTCTACTTGTGGCTAAAAATCCTTCAAGTATCCGTTCACACTTCCTCTCCCCTGGGGGGAGAGGATCAAGGTGAGGGGGATTGTCGCTCTTCTTAAATGCTCACTGCTTTGACAAAGAGCCGATCATAATTTCATGCCGATGTAGTTTCTACGGTTTACTTTGGCGCTGGGGCTGGCCGGCAGATAAGTTCTGCCAGTTATAGGCTAACAGTATCAAGAGATTTTCGCTCCTCTGCAAACATCTGGTTTTCCCTTGACAGGTGCGGCTAAAGCTCTATATTCATCAATGCTTTAAGGTAAGGGGGATTGTTGGGGAAAAGTTATTTCGAGCTGGTGTAGCTCAACGGTAGAGCAGCCGCCTTGTAAGCGGCTGGTTGGGGGTTCGATTCCCTTCACCAGCTCCATTTATTCTTCCTCCCGGTAAGCATCTTATCACGTTACGGAGGGGTTCCCGAGTGGCTAAAGGGAACAGACTGTAAATCTGTCGCCGGACGGCTTCGGAGGTTCGAATCCTCCCCCCTCCACCATTCTTTAAAATAGCGCTCTTCTCTAGTTCTGATGCGGGTTTGCAGACAATGTCAAAAATGCGATCTCTTGGTTTGCACTTGGTTTCCACCCGGCTAAGAATGGCCTCAAAATTGCACTGAAATTGCATTGCTGACGGAGGGGAAGTTCATCACTTCCCCTCTCTTTTTGCCTGGCATAGCCGCCGGGGAGTCTGCAAAATGTCAAGATCCGATTGGTCGCCCATTCTCTCAGGCAAGCAGTTTTGCATAACTTATTGGAGTTAATCGACAGCAGTAAGATCCTATACCGTATTCGACAACAAGAAGCTACTTCTTCTTTTGAATTTTCAGTCTTGCCTTTACTGGCTTATTCTCCTCGTCAGCTGCCTGGATATTCGTTAACACCCCAAAGCCACGTCGGCCACGGATCTTCTTTCCAGATGCTTCAAACACCAGATCCATAATCTGCGCATCGCCAGCAGCTATTAGCTCTCCGCTTATGGATACCAGAATTACTCTGACCTCATGACCTACCTTATTGAAGTCCACATGAAAGCCTTCAAGGCCCTCGGGAAGTTTAATGGCTCGTAAATTCAATCCCTCAGGAATATGGGAGATTGTGAAAAATAGCCCTGTAAGGAGCTCTTTGTTGCTCAACTCAATAGGAATGCTCAGGGCATTTTCCGCGCTTTCGATGATTGATGCTTCTGTCTCGCTTGCTTCTTGATCCTCACGTTCTTCCTTCGCTATGCCAACTAATTCAGATGCACATACACATTCTGTCCTACCTAATATACAATCAATCAGTGTCAAGACGTCAAAAAGGTCAACATCACTGTCATCATCCATGTTTCCGGCCCACTGCTCGCAAGGCGTTGGCGGTGGTGGTTTAGAAAGAACGATATTAATCTGACGCAAGATGTCAAAGAGGTCGCAATCATCATCACCATCCAGGTCTCCCTTTGTACCTATCTTAAATAATCCGTCAAACGGAATAACTGGGATGGAATTGGCGTATTCATCTATCGCAATATAGTTAGAAAGCTGCATATCAACGTCTGTACAAACCGTTGCAGTGGAATCAACGTCATAATACAATGTGCAAATCGGCCCTGTTCCCGGTTCTATCAATGCTGGTACAGGGTCGCCTACAATCACCACTGAAACGCTGATGCCGTCATCAGTGGCCCATACTGAAAAATCCTGTGTCCGAGAAGTTATGTTCGCGTCGACAGCAGTGAGCCAGTTAGGTATGTCAGTTAATGTGAATTCCACCTCGGCTACATCCACAGTATTTTCCAGGCTAATTTGTACTGGTTGGTCTATTGAGCCCGGTGCTCCCCATGCATCTTCAACTATTAAGCTAACCGGCAAAGGTGTAGGAGTAGAAGTTGGTGTAGGCGTTGGTGTAGAGGTGGGTGTAGGAGTCGGCGTGGGCGTTGGAGTAGGTGTTGGGGTCAGCGTTGGTGTGGGCGTAGGACTGCTCAGAGCAAAATCCAGAGTTGTCACAGTTCCTGCAGTAATGTTGAAGTTTTTCGCCTGGTCAAGAAATCCTGCTGAAGAAGTAGTTGCAGTGTAATTAGATCCCGGATTGAGTTGGAGAAATGCGTAGAAGCCAGTTCCGTCTGTGTTACTTGTTCCTGTTACTCCGTTCGAAAGAGTGACGGTAATCCCATCAAGCGCCGAGCCATCGCCTGTCACAGTTCCGCGCAAAATACCGAATGTCGGAGTGTCAAGCCATGAAGCGCCCGGGACAGGGCGGCGTTGGGTATAACAATCTGCACGCATTGTATACCAGAAATCATCTGCCGGATCCCCATCTCTATTGGTCATGTGATAGACATAGATATTGGTTCCATCAATGCCCGGTAAATCGAGCCCGTATAGTATCTGTGTAATGCTATTGTGAATGCTATTTAGGTAAACGCCCGGCCCATTAATGGCGTGGCGTCCCGCCTTAGAGGAAGCCAGCAGTTGAGCCCAGTCGCGATAATCAGCTGCCTGCGAGGAAACATGTTCTCGTTTATAATTCATCAATACGTTTATATCCAGAATACCTTCCGACATAAACCCGACCCAATCCTGAAAGATGCTTGCATAGGCAGAGCTTTGCGTGAAATCCGCAGGACAACTGCCCCATTGAATGGTTGCTGCAGACATCTTGCAATCCCAGTCAATCGCCTTAACCGCTGCATATGCTTTCCGCCCTAAGTGACGTATCTGATCACGGCGGAAGTCGCTAAAATCGGGATCGTTGGTCGCGGGTTGTCCAGTCTTTCCATATAAGGCGTTAAAACGTGCAATTGCCGTTGGATTGTAACCCCATTGTGTTCCCGGATACCGGAAATAGTCAAAATGAATACCATCAACATCATAATTCTGAACGATTTCTGTCACAACATCAATCAGATAATCCAAAACCTCGGGATGACCGGGATCAATGTATTGAGATCCATCCGAGGTGACACCCGTATTGGTTTGGCCTTGCCATTCAGGATGTTCGCTCAGCACGTGGTCGAGCGGCGGAGTGCCCAGTGAATCTTTCCACACACGGTAAGGAACTATCCAAGCGTGAACTTCAATATACTGTTTGCCACCAGAGGTGTCGTGCGCCTTGGTAATTATGTCGGCGAGGGGGTCTGTATAACCCGGTGCAATGTTAGACGCGAAAGGCTCTGTTGCACTGATGTAATACGCATCGCCTACTTTGCGCACCTCGGGAAGGATAGCATTCAGGTAATTTGTGCGCGCTACGGAAATCATATCGTCGGTCTGTGCTTCCGACAAGAACCCAAGACCCCATGAAAAAATCCACATGCCCTGGTATGCGTCGCCGTAAGTGGTTCCAGTACGGACAAACCGCACTGCATCGGCGATAACCGCTTTCCCGGCCACAGATGATAAGTTACTCACCACAACGGAGCCGCCTGATGCAGGAAAACTATACGAGCCAAGAACAACCCACTGCGAACCGCTCGTTGTCTGATCCACATATACTGTAGATGAGAGACCTCCGGAATGATTAATAGTGAAGTGCGCGTCCGTAGGTCTGTTGATTCCCTGAACATACCACACCGCCACTTCGTACGTCCCTGCCGACTCGAAGGTGGGGAACCAGCTGGCACTCGCGGTTGCCGAGCCCGTGACTGTAGCTGTATGCCGATAGTCTGTGACATGATAGCCTGCAAAAGAACCCGTGCTCCAGCTCCCGGTGATGACGAAATCACCTGATTTGTTGTCTATAATAATCGTTTCTGCCATAGCGCACACGGTAGTCATAATCGCCAGAACACATACAAGTAACAATTTTTTGTATTCCATTCTTCCCAATCCTTTTTATGGTAGGGGCAGGTTTCAAACCTGCCCTTACAATCTCTCGCTCAGATGACCTGATGCTCCGTTGAAAACCTACATATACCTGCATGACAATGGGCGTTTTAGCCCGCCTAAGATTTTATCGCGCCCTTTCAGGGCTTATCGTTGATTGTGTATCAAACCTTTACCCAGGGCGCCGCCCTGGGACAATGAAATTCTTCCCCATTATACCAGCCCTGTAAGGGCGAAACATATCGAAGATGCGCCTCAGGCGTGTTGGAATTCGTGCATCTGGAGGTTTTCAACAGAGCAATAGTGTATCTTAGTTCTTACACAAGTTTTCTGGCGAGATTTGAACCCAAATTTTGCATTTGAGTTTAAAAAAAGTGACAAGATAATGATGCAAAATACAGAAAACCCTTGCTTAAAAAGCAGGAGGCTTTATCTGAAAAGAAGCATAAAAAAATGAGCTATTGTAGGGGCGACCCGCCGCGGCGGGCCGCGCATGGGCGGGGTAACCCCGCCCCTACGTCCTTCAATCAAAACAGGACACAAGGATAAATCCTATTGATCCTCTAAATCTTGTAAATCCTGTCCAAAAAAAATTAAGAAGAAGCACAAAAAATGACAAAATTTATTAGACAGGATGAACAGGATTAACACAATAAAAAAATCTAATGAGTCCCATCAATCCCTGATAAATCCTATTGATCCTGCAAATCTTGTAAATCTTGTAAATCATGTCCAAGAAAAGCTAAAAAGAAGAACAAAAAATATCACAAAAATTATTGGACAGGATTAACAGGATGGAAAAATCTAAGGAATGCCGTCAATCCCTGATAAATCCTGCATTACGAAACCCGCTATTAGTCGTAGTATTTTCAACTAAGGCCCCTCGTTTCCTTTGTCCCTCAGCATCTCGCCAATAGCGGTGCCGGTTATGTTGCGCTGGATAATTTCTACCTGCACCACAACCAGACTCTCAGCGGATTCCCCATAGGGAGCCTCTGCAAGGACATTCCCTCCGGGACCAACTGCCAAAGAGCACCCGATACACTTACGCCCTTTCCATACTCCAGCATTCATCCACCCCACGTTGCTGACTCCAACTACGGTTATGTCGTAAAGTTTCGCAAGCGTCGTATACGATTGCTTCCATATATCACCATAAGGCTCCTTCTGATTATCATGCTCAGCATCCACTGCCCATGATGATGGGGAGAGCAAGATTTGGGCGCCCATGCGCGCTAACGAGTGCCCCAAGGCCAACGAATCAGGAAAATTATCAGCACAGATAGTCATTCCAATTGTCCCCAGGGGTGTTGCGGCAACAGAGAGGGAATCCCCTGTGGAATATATATCCTGAGCAATTGTCAGTATGTTAATCTTGCGATGTTTCAGCGCAATGTTACCATCGGGAGAAACAAGTATGGCGGCATCGTAAATTCGCTCTTCACTTCTCTCCGTCAGCCCTCCAGCTATGTAGATATGCGAATCCTGTGCAGCACGGCACAGTTCATCACTATACTTGCCCGGAATGGGTTGCGCAAGCTCGCGTGCACCTGGATGAGCCCATCCCACATCGAGACATTCGGGAAGAACCACCAGGTTGCAATCGCGTTTAGCGGCTTCCTTGATCATCTTGGTGGCTCGTCTCAGATTTTGGCTCACCTCTCCACCCTCAATGAGCATTTGTGCCATTGCTAGCCTGAATATGATATTTTGCACGTTGTATCTTCCTTCCTCAAAACCCTGCAGCTCCTATCAGAGGCTGCCATCTGAGGTTTTCTTCGACCTAAAAAAAGCAGGTAAAAGATGTAAACGCCATCTTTTACCTGCCATGATCATTGTATCCAGTTTTTTCCAGCAAGGCCAAGTAGGGCGTATTGCAATACGCCCCTACTCGGTATCCCATGGTTCGCTTAATTGCTGTCCTCCACTAATTAAGGAATCGTGACATAATCAATCGCAACAGCTTCCAGGGAGATGGTACCGCCCTGGGCCGAGCTGAAGTCAAGTATGTCAGTCGTCACGACGAACCCATCCTCT
>JAUWMI010000073.1 GCA_030613245.1 Candidatus Sumerlaeota bacterium
TAACAATAGAAAAAGGTCGGCTGAATAGTAGGGGCGTTTAATTAAACGCCCCTACTCATCCCGTTGGCTGGTGAAGAGGGAATACACAGCAGGCACATTACGTAATGAGGCACAGATCCAAGCAACTGCCGTACACTTGCCGAGATATGAAAACACTGAAGTTATTCAATGCATCAGAGGCTTTCTTGCTAATCTATCTGACAAAGAGCCATCTATATTTTGCAAATCGAGCAAAGCGAGTAAGATAAGCACCGGTTAGATGCAGGCCGAAGATATTTACAGGGCATGATAGAGTAATCGGCTCTTGAGGCAGCAGGCTGGGCGCGCCTATTTCCGTAGCCATCAAGGCCAGATGCCTGTCCGCCAGGATATGCGTAAATGGCTGGTTCTTTGAGCGTTAGAACAGAGCTCTTTCATTTCAAAGCCCGAACAAAAGCAGCGACGGCACCCTGAGGTTTGACTTTATTTTCCCTTGACACTCTTTCCGTAGCTCATATATATTGCCTTTTCGTATTTACCAATCGCCTCGATGGGAGGGACGTTTTTTTTGTGAAGACCTACACACCAAAGAAAGGCGATCTCACTGATAAGTGGTACGTGGTGGATGCGCAAGATCAGATTCTCGGCCGCCTGGCTACTCGCATCGCTGCTGTGCTCCGGGGTAAATGTATGCCTACCTTTACTCCGTATGCCAATATGCAAACCCACGTGATTGTGGTCAATGCTGGCAAGGTGCGCCTTACAGGTAAGAAACTGAAAACTAAGACCTACTATCGTCATACGCTTTATCCGGGCGGAATCCGATCCACCACTGCCGAGCAGCTGCTTCAAAAGAAACCTACTGAGCTGGTGCGCCGCGCCGTGCGCGGCATGATTCCTCACAATCGTCTGGGCAGTGCCACGATGAAGCGTCTGCGCATCTACGCCCAGCCCACTCATCCGCATCAAGCCCAGAATCCAGAGCCGCTACAGCTCATTACCCGAAAAGCACGGGAGGAAGATTAATGGCCATAGAGCAATACTACGGCACGGGCCGCCGCAAAACGTCCACTGCACGCGTTTTTCTTAGACCTGGTAAAGGCCGTTTGATCGTGAACAAAGAGCCGTGGAACAAGCACTTCGGCGAGCGCCCATTGATCGAACAGGTCATCAAGCAGCCGCTGAAAGAGACCCACACGCTAACCAAGTATGATATCTTGGTGACCGTGAAGGGCGGTGGACCGATTGGCCAGGCTGGCGCGATCCGCCATGGCATTGCACGCGCCCTGCTTCAGGCCAACCCTGCATATCGCTTTGCCCTGAAAAAAGCCGGCCTGCTCACCCGCGACCCTCGCATGAAGGAGCGGAAAAAGTACGGCCAGAAGGGCGCCCGCAAACGCTTCCAGTACTCGAAACGCTAAGCCCTCGGCAAAACGCATGAAGAGAAACAATACCTCGCGGGATGTTCGGCATTGCCTGAACATCCCGTTTTTAGTGTTTGCCACGGTGGCTCTATAATTCTTGCATGTAGGGGCGTTTAATTAAACGCCCCTACAACTACCAACTATGGAATCCCAAGAACCTCTTTTTGTTCTATGCGTGGCATCCGCCTAGGCGGATGAATCTACACGGGCAAGTTGAAAATGCGCCTGTGGCGTGATGCCCGTGCCACGTTGAATGGCACAGTTGAAGGCCAAGCATTCGCACAAAAATAAGGCCTTCAGCGGCTTTGTTTATTTATGCAAAAGGAATAAAAAGCGCAAACACACATGCCTGCATCGCTCAAATCGTTCCTCAAACGCGTCCTCTCGCTTCTCCCCTCCATAGAGGAGTTGCGCCAGGAGGCGCCTGCCTATCTGCTCGCCGTTGCCTCGGGCCTGATCATGCGTCTTTCTTTTCCTCGCTTCAATTGCTGGTGGCTTGCCTGGATAGGCCTCATTCCTTTTCTCTACGCCCTGCAGCAGCGGAAGGCAAAGAGCGGGTTCTACATTGGCCTCCTGTTCGGCTTCACTTTTTACTACACAAACGTCTTCTGGCTGAATTCCCTTGTGCGCTTTAATCAGTTTGTGCCGATTGGCATTGTAATTGCGGGTCTTTACCTGGGCATTTACGGCGCGGTCTTTGGCTGGGCCGCAGCGCATTTCTTCCGCCGCGTGCCGCGAATAGCCTTCCTGAGTGTCCCTGCCATCTGGGTCGTGCTTGAATACGTCCGTGCGCTTGGGGTATTCGCCTTCCCCTGGGCGTTTCTATCTTCTTCGCAACACAACAATCTCATCGCCATCCAAATCGCCGATATTACGGGCACCTATGGCATTACCTTCTTGATCGTCCTGGTAAATGTTGTGATTGCGGAAGCGCTATACCGCACTTTACATCGTGCAGGCAGAATTTCGATAGCGAAACCCCTTATCGTAGTCGCGCTCATCGGTCTTATGATTGGATACGGCGCGGTCACTATGGAAAGGAGCTACACCGCCGGTGAGCCGCTGCGCGTCGGCGTGATCCAGCCCAGCGTGCCACAGGACAAAAAGCTCGCCAGCTACATGTCGCCCATCGAAGAGGTACGCGCCCGGCTAAGCTCGGAGCTTCTTACGCAGCTCGTCTCAATGCTGGAGGGAAATCAGGGCAAAGGCGTTGAGCTCTTTGTATTGCCGGAAACCGCGATCACTGAGCTTGCATTCGCACAGGATGCTCCGCTGCATCGCTACCTGGAATCTCTTGCCGTGCGTCTCGAGGCCTCGCTCTTCTTCGGCGCCGGCAATGCAACCCCCCTCGACTCGGCTGGACAGCCTGTAAATGATTATCAGCAAGCAGTTGGCATCGAAGCCTATAACAGCGCCTGGTTTATTGACCGCCATACCGGTGTCAGCTCGAATGTCTACAATAAAATCCAGCTTGTCCCCTTTGGCGAACACGTGCCGTTGTTCGACTCTATTCCTTACTTTCAAGAGATGATCATACAGGTCGGTAGCTTTCAGGAGGGCACGGAATCCACGATTTTCACATGCGAAGGCCTGCGCTTCGGCGCGATGATCTGCTTCGAGTCGAGCTTTGCCTATCTTGCTCGCCGCCTGGTGTGCAATGGCGCACAATTCCTGGTCGTGATCACTAATGACGCCTGGTTCAGCCGTTCAGCGGGTCCGTACCAGCACGACTCACTCGCCCAGTTCCGCGCCATTGAAACCCGCCGCTTCCTGGTGCGCTGCGCTAATACCGGAATCTCGCGCATTATCACGCCAACAGGCCAGACCATCACGAGCCTGCCGCTCTATGCCCGCAATTCCTTTGTCTCTACAATTCGCGCACAAGACGGCTTGACTTTCTATATGCGCTATGGTGATATATTTATTGTTCTGTGCGTGATTCTGGTGGCAGGTGCTGCGGGCTGGGCCGTGCGAAGTTACTTCCAGTCTGCATCAGCGTGAGCCACAAAGTCTCAGGCACCGACATCTGTGTCTTCCTCCAGCACGTCTAATTCGCAAGGAGCGTGACGCACCATGCGTGAAGATCTGATTGCCCGGCTTCAGGAACTCCAGCGCCGAGTCCTCCAGATGCGAGACTATCTTTGACCTCCCTGGCAAAGAACAATCCCTCCAGCAGCTCCAACAGAAAAGTGCCGCGCCCGACTTCTGGACCGATACCAGGCGCGCGCAAGATATACTCAAGCAGATCAAATCACTCCAGACTGTAATCGGACCGTGCAACCGGCTCCACCACGAAATCGCGGAAAATCTCGAACTTGCCGGCCTCCTCTCGGATGATGTCGACCACGCTGCTGACCTCCAATCCCTCGAACAGATCACCGATTCTCTCGATCACCAGGTTGATGACCTCGAGCTCCGCACCCTTCTCAACGCTGAGACGGATATAAACAACTGCTACCTATACATTCATCCCGGCGCAGGCGGCACCGAGTCGTGCGACTGGGCCAACATGCTGATGCGCATGTATGTGCGCTGGAGCGAAGACAAGGGCTACGAAACACGGCTGGTGGACCTCCAGCCGGGCGACGAAGCTGGCATCAAGAGCGCCACGATTCTCGTGCAGGGCGACTATGCCTACGGGTATCTGAAGGCTGAGAGCGGGGTGCACCGGCTGGTGCGCATTTCGCCCTTTGATGCAAACAAGCGCCGCCACACCTCTTTCGCCTCGGTTTTCGCTTCACCTGAGGTAGATGAGAGTATTGAAGTAGAAATTAAGGAAGCCGACCTGCGGATTGATACGTTTCGCTCGAGCGGCGCAGGCGGCCAGCATGTCAACGTCACCGACTCCGCAGTGCGCATAACGCATCTCCCCACGCGGACCGTTGTGCAATGTCAGAACGAGCGATCCCAGCACAAGAACCGTGCCATGGCGATGAAGGTGCTGCGCTCGCGCCTCTACCAGTATTACTTAGAAAAGCAGCGAGAGGAACAAGCCACGAAGGAAGGCGAGAAGAAAGACATCGCGTGGGGAAGCCAGATTCGTTCCTACGTATTTCAACCATATACGATGGTAAAGGACCACCGCACTAACACTGAGATTAGCAGCGTGCAGCAAGTCATGAACGGCCACCTTGATCCCTTCATCCACGCCTACCTGAGGCATAAAAAAACATAACGATCGTCTTTGTGCCTCTGTGGCGGTGCTTGATTAAAATAATTACTCGATAGGCGCTTTCTTCCGTTCTGGCGCTAATCGCGGAAAAGATAACATCATGCGCGTCGGTCTAATTCAGGCTATCATTCCTGAATTTATTGATATCTGGCAGGGGGATCAGCCACTCGGACTCGGCTATCTCTCCACTTATGTTAAGGCGCATATCTCTGACGTCGAGATATACCTGGCGCGGAACGAGAAAGAGCTCCTTGATGGACGTCCCGAGCTGGTCGGGGTCTCTGCAGTTACCTACAATTTTGGCGAAGCTGCTCGTCTGGCCCGTCGTGCAAAAGACGAGTTCGGATCCTTCACGGTTCTTGGAGGGACGCATATTACGGCACTTCCAGAGTCGCTCCTTGACAGCTTTGACGTCGGCGTACTAGGCGAAGGAGAAATGACCTTTGTCGAACTTATTCGTGCCCTCCAGAATAATGCAACCGCGGTCGCAGACTTGAGAAAAATTAACGGCATCACCTTCCGCAATGGCGAAGCAGTGGAAATTACCGCGCGCAGGGAGCTTATTCATCCTCTGGATTCCCTCCCGTTTCCTGATCGAACGCTGTTCGAAGCAAGCTCGGGTCTTAAGGAAGGTAACGTAAGTTTTATCAGCTCCCGTGGCTGCCCGTACGATTGTGCCTTCTGCTCCTCTGTAATCCACTGGGGGAGAACGATCCGGAATTTCTCGGGCGATTATCTAATCAGAGAAATCTCAGAGGTGGTGGAAAAGTATCATCCGAAGCGGGTGGAGTTTGTGGACGATCTGTTTCTGAATGACAAAGAGCGATTTCGTAAAGTTTGCGAATTTATCGTATCCTCCGGGCTGAGTGACGGGCATCTCACATTTCATCTCACTGGCCGGGCCAATAACATAGACGAAGAAATGTGTAAATTGATGAAATCCATCAACACCACACAACTGTTTATCGGCCTGGAATCTATGTCGGATAAGGTGTTAAAAAGTCTTAGAAAGCGCGGTGTGAGTGCGGAGATCAATCGCCGCGCAGTTGAACTTCTCTCCAAGTACAGCATACCCATTAACGCATCGTTCATCATCGGCACCCCCGGCGAGACTGTTGATGACGCCTACCTCAATTGCCAGTTTGTTCTCGAGAATCTTGAAAACTTTTCTTACGTGGATGGCGGCATATTGCGCATTTTCCCGGGAACGAAATTCTGGCAGGACGCAATTGGCAAAGGAATCATTACCGAGAGCGACATGAGTGGGATTGTTCTTGACCCAGAAGATATTGATGGCTGGAAATTTATGAAGTCTAAGTACCCTCTGCTCACTGATACCATGACCCGTGGGGAAGTGATGATCTTCCAATTGCTGTTTAGTACTTTTACCAAGCTAGTCACTTCCAAGCACGAATTGTCGGCTAAAAAACGAGCTATAGAAAAACTCATGTCAAAAAGCATTGATCAGTTGGGAATCCGCGATACCTGGCGCCAGCTAGTTGAGAAAGTGAAAAAAAAGATCCAGAAGCCCACCTCCTCATAATGGTAGGGACAGGGGGGAAAGCGGGGGCGACAACCTCATTTCTGCTTGACCTCATCCATGATTTTAGAGACCGCTAAGACGCTAAGGCACAAATGGCTAACCGAGTTTTTCCCAGCGCGTGGAAGACATTTTGGATCGCGTCTTGCGTCATTGCAAAGTCGGGCTAAACCCAAAAGAAGGACGAATTCTGAAATTGCTGTGCCCGATTTCTTCCTTGCGGAGTAAAGACTCTATGGGCATCAACAACAAAGATTACTGGGACCAACGATTTGAATCGGGAGATTGGGAAGCAAAACGTGGAAGAAAACAAACCAGGCTTTTTGCCAAGTCGCAGATTAAGTATTTTAAAATCCCGCCGTGTTTTGATAGAACAATTCTCGATTTTGGTTGTGGCCTCGGCGATGCTATTCCTGTTTACCGATCTGCTTTTAGAAACGCTAAATTTATCGGAGTAGATATATCAGATAGTGCAATTGATTTTTGCAGAAAAGAATATGGTCATATTGCTCAGTTTATTCAAGGAGACCACTTGTCAGTTCAACCTGTGGATGTCATTATTGCTTCAAATATCTTTGAACATCTTCCAAACGATATAGAGATAGCCTCGTATTTCTTAAAAAAATGCAAAGACCTATACATAATTGTTCCTTACAAAGAGCGCATTGTGCCTGGCGGTGAGCATGTAAATTCATATGATGAAAATTATTTTCAAGGTCTTGGAAAATATGAATGGTATATTCTGTTGAGAGATTGGTCTCAATATAGTTTGAAGTATTTGTTGTATCATCTATATTTTAAAAATCTCTTTCGGCCTTTCTTTGGCAAGAAAATTGTTCGCCGGGGAAAGCAAATCATGTTTCATTTTAAGGGCCAACAAAATACAGAGCCTGAGATTGCCTAACGAAGCGCTGCACCGGCGAATACGGGAACGGCAACCCCGAAATTCCGAAACCGCGGCTTGACAACACTCCAGATTAGACAAACCCTCCAGACGCTATGGCAGGAATGCCTTGCAATCTTTCCTCGAACGCTTGGAAAACATTTTGGGTCGCGGCGTGCGCCTGCGCAAGCCCGGCGAAAAACCCAATCGAAGGACAAAATGAGATAAAAGGTGCGATAAATCCTCCAGAGGCGGCCAGGTCGCAGCGCTACAGAGAAAAACCAAATTATCGGAAAGCCACACAGTCCCCGAATTGACCCGACTGAATGGAATTCCCCCGAGTTTCCGCACGTCCAAATCTTCCTTTAACTGCGTACTTTTTTCTTGATTCATCCATGGAAAGAGAATAGATAAGAGTTTTCCTATAAATGCTGGGCAGTTTCGGCCTGGCAATGTGGTTTTTGCAGAGATGGTGTACAATGCAGCAAATGGACGCAGATGCGCTGATCCAGCAAAGCCAGCAATACTTGATGAATACCTACGGCTCGCGCGAGCTGATGCTTGTAAAAGGTCAGGGTGTGCGGGTATGGGATCACACGGGCAAGGAATACCTGGATTTCCTGGCCGGTATCGGGGTGAACAATCTGGGCCACTGCCATCCGTGCATTGTTGAGGCGCTCCGCACTCAAGCGGAGCAGTTGTTGCACTGCTCGAACCTCTATCTGATCGCGCCGCAGATTGGGCTGGCTGCGTTCTTGTGCGAACACTCCTTTGCGGAGCGTGTCTTTCTTGCCAATTCCGGTGCTGAGGCCAATGAAGGGGCGATCAAGCTGGTGCGGCTTTATTCAAAGCAGAAATTTTCCGATGAACGCACGACCATCATCACCATGCACCAGTCATTTCATGGCCGCACAATGGCGGCACTTTCAGCCACTGGACAGGAAAAGGTGCAAAAAGGGTTCGAGCCGCTGGTTCCGGGGTTCGTGTTTGCTACGTTTAACGACCTTAAGTCAGTCGAGCGTTTGATCAATAGCACCACGTGTGCAATTCTAGTTGAACCGATTCAAGGGGAAGGTGGTGTGATCCCCGCAACGCCGGATTTTCTGGCGGGCCTGCGGCGCCTATGCAACGCCCACTCGCTCGCGCTGATTTTCGACGAAATACAATGTGGACTTGGCCGCACAGGAACGAATTTTGCCTACGAGCATTACGGTGTAGTGCCGGATGTAATGACCCTGGCCAAAGCGCTAGGCGGCGGCGTGCCCATTGGTGCGCTGCTGGCCAAGGGCGAGCTGGCTGAGGTGTTTCAACCCGGGCACCATGCCTCGACGTTTGGAGGAAATCCTCTGGCCGCCAGTGCGGCTCTGGCGTACCTGCGCGAGCTCTTTGACGGCCAGCTGGCGACCAGCGCAGCGCGGATGGGTAAGTTTCTGCGAAGCGAGCTTGAGGCGCTTGCTGCCCGCAATCCATGCATTCGCCAGGTACGAGGCGTGGGGTTGATGCTCGCGCTTGAGCTCGGGCCACCACTGGCAATGCAAGTGGTTGCAGCGTGTCGGCAGCAGGGACTCCTGATCAATGCAATTGGCGAGCATGTGCTCCGGTTTCTGCCGCCGCTTATCATCACTGAGGCGGATTGCCGTGAGGCGTGCATGAAATTAGATAGTGCATTGCGCGAGGTAGGGCCGCCGTAGCACATTTCCATGACATGGGCTATGCGGGCCACTGGAACACGCGGCTTGGCGCACGCCAGCGCAGAACCAGCAGTGTACTGGCGCTATTACTAATGAAGGAGAGGGTCGAGTGGTGAAACGCGACTTCACATCTATCATAGATCTTTCACGAGACGAAGTGCTGGAGATTTTCGAGCTAGCGCGTGACTTGAAATCGCGGCTCAGACATGGCGATCAGCCGCCGCTACTTCGTAACAAAATTCTGGCCATGATTTTTGAAAAGCCATCGCTGCGCACGCGCTGCACCTTCGAGGTGGGGATGTACCAGCTGGGCGGACACGCGATTTACCTGGGGCCCTCGGACATCGGGCTGGGCACGCGCGAGAGCATTCCAGACGTGGTGCACAACCTCGAGCGCTGGGTACACCTTATTATGGCGCGGACGTTTTTGCATGAGACCGTGCTTGAGCTTGCGCAGCACGCGGCGATTCCTGTAGTGAATGGGTTGAGTGACGGCGAGCATCCCTGCCAGGCCATGACCGACTTCTTTACTCTGTTCGAACAGCAGGGAACAACCGAAGGGGTGCGTCTGAGCTTTATCGGCGACGGCAATAATATCTGTCACTCGCTGCTCCTTCTGAGTGGTCTGCTCGGCGCGCACATGCGCGTGGCAACACCGAAGGGTTACGAGCCGCGCGCTGACATCGTTGCCCAGGCCATAGAACTTGCGCGCCAGCGCAATGGTTCGATTGAGGTCGGACATGATCCTGTTGAGGCTGTTTGTGATGCCCAAGCCATTTACACGGACGTGTGGGCAAGCATGGGGCAGGAGGGGGAGGCAGAAACGCGCAAAACGGCGTTTCTGTCGTACCAGGTCAATGCAGCACTTGTAGCCAACGCGCCGTCGGACGTACTCATCATGCACGACCTTCCTGCACATCGCGGCGAGGAGATAACTGACGAAGTAATTGACTCATCTCGCTCGCTCGTCTTTCGCCAGGCGGAAAACCGTCTGCACATCCAGAAAGCCATCCTGGTCTTCCTCGCACGAGCCAGTGGACTGACTACAGATTCCAGTTGACCTCCTCCCTTAGGCTCTGATAGGAAAAAGTAATCGCGCTGCCAGACAGTAGCGTACTGTATACTGTCTGTCGCAGTAGTCGAAATCTTATTGCAAAAGTGTTTGCTGGAAATTCAAAACGCTAGTAAGCATCGCAATCATGCCACGGGAACGCAGTCCAATCATTGTCGTCAGTGGGGTGCCCTACTTACGCATTCCGATTCAGACTAAGGTAGTCACCGAACAGGATGACATTGTAGATCTTGTGGATCGCTATACGCGGGCGCAGCGGCAGCCAGGCGACATTCTGGTTGTGAGTGAAAGCGTGGTGGCAATCAGTCAGGGACGGGCGATTCCCGAGAACCAGATTCGCGTGGGCCTGCTGGCGCGGGTGCTGTGGCGTGGAGTCCAAAAGGTCCCCTACGGCATAGGGCTGCGCAGCGCCTCGTCAATGCAGTGTGCGATTAATGAGTGCGGCGCGCTACGCATTCTCGTGGCAGCCGTGATTGGATTTCTGGGCAAGCTGGTGGGGCGACGTGGCGACTTCTACCGCATCGCAGGCAAGCAGGCAGGGACTATTGACGCTGCGCATACAAGTCCCGTGGAACCCTACGATCAATGTGTGATCCTCGGGCCGAAGAATCCAGATAAGGTTGCGCGGGCAATTGGGGAGCGTACAGGCTGCGAAGCGGCGGTGATGGACGTGAATGACATCGGAGGCTCCTGGGCACTCGGCTTTTCACCCGGCGTCAATAAGCGGCTGATCGAAGCTATTATGAAAGATAATCCCCTGGGTCAGAAGAAGGAACTTACACCCATCGGCATCATTCGACGCCAGGCGACTTAGGTATCTTGCAGCACAAAATCCCGAGCTCATCTTGTCGGGTAGGAGCAAGCAAGAATCAATGGCTGCGCGCAAGCAAAAGAGTCGCAAAGCTACCAGGGCTGCCCAACCCGGTGGGCTGGAACAAAAGCAGATCGTTGATGCGCTTTACCGCGTCAACAGATTAATTGCCCACATCACTGATCTCCACCGGTTGCTCGAGCAGATCATGCAGGAAGGCAAAAAGGTGGTCAACGCCGAGGCGAGCTCGCTGATGCTCTACGATGAAGAGGCCAACGAGCTCTTTTTCGAAGTGGCCCTGGGAGCGAAGGGTGAGGCGGTAAAAACCATCCGCTTAAAACCGGGTGTCGGCGTGGCTGGGCATGCTGCCAAGACGCGAAAAACCATTATCGTAAATGACGTGCGCGCGGATAAGCGGCATTTCAAAGCCGCAGACGAGAAGAGCCGCTTTGTTACTCGCAATATTATTGCCACGCCGATGTTGCGCAAGGGAAAGCTCATCGGCGTACTCGAAGTGTTGAACAAGCGCAAACGCGAAGCGTTCACGCCCGGCGATGCGCGCCTGCTGGAGTTCTTCGCCGACCAGGCAGCTGTAGCTATCGAAAATGCCCGGCTGATTCAAGCTAATGTCCAGGCTGAGCGTCTGGCTGCAGTAGGCCAGGCAGTGGCTGGAATCTCGCACTATGTAAAGAACATTCTGGCGGGTATAATGGGAAGCGCCAGTCTAATCGAGCACGCGCTGGGACAGGACAACCTTGAGCTGATCCAACAGAGCTGGCCGATCCTCCAGCGGAGCAATCAGAAGATTTCTGAACTGGTGCATGATATGCTGACCTATTCGAAGTCGCGCAAGCCTGAGCTGGCCGTGACCGACCTGAATAAGATGTGCGAGGATATTGCTGCACTATGTCAGTCACGTGCAGAGCAGAGTCGCGTGACGCTCAGCGTTAAGCTCGACCGAGAGATGCCGATTTGCCTCTGCGACGCTGATAAAATTCAAGACGCATCGCTTAATCTTGTGACAAATGCGATCGAGGCTGTGCGCGAGTGTGAGTCCGCCCGTCTGCCCGGGAAGGTGGAAATCGCAACTGTTTTCAGGAAGAGCACGCGTCGGGTTGAGATTAAGGTGTCCGACAATGGCCCTGGGATTCCGCGGGAGATGCAGAGAAAAATTTTCGACCCCTTCTTCAGCACCAAAGGATCAAAGGGCACAGGCCTTGGCCTTGCCGTGGCCATGAAAGTCATTGAAGAGCATAATGGTACGCTTGCGCTCGAAAGTATAGAAGGCAAAGGCTGCACGTTTACGATCCAGATTCCATTTGTTCCCGCAAATGCTGGCAATGCACAATCATCGCAGAACAAAAAGAAAAAGGCAAAAGGGTAGAGACCCGCTTCGTGGCATTGAGGGCGAGATGCCTTCAGGCACAGTGTACGACTTGCGATCCATTCGCAAGTAAGGCCCAGCCGAAGCGCTCCAGCGCATAAGTTCCTGAATTGGGACGAACCCTGCGGGGACTTTTTCCTTGACCGTCAGCAAGCAAACTGATTAGATACGTCCGCTTTTTTGGCAATTCAATACGTTGTCTCACCAGTTAGAAACCATTAGTGCCGGGGTAGCTCAGTCGGTAGAGCAGAGGACTGAAAATCCTTGTGTCGGCGGTTCGATTCCGTTCCCCGGCACTTTTCTTTTTCCTGCCCTTCTTCAGTAACATCAGCGAGCCAAGTAGGGCGTATCGCAATACGCCCCTACTCAGTACTCCGCAATGCGCTTAGGTACTCTCGCACAACTAAGGAATCGTGAGATAATCAATCGCAACGCTGTCCATGTAGATGGTGCCGCCCTGCGCTGAGCTGAAGTCGAGCACGTCGAGCGTCACAATGAATCCATCCTGTAAAGTCGTTGGTGAGCCGGGCAGCGTTGGCGTCTCGAAGTATACGTCGAAGAAAGAACCGCTAGTTGTCGGCATTGCTCCTGGCCCTGTGCCCTGGCTGTTGAGCTCCATGGTCTGCGTCATCTGGCCATCTTCATTCTGGCACCGCAGTCTGACCTGCGGCAATTACGATACTCCACTGTGTCGTCTTGAACGAATTCGATCTTTCGCCGTTCACTTTCTAATCCCTTGTTCACCTTCCGATCAGTAGGCGCAAAGGTTCAGCCAAGGTCAATTGCAAGACACAATAGTAGGGGAGGTTATTAAGTATAGGGCTGGATAGAATGCAGCGTCAGGCAAAATTGAAATCTACATCAGTCATCCCTGGATTTTAAGATGACTATTTTAGTCGCCTAATAGAGCTCCCAATCTCGGATACCTGTTGGGGTTTCCGTTGGCGATGGAGTCGGCGTTGGAGTCGGACTTGGTGTTGGTGACGGTGTGGGCGATCGGGGTAGTAGTTGCATTAGGGTCTGCGTGG
>JAUWMI010000028.1 GCA_030613245.1 Candidatus Sumerlaeota bacterium
TAACAATAGAAAAAGGTCGGCTGAATAGTAGGGGCGTTTAATTAAACGCCCCTACTCATCCCGTTGGCTGGTGAAGAGGGAATACACAGCAGGCACATTACGTAATGAGGCACAGATCCAAGCAACTGCCGTACACTTGCCTAGATATGAAAACACTGAAGTTATTCAATGCATCAGAGGCTTTCTTGCTAACCTATCTGACAAAGGGCCACATATTTTGAGCTTGCCAGCAGTTGATTTTATGGTCAGAATACGTTTCTCAATGCCTGCGCCGATAGTCAAAGGGTATTGCTTTTCATAACGGGCGAAGCTTGATTTAAATCCGTGTGTATCTGCGTGCATCTGCGGTTGCAATAATAGCTCAAGCATTTAAACCGCGGATGAACGCAGATGAACACAGATAAAGACTTGTTGCTTGTTTTTCTTTTTATTTGTGAAAATTCAAAAAAATCATAAGGAACCTTTTTTATAGCGACGGAACTATTAACAGGTGCAACGAAAGCAGAGATTGTAATGGATGAGCCGGTGCGCGTGATTCAATATGGCGTTGGCGTAATGGGGAGTAATATAATCCAGTTGCTGTCCGAAAAACCCTGGGTGAAGATTGTCGGGGCGATTGACATTGATCCAGAAAAAATAGGGCGCGACGTTGGCGCTGTTGCCGACCTGGAGGGCGAACTCGGCGTCAAAGTCACTTTTCCGCCGGAAGAGGTGATCGGGAAAGTGACGGCAGACGTTATGTTGCATGCTACGACCGCATTCATGGACGAAGCGTACGGGCAAATCTTACGGGCCGTGATGGGCAGAATGAACGTGATCACTATTGCCCAGGAGCTCTTCTATCCTATTGGTGCGAACGTCCAACCAGCGGAGCGGCTTGACGAGCAGGCGAAGGCGTGTGGCGTTAGCGTGCTGGCTACCGGCGTGAACGCTGGATTCGCCATGGACATGTTGCCGGTCTTTATGAGCGGTGTCTGTTGGGAAGTCGAGCGCGTTCGAGTGCGGCGCGCAGTTGATTTTTCGCACTACGGGCCGGGCACGATGCGCCAGATCGGTGCAGGATTGCTGCGCGCAGATGTTGAGAAAGGAATGCAGGAGGGAACAATGGGTCAAATTGGTTTGGCCGAGTCGGCGGCTATGATTGCCGCGTGTATGGGATGGGACCTGGACGAGATAGACCAGAGCAAGGAGCCGCTTGTCTCGCGCTCGCAGCGTGAAACACCATTTGTTACCATCCTGCCGGGCACAGTGTGTGGATTTCAGCAGAAGGTGTATGGGAAAAAGGCGGGACAGACGCTCGTCAGCATCGAGATGATAGGCATAGTGGCGCCCAGGCCGCATGAGGATGATGTGGACATGGGAGACTATGCGATGATAGAGGGGAAACCAAATGTGGAGATCATGATTCCAGGCCAGATTGCACAGCGCGGTCGATTGGCCACAGCAGCGAGCGTCGTGAATCTCATTCCCAAAGTGCTCATCGCACCTTCTGGATTCTTGACCATGAAGGATCTGCCAGTGCCATCACTCTGGGCTCGCCCCTGATCTGTTACAGGATGACGATTGGAATCTATGAAAGAAGCGATCGTACTCTTAGAATCTTATGATTTGAATCGCAGTTCCCGGTCGTTTTTGTTCTGTGAGCCGGTAGATCAAGTTTTGGCCTTGAAGCAAGAGGAAGTATACTGCGGGCTGGATCGGGTGGAAGAAGCGGTACGGCATGGGTTGCATGCAGCGGGGTTTGTATCGTACGAGGCGGCAGCAGGGCTTGACCCGGCATTTCGCGTGCGCTCGGGCGGAGAATTTCCGCTGCTGTGGTTTGGGTTATTCCGGGAACGCCGGGAAGTCGCTGCTGATCAGCGAATGAGCGAGGGGACGTTTCGTTTGTCGGATTGGATTCCTTCTCGATCTCGAGACTCCTACGCAAGGGCAATTCACAGTGTTCGCGAGCAGATAGCTGCCGGAGATACCTACCAGGCAAATTTCACCATGCGCTTGCGCTCGTCATTCGAGGGTGATGATTTTGCCTTCTACCGCAGTCTGTGCCACTCGCAACGAGCAGCATATTGCGCGTATATCAACATTGGCCGCTACCGGATTCTCTCTGCATCTCCAGAGCTTTTCTTACATCTGCGGGACGGCACGTTGACCACTCGACCTATGAAGGGGACTTTTACGCGCGGCAAGTGGTCAGATGAAGACAACCGGCACGCAGTGCTTCTGGAGCGCTCGGCCAAAGATCGCAGCGAAAATGTGATGATTGTTGATCTGCTTCGCAACGATCTCGGCCGCATTTCGCAAATTGGCAGTGTTCATGTCCCCCGGCTTTTTGAAGTGGAGAGGTACGATACCGTTCTGCAAATGACTTCTACGGTTACGTCCACGCTGCGCACGGATGTTTCGCTGTCGCAGCTCTTTGCGTCACTGTTTCCTTGCGGTTCAATTACCGGGGCGCCGAAGATACGAACCATGGAGATCATAGCGGAGCTGGAAGATTCGCCGCGCCGAATCTATACGGGGAGTATTGGCTTCATATCGCCAGGGCCTGAGGCGGTTTTCAATGTTGCAATTCGCACAGTTCTGCTGGATACGACAACGGGAACAGCAGAATTTGGTGTTGGGGGTGGCATTACTTACGACTCGACGCCTGACGGCGAATATGAGGAGTGTATGGTGAAGGCAAGGTTTCTGGGAGAGCGTCGTCCGGATTTCGATCTGCTGGAATCGCTGTTATATGAAAGAGGACACGGCTATTTTCTCCCGGAGCGACATCTGAAGAGGATGGCCGACTCTGCGCGCTATTTTTGCTTTCGGTTTGAGGAAAGAGCAGTCAGGGAGGCGCTGGAGCGTGTTGCCAATATACTGGTCAGCGGGCAGCATAAGGTGCGTCTTCTGCTTTCGCGCAACGGGACATTGCGCGTGGAACACCAGCCTCTGCAGCAGAGGGCCTCTGGTGTGATGCCCACGGTAGCTCTCGCGACTAGCCCGGTTGATAGCAATGATGTGTTTCTATTTCACAAGACAACAAACCGTGGCGTCTATGAATCTCGGGCAGCATCGCGGCCGGATTGTGACTATGTCATTCTTTGCAACGAACGCGGCGAGGTAACCGAATCTACGGAATCGAATATCGTGGCGGTTCTTGACGGACATCCGTGGACGCCGCCTTTGGAATGCGGACTTCTCGGGGGCACATATCGCACGGAACTACTAGAGAAAGGGCGCATCAAGGAACGGGTGTTGCGGCCTGACGAACTGGGTCGAGCGGAAGCAATCTACCTGATCAACTCGGTACGAAAGTGGATAAGGGTTCGACTTGTTGAATGAGAAAATGGTGAGAAGCCACAGCATGAGCCATAGGTATTAGCCACAGATGAACACAGATACACACCGATTGGGGGCTTAAGTTACTGCGTTTGTCTGCGTGCATCTGTGGTTGTTGTTTCTTCGTGCATTGTTACCATTTCCGGCACAGCATCCAAACCGTAATACTTGTGTTCAATCTGATCTTTAAAAACCTTCACGATTCTAAACCCGGATGGATCCTCTCCTAATGGTTTGCCTACAGGACCTGAGGTTATCATCTCCATGGTCCCGTCATTAGCATAACAGTTACGGTGGTAATGTCCGGCAAAAACAGCTGATACATTGTTTTCTTTAAAAAGATTCAAGTACTTGGGACGCCGTTCTTTAGGGATATTGAAATAGCCGTCTTTCTCCTGAGGATCTTTGAGGAACAATGGATGGTGTTGAAAAACGATGGTATGGATGGGCTTTTCATTATTAGCATTCTTCAATGCACCACTTAACCACTCCCACTGCTTCTCCATCTCTTCACGGACTTTATCCGGACGATGAATAATTGTAGTGTTTATTACCACGAATTTACAACTCCCATAATGAAAAGAATACCAATCTTTTCCGAATGTTTTTCTGTACCACTCAAGATTTTCTAAAGTCGGTTGGTTTCCCACGTCGTGGTTTCCTGGCACCCAATATAAGGGTATCTTTTTATCAAGTTTATGAGCGATTCGGAACAGTTCTTTGGTCTGCTCTTCATCACCAGGCTTGTTAATCAAATCACCGCAGATAACCACAAAAGCGGGCTTTAAGCGGTTTGCATGTGAAATGGCCTTTTCAAAAAGCTCGGTTTCTTTCTTGAAACTCATATTGGCAGCAAACATGCCAAACTGGGGGTCAGCCATCTGGACGAAGAAGAAAGGACCTTGCCATTTGGAGTGCTCTATTTCAGAAGAATACCTGGCACTCATGCAACATCCAGCAATAAGAACTAGAAGAATAGCAATTTGAGATAGCTTCTTCATTCTCTCATTACCTCCATAACGTTGGCTTGAGCGATGAGTTTAGGTGTACTCGTTTAAGAAAAACTTGCCAACATCAATTTACTGAAAGTTAACATGACGTTCTGCCAACGGAGGTAGAGATGGCAGATTCTTGTTTACGCCCTGTTGGTACCAGAATGCAACACTTGAATAATCATTGGCTTTGTCATTGCCATGTCCGTGTTCTATGGTAGCGCGAATGGACTTTCGGAATCTCAATGGATCTGTGAGATAGAATCGGTACATCCCGTTGGTTCCCCACCATCGGTAATTGCTCCGATTCTCAATGCAGTGAAAACCAGTGTATGGGCCGGAATATTCATTAACCGGACATGCCCCGCCACCGAAAATCTCTTCTGTTCCCGTACCATGTATTGACGGGGGAAAGCCTTCACCATCTATGAAGATCATGTCGTCGCCTTCGCCCCACCACGCACGTTCGAAGTTCACTACAGTAAGAAAATACCCGACAAATTGTCCATTTCCTCTTACATTGAGAATCGTATAATTATTTTCTCCCGACAAATTCTGCATTTCTTTTTTCCCTTCAGGAGGGACGACGGTTTCAGTTGGATTCTCTCTGTTCCACTGCGCATGTAGCCTCCCAACATCCGCAGGAAGAACAGAAGACTTATCATACATTTCGTAGTCAATGTGAAACCATATTCTGCCATCAAGATTGCCCTGGTTCTCGATCTCGATGCGTGCTCCGTTGGTAAACGGCATAGGGAGATAGCAATTAAATCCCCATGAGCTTTGTGCCTCTTGAAAAAATCCAGGATTGGTGGTAAAAGCCAGGGATCTGATGGGTCTTACCTGACCGTTGCTAATCCCAAAGAAATCTCCCAAAGGAACTTCAAAACTGGGCGTGTCTGCGCCATCCCAGAAAGCACGTAGCACTAACCCGCGAAAGATATTCAGCCTTGGATCTTCTTTATTTTCTATATACGTCCAATAGAAGTGTTTAATGCATCCTGGGTTCTGCTCCTCCAGTAATACCTGGGTTTGGCCCGAAGGAATAATTATCCAATCTTCGTTCCCTCCGGTGCGATCCCAGCTGGAAGCTCTCTTACTGCGGAAATCCCGCAAAAGGCATATTTGGGACAATAATCCGGCGTTTTTCATACTCATGCTGCCTCCTATTTTTTAAACCATCTTACTCATGACGACTGCTCACAATTAGACTGCCTGACGCTCCACTTCGGCTTATGAAGGCGTCCGTCTTGGCGGACGCACTCCGAAGGACTATTAGCACAGTATGAGCGTTCAAAATCTACACGTGATGAATTCTCGGGCACTTTGAGTTACTAAGATTCCTCCAATAGAGCAACATGGGATGCGTGGGTGACAGGTTCAATTTGTATCGTAACGCACTCATGGCAAACTTGGCAACAATAATTGTCAAATCATTTTTACTCTGAAGAAGTTGGAATAAACAATCGAATCGAAATTATCTAATTGCAATCGGGGTATCATTCTTGCTTCATAAGTGTTCCCAAATTTTCCTATGGTTTTCTGCGGTTTCCTATTAGTACATGCTGCAAAATCAGGTAAGTTCAGTGTTGTCAGTTGTATGAAAAACAGACCTTGTGAAATCCGCTTGGCACCAAAATTATGCACAATGCTGAATGTAAGCCGTTAAAATAGAAGAGTATAGTACTCCTGCATTGACAGACATTTATTCCTAAGGTATTGTTGATACAGTAGATTGCGCAAGGGAGAGGTCTGTTTTATTTGGTGCTGCATATTATGAAAAATGCATTCCCGCCATCCTGTGTTGTCCACATTGTACGGGAAGTCAATATTAACCCATAATAAATACAGGGCGACGAAGTGATTGAAGGAATGGTTCGATGCTTAAATTGCCATTATAATTGTGTGACATTTTCGAGGGAATTCCCCGGATGATATTGAACTTCAGGGCGAGAAAATAAATCGCTGACCAATCACCTGCAGCAATTTTCCAGTGGAAAGCGTATTGTCAAAGAGTTGAGCCGAGTGCTTATGACCGCATGAAAGAGTCATTCAAGTTGAGTATTTAAGAAGCATCTCCATTTCCTAAACATTCAACGACTGAGAACAATATGTTCACTAGGAGATACTAATGCAGGAGAAATTCTTAGACATTATTGTATGTCCTTGCTGTAGAGAGTCGCTTTCTCTCACGAAAAAGAAGATTATTAACGAAGAGATTCTGGAAGGTCTTCTTCATTGTAATAAATGTGGTAATGCTTTTGAAATCACCGAAGGGGTACCCAGATTAATTCTCAATTTAGAGGAGAGAAAAGAGATCGCCAAGAGCTTTGGTTATCAATGGGAAATGAGAGCAAAGAGTAAATTTGAATCAAATTCACTTCTTTATGGTGAAACAGAAGAGCAAGAGCTTAAATCTTTTTTTCGATATTTCGGTATAGAACAAGCAGATTTGCAGGGGAAAGTTATTCTGGATGCGGGGTGCGGATGCGGAAGACTTACAAAGGCTTTAGCTCGATTTGGAAAGGAAATCGTTGGACTCGATATTTCATCTTCAATGGGAACGACCTATCAGACATGTATGCCCAGCAAGAATATCGCCCTTGTTCAAGCAGATGTTTTGAATCCGCCTTTCCGCAAGGCAACTTTTGATTATGTATGGGCTGAAGATACTATATGCTATGTAAAGGACGTTCGTAAAGCTTTTGACCTTCTCAGCGATCTGGTTAAACCCTCTGGCAAGCTTTTTGTGCGAGTTCCTTGCATCAATAGAAGTTGCTTTGCGGTTAAACTCCGGGGGGTATTGGGTTTTACTCATAGAATCCCAAGAAGGCTATTGTTTTGCTTTAGCTATTGCCTGGCCCCCTTTTGGAGCCTGGCCAAAATTATGTTGCGAAAAAAAAGGAGCAGCATAAAAAGCAGTGCATTTTTCCTTTTTAACGCCTTTTCACCTGAATTCATAGAATACAAGAGTGAGGAAGAATTAATAAACTGGTTCAAGGAAAACCATTTTTCCGATATTGAATTGACCCCTGATAAAGCAATAGCCATCCGCGGAACAAAGACATAATGAATATTTGAATTAGTGAAACTTGATCAGGCTAGTTAAACTCATTATGAGGAAAAGACTTACTGAAATCGTATGCTGTCCAAATTGTAAGCAGGAGTTGATATTAAAACATGAAAAGACGCAAGGTGAGGAAATTGTTGAAGGAAAACTTGAATGCATGAGCTGCCACCATGCATATGAGATTTTTGAGGGTGTTCCTAGAATAATATTGGATCTTAAGAAGAGAAAAGAAATCGCTAATCGCTATGGCTTTGAATGGGCAAAAAGAGTTGAAGACAGTTTCGAAAGCGACACGTTATATGGAAAAAGCGAAGAGGAGGAGCTTGACTATTTTTTCTCTAGCTTTGGAATTCAGCCTTCCGATTTAAATGGTAAAAGCGTCCTTGATGCAGGGTGTGGATGCGGAAGGCTGACCAGAATGTTGGGACCTTATTGCAACGAAGTGGTGGGCATGGACATAGCGGCCTCAATTAATAGCGTTTATGATCATTGTAAATGTCAGAACAATATCCATATCCTTCAGGCTGATATATTAAAGTTGCCGTTTCGTACGAACTATTTTGATTTTGTATGGAGCAGTGGCGTTATCTCTTACACTGGAAGCAGTGATGAGGCTTTTCAAAGCCTTAGTAGCTTGGTGAAGCCACACGGAAAGCTATTTGTGCGTGTTTTTTCTAATTCAAACTTGACTGCTGCAGAGAGATTAAAAAAAATCTTCTGGTTTTCGCACAAAGTTCCCAAAGAGGCCCTATTTTATCTTTGCTATTTACTAGCAATTCCTTGGAGCATTACCAAATATTTATTTGATAAACGACATAAGTCGCTGAAGACGAACGCGTTTCATTTGTTTGACACGTTAGCCCACCCTTTTACTCGTCACTCGGAGGAGGAGGTAAAGAGCTGGTTCAAACGAGAAGGATTTTCTGTCATTATGAGTCGCGATGAAGGTGGTGTCTCAGTAAGCGGGATCAAGGAATAACCATTGATTCTGTTATTCTGACAACAAATCAAGCATCATTTGAAAACAATGCAGCGCAATTCTAGAGTTAAAATAATAGACCCATCAAAGGACGAACGTTGGGATAACTTTATTTCGCAGCAGGAGTATTCGACCGTTTATCATCACTCTGTATGGAAAGAGCTTCTTCAAAATACCTTTGGGCACATAGAATCCCTTCACTTCGTTCTTGAGGATGCTGAAAACAATATAGTCGGCGGAATTCCTCTCTTCCTGGTAAAAAGCTGGCTGACAGGAAATAGATTGGTTTCAGTTCCATTTGCGTCGGTATGCAAACCCCTGGTTTCAGGATTGGAGGACCTTGAAGCACTTACAGAAGCCATGATTGAAAAACTGAGTGAATACAAATGTTCCTATCTAGAGCTAAGAACGAGGGACGACCATCCGTTCTGGGTTGTGAATAAATTCAAAGAAATATGCCAATTCAAAGGTCATATGTTAGCATTAAATAAAGACCGGGATACTTTGCTAAAATCATTTCATAAGACATCTATTCAGCAAAGAATTAAAAGGGCAGAAAGGGAGGGGTTAAGAGCTAGGATAGCTTCCTCCGAAAATGACCTGAAGGCCTTTTATCGTCTTCTTACATTCTTGCGGCTTAAGAAAATAGGATTGCCGCCTCCTCCTTACAAATTATTTAAAAATATGTGGGAAATCTTGAGACCTAAAAATATGCTTGTATTGCATCTAATAGAATATGAGAAAAAAGTAATTGCCGGAATGCTGGTGTTTAAGTTCAACCAAATTGCCATATCAGAGCATTCGGCCACAGAGGGCCAATACCTGAAGAAATGTCCTGACCAACTTTTGTGGTGGAAGGCTATAGAATCAGCGCAAAAGGATGGATATAAATCCTTTGATTTTGGAAGAGTATCCATGGACAACAAGGGCCTACTTGACTTCAAGCGTAGATGGCAGCCCAGAGAATACAACCTGTTTAACTTGTATTTTCCTGAAGCAAAAGGAGTGTATTCTTCAAATAAGGAAGGCCTAAAATACACATTAATGAATATGGCATGGCGTCACATGCCTGTGCCCATTGCAAGAATCGGAGGGCACTTTTTATACAAGCATTTGGGGTAAGTGATAATGAGAATACTCGGAATCCATGATGGCCATAATGCTTCGGTTTGTCTGTTAGAAGATGGCCATATTATAAGTGCAATACAGGAAGAGCGGCTCGCAAGAATCAAGAATATTATGGGTCTCCCATCTCGAGCCATCAATGCGGTTCTTAAGTCAAGCGGCCTATCGTATGGCGACATTGATTTGATAGCGATGCACTCCAGACATATGCCAATGATTATCAATAGAGACCAGCTTCTTGAGGAATACGGGCATTCCGATTCAATGAATATGTATCTGAAAAGATTTGTTAAAGGAATGGTAAAGAAGACTTTCCTGAAGAAACCTTATTTAGAACATAGACGGAGAGCGCGTGTTCAAGAAATTTTGGAGCAAGGGTTCGACTATGACAAGATTATCTTCGTTGAGCATCATTTAGCACATGCAGCTGCGGCCTATTATGGATCGCCATGGAAAGGTAATGAAGAAATTCTGGTGCTTACGAATGATGCCGGTGGTGACTGGTTATGCGCGACTGTTAATGTAGGCAGAAATAATTCCATCAAGAGAATAGCGGAGATACCAGTCAGCCACTCAGTTGGGTATATCTATTCAATGCTTACATTCATTTTGGGAATGGTTCCTGAGGAGCATGAATATAAAGTCATGGGCATGGCACCCTATGCCGGTGCGGGCTACACCGAGAAATTTTACGGCGTATTAGATAAGCTCATAGAGTTCGACAAGTCTACTGGAGGAATAACGTGGTACCGCACAAATGGATGTCCTCATACACAATTCAGTTATAGGTTTTTTAGGCGCTTAACTGAGCTTCAAAGATTTGATGCAATATGCGGAGGATTGCAAAAGTTTATTGAAGAATTTATCATAACGTGGGTAAGGAATTGCATAGACAAGACGGGAATTCGAAAGGTTGCGCTGAGTGGCGGGGTGTTTATGAATGTGAAGGCAAACAAGCATATTTTAGAATTGCCAGAGGTTGAATCCCTGTTTGTCCTTCCATCTTGTGGTGATGAAACGAATGCTATGGGGGCTGCCTACCAGGTTTATGTAGAAGAAATGTCAAAACAAGGTCAGGAAGTAAAGATACCACCATTGAGAGACCTTTATTGGGGTTTAGAATTCAAGAATGATGAGATTGAAGAGCTGCTAAAGAGAAAGCACCTGCTCTATGAGCGAAAAGATGATATAGAGAAAGAAATTGCTCTACTCTTAAGCCGAGGTGAGATTGTTGCCAGGTTTAAGGGGAGAATGGAATTTGGTGCCAGGGCACTCGGCAACAGGTCGATTCTAGCTGATGCCAGGAATCTAAGTGTCATTAAGATTATCAATGAAATGATAAAAAACAGGGACTTCTGGATGCCTTTCGCCCCGTCGGTTCTGAAGGAAAGAGAAAATGACTATGTAATAAATCCAAAAGAAATGAAAGCGCCTTATATGATCATATGTTTTGATTCAACTGATAAAATCGATCACTTGAAAGCAGCATGTCATCCCTATGATAATACCGTGCGGCCGCAAATAGTTGAAAAAGACTGGGCTCCTGATTATTATCGGTTAATAAAGGAGTTTGAGAAAATCACAGGAGTAGGCGCGCTCTTGAACACTTCCTTTAACCTTCATGGGTATCCCATTGTTTGTTCACCGGAAGATGCCATTGGCGTCTTCCAGAAATCCGGGCTAAAATACTTAGCTTTAGAGGATTATCTTGTTAGCAAATAGTTCCTGGGAAAGATAAATTCTGAGGTTTTGAAGTATGAGATTTGAAAACATCGATCCCTCAAAAGATCTAGCATGGGACCGTTTTGTCCTTGAGAGCCAGCTTGGGTCAATCTATCACCTTTCGTCCTGGAAAGAAGTTATCTCTAAGACTTTTGGGGCTGAGCCATTTTATTTCGTCCTAAGGGATGAAAATGATTCCATTAGGGCCGGGTTGCCATTCTTTTTTGTAAAAAGTAGATTTACTGGGAAAAGGCTTGTGTCACTTCCTATGGCTTCTTTCTGCGATCCATTGATTGATAACACAAGCGCTCTTGATGAACTCTTAAACGTAATCCTTCAGAAGTCTATGGAGTTTGATACTTCATATATTGAGATAAAGACTCTTAATGAATTGAAGTTTCTAAATGAAAGAAATTTCAAATGCCATATGGATTATCAAACCCATATCTTGGCTTTAGATATGGATTTGGGCGTTATTGAGAAATCTTTTCATACTAATGTCAAGCGATGCCTGAAAAAGGCGAAGGGTAATAATGTTATAGTAAGGGAAGCGGCAAATAATGAAGATGTAAAACTATTTTTCAAATTGCATGTGCTTACGAGGGAAAAACATGGATTATTGCCTCAGCCGTTGAGCTTTTTTAAAAATATGTGGGAGATACTCTATCCAAAGGCGTTGTGCTCATTGCTGTTGGCAAGCTATGAGAATCGTACTATCGCAGGGGCGTTTTTCTTGAAGTTCAAAGATACCTTCTATTATGAGTATGGCGCCTGGGATGAGAAGTTCCATAAACTATATCCAACTCACATTTTGTTATGGGAAGGCATCAAGATAGCTCATGGGGAGAAATACAAATTTTTTGATTTTGGAAGATCATCAGTGGAAAATGAAGGGCTTAACGTTTTTAAAGAAAAGTGGGGAGGGCATGCGAAGCATTTATATTACTACTATTACCCTGATATTGGTGGTGTTGCTTTAGCAAAAACGAATGAGAAGAAATATTCCCTTATCAAACAAGTTAATCGCCACATGCCATCGCCGATTATGGGGATTGTGGGAGGTTACTTATACAAGCACTTCATATGATTTATGACATACCTATCTAATAATATAAGCGGCTCTTATATGAGAAACGTTGCATTTCCGGTTTTATAAACAGAGAGGCAAAAGGGACTAATAGGTGCAATAGATCTTCTTAAGATGTAATTTTAATTGGAGCTTAGTCCAAAATGAACATATGTGTCCTTGCCTGGGCTTTCTATGATTATGATGCTCGCATTAGAAGGGAAGCAGAGGCTTTAGTTGATAGAGGTGATTCGGTAGACGTAGTTTGCCTAAGGTGGAAAGGCGATAAAAAGCATAATACTGTGCATGGGGCCAACGTATATAGAATTACCGAAAGAAAGCTAGAGGAAAAAGGGGCTCTAGATTATCTCGTCGCGGTTTTGAAATTCTTTATTCTATCTTGTTATTGGGTTACGAAGCTTCATTTCAGGAAGAGATATGATATTATTCATGTCCACTCAGTCCCAGACTTCGAAGTATTTGCTGCGTTAGTACCGAAATTATTGGGAGCTAAGATTATTCTCGATATCCATGATATTGTCCCAGAATTCTATGCACAGAAATTCTCTGTTAATCAGAACAGTCTCATTGTAAAGGCACTAAAGCTTATAGAAAAGATTAGTATTAAATTCTCAAATCATGTGATAATAGCAAATGATCTATGGCGGGATAAGTTGATAAAACGCTCCATCCGGGAAGATAAGTGCACGACACTGCTCAATTTTCCTGACCCAAAAATCTTTAAGAGAAAAAATCATGTCAAATATAGTAACTTTACTTTGATCTATCATGGACTGTTGGCTAAGCACCAGGGATTAGATATTGCGATTAAAGCGGTTAATGTACTTAAAGATGAGATTCCTTTGTTAGAGTTAGTGATTTATGGTAAGGGTCGCGATCAGCAGAGGTTGGGTAACTTGACGAAAGAAATGCACTTAGAGGATAGAATCATTTTCAACGATTCGGTTCCTGTAGATCTTATTCCTGATATTATTAGTAAAGCGCATATTGGTGTGGTTCCAAAGAGAGGGGGAGATTTTTCCGGGGAAGCTTTTAGCACAAAAATATTGGAGTTTATAGCTGTAGGAGTACCAGTAATTGCAGCAAGAAACAGGATTGAAGAATATTATTTTAACGATTCTCAGATACTGTTTTTTGAGCCAGGCAATGAGGAAGATCTGGCAAAATGTATCTTGGAACTATATAGAAATTCTGCAAAGGGAGACGCGCTTGTAAAAAAGGCAGATGAATTCTTATCAACATTTAATTGGGAAGTTCATAAGGGTACGTTTTATCGTATAACAGACAATTTGGTGAGAAAAAACATTAAGAATGAGTGATACTAGATTGAAAAAGAATACATACTCAAAATGTTCCATGTACTTATGAGTGAAAAAACGGTATCACGCCGAGATGAGACAATCGTACTGTCCTTTGAACTCATAACCGATGTTTGAATGCATAAGTAACGCGCCTAAAAGGCAAAAGAAACCCTCATCTGCATCTGTTCTTCCTTCCCAGAAAAGAGAGTGCTCGATACCTGCGTTTCTTGCCCAGAAGTCACATAATGCCAACCTGGAAAAAAGTATGTAAGGATCAACCAGAATAAAAAGCGCCTGTGCTCTTAGACACGGAGTTTGTGGTGGCATTTCCTTCTTGTTTAATCTTTGCTGGTGGTTTTGCGAGAACTGGCTTTTATTAAGCAGGGTTCCTTGCGCGGAGTTCTACGTCACGAATCTGGAGGGCGTGGCAGTTTTGCGTGAACGGATTCTCCTCACTTTATCCATTGAGGGTTTTCATTCCAAGTATACGAACTTCCTGATCTATAGAAAGTTACTTATTTTTCAAATACCCTTTTACGAATACCAGGATTCCAACAGGCTCTTTTCGGACGAAAAAGGGATAGTAAACCGCAGCATGTGTGGGTACGGTTCCCCCAAAAGGGCTAAATAAATCCGTAGCAAAAGGCTTCTTTAAATCAAGCGCCATTATCATATTCTCGTTGATCTCGATCTTGTGAGTCCCTTCGCGTTCGATAATATCTGAAGAGGAACAGAGAATTTGATATTGTGTGGCAGAGTCAACAAATCGGGCAATATAGATATATTCAGGCCACGCGGTTACGTTGTCTACAAGCGCTTGTAATTGCTCTTTCATCCTGTCGTGCTTTATGCTTCGCCTGTATTCCTCAATGTCTATATCACTTGCGAAAAGCGAAAGAGTGACCATACGCGCCGCAACCTCCGCGCGGCGATATAGCTCTTTCTGCGCTTCGGCATCCCAAGCACGGTAAACATAGCCACGACTTCTTGGGAACGGATCACCCTCCTTTATGATTTCTTGAATAGGAGAATAATAAACACCTTTGTCTTTGCTTAATATAGCACAGGACATCATTGTAATAGATAAAACGGCAAGCAGTGTGAATTGAAGGCATTTTCTTCTCATATCAAGCCCCTCCTTTTCGAAAATTGATACCGTTCTTCCGGGTCAATTCATATGGTACTAGCACGACACGTTACATTGCTAAGTTTTCATATACAATTCAACCCAACTATTGCTTATCAGGATTATCCTTTGCCCGCAGTTCAATATCACGGATCTGAAGAGTGCGGCCGGCCTGCGTTGGGGCATCCTCTGGCACTAATAAAGTCAGTTTGTGTTTCCCCGTCGTTAATCCGGTAATCTGGCACTCTACAGGTACAAAATGCTCCCATCCGTCTGACCCTTGAAATTCCAGTTTCTGCGCTTCGCGGTCGTCAATCTGGATATGGAGTACAATGTTCTTAAGAGGGCTGGCCAAGTCCAGGGTGCAGAAAAAATCGCTTTCTGTTTTGTTTTCGAATTCCCAGGTTAGATTATCTGCTGGTTGCGCGTTGAGATACCATTGGGTCTGAGCATATTCATAATGCACGCCTAGGCGGTCTTCATCAATGCTCTTTGCTTCGTAAATAGGCAGAATAATCAGCTCGTAAGGGCTTAACAGCCATTTCCAGCGAGTGGCGTATCGCGCCGGCATTTCGTCGTGAGTCAAGGGCTCGCGAGCAGCCAGCTCCACAGCGAAATCCTCGATCATCTTCCGGAGTTCTTCCGAGGTCATGCTTATCGAGGGGTGCCAGTTCGGGCCGGTCAGGTAGCGAAGGAGCTGGTCGAACATGTAGCGCGTAGCCACGGCCCGGGGGAAGCTCTGGGTCAGGTTGAGCGTGCTGACAAAGACCTTTCCTCGCCCTACCCCCAGCTCGACCATATAGCCTTTGCTGCGGCCGCGGTGGTAGCTGTCAATCGTCCGGATCAGAGGTTCGGTTCCTGGGGGAAAGCGATCCAACTGAAGGGATTTGGCCCGGTAAATCATTGGCCAGAAGTGGAGGTCGCAGAAACCCTCATGCGGGAAGTTCTCGAGGGCGGGATGGGGGTAGATGAGAGTTCCGCTGTTGCCATAGCGAGGTTTGGTATTGCTGCAGATCGTGAGCCACTTGGTGCAGTGCTCGTTCAGTTCTGGAAAGACCGGCGGTGCTTGGTCGTAGGGGATAAAGTGTGTGATGTGTAGTCCGAAAATACCTATCTCTTCCGGCCAGGGCCAACTTTTGTCTGAGATCATCCAGATACTCCCTCCACTCTTCAGGAAATCATAGAACGATTCCTGCCAGGAATCCGTGATGATCAGCCGGGACTCGCCACTCGTCACCTTCCAGTTTTCATCGTCAACATAATGAATGCCAGGATAAACATCCAAATAGGTCTTCATCCGCTTGCGAGGATCCCAGAGAGTGACTTTTTTCTGCACAACAGGCTTCACGGTATCTTTGGGGAATGCCCAGAAGAACCATTCGTTGTTGATATAGGTCGGCGACTCCGGCAGAGCGGCGCGAAGTGTCAGCTTTGCCGGTTTGGGCAGCTCAGGGATCGTCACACTGATTTTGCCGATCTCGGCGACATCTACAGCCCCGACGCTGACATGCTCGAAAGCGCCCTCGGCTAGAACCTGCGGACCGTTCATAAGCCACCACTGGCATTTCGATGCTGAGTACGGCTCCGGCCCATGATGCGAAATCTCCAGGGTAGCCTTCAGGGTATCGCCATACCAGAAGCTGCGTCCGTTCCAGGTGCATAACAGAACCGTCTCTCCGTTAGTGCGCAGGAATTCCTCGGCAGTGACGTTTTTGGGATCGGCGAAATCGTCAACCACGCCCGAGACCCGGTTTTGGCAGTCGGTGAAGCGCAACATGCTATAGCCATCCAGTTCGCGAAACTTTCGGGCTTCTTCCAACATCTCTTTGCGGCAGAGAGCCTGGATTTTCTCCGAGTTTCGCACGAAGTCCGCAAGCAAGTGTTCCAGCCCGTTCTTCCTGGCGTTTTCAACAGCAAACTTGATCCAAAAGGGCTCTTCATGGTACTTCGCAGCCAGCGCCGGGTTGGGGTAGGAGGCGACCAGAGGATACTCATGGGCGATGATCGGGAACTCGTCGCTGCGCCCTTTGCGCTCGCCCCGCAGGTACAGCATGAAAGCCTCGCGGGCAAACTCTGCCACATGCTCGTATTCCCCAATGGGGCGTTCAATCAGGTCATATTTGCCAAGGTCATCGTTGAAAGGGTTGCTGCCCGAACGATTGAGCACGAGAACGCTTGGGTCCATCTCTTTGGCAAGGTTGTACAAAAGGTTCTGGCAGCGGATCAAACCCGGGTCGTTCTTGTAAATCTCGTTTCCCATGCTATAGATATACGTGCACGGATGGCGCCGGCCGCGTTCGATCATGCTGACCCAATCCTTTTTTGACTCCAGGAATCTGTCTGAGGCAGGGTCGGTTCCGATTTTCCCACCGATCTCCATTTGAATGAGAAGACCGACTTCATCAGCTACGTCCAGGTAGGTATCGCTTGGCACATGCGAGTGGTGGCGGACTGCATTGAAACCATACCGTTTGACCTGGGTGAGTCTCTTGACTATTCCCTTCCTATCCAGCTTCTCGAGGAACTCCTCTGGCTCATGTCCACAGACTCGGAAATAAAACGGCTTATTATTAATGTAAAAGCGTGCTCCTCGGGTCTCGAATTTGCGCATGCCGAAGCGTTGGGTGGCTGAAGCTAGGAGGGAGCCGTCTGCAGCGTGAATGGCCATCTCCAGCCGGTACAGGTTAGGAGTTTTGGGATGCCAGAGGATGACCGGGTCTATATCCACCGGAAGAGAGGAGTATGAATCCGCCGCAGGCGTACTGAACGGAATGCCGCTGGTTTTTCGCTTTGAGCCATCAGGGTATTCAACGGTGATATCAACTTTTGCATTCTGGAAACGGCTCGCCGCTTCCTCGTCGAGCCATACGCGGACTTCAATTTGCCCTCGATCAATATCCGAGAGGATGAAGATGTCTTGAATCGGCCGCTGCATAGCATTCTGGGCCAGCGCAGCAGAGACCAAAATCATCAAAACGACCGCGATCGTAATTGTCTTTGCCATGACGTACCTCCTACTCGAAATTTACGACTTGCAAGCTGTGATTAATTATGTCCGAGCACCGGGAATGGTTTCGAGCACTGCTTCAAACATTTGCCACAGAGAGCACAGAGACCGCGGAGTGAAGAAATTAAATTTTTTGTGTCCTTTGTGCCTTTGTGGTGAATATATTTTCATCGTTTGGGTAGCTGCGGCACAGGGCCTGGCTATTCAGGCACGATCTGGCGATCTGTAGTTGTGGTTTCGCCGCCAAAGCGGCTGATATCGCCGTATGACATGAGTCCGTTCGTTGGATCATACATGTTATTCACGCGTGAGGGGGTGCCGTCGGCGGAGAAATACGGTTCGTCACGGAGGCCATCGTGGACGCCATTAGGCCCTGCGCTGACGAGGCCCCAGCCATATATCTTTTCTCCCGGCAGAGGAGTGTCGGACCATTTTGCATAGTTGCCGAACCATAGATAAGAGCCTTTCTTGAATGGATCACGCGCCTGCTTGAGGCTGCTGATATATGCAACGGGGGTTGTAAGAGCAGGTACGAATGTGGTCTCTGTGTTATTCGGCGGATACACAGGCGGGTAGGCGCCATGATCAGCGTGATATTGTTCAATCGCATCAGCCAGGATTGCTATGTTATTTTCAACTTTTGTGATTTTGGTCTTGATGGAGGCTGGCTGCAGGCTGGCAATAGTGATAAACGCCAACAGGCCGAGAATTGCTACGACAATCAGGAGTTCGATAATAGAAATGCCTTGGTGGAAAGTCTGTCGTCTTGGTCGGTTCATGATCTTGGTATCCTTTCTTAAAGTTTCTTATGCAAGATTCTTCCCCGCCGCGGCGGGTCAGAATGGCATCGTTTGTCCGCCTGAGGCGGGCTTGTCACTCTGAACGAAGTAAAGAGTCTCAATAGCATTCATACTAAAGCATGTCACCCTAATGATGGATTAGAGCACTCAGGATGCCTACCCTATTTCCCCTGAAGATCGCGGAGCCGGATAGCCGCAGCATTGCGGTGCGCATCCATGCCCTCGTACTCAGCCTGGGTTTGTGAATAGCGGCCAAGTGTCACCGCTGCATCGCGGGTAGTGACCGCCTGGTGCGTAATGACCTTGAGAAACATTCCCATCCACAGACCACCGGTATAGCGCGCAGCTCGTCCCGTGGGCAAGATGTGATTTGTGCCTGCCACTTTATCTGCAAAGACCTCGGCAGTGAGCTCGCCCAAAAATAATGAGCCGTAGCTTGTGAGCAATGGCAGCAGCTCACGCGGATTACGGGTATGGACCTCGAGATGTTCTGGTGCGTAGGCATTCGCCCACCGCGCAGCCTCTTTCAGCGTGTATGCTACTGCGACGATGCCGTTGTTTTCCCATGCCGTGCGTGCCACCTTTTCCGTAGAGAGCGCCTTGAGCTGGCGTTCGATTTCGCGCAGAATTTCGCTGGCAAGTGCCTCAGAGTTGGTAACGAGAGCGCCGCGGGCATTGGGATCGTGCTCGCACTGTGCCAGGAGATCAGCGGCAATGTAGTCGGGCCGTGCGGAATCATCTGCAATGATCAGACATTCGCTTGGCCCGGCGAGGAAGTCAATTCCTACTGTGCCGAAGACCTGACGTTTCGCTTCCGTGACCCATTGATTGCCCGGGCCGACGATCAGATCCACTGGCTTGATGGTTTCCGTACCATAGGCAAATGCTGCAATTGCCTGCGCACCGCCAATGCAGTAGATATCATCAACGCCCATCACGTCCAAGGTGTAGAGAATGCCCAGGTTGATCTCCTTGTTCCTGCCCGGCGGGGAGCAGGCGACAATGCGCTTCACGCCGGCCACTTTTGCGGGAATGACCGACATCACCGCAGAGGTCATGCATGGGTAACGGCCTGCGGGAACGTATGCGCCACACGATTCAACGGGCACGAGGCGCTGTCCCATGGAGAGACCCGGTAGCATCTCGTGTTCAAACTCAGTCAGGGTTTTGCGCTGCGCTTCGGCAAATGCGGTAACGCGCTCGATGGCGAAATCAAGGCCTTTGCGGATGTCCGGTGGGAGCCAACCACGTGCTTTTATCTTCTCGTCTTGCGAGACCAGAAAAGATTCAGGCTCGTACTGGTCGAACAGCTTCGTGAAATGGCGCAACCCGACGTCGCCTTCTCGCCTGACGCGCTCAAGAATGGCGGCTACCTGTTCGCGGAGCTGCTGCTGATCTGCAGGCGCGGTAGGTTTCGCCGATTTTAATTCACGACATGCCATTAGCGTGCTCCTTTGATGGTCGTGTCTCTGCTGTCACATCAATATAGATATCGCCACGCCTGAACAAATGCAAGATTAATATCCAAAACGAGAAGCGAAGTCCTGTAGGGGCAGGTTTGAAACCTGCCCCCACTATCTTGTTAAAGTTTCACGCAAAGCCGCAAAGTCGCAAAGAGAATAGGAACTTTGCGTTCTTGGCGTCTTTGCGCGAGATTTAAGATCTGTAATCTCTTTAGTGTCCTCATTAATAAAAGTTCATTTTCTTATTCTGAATTTTTAGTGCTCCTAAGGCGCATAAACCACTACGACACAACGTAGATGAACGAACGAAAGGGCGATCCGCCGTAGGCGGACGGGTCGCCCCTACTAAGTGCACGTCGTGCCGTCGTGGTTTGATTTTGTCAGGAAGTCAACGTTTTTGCCCTCCCTGTTTTCGCAACGTCCGTTTACCGGCTCAAGGTTTTGCGCTACTCGATTTTTGCCTTGTTTACCAGAGCCTGAATCTCGTCGGGTAACTTAAACAGATCTTCGGGTATCTCGACGTTGTGCTCAACGCTCTCGGTGGTGATGATTGTGTCCTGTTCCAGGACCTTGACTTTTGCCTTATGTGGAATCAGGATGCCATCGACCTCTTTGTAGTCGCTCAGAAAGCCCTCAATTGGAATGGTGCCCATCTGGTGCTCTATAATGGATTCCATCTTGACAAGCAGATTCGACTCTTGGTCGAAGTAGAACGTCTGGGGTTTCCCTGTTTTGGGCGTCATGACGACTTTGTAGCATGCCCTGCCTTCGATGAGCTCCACGCCGATACACTCTACCTTCTGGTAGACCTTTCGCCAGTAGACAAATTTGTTAAAGATGGCCTCGCTCAAAGCATCGGCCCTTTCCTGCCCCTCTTTGATCTTCGGGCCGGTAAACATGGACAGTTCCCAGGCCACGTCGCCGTTCGTCCCACTCTCCATCTTTCCCAGTGTACCCACTTTCGCTTGTGTAAACATCTTGTTGGGTTTGGCATGGCAGATGGTCGTGGTGACCTTGAAGCCCGCCTGAACGGTTTCATGTGTTGCATTGGTTACACGGTTATGAATCTTCTCATAGGCTTCTATGCCACCCGTAGCTTCGACATACCTGTCGACGATCAGCTCGGCATCGGGTAGCTTTTCTTCCACCGCGTGAAGAACATTTGGCCGGGCAAAGCATACGAGGACAAGCGATAGAAATACGGACAACGTCAGGCCGTTAATGCAATACCGACTGCACCGCATACGAGTTCTTCTTGTTCCCTTTTTCATAGTGTGCTAACCTCCTTTAACTGGATTTTGTTTTACGAGCCGGCCGGGAGCTTTTCCAGGCAGACTATTTTTGACTTCGAATCCATGCGACCGCTGTTTCCAGAAAAAGATCCCGGCCCTGGACCAGGGCTTCCCGCGTTGGAACGACCTCCACATCCGGGGTCACGCCAATGCCTTCGAGCACTTCGCCGCCCTCGGAGCGGTAATTTGCAAAGGCGTATTGAAAGCCATCGCCGTTGGGTAGATTTTCAATGATCGAGGGCAACGCCGCTCCGCCCGTGCGTGATCCGAATATGCGGGCCCGGCCGAGGTCTTTGAGACCGCCTGCAAAAATCTCCGAACATGAGGTGGACAGGCCGTCTACAATAATGACCACCGGGCCGGTATATATGGTTGCTCGCGGGTTCACGACAACCTTCAGCTCATTGTCGCGCATGTACAAGGTTCCGAGACGCCGATTCTTTTCCGCCACCAGCCAACCCGCCATGCCCATAGCCATATCGCCTACTCCGCCGGGATTACCTCTGATGTCGATGATAAGGCCGTCGGCATCCATGAACGATTTCATGGCGTTGTTAAACGTAGGCATCACGTTGATGGGATCCAAAAAGCCGTTAAAGGCGATGTAGCCGATGTTTTGGTCGATCGAGTCGACATCAATCCAGACATAGAGGGGAGGGAGATGTCCGATCTGAAACCTTTTGCCTTTCTTCTCGACCAGAGGGATGTTCAGGTCAACCGTCTGATCCGCACCGTCGCGAAACTGGACGACAACTGGGTCACCGACTTTTCCGCTCAATCGTGATTTTAAGGCGGAAGCTAAAATGAGGTCCTTATACGTCTTGCCGTCAAACTCCTCCGCAATCAATTGGAGCTTGGAAACGACGTCGTCCTCGCCAATGCGTATGATTTCCCATCCAGTTTTCACCCCTGCCTCAGCAGCTGGCGAATCTTCCTCGACCCGAGTAACCAGCGCGTGCCCGTCAATGATGCGAAGGTCAATGCCGGTGACACCGTCATACGCACCCTTTTTCCCCGGCTGGTTCATATCCTCATATACTTCCGCCGGGATGATGTTAAAGTGGGTCAGCTCAAGACGCGAGATCATGTCGTGCATCACCTTTCGCGCTTCGGACATCGTACGGGCCTGTTGTACCTTGGGCCGCAACTCGTCGTGGATCGCCTGCCAGTCGAGCCCGCCCAATTCCGGATCAAAGTGCTTGTCCCGAATTGTGGTCCAAACATACTCAAAGGACTCCAGGTTAAGCTGCCGCTGCTGCTGGGTTAACGCAGGCCTTTTCAATATCGCAGCGCAGTCTACCAGGGTCATTGCGACAGCCAGGCAGGCGATCGCCATCAGCATAGTGCGGTATCTTTTGTTCATCTTTTTCTCCTATTATGAATAGTGCATAGATTTCCGCGACTTTGTCGTCATGATCCCATATCACTCCGGCAAATCGTCAAGAACCTGCTTCATGCTCTGTCGGTAGACGCGGAATGCCTCCCGGCCTTTATCCGTGAGACGGAGAAGCGTCCGGGGAATCTTTGCTACGAACTCCTTTTTGATATCAACGTAGCCGGCGGCTTCCAGCTTGCTCAGATGTGAGGATAGATTTCCCCCCGTCAGCCCGGTTTGGCGCATTAAGAAGAGGAAGTCCGCGCTTTCAATGACGTAGAGATAGGCAAGGATTATCAGCCGCGCCGGTTCGTGGATGACCCGGTCAATGTCCGCAAGAGGCTGAGGGCCTTTGCCGTCCTTTTCAGGCGTTGACATCGGACTCCTCCTCAGCCGGTAGTGGGTGTCTCCGCAGAAACCGTATAAAGATTACCAGCCCGCATAGAATCAGCAAAACGCCCATAACAAGGAAGTAGATGAACAGGCCGGTCTCCAGTGGCTTAAATCTGAGAATCGAGAGAACAAGGCCACTGATCACCGATGCCAGGGCGAATGCATAGTGCCGGATAAGCCCTGATTTGGCGGCAATGGAGGAGAACATACCCGCCAGCAGCACCCCCACAAAGGCGGGAGACCATTTCAGCCAGAGAGCGAAGTTTCGCACATCGCCAAAGATGACAAAACCAACCGCCATAGCTGCTATCAGGATCAACATGAGAGTCGCGATCCCTCCCACGACCTCCTTGGGCTTTTCCTCAACAAGCTTGACGTACCCTATCCGGGGATATGTGAAGCGTTTCCTCATAGCCATGAGCACGGGCCTGAAGAGGAGAGGTGCAAGGACAAACGTTCCGATAAAAACCGGAGAAAGAGCGCGACTGGACATGGCTGCAAGACAGACGCCCATCACAAGCTCCATCAGGCCGTCCTGTTGAGAACCCCTTAAAGCTCTTCGTTCGATTTCCTTTAGATTGACGTCTTTTACCATTTTAAGCCTCCTTTCCGGGCAACGCCCGCCATGGATCTTCGCATCTCGCCGAGACGTTTCTCGAGAACGCGCGATAAAACCGCGATTTCCTTCGCAGTTCTTGTGTTAAACGCCCCACTGGTCTGCGCTACAGCGCTGGCGGTTAAAAGGGATTCGCCAAACGCTATCGCAAGCAGAGCCGTTCTGTTTTCAAAGCGGTCTGTCATTCTTCCTCTCCTCCTCTCTCTCTGTTTGTATTGTCGAAACCTTCTCAAAGTGACGTCTTTTCATTTGTGCATAATGCCACATCAAAAACGCTGGCATGTTCACTATGCGGTACTCGAAAGCGTCTTGTTTCGATTCAACCGAAAGCATTTCGCGCTTATACTCTTCGACCGTTACAGAGTATCTCGACGCCCATCGCCAGCAAAGCAGAGCCGAAGCGACCATGAGGCGGTCTGCGATGAGGGCAAGGAGTTCGGTCGAAAGTTCACGTTTCACAGTTCCGGTTCTTATTTCGCAAAAGAATTTGGGACGAAAATCAGTTTGTATTGCAAACTATTATGCGCTATAGATACGTCCCGCTTATGAGCATGTCAAGCTTTTTTTTCAAAAAAAATTCATTAAACCCCAGTTCCGGACAAGAACAGGCCTTATATCATTGTAATCCTTCACCTTATGCCCAACATGGAATTACTTGTTTCGGCAATCAGTGACTCTTTATGGCCCGGAACTTCGGATAAAAGCGTACCTAATAGCCTTATTGGAACGTGAATCGGCGTCTTTAGCGATATGGTGGGCACATAATAGGCGCAATTCCAGGTGCAACTGGGAATCCAGGCACAGAAGTCCTTGGTGATTCTCCTAAACCCTTGAGAATAATGGGATTGGAGCTGGAGAGCGGCACTACGCTAAGCTAAAACCTGGGAAATCTTGAGTCCCCTGCGGCCAGCAACCCCTAATGCTGCTGCTTATGCGCTTTATGGATTCTGGCCAGATTGTCGCGGAGGGAGTAGGGTGTGGTTGAAGACGAGCTTTTCTCAGGTAGAATCGCGACCAACCCAGAAGTAGCCCAGGCGTTCGAACCGGCAGCGGTGGCTTGGTTTTTTTTATCTTCCGGCGCGTTGACGTTATGAACGACCGGGTGTGATGAGCTGGTTGGTGAATGCAAGAGCCGGGAAAAACTCTTGATCGTTCTCGGTGGATGGGGGAGTATTGCCCGCGAATTCACGAGATGTACTTAATTATCCGGCATTATCACGGTGCGCAAGTCAGTTTGGAGCTCATAGACCATTAATTAACCGGAGGCTCATAAACTGCGAAAAGGAGGAAAAGCCATGCGGGTGTTTGCTCTTCTCATGGGAGGATTTCTTGTACTCATAGCATTGATGACAATATTCATGCCTTTCACTTGCATCGGAGTGGTGGCGTCTGTCGTGCAAGGCCCGGCATTTCGTCTTGTCGGATTGGTTCTCATCGGGCTGAGTATCCCTTTTTATTACGCGGGCCAGAGCTTGCGCCATGGATGGTTATTTGTGGTTGTGGGCATCTGCTGTCTGAGCGTAGGCCTCTTGATTCTTGTTATGCCAAGACCAATGGCAAGCTGGCTGGACATCGCGTTTTTTCAGCGCTCAAACACGCATAAGATGGTTCTTGCGTACATTGGTGCGGTGATTCGGCTGGCGGTTGGGATTCTGTTTCTGCATGCTGGATTTCCAGAGCGTGTTATTGGGGCTGGGCCGCTCGGTGCATCTGAGGAGAAGGAGAAAGAAAAGGAGGAATAGAATGCAGGGTTTGAGGTGAGCGAACAATCCTGCAAGCGGATTGTATCATAAGAGAAACAAGGAGGATGACATGGGAAAAGTGGATATTTCGTATACTGACTATTTCCCTGAAATGGCGCGATGGCTCTCTACTGATGGTATTCTCCTGGTTGCGCAGGGCAAAGATGGGAAACCAAACGCGATGACGATCGGTTGGGGGACAGTGGGATGGATTTGGGGAAAGCCGATGTTCGTTGTATTGGTGCGGCCGTCGCGCCATACGTATGGTCTGATTGAGGAGGCTGGGGACTTTACGGTTAATGTTGCGCCACGCGCGCTCAGGGAAGCGCTTGAATTCTGCGGCACGATCTCAGGGAGGGATCACGACAAGTTTCGCGAGCAGGGCCTCACGCCGGTGGCGAGTCGCAAGATATCTTCGCCCATCATTCAGCAGTGCGTGATCCATTATGAATGCAAGGTGGTGCAGAAGACTGATGTGAACGCGGTAGCGTTTCTTCCTGAAATTACGGAGACTTACTACCCAAAGGATGACTTCCACCGCATCTATTTTGGTGAGATAGTGGCGGCTTATGCGGATCCTGATGCCAGCGAGAAGTTGGCGTAAGACAAAAAGGGCGAACACATGGGTGCGCCCCTACAGGCCGATGAACCCATCACTAATAGAATTCTGATTGTCCCTAGAATTTTTATTGAGTCAAAGGGAGGTCGAGAAATGTCTACTCGACAGCGGGTGCTCATCTGGGCGATTGTTCTGCTCATCACTGGGGCGTTGAGTTGTGGGGATTCCAACCGTACGGATCTTGAGGGTGAGCTGGAGCGGCTTGAAAAGCGCACGGCACGCTTGACTGAGGCGGTGAGGGCGCTGAGCGATGCAGCCGACGAGTTGGGCAAGCTTGTACCGGAGATGCGCCTGGCAGCCATTGATGTGACACTGCTGCGCACGGGCATGATGCTGACCCCATTGATTGCTTCTCCAGGCCGGGCAGGCCAGGCGGCCGTAGTGATTGGTCCTGTAGAACGCAGCTCGGATAGGCAGGGCAAGGTCACAGAGGTGGGGTGCCGGGTTGTCTTTGCCGGCTTCTCCCAGGCGGACACTGATAATCTCTCCAGAGAGGAACTCACGGCGATCTGCACTGCGATCTTGTCCCCTTTCAAGGTGGGATACCTTGCCTATTTCCCGGATGATGCTGGCGTGTCTTTCCAGCTCAATCTTTTCCATATGGACTCTGCCCAGGGGCCGATTAAGTTTGGAAGCTACAGTATAGAGAAGGGATTGATCCGCAGGTAATCTGGCAGAACACCATGAAGCATTCCTGGGTGAGGTTCTTCAGCAGCTTCTTTGAAAGCGGCTAGCGAGGCTCCAGCACCATCCGACTCATGCAGATGTATTACTCGTAGTGAAGCCCAGTTCCGCGCGGAACGCAGTCAGGGATTGTGACCGGCAGCTGGCCCTGGGGATTAATTTCGCCGAACAGGACTTGCACGGCTGCGCGCTGGCAGATTGCAAGATAGCCCCAGGCACACAGGTAGGCATCAATGTCCGGGATGTGGCGTAGTAAATAAGGATTGCCAAATGATATGGCAATGACGCTGCAGCCCTGTTTCTTAATTTCGCGCACAAGATTCAGCTGCTTCTCGGGCAGTTCCACCGTTCCTTTATTCACCCTCACCTTTACGAAAAGTCCGACGATAATGATGCGATGTTTGCCCGCCTCGTCTCGCACGCTTGCGTAATGCTTGTCAGTGCTGTCCAGGTCAAGTGTTTTGCAGGTCAGACCAGGGAGTCGTTCCTGGAGCAAGCGTTCAAGCTCGGGCTTGCCCTCGTGTGGGTCACCGAAGATCGAGAGGCACATCACGTCCTGAGGCTTTAGGGTTTTTGGCAAAGGCAGCAGGTGGTTCTGATTTTTCACCAGCGTGATGCTCTGGCGGGCGGTCTGTTCGGCCAGTGCTTGGCTGGGGGAAGAGGCGAGAAAGGCCTGAGCCTTTGCAATATCAACGAAACGTTTCTTGTGAAGGCCGAGCCGGGTCTTCACTGTGAGGATGCGGCGGACTGATTCATTGATTCGTTCAGACAGAGAGTGCCCCTCATGAGTATTTGAGACAGTTTCGGTGCGTACTGCGCGAATGAGATGCTTGATGGTTGCGCCTAAGTCTGGGGGCCTCAGGATAATATCTGCACCAGCGCGAAGAGAACGGAGTGCAGCTTCGCCAGGCTGGTAATGGCGAGTAATTGCCCCCATACTCATGGCGTCCGTAACGATGAGACCTTTGAACCCGAGCGAATTGCGGAGCAGCCCGGTAAGAATTGGCTCAGAAAGTGTGGCGGGAGTTTTCGTATCGCCGGTGAGAGAGGGAACCACGATGTGGGCAGTCATGATTGCACCAACACCAGCATCAATGACGCGTTTGAAAGGCAGGAGTTCGATCTGGTGAAGACGTTCCGCGCTTGCGTGGATTATAGGTAAGCTGGTATGGGAATCAATGTCTGTATCCCCATGGCCAGGAAAATGCTTTGCAGTTGCCAGGATGCCCGCATCGTGAATGCCGCGAGTGTAAGCCTCCCCAAGGCGTGCCACAAGTTCAGGGTCTTCGCCGAAAGAGCGAACATTAATAATAGGATTTGCCGGATTATTGTTGACATCCACTACAGGAGCAAACAGAGCGTGGTACCCAAGCGCTTTTGCTTCCTTACCAACCACCTTCCCTACTTCGTAGGCCAATTTCTCAGAGCTCGTTGCGCCGAGTGCCATAAGCGGAGGAAACGGAGTTGCTCCTTTGAGCAGGTAACCAACGCCGTTTTCCATAGGCGACGTAATGAAAAGGGGAATTTTGGCCATCTCTTGCATGCGATTGATGAGCACAGGGGCTTGAGCGAGCGTGCTGAAGTAGATGTTGATTCCGCCAACTCTGTAGTCCTCGATAGCCTTTTTAATCTCCAGAAAGCGGGTTGAGGTGGTGGAGAAATCGTAGCCTGAGCAAGGGGCTTCGATGAGCTGGCCGATTTTTTCTTCCAGCGTCATTTCGACCAATGTCTGCTCGACCCATTTGACTGCCTCTTCGGACAGTTCCTCAGGAAAGCTTCCGGCGTTCAACCAGGCCGCAAAGCAGGCGAACACCATTAGTGGATGACAAACCCGATGATACACTCGCATGACTGTCGCATTCCTTTCTGCCAGAATAAATGCGGTTCGAGCCGTCTCTTTCGTTGTTCACAGCCCAGATGGGCATGGCACGATTGTTCAATGCTTGAGTTATACCAGCTGGACTCTGGTGGAAGCAAGCTGGAAATTGCAAAGCGGTTTGCACAACCGCGTATGGTTTGGCTCTTACAATGAAAGTTCAACGGGTCATGTGGCTTATATTGATGAGGTGAACACCTTCTTCTTGTCCGTGCACTGAAAATGGGGTATAATGTATTGCGTGTTTGCAAAGTGCCGAGCAAGGCGAGGCATTTGTGCAAAGTGTAGCCACAAACGCTCTTAGGGGCGGTTCTTTCTTTTCATTTCACAGGTATTTTTCAAAAGTCTTCCGAAAATGGAAGCCATAAATCGCAAAAGTCGTAGCTAATGGAAGAAATCGTGGACACGTGAACAACGACCAGAAAATAAGTTTCCAATAATGAACCCTTTCTTTCCCTATTATTCCTAAACACAATATTGATTTAAAGAATGCCCCAAGATAGTTGAAATGGAATCGAAATATCCTTCTTTTTGACGGCTTATATTCTTTTAGAAACTCTCTGATCCGCTCATAATAATAAGCGGGAGAATAAATTGTAGAGAGAATCTTTTTATAACCGTTAATAAGTGCGTCATAGTTCATTTTCGGAATGAAGTTAATTGAGCAGTCCGTATTGTCACCAGAAATATCTTTTAACAACCGATTCTCTTTTTCAAGACGATGGTAAAGTCTTGTGCCATGGAGAGCATTTAATAGGCCAACCATTGCAGTAACAATCCCACTTTTTTGAATGAACTTAATTTGTCTTTCGAAAATTGAAAGCGGATCATTATCAAAACCTACAATAAATCCTCCCTGCACCTGTAAACCAAACTTCTGGATTTTTTTAACGCAGGCGATTAAATCACGATTCTTGTTCTGGAACTTAGTGCATTCGGTTAAACTCTCTTCGTTCGGAGTTTCAATGCCAACAAACACTGTATCAAATCCTGCTTTAACCATCAATTGCATTAGTTCTTCATCGTCAGAAAGATCTATTGACGCTTGCGTGATAAAGGGGAACGGATACTTTCTCTGCTCCATCCATTTAGCAATAGCGGGCAAAAGTTCCCTTTTCAATTTCCTTTTATTCCCGATAAAATTATCATCAACAAAAAATACTCCGTCCCTCCAGCCCCGTGAGTATAGGCTCTCTAACTCTGCTACTACCTGGTCTTTTGTCTTTGTTCGTGATATGCGTCCGTAGAGTAGAGTGATGTCACAGAATTCGCAATTAAAAGGACAACCCCGTGAATACTGAATATTCATCGTGGCGTATTTTTTCATATTAATAAGTTCCCAGAGAGGGATGGGTGTCGTCTTTAAATCGGCCCATTGATCAGAAGTGTAAATATGGTTAGCACACCCATTTTTCAAATCTTCTAGGAATGGAGGTAGCGTAATTTCAGCCTCATTAAGCACAAAATGATCTACACCCTTGAATTCTTCATATCCAGTGGTAAAAAGAGGGCCACCAGCCACAATCTTAACACCTAATTCTTTGCATCTGGTGATGATTTCTTTTACAGATTCTTTTTGGATGGATATAGCACTGATAAAAACAAAATCAGCCCACTTAAGGTCTTTATCATTCAGGGTCGTTACATTCATATCCACCAGTTTTTTCTCCCACTCTTCGGGAAGCATCGCAGCGATAGTCAATAACCCGAGGGGTGGATTAGTTGCCTTTTTAAAGATAAACTTTAAGGCATGTTTAAAACTCCAGAAGGTGTCTGGATACTTTGGATAAACAAGAAGTATTTTCATTTTAGATTTCTTATTCATATTTTTGAGGGGTGGCAAAGGTGACAAAAAGTTTCGCCTGAACGCAGATCGCTGGCACCATTGTTGAATGCCCGGCTTATATCAGCTGCTTGGATGAAGCAATGTCGCGTACCTCTGCAATGTGCAATTGCATAGAGCATACCTGCACTGAACGGGGGAACAAAAAATTTACGTTCAGCTGGACAATTTTTGCATTGCGGTCATACGCTCGCCTTATGAATCGTATTTTTTCAGTAAACAAGGCATTGCTGCGGATTTATGCAACATACAAGGCGTTTAACTATAGTTGTTCATAGGAAACTGCACACGAATGAAGTAGGGGCAGGTTTCAAACCTGCCCCTACCAATTTCGATGTGTGGGTTAACGCCCTTCCGCTGGTAATGAACGCTTTAAGTAATTAAAATAGTCTCCTTCCGTGGTCAGGATGATCCAGGTGTTCTGCTTTAAGGTGTCCTTATAGGATTCCATTGTTCGAAGGAACGAGTAGAATTCCGGGTCCTTATTGTAGGCCTCTGCATAAATATTCGTCGCTTCGCCGTCGGCCCTGCCCTTAATCTCTTCAGATTTGCGATAGGCTTCCGAGAGTACTACCTTAAGTTCGCGTTCCTTCTTGCCAAGGATTTCCATGCGTAGTGCCTGGCCCTCGGAGCGATATTTTTCCGCCATCTGTTTGCGCTCGGCAATCATGCGGTCGTAGACTTTGCGTCGCACGGTTTCCACGTAGTTGATCCGCTTTATCTGCACGTCTACCAGCTCAATGCCATACTGGGGGACGATGGCCTGAGCCTCTTTAAGGATATCAGCGGCAATGACCTCGCGGCCGAACATAATTTCTTCTATCTCAACGATGGCGCTCTCTTCGCCTTCAGTGCCGATTTCAGTGGCCATTGGCCGATTACTCGAGCGAATCGCTTCGAGCAGGACGTGGGCTGTGAGTTGATTGCGCACGGCACTATCTATAATATCGTCCAGGCGTGCCTGGGCGCCAGCTTCACTGCGGACCGACTGGAGGAACTTTAGGGGTTCTGTAATGTGCCAGCGTGCGTAGGTGTCTACCCAGATGTACTTCTTGTCCAGTGTTGGAATCTGGGTCGGGTATCCATCCCACTCGAGCAGACGGTCTTCAAAGGAGTGAACCGTTTGAATGAAGGGCTTCTTGGTGTGGAGTCCCGGGTCTTTGATTTCCCGGATCGGCTTTCCGAATTCCGTGATAACGACCTGCTGAGTTTCGGTCACGACGAAGAAGGTGCTGGCGAGGACAATGATTACGACGAGCAGCAGGCCCAGGAGGATGATCGGTATAGTTTTCATTTTAGCCCTCCTTCCTTCGTGAGTGGCAGAAGCTGCAGGATGCCGCGCTGTGATTCGTCAATGATGTACTTGCGTTCGAGTTGTGGCAGCACCTGTGAAATAGTTTCAATGTAAATACGGCGGCGAGTGACATCTTTGGCATCCTTATACTCTTCCCAAACCGATACGAACCGTGCGGCATCGCCTTTGGCAGTATTGGTGCGATTAATGGCATACGCCTCGGCCTCCTGGATCATTTTCTCTGCTTCCCCCTGTGCTCTGGGCACTTCGCGGTTGTATTCCTGCCAGGCTTCATTAACGAAGCGCTCGCGATCTTGTTTCGCCTCATTCACCTCGTTAAACGCTGCTTTCACTTCTTCAGGGGGATTGACATCCTGGAGCTTAACCGTAACGATCGAGATGCCAGTTTCATAGGCATCAAGCAGCTGCTGCATCTTGACCTGCGCTTCCTGGTCTATCTCGATGCGGCGCATGGTGAGGACTTCGTCCACCGAGCTGTCGCCAGCGATATTGCGAAGCACGCTCTCCGAGACGTCGCGGATGGTTCTGCGTACGTCGCGCACCTTGAAGAGATAGTCGACCGGATCTTTGATCTTAAACTGGACAATCCACTCGACTATTGCACAGTTGAGATCGCCGCAGAGCATTAGCGCTTCGTCCTTCATTTCCCTTTCTGCGTACGTTGTGCGCACCCCGGGCTTCAACGTGCGAAAGCCAAACTCTTCTTTGAAAATGCGCTCCACCGCAGGCTTCTTTACGGTTTCAATCCAGAAGGGGAGCTTGAAGTGCAGCCCGGGTTGCGTAATGTGGATAAATTTGCCAAACCGCAGGACTACGCCGAGCTCATCTTGCGCTACGGTGTATACGCTGGTGAACAGCGCAACCAGGATCACGATGATGGCTATGATCCCGCCGCTTGCCCCGCTGATCTGGCGTAGATTCGGTTTCCATTCGATTTCCCGAACGTTCGCCATTATATCCTCCTCTCATAATATTGTGTGCGCAGGCGCAGCAGGCAGTCTGGTATGCTCCTCGGGCAGCACGGCGAGCCTGAAAAACAATTGACCAATATGGCAGACCACGCCTGCGATCTGCTGCCAAGAGAGCACCGAGTATTGGCGTTGTCAAGTCGGATCGTATAGGATTATACCTCATCCGTAGTGAGGGCAGGTTTCAAACCTGCCCCTACAATCTGCGCGAGGCATATAGGGGCGAGCCCGCGGTTCGAGCATATTTTTTTTGGTTCTTTGTCAGATAGGTTAGCAAGAAAGCCTGTGATGCATTGGATAACTTCAGTGTTTTCGTATCTCGGCAAGCGTACGGCAAGTGCTCGGATCTGTGCCTCATTACGTAATGTGCCTGCTGTGTATTCCCTCTTCACCAGCCAACAGGACGAGTAGGGGTGTTTAATTAAACGCCCCCATTATTCAGCCGACCTTTTTCTATTGTTACGATCAAAAAACGCTAACTCATTTGACAAAGAGCCTCTTTTTCTATGATTTTGTTAATGCATTCATAGCCCCCTCACCCCTTCCCTCTCCCCACTGGGGAGAGGAGTAAGGTGAGGGGGTATCTCTCCCAAAATGGTAACTCATTTGAGAAAGAGCCTTTTTTTTAATAAATAATAATTGTCTTTTGGACATTTCTGTAACATAGACAGGCTTGGATAAGCAGCGATACCAGGCTGTTCAATATTTTGTTTTGAGGCAACATCGAGTGGAATGAAAGGAGAGATGACGTTGGCGCGGCGAAGAATGCGAAAAGCCCCAGCCGGATCGTTGGCCCAGTATCGGATTCCTGACGAGCCAGCCATTTTCCGCGCACCGGACGTTACATATCACCACCTGGTCCAGTGGACGGCCGTTACGCGCGAGAGAGAAGGTGTGTGGTTCGAGTGCGTTACCAATTCGGGCCGTCAGGTGTCTGTTGTTATTACTCCGGTATCGCCTGTGGTCTTTCGCATCCAGATGGGGATGCGAGGAGGGCAGTTCTTTCAGAGCAGTCCCATGCTGGCTCGCGCCGGCAGCCGTCCTGTGCGCTTCAGCATGAAAAAGAGAGCACAAGGCGTGTGGATTGAAACGTCGCGCGTGCGGCTCTGGGTTCGGCAGAATCCCTGGCAACTGCAGCTGTATCGCGGGGATCAGGCGATCTGGCAAGAACAGGTGGAAGATGTTGATCTGTTCGGCAACCCGATTGTTCCAGCTCTGGGATTCATTATGGATAAGAAGGGAAAAGAGGTCGAGCGCGTTTTTGAATCCTTTGCGCTATCGTCAGAAGAACACCTCTATGGGCTGGGTGAGCGCTATACGAAGCTTGATCAGCGCGGGCAGAAAAGCGTGTCATGGAACGTTGATACGCTGGGCCTCACCACCACTGATGCAAGCTATAAGAACATCCCGTTTTTCATGAGCTCGCGCGGCTACGGCGTGTTCATCCATGCCAGCCAGAAGATTGTGTATGAGATGGGGAGTTATTCCTCTCTCACTGCGTCGTTTTGCGTACATGCGCCCTGGCTCGACTATTTTCTCATTGCCGGTGCGAATTATAAGGAGTTGCTCTTTTATTACACGGCATTGACAGGACGGCCAGGAGTACCCCCACCTTGGTCCTTTGGTTTATGGATGTCGCGCTGCAAGTACAAGAGTATTCAGGAAGTCAAGCGCGTGGTGCAGGGATTGCGTCGCCGCGGGATTCCATGTGATGTGATTCATCTCGACCCGCTCTGGCTCAAGCATCACCGCCAATGGAAAAGCGATGGGTGCGATTTCGAGTGGAACGAACAAGCCTTTGGCCCGCTGGAAAGGACAATCGCCTGGCTGAAGAAGTGGGGTATGAGACTCTGCCTGTGGGAGAATCCCTACGTGCCGCGCGGCACTGCAATGTATCGCGAAGGAAAGGCGTGCGGATTTTTTCCACGCGATCCCACGGGCCGCGTCTGTCATCTTGATGATCCGGTTGTGCGCACACCAATGGCACCCGTGGATTTTAGCAATCCCAAAGCAGTTGAGTGGTTTCAGGATAAACACAGGCCATTGCTCCGGGCGGGCGTCAGCATGTTCAAAACCGACTATGGCGAGGCAATTCCAAAGCGGGCGATTTTTGCAAACGGGATGCGCGGCGATGAAATGCACAATCTCTACCCGCTGCTTTACAATCAGGCGGTATTTGATGTGATCCGCAGCGAGACTGGCGCTGGTATTGTCTGGGGACGGTCGGGCTATGCAGGGAGCCAACGCTATCCTGTAGTCTGGAGCGGAGATAGTCGCAGCACGTGGGAGGCAATGGTGTGCACTCTGCGCAGTGGGTTGAGCCTGGCGCTGTCAGGGGTCGCATTCTGGAGTCACGACATTGGGGGGTTCTGGGGCAAGCGTCCGTCCGAGGCGCTCTACATTCGCTGGGCGCAGTTTGGACTGCTCAGCTCGCATGCGCGGTTTCACGGTACGTCGGCGCGGGAGCCGTGGGTGTTTGGCCGGCGTGCAGTCAGTATTGTGCGCCGCTTCGCTCGACTCCGCTATTCCCTGCTTCCTTATCTTTATTCTTACGCACACGTGGCACATCAGACAGGGATTCCTCTGATGCGCCCAATGATTCTGGAATTTCCCGATGACCCGCAATGTGCACACCTGGACACGCAGTACATGCTGGGAGCGGAACTCCTTGTGGCACCGATTTTCAGCCCGGATGGTCGGCGCACGGTGTACTTGCCGCAAGGCCGCTGGCACGATTTCTGGACGAACAAGAAGTATCAGGGGCCGGTAGTTCTTAGCTGCCAGGCGCCGCTGACTCGCATTCCTTTGTTCATTCGAGGGGATGCCATCATACCCCAGATTGTGCCACGGCAACGAATTTCTCACGCCCGATTTTCAAACCTCAGGCTCATGGTTTTTGTGGAGCGACATGCCACCTTCACCCTAAAGGACGATGATGAAGAAGTGGTATTTCATGCGACGAGGGCCAGTAAGATGATAATGCTGCACGCCGGCGCGTCGCATAGGCGTTACCGAATTTTGTTACCCGGCATTGCGCAGCCACGGGCATTGGGCGTGGAAGGCGAGGCGCATGGCTTGCGGTGGGGCTGGAAAGCCGGCAATCTATGGGTAACGTTCCGCGCGCGAGGCCAGTGGACACTGAAGATCCGTAGTTGAATCAAAGTAAACGTTTGGCGGTCTTATGACCGCTGTTACTTCGTAGCTGAAAGTACGCTCTTTGTGATCGCCCGACACTTTTGCGAAAATCAGCACCTTCCGCGCAGGAGAAAAGCACTTCATCTTCTGAAGATCAGTTCCTGGTTCAATTTAGTGCTTTACAAGCCTTCGAGGATGCCTTACAAGGCGTTTGTTGAGCGAAACAAGACAGATAAAAAAACGGAGTGACGGATGAACAAGCCTGTTGAGGTTCCAGAGCCTGGGCCTATGCTGTCGGCCCAGCGTGAGCGCCCGCCAGTTGCAGGATTTTGGGTCCGCTGTATTGCATGCATTCTCGACGTGATTCTGCTCGGCTTCTTTGCTTACGCCATGGTGTTTGTCCTGAAGGAGCAGCTGCTTATGCTCGGCAAGCTAGCTCCATATTTTGGCCTGGCGATCATATTCTGCTATTTCTGGCTCGCGAATGGACCGGTAGGCAAAGGAAAGACCATTGGCAAGAGTCTGTTCAATATCACTACCCTTAGATACGATGGCCAGCCTCTGGAGCTGAAAGAAGCGCTGGTACGAACGCTGGTTCAAGTGGAATACTGGCTGGCGCAGTATATCATTGTTCCGTTCTTTTTGCACGATGTAAGCAGCCAGACGCCGCTGATGATCTCGTATACGATTGTGAATTTGGCGGTTGCGTTTCTTATTGCAAATGCCGTGCTGATTGGTGTGCACCCATTCAAGCAGGGATTTCACGATCTGCTGGCCAGGAGCTATGTGGCCAAGGATCCTCCCCGCTTAACTGAGGAGCAGCTGGTAGCAACACCGGATGAGCGAATGGCCAAATGGCGGCGTTCAGCGTTTCAATCGGCCGGGATTGCGTTTGTGGTAGTCCTTGTCATTTCGCTCTACAACGGATTTCGGACCGTCTATAGCGAAGGGACTATGAAGGCAATCCGGTTAACTCAAGAGGCCAGGGAATTATTTAGCATTGAGGGATTCGAGCTCGTGGCAGTGGGGGGGACGTCGCTTCCCTCAGAAGAAGAGCCGGCTGGCAGCCGTCAGGTTGAGCGCCGACAGGAACGACCCGATGACTTGGTTACCTCCACAGGCGCACCCGCGGCCAAGCCCAAGCGTTACTCATTTGCGTTTTTGTATGTCCGGTACGGTAGTATTGATGAGGAGATTCTGGAACATGACCGTTACGTTCGTGTCTTGCTTGCAGAGTCAAAGGATTGGGTGAGAGAAAAGCTGCGTACGGATCTTCAAGATATGACCGAGCAAGGACTCAATCCCGAGCGGGTAATGTTTGTCTTTGAAGAATGGCTAAATCTGGTGCTTTATAACTACAAGAATCGGGTATATCAGACGTCACTGCCCCTGGACTTGGCTATCGAGGAGTCTCCATCCTCTGCCGCTTACCCATAATCCGCTCAGCACTCATCATCTCCTGACCTGACAGTTGCAGATCAATAGGCCAACGCATGGCCCGGCGAAAGGCGTGCGGCTAGCCTTCTGGCTGGTTATCTTCTCGGTCAAGAGGGGGCGAGATCCGTCGGATAATCTCTGAGCGAATGGCAAGTGGATATTTGATATAATTGGGGTTAGCTCAATGAGGACCGAAAAATTCTTGTGTCCCTTGACAAACTGCTTGACACTGCGATTTCTTTGCGTATGATACGTAATTCAGTTGGTTGAGGATGGCCATTTTTGGGCCCTGAAAGTTTTTACTGGCTGGTCACATGCTTAGGGAGAAAAGTTACGCTTACTTAGCAAGTCTGTGTATCGCGTTCAGTTGAATCTTCGGGCACTAAGTGGGACGGTCTTCAAATATTGCCTTCAGAAGGGCGGTGCTTGAATGTCAGAAGGGAAGGTTAAGTGGTTCAATGACCGCAAAGGGTATGGGTTCATTGAGCAGGAAGACGGAAAAGACGTCTTCGTACATCACAGTGCAATTGTAGGCGACGGTTTTAAGACGCTGAAGGAAGGTCAGCGCGTGAAATTCGACGTTACTGAGGGGCCGAAAGGTCCGCAGGCAAGTAATGTTGTGACAGAATAGATGTAAAGTCGCGTAAGGCACTGCGTCCCATCAGAATGAAGTTCTGATGGGACTTTTTTGTTGGAGTGCACTTGGTTGCCTCAGGCGGACAGGCCACCCTGAACGCAGTGAAGAGTCTCAAGAGTATTAGGCCAGTAGAATCAAAGACTATATCTTCTTAACTGCGGAACGTGGGTTACGAAGACTCGCCTTTGGGATTTCTGTAGATACTCAATAGGTAGAGACCCACTCCCAGCCAGTAAGTGATGTAAGCCAGGAGCTCGCTGAGGGAGGGGTTGCCATTATAGCCGAAAAGCGATTTGAATATCGAGCCGATCGCCCCATTCTCGTGAAGCAGCGGATAACTGCCATCCGGGTTCTGGGGGGGATTGATATCCCATAGGTGTTCGATGATGGCAGGGATGATCCCCGCTTCGTTCAGCTCGTGCACCCCATAGGCGAGAAGCCCCGCGGCGAATATGAGCAAGAGGACGCTTGTCCATTGAAAGAATATGCGCATACTCAGCCTGTAGATCCCTTTGTAGGCGAGCAGGGTGAGAACGATCACTGCAGCCAAGCCCAAGCCGAGACCGGTCAGGAGACCTGCGGGATCCTGCAGCGCTAAGGTCCCCAAGAAGAGCACCGTCTCTACTCCCTCGCGGAAGACGGCGATAAATGCCAGGGTAGCTATGCCGAAGAGCTGCCCCCTGGAGATGGAGACTTCCACTCGCTCTTGGAGCTCCCCCTTGATCCTTCGAGCATTCCGTGCCATCCAGAAGATCATGTAGGTGAGCACTGCCGTGGCGGTGAGCGCGGCCAGGCCTTCGAAGAGTTCCTCAGCTCGGCCAGAGAGCCCACCGAAGGCCATCATGAAGATCCAGCCGAGGAAGATGCTTACCAGTATCGCAACCCCGGCGCCCAGATAGAGGTAGCGATTGAGGTCTGCTCTGTTGAGTTTGGAGAGGTAGGCCGCAATGATGCCGATGATCAATGCTGCCTCCAGCGCCTCCCTAAAGGTGATGAGAAAGCTTGCTATCATCAGGAACACCTCCTGTAGTTATAGGACTAATTATTTTCGCCATTCATTCTTCTTGCGAGGGCCCAAATTATAGGCAATTCTAGCAAAGCTAGGCTTGCCTATCTTTATGCCGAAAAATTTTTATACGAACGCACTTGCCAATTGAAAAAATATTACAGCCACTATCCAGCCAAGAAGCAAAGTGTAGCCGACAGCCAGACCGGTCCAGCGCCAGTTGGTCTCTCTTTTTATAGTGGCAATTGCCGGTATACACGGAATATAAATCAAACACATTAACATAAATGCATAAGCACTGACCGGAGTGAAGTATTGCAACAGGGCAACTCTTAATCCCTCTTGTCCCACGCCATACAAGGTGCCCAGAGTTCCTACTACTATTTCCTTTGCCAGTATGCCAAAAATTAGCGCCACGGCAGCTTGCCAGAAGCCGAACCCAGCTGGTTCTAGCAAGGGAGCAAAGAGAGAACCCAATTTGCCGATGAGACTTTCTTGTGAGGCATATTCCACACCAATTGGCAAGGAAGCCAGCAACCATATTGCCATTACGCCGGCTACAATTATCGTGCCCGCCTTTCTCAGAAACAAGCTACCTCGCTCCCACATATGGATGAAGACGCCTTTTAGCTGTGGCATTCGATAAGGTGGCAGCTCCATGATAAGCGGCGCCACTTCTTCCTTGAAGAAGATAGTCTTAAACAGCCGGGCTATAAGAATGGCAAGTACCATGCCGGTAAGATAAAGGGAGAAGAGCACCAATCCTTGATGCTTAGAAAAGAAGGCGCCTGCAAACAGAATATAAATGGGCAGCCGGGCAGAACAGGACATCAAGGGATTCACCAGAATGGTAAGGATTCGGTCCTTTCTTGATTCCAGTGTCCTGGTGGCCATAATTCCGGGAATGTTGCAACCAAACCCTATGAGAAGCGGAATGAAGGACTTGCCGTGCAGGCCCAGTGCGTGCATGAATCTATCCATAACAAATGCCGCTCGGGCCATATAACCCGAGTCTTCCAGGATAGCTATCACCAGGAATAGGAGCATAATGTTGGGCAAAAAGACCAGTACCGATCCCACCCCGCTAATAATGCCATCTGAAACAAGCGAGGAGAGCCATACGGGGCCTCCAATAGTGGCAATTCCCGCGGAGACCGCTCCGCCTAGCCAGCCAAACAGAGCATCAATCCAATCAGCAATAGGATTGCCGAGGGCAAATACCAGCTGAAAGGTGAGCCATATCAGCGCCAGAAAGATAGGGATGCCCAGCACTTTATTCAGCACGACGCTGTCAATTCTATCAGAAACATCCAGCCGCTCTTTTATGCCTAATTTCTTCTTGCTACATTCCCTTACCAATCCATCTAAGAATCCATATCTTCTTTCTACAATAGCGGTTTCCAGGTCGTAGCCCATGTGCCGCTCCAACTTAATTCTACTTTCTAATACCCGCTGTTGTATCTCTTTACCCTGAGGCCAGGTTTTTACTTGGTCCAGCACCTCAGGGTCGCCTTCCAGCAGCTTGACCACCAGCCAGCGTAAGGGATAGGGCTTCGATAATTTCTTATCCTTGAGTAGTTCTGATAACGTTTCTATCTCAGCTTCTATATCCCGGTCGTAATCTATCTTGAATGTAATTTCCTTTTGCTGCTCTGTGGCAGTTTCTACGATAGCTTTTCTCAGGGCATCAATGCCTATTCCCTTGTTGGCCACAGTCTTTACTACAGGGATACCGAGGATGCTTGAAAGAGCTTCCGTATTAATGCTAACGCCTCTAGCTTCCAATATATCCATCATATTGAGATCTAGTACCAAATTGAGACCGAGCTCCAGGAATTGCGCCACCAGATAGAGATTCCGCTCCAGGTTGGAGGAATCAATTACCGCTACTACTAAGTCTGGGGTCTCGTGAAGCAGGAATTCGCGGGCTATTCTTTCATCAAGCGAATAAGCGGTCAGGCCGTACGTTCCCGGCAGGTCAACCACCGTCACCTCAACTTCATCATAGAAGAACCTGCCCTCTTTTTTCTCTACCGTTACCCCGGGCCAGTTACCTACATGCTGGCGCGAGCCGGTGAGATTATTAAATACGGAAGTCTTGCCGGAATTAGGATTGCCGGCCAGTGCTATTCTTATTGTCTGAGCCATGTATTTTTATTCGCTTTTTGGGCGCGGTGATGATAGATACGTTACAAAGATTTTCTTGGCCATGCCGAAACCGAGTCCATATCGAGCTTCATCTCGGCTGATAATCACTGGGCCTCTTCTAACGTTGGCAATGACTTTCACAATAGTGCCTTCATAAATACCCATATGGGCCAGTCGGGAACGCAACCTGCTTCCCGCTACAATTCGGGCTACCTTAACTTTTGCTCCTGTTGGTGTCATGCTAAGAGGTACCATTTATTCACGCATCCTCCTTTGCTGCCGATGACTGGATCTCCACGGTGATTGCCGATGCTTCTTCTTTCCTCAATGATAGATGATAGCCCTTAACGATAACATCAATTGGATCGCCTAGGGGGGCTATCTTTTCTAGCCTGACCTTTGTCCCTGGAACCATACCCATATCCAGCAAGCGTCTTTTTAGACTACTCTCAGCCGACACTCTAACCACTTTAGCCTCCTGGCCCACTTTAAGAGTGGAGAGCTTTACGTGCTCTTTGTTTACTTGGTCCCTTCCATCATCAACCTGCATAGAGTTTCCTTCCCGACAACATTTCTCCGGATGCTCGCCATGTCTTACAAAATAGTGAAATCTGGATAGCCACAGCGGTTCTCCCTCCGGGCACGTCTCAATGAACTTTATGAACTTTACAATGCGCTCCATTGTATCCTTATTAAGATAGTGTTCCACCTGACAGGCGTCTTTCACAGCAGACTCGAACTCGATACCCAATATTTCGTGAAAGAACTTCGTAAGAGTTTCATGCCTTTCATATATCTTCTTTGCCCTATCTATGCCTTGCTGGGTAAGTTCCACATAGCCATACCTTTCGTGAATCACCAGTCCTTTGTCGGCCAGGATTTTTAATGCCCCTACCACTGAGGCCGTTTTGACATTGAGGCGCTTGACAATGTTCTTTACCCTCACAACTTTTTCCTTAAGACTTGTTACCCATATTGCCTCTAAATAATCTTCAAGACTCTGTGTTAAAGATTTCATTTTTTTTGGCCTTTTCATAGTTTGCCTAATAATTGTTAGGCAAGCCTAACTCTACCCTTTCTTCAGGCTCTCAGTCAAGCAAAAATTGGAAAATTTTAATGGCTTGTAACTCAAATTATCTCAATTGTAGACGGGAAGAGATTGGAGCGTAGTGAGTCATTTTGCAAAGTGCAGTGGTAAAGCTTTCCTTGGTGCTCAGGTAGTGAATGTAGGGCGGGGCAAGAAAATAGATGGTGCCGAAGCGGGGATTTGAACCCCGACGAGGTTGCCCCCACATGACCCTGAATCATGCGCGTCTGCCAATTCCGCCACTTCGGCACAGGAAATTGCAATGGGAGGGATAGTAAGACTATCAATTTTTAGGTAGTACAAATACCGATTTTGGGACTGGGTTGCAAGGGATTTTTATATGGCCCTCGTTCTTGCCTCGCAGGAAACGGCTATAGTGGTGAATGTTTTTGGCCGGCTTCACTATTTGGGCGACGGCTCTCCATGCCTTCGGCTGCTCATCTGGTGACTCTGGCTTTTCTTAGACTCGCTTTCAAATTGACAATTTTCAGGTATTCCGTCAAGCATCGTCTTTGTAACACAGTATGGGTGACCAGATGGTAGAGGCATGCTCGTGCCAGTTGTAATGTTTATGGTGTGAACATGAGCTCCGATGTTCTTCGTAGCGAAAGCGAAGGAGGAAGCACATGGTGCGTGAGACGATTCTGCTGGAAGGGCAGATTATCAATAACCAGTCGTTAAATCAGATGCTGGACGCAGTGCTTGAAATGGGTGGCGACTTCAAGATTGAGCACCTGGAAATCGGAAAGCGTCGCGACGATCCGAGCCGGGCCAGGATTCAGATTCTAGCAAGTGACAAGGCGATGTTAAGCCGGATACTGGAGAAGGTCTCGAAGCAGGGCGCCACGGTATTGCGGCCGGAAGAAGTACGCGTTGCCATCGCGGATCGCGACGGTGTATTTCCGGAGGATTTCTATTCGACCACGAATCTGGAGACAGAGATATTTCACCGTGGGCGCTGGATTGCAGTGAAAAGCATCGAAATGGACTGTGGGATTCGCTACGATGAGGCAAGAGGGGAGCCGGAATGCATACCGATCATTCGAGCAAAGAAAGGTGACAGGATAGTTGTAGGACGGGAAGGCATACGGGTGATACCGGCGCAGCGGCAAACGCGGAAAGAAATTTTCAGCTTCATGAGCAGTGCTGTGTCGTCAGAGAAGCCAAAGAAGCTGCTCATCTCGCAGATAGCCAAGCGGATGCGCGAGCTGCGCGATCTGCGGGGAAGCATTGTGTTTGTGTGCGGGCCAGCGATTATTCACACCGGGGCAAGCGAGTCGCTCTGCGCATTGATTCGTAATGGCTACGTACATGTCTTGCTGGCCGGGAATGCCCTGGCCACGCACGATATTGAGGCAGCGCTCTTCGGCACGTCGCTCGGCATTTCGCTCGAGGATGGTGTGGCTATGGAGGGCGGACATCGCAATCACCTGCGCGCGATCAACGCAATTCGCCGAGCGGGATCAATCAAGCGGGCGGTCGAGCAAGGCCTTCTTACAAGAGGGGTCATGTACACCTGCGTGGTTCGCAACGTACCGGTTGTACTGGCGGGCTCGATCCGGGATGATGGGCCTATGCCGGAAGTCATTACTGACGTCATGGAGGCGCAGGATGCGATGCGGCGTGAGGCCAGAGGCGCGGACATGGTATTGATGATAGCCACCATGCTGCATAGCATTGCCGTAGGAAACGTACTACCAGCGCGCGTGCAGAGCATTTGCGTGGACATCAATCATGCGGTGGTGACCAAGCTGGTGGATCGGGGCAGTTTCCAGGCGATCGGAATCGTAACAGATGCCGAGTCGTTTGTGCGCGAGCTGGCTTACGAGCTGTGTCCAGAGAGCGAGTTGGAGGAGATTCGGGAGTAAAGGCTTGTGGATACGGACTTCTGAGAACAGCTGGATGTGGCGAAAGCGCTGGAGCACATCTGGTTGTATACTGCTGGGACGTTATGCCTGTGCAGTTCAGGCTCCGGGCTGCTGTGATGTGTGATAGTGGAGTGTGAGAATGACATGGGAATAGGTAGGGGCAAGAGGAGCATGAGCATTGCCGACTGATGATGGTTTGGCCATTATTATTCCCGCCTTTAATGAAGAGGAGCGGATTATTCCGACGCTGGAGAGCCTGGCTGCGTTGCTTCAGCGTTACAAGAATGCGCAGGTTACTGTGGTAAATGATGGGAGCACGGATCGGACGGCTCAGCAGGTCGAGGAATTCATCAGTGCACAGGCTGGTCAATTCCATCTGATAAACTTGGCCGAAAATCAAGGTAAAGGTGCTGCAGTTAAATACGGGATATTAAACACCAGGCACGCGATTGTGGGATTTATGGACGCGGATTTGCCGTATGATCTCACGAGCATCAGCGATGCGGTGGAGCGGCTTCAAGCTGGTAGCGCTGATATTGTAATCGGGGCGCGAGATTTGAAAGAATCACACATGGCGTATGCGCCATCGCTTCTGCGTCGCATCTCAGGAAGAGCGTATTCCGTACTTATCGGCCTGGTTCTGATGAAAGGAATTCCAGATACGCAGTGCGGGCTGAAGTTCTTCCAGGGTGATGTTGCGCGAACAATCTTCGAGCGGGTGACAATCCCCGGGTTTGGCTTTGATGTGGAAGTTCTTTATATTGCCCGCAAGTGGGGCTATCGCATCCAGCGCATTCCCGTGGTTCTCAGTCATTCGCATCATTCAAAAGTTCGTTTGATTCATGATTCCATACAGATGTTTTTCGATCTATTTCGTATTCGGCGTAATGACCAGCGGGGTCTCTATTGGCAGCAACATGCACGATGAGGCTGTCCGGATTAGGCGAGCAGCGCTGGCGGCTGCCGCTTCGTATCCTGCAGATCACTTAGCCCATAATGGGAGCAAAGCAATACGCCATGCAGGACACTCGCACTGGATCTAGGCAACAGGGTGTTACCGCCATTGTACTCGTTCTGGTTCTCTATTGCATCATCACAGTGGTTATGCTGTATCCGTTTGTTCCCCTCTGGCAGATCGGTTCAAAGCTTCAGTATGGCGACGCTGGGCTGTTCGCCTACATTCTGGCCTGGGATAACCATGCGCTGCTGCATCAACCGCGTGAGATTTTTAACGCCTCGTTCTTCTATCCTCACCGAAATACACTGGCCTACTCAGAGAGTCTCATCGGTGTCAGTTTGCTCACATTGCCTTTTTGGCTCGTGAAGCATAACCCTGTATTCTCGTACAATGTAGTGCTCTACCTTATGCACATCTTGAGCGCGCTCACGATGTTCTTGCTGTGCGATTATCTGGTTAAAAACAGGTTCGCTGCATTTATCGGCGGGCTGATCTTTGCATTTAACAGCGACAACATGTGGCATAGTGCGGGTCACATACACGTGCTGAGTATTATGTGGATCCCGCTGGTTATACTGTTCATCTGGAAATATATGGAGAGTGCACAGCTGCGGTATCTGGTTGCAGCGGGGCTTTTTCTGGTCTGGCAAGTTCTAAGCAGCTGGTATTTAGGCGTCCTGGTACTCTACGTCCTTGCATGTGTTCTTCTTTACCGCGTTATTGAGAAGTGGGGCGATGGAGGGATGCGACGGGGATGGGTCACACTGGGGATGGTGGGGGTGGCACTGTTGATCTGTTTCCCAATCATGCGTCAGCATAAGAAGGTTGCCGACGAGTTTCAGGGCTGGCGCACCCTTGGACAAGCTATTAACCATAGTGCTGACTTTGGCGGGTATCTGTTGCCGCCAACTGAAGTAAATCGCAACATCACGCTTGTCGGCCATCTTGTTAAAACGGTGGTGCAAAAAAAACGCCTTGGTGAAAACAACCAGTTCCTTGGCTACATACCCCTGGCCCTGTTGTGTGCAGAAGGGGTAATTGTGGGTCGGCGATGGCGACGCAAGGCGCTAAGCTCTCAAGATCGAAACTCGCTTTTTTTTATCGGACTTCTGTTGCTGTCCGGTGTCATCTCGTTCGGCCCGTTCCTGATTCTCTTCGACCACGTTACACCGGTTCGGCTCCCGTTTTACTATTTATTCATCTGCCTGCCGCCGATTCGTTTCATACGGAGCATCTCGCGTTTTTCCATTGTGGTGTATTTGTGCCTTGGCATCTGCTGTAGCTCTATAATATCGCGCTTTTTCAACCGCATCCGACTCAGTTCTCTCCAGACATTTAGCCTGACGGGTCTGCTGGCCTGCGTGGTCTTGCTCGAATACTGGGTGCCGCACTCAGTACCATCGTTCCACTTCTGCTATCCCGAGACACATCGTTGGATTGCGCAGCAGCCGGATGAGGGGGCAATTATTGAGCTCCCGCCCAACGATAGCGAGTTCTATTTTCTGAGCTCAACCTTGCACTGGCGTCCCATATGGAATGGATTCATCGGATCGCCCAATACGGTGTATGAGGAGCAGAAGAAAGTGCTGTATCGGTTTCCCGATCTGGCGAGTCTCGATTTGCTGCGAGAACTTGGTATTGTTTATATTATCGTACACGGTCAGGAGCTCGTAGAGCGAGCACGGCAATCGCCCTATCTGAGTCTGGAGTTCGATGGTGATTCTGATGTGATATGTTCGCTGGTGAACGAGGCGGAGATTAAGCGTGCGGCTGCTGCGGAGCGCCAGGCATATCGCCGTGAGCTTGTGCAGGATTATACGCGTTTGGCGCGTACCTATTCTACACTCAGCTTCGAATTCGACAGATTAAAGAATAGCGAAGGATGGGAGGCGTGGCACGCGATGACGCCATTTGATGTACGTTACGGAGTGGCGACGTCGCAAGTGAAGAACATCTTTGCCTTCTGCGGTCGTGTCCTTTCACCACCGGTACCATCGAGGGCGTACACGCAGCTCGAGGTTCGCATGAAGCTGAGCAACCTGAGGGGTCAGAACACCGCAGCCAAGCTTTACTGGTTAACACCCACCAGACCAATGGATGAAGTGAGGACAATGCGAATTCCAACCGTTGCGGATGGTCAGTTTCATACATATACATTTGATTTGTTCTCGTCCAGGGCGTGGACAGAGTCGCAGTGGGTCGCTGCGCTGCGGCTCGATCCATACGAACTCAGCTTTCCAGGCTTGAATGTGGCCATTGATTATATTCGGTTGAAGACGGAGCCCGGGCCTGTAGGGGAGTAGGAGTCGGGCGTGTTGCGTAGTGCGGGGGAAGTAATCTTCTGAGAGAGAGGTTGCGTGAATAGTGGAGATTGACGTTGCATTGGAGCTGAATGCAGCGCGCAAAGCCATACGAAGGATGTCGGCCAGGAAGTTATTAGCCGAGCGTGTGGTGGTAGTGTTTGACGTGCTGCGAGCGACGAGTTGTATCGTGACTGCGCTGGCAAATGGTTCACGCGCGGTCGTGCCAGTTCTCACTCCCCAGGAGGGAAAGTGTGTACGCCAGGCGTATGGTGGGGAGACGCTGCTCTGCGGCGAACGGCGCGGAATAAGAATCCGTGGCTTTGACCTTAGCAATAGCCCGCAGGAATTTACCCGGGAGGTCGTACAGGGAAAGACGCTTATTATGACCACGACAAATGGTACGCGCGCGATTCGGTACGTGTTGGGGGCACGATGTATACTTATGGGAGCGTTCCTGAACCTTTCGGCGGTTTGTCGGATGGTATCAGGGGTAAGGCGGCTCTCGATAGTGTGTGCTGGTACAGAGGGCGCGGTTAGCCTGGAGGATGTGGCTGGGGCAGGGGCACTCATTAAATATATTCAGACCAGTTATCGCAGCGAGCGGCTGATTCTGACCGACGCAGCGCACCTTGCTCTGATTACGTTTGAAAATCACGAACATCAGATTGTAGATCTCCTGCGCAATAGCACTCACGGCCGTTACCTGGCGAAGCTTGGATTTGAGGCCGATATTAACGATTGTGCGCAGGTTGACACTGCGGATGTAGTTCCAGTGGTGGATGAGACAACGGGGGAGATTCGGCCGTATGTGTTACAGCCGCTATCGTAAAAAGCGTATCTGACGCGGGGGCCAGTAGCGGACAAATGCTTTGCCCTTTAAGTTGTCCAGTGGCACGCCGCCCCATACCCGGCTATCGCGGCTATTCTTCGTATTGTCGCCAAAGACGTAGACCTGATCGGGTGGCACGGTGGTTGGGCGAAACAGGATGCCTTCGCATACTTGCTGGTAGCGGATATATTTGAGGGGCTCAGGCGATGTTATCTTTTCACCGTTAACGTACAGGAAGCCATTGTGAATGGCAATATTATCGCCGGGCGGTCCCACGGCACGCTTGATGTAAATAGGTCTGGCTGGATCCCAGATGACCAGGGGGACTTTAAATACAACGATATCGCCAATTTTTGGTGGAGAAAACCAGTAGGCGAATTTACAAACAGCGATCATGTCGTGGCGCTTCTTAAACTTGCGCTTCAGGCGGTTTATTTTATGGAGCGGCGGACCGTTGATGACTTCGTCTCTTATGTAGTGATCGCCTTCTTTATAAAAGACATGGATTCGGGTCGGTCCTTTCGACAACACAAGGTCTTCATCGCCGTCATCATCGTAATCGTACATTGCCACCATGTCGCCGATGAGGGTAGGCGACATTGAGCCTGTGGGGATTTTAAACAGCTCGAGAACAAAGGTACGGATGAACATTGCAAGGATGTAGGCGATCACGAGGGCGTCGAGCCATTCGCGCATGTGGGTAAAAACGCCTTTCGGTTGCCGTGCTTGTTTGGCGCCAGACGAGGGCGGTTCACCAGCGCGCGAACTGGTTTCGGCTTGTGATGATCTGAGTTGTCCGCGTTGTGCAGTCATTTTCGGCTTGCTTTGCCCCAAAAAGTAGGGCAAACATACTGAACACCTAAACATTGGTCAAGGGGAAATACCGGCTGTATCATGGGAACCGATGGGTGTTTGTAAAGAGCACAGGAATTACCTCTTGATCCAGATTTATCGGAAGTTAGCAGCCGCGACGAGGTAATAATGGTGATCGCATACGGTGAAGCCAACATGGAGTTGTGGCGAGACCGTTGTGTGCGGCATCGCTTTGATCTTGACAAGCTGGCTACCATATTTTACATACGAACATGAAAAAAGTTTCTATTCAGGCTAATGCAAAGATTAACTTGTTTTTGAACGTTCTGGGCCGGAGAGATGACCAATACCACGACATACAAACAGTGCTCCAGAACGTTTCACTATGCGATCAGTTGCTCTTTGAAAAGCATGCACATGGGATAGTAATTGAGTCGTCCTCGGGCGAGCTCCCGAAAAAGAGTGGCAATACAGTGTATCGGGCGGTGAAGTGCCTGCAGCGGGCGTTTCCCCGGCGTATAGATGGGCTGAAAGTTTACATTGACAAGCGTATTCCTATTGGGTCAGGTCTGGGAGGCGGTAGTACGGATGCCGCAGCAGCGTTCGTTGCAGTGGATAGACTCTGGCAGCTTGGGCTTTCTATGGAACAGATGCGTGCCATGGCTAAAGAGGTAGGGATGGACGTCGCGTTCTTTTTACCCGGCGGATGTGCGGTGGCCCGGGGGCGCGGGGAACAGATCACGCCTGTGGTACACGATGCGCTGTTCTTTGTGGTGGTGGTGTTTCCGGGATTTGCGATTTCTACGCGGAAGGCGTACGCAGAATACGACACCACTGTACCGGGTCCGGCGCAGGTTGATGCAGCCACGGTTCTGGCAGCGCTCCGCAGCGGGTCAATTGAGGAGCTGGGAGGAGCACTGTTCAATACATTCGAACAGGTGCTGGCATCAGCGTATCCTGGGCTTGGGAAGATCAAAGCGCAGCTTGTGGAGCTAGGATGCGCGGGTGCGTTGCTGAGTGGAAGCGGTTCGGCGGTGTATGGGCTGGTGCGTGAGCGGGAGGTTGGAGAAGCAATAGTGAAACGCTTGCGGTCTCAGCATCAGTTCGTGCAACTTGCGGAACCAGTCGGGCGAGGGTGTGAGGTTTGCATCGAGTCGTAAAGTCCTTTTCAACATAGCAGCATACATCAGGAAGGTGGTGACGCAGGGAATGGCAGGACTAGAGATTACAGAGGTCAGGGTAAGGCCGTTCAGCAAGGAAGATGAGAAATTGAAGGCCTTTGCTACCATAACGTTCAGCGACTGTTTTGTGGTCAGTGACCTCAAGGTGATCAAGGGCAAGAAAGGACTTTTTGTCGCAATGCCGAGTCGCAAGCGCAAGGATGGAACTTTTAAGGACGTTGCGCATCCTCTGAACAACGAGACGAGGCAATTGATCGAGAAAAAAGTCCTCGCCGCCTACGAGGAAGCACTTGCACAGGAAACAACGGGATCGAGTCCGATAGATGAACCAGCTGAAATTGTTGAGGATGAATTTTCAGATAAATAGGCTGTTCCAGTCAGACTCTTCGCTGTGCGAACAATTCTTGAACGGGTTTGGGTAAGTAAAGCCGCAGGACAGGAAACTCATAATACCCAAGCCCTTGTTTTTTTGTATCCGCCGTGCTGCGTGGTGAATGCGGGTAGTAGAGTAGTCGAAATATGGGGACGCATGGGCGAAGGGTTATGGCGTTTTAGCGCGTTGAGGTGACGGAATGACGCGAGGAAGTCTTTTCAAAATCTGCGGCATCGGCCTGGGTGTATTGCTGGGACTGTTTGTATTATTGTCGCTGAATTTCTGGCTACGCGCACGGGCGAACTTCGAACAGGCCGAGACAGCCTACGCGAGTGGCGACGTTCAGCTGGCGGTTAAGTACTACGATCAGACTATTCGCAATTACAGTCTATTCAACTCGTATGGCAGGCTGGCAAAGGAACGACTACTGGCTATTGCTGCTGATTATGAAGAAGCCCAGAACTCCCGTGCGGCCCTTGATACCTATCAGACACTCCTCTCTGCACTGTCCGCCGTTGAAACCGGCTTTTCTCCAAACCGTGCGCCTATTGAGCGTCTTGAAACCAGGATAGCTACCTTGCGCGAACAGGTCGTACGATAACTCCCTTCCAACTTGCACGTCTCTTGTGATTCATCAAGATCAACCGGGCGATCTCTTTTTTCCGTTCATAGAGCCGAAATGGATATTGTGAATGTTCCCCATGCTTAACTATTTTGCCATAGCCACGTGTCACGGGCTTCCAGCGTGGCACGGGCTTCCAGCCCGTGAATCATGCGCAACAAATTCCATGCATTGCCTTTCCGCTGCGCTGTACTTTGTTGCCACGGAGAGCATTTCTGTTGACTTTGTCGTCGGCCTTGAGCTAGAAGGGGTTTTATGAAGTCTGCTCAAGGAGGGAGAAGCCTGCCACGCGCTTGTCAATGTTTTGCCAGTGACTGTGGACCGTTGATAGTGTGCTTCATGTTCCCTCTGTTGCGTTAGTGTTCCTAGCGATTGGATGCTGTAATGAACCTCTTTGAGTCAATATTCCTCGGTATTCTCCAGGGTATCACGGAATTCCTGCCTATCAGTAGCTCTGGCCACCTTGTTATTGCTCAAGGACTCCTTGATATAGACCGCCCGGACTCTGTGATCTACGAAGTGCTGGTTCACTTTGGCACCCTGTGTGCTATTGTTGTTGTATTTTATTCGAGGCTTGCCGGGCTTGTGCGCTTTGTTTTTCGTGAGGGGTGGAGCAAGGCGAAGGCTCGCGGAGTCGGCGGCGCTCTGTGGCATGATAATGACGGCCGCTTCCTCTCGCTGCTCGTGATCGGCTCGATTCCAACCGCCCTGATCGGATTATTATTTGAAAGGCCGCTGAGCGGTCTGTTTAATCAACCGATGCTAGCTGGGATGGCGCTCTGCGTGACCGGATTCATTCTGCTGACTTCGCGATGGGAGCGCAGTGCAGCTCATCAGGTAACCGTGAGTCAGATGCCTGCTCTGGTTGCGCTGCTCATTGGTATTGCTCAGGGGATAGCAATTACTCCGGGGATTTCGCGTTCAGGGATAACAATCACAGTAGCGCTTCTACTTGGTGTGGCGAGAAAAGACGCCGCAGATTTCTCGTTTGTGCTTGTCATACCGGCTACGGTGGGGGCAATGCTGCTCAGCCTAACACGCGTTGATGCTATGTATGACATTGGTCTGGGTGCCGCAGTGGCTGGGTTGATTGCCGCTTTTGTGTGCGGTGTAGTAGCGCTGCGGATTTTGCTGCGCTTTGTGTATAAGGGGCGTCTCTACTCGTTTGCATGGTACTGCTTGGTCGTTGGTGTTTTTGTTATATTTTATTTTCTCTGATACCCTTAGCTCAATTGTAGGGGCGGGGTTACCCCGCCCCGGGACGAGGAGACCTCGCCCCCACAAAGTCATGTCGCAAACCCTATATGGGTTCTCGAAAAGTCCTTAAAGATCAATAATTTTGCTGGCAGATAGCCCGCTACAGATTCCCAAGAGTCAAGAAATTAGAGCTTGCATTACCCGTATCGGCTCTACTATAAAGAACACGTGATCTTGTGACAGTTGAGGTTCTCGTTCCCGATGGCGAAAGCGAAGAAGCGGCAGACGTTCCTGGGGATCACGGAAGAGACGAAGAATGAAATCTTCGGCACCCTGTATATACTTCTCGGCCTCTTTTTACTCCTCTCCTTGATCCTGGCTAAAGGGGGCCGCACCCTGATAGGCCCCGTAGGAGCCAAGATCTCCTCAACCCTGATCTTTCTTATGGGTCATTATGTGGTGTACGTCATTCCCCTCCTTGTGATCGCCTGGGGCGTTAAAGTTTTTCGAGGAATGCGCACCCAGAACCTGCTGGTCAAAGTATTCGGCCTTGGTCTGTTTGTGCTCTCCATTTGTACCCTGCTTTGCCTGCCTTTTTATCAAAATGAAGAGATGAGTGAGAGAAGTTTCCAATTCGGAGGGGCGATAGGTAATTTTCTGACTACCTCACACGGGCTAGGCATTCCGCAGTACCTTGGGCTGCTCGGCACGTCACTTATCTTCGCGAGTTTCTTGATCATTTCGGTGCTGCTCACAACCAATTTTCTTTTCTACAATTTCTTCAATCGTGTGGGAACAAGGTTTCAGGAGCGGGTTGGAGAGTGGCGCAAAAAGCGGCGTGAGAGGAAGCTGACATTCAAAAGAACACATGCGGCCAGGGTTTTTAATGTTGGGGATGTGACACGGGGGGAGAAAGGAAAAGCCAAGATCGCACCGGTGCCCCGCAGCGGACCAGAGATTGTTGATCGCACGGGTGCAGAGCCTGAGGTTCCGGCTAAAAAACCCAGGCCAGAGAAACTAAGTGCTGCGCAAAAGAGGATAGTGGTCCAGGAAGAACTCCATCTCTTCCCCGATTATCAGCTGCCGTCGCTAGACCTGCTCGATAGTCCGCCAAGAGTTGAGCAGACAATGTCGCGCGAGGAGTGGCTTGAAATCTCAGCTACACTCGAAAAAACGCTGAGCGACCATAGCATCGAGGCACAGGTAGTGCAGGTGACCCAAGGCCCGGTGGTTACGCGGTTTGAACTTCAACCAGCGCCCGGTGTTAAGATTAACCGCATCGTCACGCTGGAAAACGACATAGCAATGGTGCTGCGTGCCCAGCAGGTGCGCATAGTCGCGCCGATCCCTGGCAAGGCCGTCGTTGGCATTGAAATTCCCAATCGCAAGATGACGAACGTATATCTGAAAGAACTCATGACGCATGAGCGTCTGAAGAATCATCCTTCTCCGCTAGCGTTCGTGCTGGGCAAGACCATTGCCGGTGAGCCGTACCTAGTTGATCTGGCTACCCTGCCCCATCTGCTACTTGCCGGGGCTACGGGCTCGGGAAAAAGCGTGTGCCTGAATTCCATGATTGCATGTATACTGTTTCGCCAGCCGCCGTCCCACGTTAAGTTTATCATGATTGACCCAAAGCGAGTGGAGCTCACTGTGTTCAATGACATTCCTCACCTCCTGGCTCCTGTGGTCTATAATGCGCGAAAAGCTGCGGCTGCGCTCGGCTGGGCGGTCGAGCAGATGGAAAACCGCTACCGGCGCCTGGTAGATGCCGGTGTACGCAACATTGAGGCATACAACGAGCTGGCTACTGATCCTACGAATTTAGAAGAAGCGGTCGAAAAGACGCCGGAGTTCATGCCACACATCGTTATCGTCATTGATGAGCTGGCAGATCTCATGGTGATTGCGCGCAACGAGGTGGAAGAAAACGTCATGCGGCTGGCACAGATGGCGCGCGCTGTGGGCATTCACCTCGTGATTGCCACGCAACGACCTTCAGTGAATGTAATCACCGGCATCATCAAAGCGAATTTTCCTACCCGCATTGCCTTTCAGGTCTCCTCAAAGGTGGATTCGCGCACCATTCTTGATATCAATGGTGCTGAGGCGTTGCTGGGACGCGGCGATATGCTCTTTTCACCTGGCGGTGCACCCAAGCCGATCAGAATTCAGGGCACCCTTGTTACTGAGGAAGAGGTCGAGCGACTGGCCGATTACATTCGTGAACAAGCCGCTGCGCAGTACATAAAACACGATTTTCAGCCGAAGAAATTAGTGCGTCGTGAGTCGAGCCAGAACTCAACCGGGTTCGGTAGAACTGATGACGGCGCAGACGAGGAACCGATTGACGACGAACTGTACAGTCAGGCGCTGAAGCTGATTTTGGAAGCACGCAAGGCCTCGGTGTCGCTAATTCAGCGCAGGTTGAGGGTTGGCTATGCACGCGCAGGACGCCTTATGGATATGATGGAAGAAGCCGGCATTGTGGGAGAGTTTCAGGGAAGCAAGCCGCGCGAAATTCTGATAGATCCGGCAGAGTTCCTGGCACGCTTGAAGGAAGCCGAAGAGCAGAAGAAAGATCAGGTGATCTGAAGTAGCACGGCGCGTACCGTGTCGATAATAAGGGGCGGATTGGCATTGGAGCGAAGCAAGCGGCGAGAGTAGACGCCGCTATTTTTTCTTGGTGAACTGTATTGTTAATCAAAAAGAAAGCAACATGGCATTACTGGAATGTACTTTACGTGAATCATGAAATCGCTCGTAACTAAAGGTTTAGGAGGGGAGCGCGAGGGGTTCCGCCGCGGCGGACCCCTCGCATTTGCTCATGCACAATTAAGGTATACACACGTTTTGGGAAGAGGATGGACCACGGCATGCGATTTCTGGTAATGGGTGCTGGCGCGATCGGGAGTGTGTTTGGCGGCTTGCTGACCAAGACTGGGGAGGACGTTACCCTCATAGGCCGCGACCCCCACATCGCAGCCATTCGTGCACACGGACTCAAGATCAATGGTATCTGGGGCGAGCACAAGGTACGGATTGCACGCACCGTTACGTCTGCGGCTCAATTGGCGGGTGAAAAATTTGACGTGGTCTTGATCTGTGTCAAGTCGTACGATACTGCACATGCAGTCCGGCAGGTTATTCCTTGCATCCATCAGATGTCTCTGCTCGTTTCACTCCAGAACGGGTTGGGCAACATCGAGACTATTGCAGAGAGCGTTGGTTGGGAGCGCACGCTCGGCGGCCGCGTGATTTTTGGCGCAGAGGTAGTTGAGCCTGGGTGGGTGCGCGTGACTGTGTATGCCGAAGAGGTGATGCTGGGCGCCAAGGACGAGCGCGTGGCACGCGAGCGAATCGAGTCGATTGTGGAGTGTGTTAACCGCGCGGGGATTCCCTCGTTATTCACTGCCGACATCGAAAAGTTCGTCTGGTCTAAAGTGCTTTACAATGCCGCTCTGAATCCACTGAGTACCATTTTGCGCTCACCATATGGATACTTGCTGGAGAATGAAGGCACGCGAGAAATCATGCGGATGATCGTCGAGGAAATCTTTCGAGTGGCAAATGCCAGGGACGTGGCGCTCTTCTGGAATCAACCGCGGGAGTACATTGATCTCCTGTTTGGCCGTCTTATTCCAGCCACGGCGCAGCATCATCCCTCAATGCTGCAAGATATACTCCGGAACAAACCTACCGAAATTGATGCGATCAATGGTGCAATCTGCCGCATGGGGGATGAATGTGGTGTGCGGACGCCCGTGAACAACCTTCTCTGCACCCTCATCAAAGCCCTTGAAAAGGCAAGTCCTCATAAGGCCTACTGAACCCCAGATAAATTTACTATTGCATTAGTTCTATTCTTGACAAATCTGGCAAAATATTCAAGATGTGAGGATAGGCAATGATTGTCCCTGTGGAATTCTGCGAATTTCAGAACGGCCTATGAAATTCAAGTCAAACAAGAAAATATTTGGACATGATTAACAAGATTAACAAGATTACAGAAGACGCTCAGTAATGGATATTGATAGACTGACAGAAAAGATAATTGGGTGCGCATACAAAGTCCATAATAGTCTTGGACCGGGTTTTGTTGAAAAGGTCTATGAAAATGCTTTGCGTATCGACCTGGAGGAGCGTCGACTCAAAGTAAAACAGCAGGAACCTGTTACTGTTTACTACCGCGAGCATATTGTTGGAGAGTTTTCCGCGGATCTTATAATTGAGGATCGAATCGTAGTGGAGCTCAAAGCAATACGCAACGTGGCAAAGGAACATGAAGTTCAACTGGTCAATTATCTTAATGCCACAAAGATCGACCATGGGCTGCTGATAAATTTCGGGTCTTCAGTGGAAGTGAAAAGAAAATTCAGGGAATACGATTGAAGAGACAAATAGTTTTTAATCTTGTGAATCTTGTAAATCCTGTCTAAAAAAATATTTGGACATGATTAACAAGATTTACAGGATGACGGAAAAAGGGCAAAGCGGGGACAGGTTAATTAATAGAGATATTGGGGGGAGCATAAGACGAAGAAATAAGGGAAAGCACGTACACGGGGCGTCCGACCTGCACGAGCCATTTCATAGAAAAACTAGAAAGGCTGCCAGGCCGTTGTCTGAAACGACAGAAACCGGGACGAAAAAGGTGAAATACATAACCTGTCCCCATGTTCTCCCTGATTGCATACACGCAAGCGGGTGCATTTAAAAATGACAATAAAGCGCATAATTCAGTTATTGTTCGCGACTATTTGGTTTCTTTTTGCCTTATTTGTTCTGATAGCGAGCTCCAAGAATATGACGTTTCATATCTTCATATTTGCATGCGCCACAGTAAACTTATTCATGATTTTGATTGAAAATAAGTTGAAAAAACAGGGAGACAAAACGGGAACAGGTTAATTAATAGAAATATTGGGGGGAGCATAAGACGAAGAAAACAGGGAAAGCACGTACACGGGGCCTGCGACCGGCGCGCCCCATTTCATAGAAAAACTAGAAAGGCTGCTAGGCCGTTGTCTGAAACGACAGTAACGGGAACGCAAAAGAAGAAATACATAACCTGTCCTCATGTTCACCGCCATAAATCTATACGAGTATGGGAACAATGAGCAATCTTTTTAAAGTTATGCTGATTGCACTGGCAGCGATTGCTATTTCCTTGGCTATATATTTCCACCAGTTGGGAAAAACAGAAATCATTGGAGAGACTATCCTAACGGCCACAAGATATGAGGGGACTATACGTATTTCTGAAAAACGGAATTACTCTAAATATAAACACATTCTTGATGATTTTCTTAGGGATTACATAAAGTGGACACTCCAACAAAAGCGCGCAGGTGTTGTTCTCCGTGCTTATATAGCAAAGCGCACTGTTCGAGGTAGATCTGTTATATTCTATGTTATAATCGGAGGTGGCAATTGGGCGGATCATTTAGAGTTGAAATTCCGCAGGACAAATGGAAAGTGGCAGCTAAGGAACCAGAAAAAACTGTATACGATAATACGGTAAAATATTGATAGATAGGGAAATAGGGACAGCTACCTAATTCCCTGTGGTCCAAAAGGTGAAGGGCGCTGACACCACGCGGTACGTGTATGACGGGCTGAAGGTGGTTTGCCTCAGGCGGAAGCAGGTGAACGGAACAAAGCGGGGACAGGTTAATTAATAGAGATATTGGGGGGAGCATAAGACGAAGAAATCAGTGAAAGTACGTACACGGGGCGTCCGACCTGCACGAGCCATTTCATAGAAAAACTAGAAAGGCTGCTAGGCCGTTGTCTGAAACGACAGAAACCGGGACTAAAAAGGGGAAATCCATAACCTGTCCGCATGTTGCCTAGGATTAAGAGATCAAAAAAATCGGGCTTTTTAAACAATCGCATGCATAAGCTAATCAAATATTTCATCGCCATGTTGGTGGTTGCTGTTTTATTGTTAGCTATGTCAAGAGTCCTAGTTAGCATTGTGCAAAAACTCCTTACCTGCGATTACACTATAGCACTTGGAATTAGGAACGATAAGCAAGAGAAATGGTTACTAGCTTTTATGCCCTTTGTTGGAAAGGAAATGACGAAGCCTTTGAGAATAAATCTTCCTCCTTTAAAAAACTCTCTCGCAGAGGAAGATTGCTACCGACAATATGTAATAATAACAGGGGCACTGCGCGGAGAAGTGGTTTGTGTCCGTTTTCATTACCGCATGCCATATAGAAATTTCTTCTTGTTAGTATTAGGTTGGAGAATTGACCCCAGTATTATATCTTTAGACTTGGACGATCTGGCTTCTTATTTTAAAACGGAACCTGATTATCAAAAGTTCTTCTTTAACCCTGATTATACAGGTATCGCAGACCTAGATGATTATAAGCCGTTCGCCACGATCGATTTAAGCGGCCAAAGCGGGGGGGCAAAGTGGGGACAGGTTAAGTAATAGAGATATTGGGGGAGCATAAGACGAAGAAATCAGGGAAAGCATGTACACGGGGCCTGCGACCGGCGCGCCCCATTTCATAGAAAAACTAGAAAGGCTGCCAGGCCGTTGTCTGAAAAGACAGAAACCGGGACGAAAAAGGGGAAATCCATAACCTGTCCCCATGTTCACCTTTAATCTTATAAATCCTGTCAAAAAACAAAATATTTAGACATGATTAACAAGATTTACAGGATTACAGAAAAACGTCAGGGATGGATTTCGTAGCCTGTCCACGAAATCCGCCGAAATTGGAAATCGCCCCGATTTTTATTGGAATAACAGCGTTTGTTTACGAATTTAAATGAAAATGCATCTTGAAAAACAGAGATACCAAAAAGGATCGACAATTCGCATTCTTTATTGGATTTTTGTTTCGGTTTCTTCTGGCATCATTTTGTTGTTTTTTCTCTATGGCTTTTTCTTTGGTATCCCAGCATTTTTGGATGCTCAGGCAAGAGCAAAATATTATGCCGCTTCTAGAAGCATCGGAGAGGTGATTCCCGCAATAATGAAATATCAGAAAGAAAAAGGAGTATTCCCTATTTCCCAGAACGCTTTTGACATAACAGACGTATTAAATATTCAACCACCTTCATACAAAAATGAGCCTGTAAAAATCCTCTATCGATCCGATGGGGAAAGATTCGTTATTGCGTATGACGGGTCTATAGAGCATTACAATGTAAGTGATTCCTTCTTTTCTGAAGATATTCCTTTAAAACATAATGTTATAGTTGACCTTTATGATCCCACGAATGGATCATCAAGCCCTTCCTGTATGATTATATATGGTGATGCACAAGAGAGGAATGAAGAAAATAGTTTTGATAATCTTACTGGATCAATAAAAAGGGAAATCAGAGACAAATATCATGCAGGGGCCAAAGCGGGGGGACAGGTTAAGTAATAGAGGAACCGGGGAGGCACAAGAGGGAGAAATCAGGAAGAACACCTACAACACCAGGGCGTCCGACCGGCGCGCCCCATTTCATAGAAAAACTAGAAAGGCTGCTAGGCCGTTGTCTGAAACGACAGAAACCGGGGCTAAAAAGGGGAAATACATAACCTGTCCCCATGTTCTGCCCAAAGGATTTTACTATGATAAAAAAAACTGTTAGATTATGCGCTGTAATCGGTGGAACCGTAGTTTTGTTACTTTTCTTTTTAGCCCACAAGACTAAAGCCGAAATCAACTCTCAGGTGGGCAAGATTGATGCCGCTGGTATTCTTGAAGAAGTCAGTAGGAAGCGGGCAGCGATTAGGAGCTTAGAGACAGATTTTCTATTTGGGGGTCCCAGTAACTCACAGAATACGCTTCACTTGCTATACAAGAAACCCTATAAAGTTCACATTACAGGGTTCAAAGTCACTACGACTGGAGATGAAGTGGAAGTTATCTTTGTAAAGAACAAAGACCAAAACCTAATATTATCTCAAATCGAGTGTAGCGATGAAAAGATAAAAGCTTACCTTGTTTTCAAGAAAGAACAAAGTCAATTCGAATCTAGACTAACGCTGAATGAAGTTTTGGAACAAAACCAATTCAAGTATTGTGGAATCGCAATCAAGCACGATACAAAAGACGACATCGTTATTTTAACAAATGAAATCCCTGTGACCACTCCTGATGTGACATTTGGCGCTATTTTGAGGGAAACCGATCCTCCTGATGTGAATTATGGCGCTATTTTGAGGGAAACCGAATTTTTGACACAGTATTGGCAACGTGGGATCGAGCTCTTTCTTTTAAATCTTTGCCCACGGAACGTTCTAGTTTCTGGGAGCCGCGTAGAAGTAGAAGGCACTGAACAAGAGAAAGGCAAACAGATTTACATACTCAAAAGTACTGTTGAAACAAAAAATTACGAGGGAAAAAGTGAAGCTCGAATCCTGCGAATGTGGCTGGATATTGAAGATCAAACTGTTTTTAGAACAGAACTTAATCGTTTTTGTAGGGATGATTCTACGAGTTACACAATAACAGCTGTAGTCAAGCAAACTCATGAAATACCAGAAGGAATGGAACTTCCCTCTTGTATAGAGATACAAAATACTGCCAGCCCGACGGAAAGAAAAATTCTCAGTTTACGTAATCTTACAATCAACCCACAAATCAGCGATGAGAGATTTTTCATTGATATCGGAGAACAGGAGGACAGGTTATATCTGGGAAAGCGGGGACAGGTTAATTAATAGAGATATTTGGGGGAGCATAAGACGAAGAAATCAGGGAAAGCACGTACACGGGGCGTCAGACCGGCACAAGCCGTTTCGTAGAAAAACTAGAAAGGCTGCTAGGCCGTTGTCTGAAACGACAGAAACCACCGGAACGCAAAAGGCGAAATTCATAACCTGTCGCCATGTTGCCTAGGATTAAGAGATCAAAAAAATCGGGCTTTTTAAACAATCGCATGCATAAGTTAATCAAATATTTCATTGCCATGTTGGTGGTTGGTGTTTTATTGTTAGCTATCTTAAGAGTCCTAGTTAGCCTTGTGCAAAAAAGCCTTACTGACGATTACACTATAGTACTTAGAATTAGGAACGATAAGCACGAGAAATGGTTACTAGCTTTTATGCCCTTTGTTGGAAAGGAAATGACGAAGCCTTTGAGAATAAATATTCCTCCTTTAAAGCACGCTCTCCCAGGGGAAGATTGCTACCGACAATATGAAATAATAACAGGGGCACTGGACCGAGAAGTGGTTTGTGTCCGTTTTCATTACCGCATGCCGTATAGAAATTTCTTCTTGTTAGTTTTAGGTTGGAGAATTGACCCCAGTATTATATCTTTAGACTTGGACGATCTGGCTTCTTATTTTAAAACGGAACCTGATTATCA
>JAUWMI010000080.1 GCA_030613245.1 Candidatus Sumerlaeota bacterium
GGCGAAGGCAGCATTGGGTGTCCGGTGGAACTATTCCGGCACGGATAGAAGTTGGTTCAAGGTGAAGAACAGCTTAAAAGAATGATCAGCCCTACATCCGACAGATGATTAGAGATGGTGTTTAGGTTGGCCTTAGGAAGGAGATAAGCAGGAAATTGGACACAGCTGGCGGCTCGTGTGAGCCGAGGGTTCAGGACGTCATATCCTGGAGACTTGACAAAAGCATCAACATAGAAGTTCTAACCTTAAAAGGGGGGGCTTGGACCGTCAGGCTGGTGTACCAAGGGTGGCCTTGCGATTTGCGACTACTCGGAACCCAGCGAGCATTAGTTTCAGTTATCTTACACGCGGAGGGTCAACCAGGCAAGTGCATTTGGGGTATAGAACAGGAACACCAATAAACACACCTTCATCATTATGCCTTGCACTTGGTAGTTGGATCCAGGTGCAAAATAAACCTAGGTTTTTGAAGGACTATTGAAAATGAAGATCCAGTTCTCTACCAATTTGAATAGATAGTCTTAGGAATGAATCTCTGGTTTCACTAAACCATTCTGATAACTCGATGGAGTTGAGGGTCACAGGATCATTAACCGTAACAGTATCATCGCTTGGTATCATCCCGAGCAATCTAGACAAATCCGCAATCTGTTCCATTATCTTTGTCTTATCAACGTCAGCCTTATTGGATTCGGTCATCGGCATAACCTCCTGTCTAAGTAAGTTTACTGCCTGTCTGTTGGTATTGTTATATATGCTTAAGGGCTAGATCATCTTCCATCTTATTGTCCCCATGCCAAACGATAACAAAGCTAACTTGATGGAGCACTGTGGATTTGTGATATGCTGAGTTTGATGAGTTTTATCCTTCAGGAACAACAGTAGTGGCGACATTAAAAGGGTAAGCGGTGAGCAGCCCGGCCTACCCCACATGGTGGGACGAGCATGCCAGTAAATTACAAAGTGTCCGAAAACATCTACGGGTTGGGTTCATCATAAATCTAAATTAAAGATGAGAGTGACACCCTTACCACCCATCACCGACCCCACGGCTCTGAACTTTTCATGCAATTGCTGATGTTACCCAACCGATCTTGATTGGAATTAGACGTTTATACCAACAAGGTTTCGCTATTGTTACCGATTCATTACTTATCCTAACACTGCTCATTCGGTAAGACGGAGATGGATTTCAAGTAATCCGACACGCTAGAATAGTCGTATCGTCCGCAAGGGAGCTGCCCTCGACAAAGACCTCAACCCCATGCTTGATCTCATGAATTACATCACCAGGAGACATCGGATAGCGACTTTCAATCAGGTTTTGTAGCCGATTCATTCCAAACATTTCCATGCGCGGGTTAGTGGCTTCTACAAGCCCATCGGTGTACATCAAGAGCAGATCGTCCGATTCCAGTCTCATCGAGTTTTCTCCATACGCCGCATCCTCGATCAGTCCGATCGCAGCCCCCGTAGGGTTCAAGCGCAGCGTGTTTTTATGGGCATTATTCCCGCCACGAAGAGCTATTGGGGGATTGTGTCCCGCATTGCAATATGTGAACGATTTAGACCTCGGATCAAAAGCGCCGATAAACAGGGTAACAAAGGTGGTGAACTGAATGTTGTGTACGAATAGTTTATGAATCTGGCTCGCCACATCTGAAGGTGAATGACTGGATGGAACGATGGACCGCAGCATCGCCTGAATGCTCGCCATGTGAAGACTCGCAGAAATACCGTGCCCGGCGACATCAGCAATCGCAAGGCAATACCGACCATCCTTAAATTCTGCAAAATCGAAGTAATCTCCTCCAAGAAGTTGAGCTGGTCGACTATATGCGGCGATTTCCAACCCCGGCAATTCAGGGATTGCCTGCGGCAGCAGCGTCTTTTGAACTGCCTGTGCGAGTTCAAGCTCGTGCTCAAGATCACGGACTTCTTCTACAGAAAAATGATCCAAGCAAACACAGCAGGTATAGTCGATTTCGAGCCGCTCTGACTCGACGGATTCTTCACACACGACACAAGTACCTAGCGTGCCCGCTTCAGCCTCTTCTATAGAACTTTCGATTGTCTTGATATGGGAATATACGGCTTCTTCTGTAGTCGGGCCGAGGATAACGGTCTTATGATCTGAAGGTGTTGTATGAATCCACTCCTGCAAAGAAACATGCTTCTCTGACAGACTTTCTCGAACCTGATCCATTTTTACAGCACTCATCAACTTACTCCAATTCTCATACGTCAATCGGCTGCGAGCTGAGCAGCCGGGGGTCGCTCCTTCACATGCCTTTTCCGGGTCCAGCAGAAAGATCATCTCCTGGTATAGGAGAAAAATCCCCGGCCCGCTCCAGCGATTTGTTATGCGGCTTGCGCTGCTTTGCGCCGACGCACCCGACGTACGACGAACCCCACTATCGCAACCAGCCCACTAATTACGAGTACCACAATCCCCAACGCGATCTTGGCCATCGCTGGGAAGCCAAGCCCTACATGGAAGTCCATCGGCTGGTAGGTGAAGAGCGAGTCGTCCACCTCGCCGGTATCGTAGAAGGTCGCCAAAAGATGCCTTCTCGCTTCCGTTTGGAAACCCCACACGTCGCCGAAATGTCCAAACTCCGACAGGATGACCTGCTCGCCATTGCTCAGAGCGGGCAGCAGTTCCTCAGCGGCAAACTGTGGCGGAGTCGAATAGTCGATGCTCCCACTCACCAGCAGCGTTTCCACTTCGGTAGGTTGCACCTCACGAAACTCATCGGGCATTGGCGCAACGGGCCAACCACCACTCAGTTGTGCCGCACCGCCAATCATCAGCGATGTGGGCGAACCCAGGATCGACCTCGGCGGGTTCATATCCGTGATCCAATCACGTGCAGGGTCATAGTCGATGCTGCCTTTAGCGAGAAAATCACCCCAGGTGGTGAGCGAAGGAGCCATGAAATCGTACGCGAGGGACATCAGCGCCAGCCCGCTGGGATCGCCCTCTTCGGCGGCCAGATAAGCATCGAAGACTATCGCGGCGGTTCGTCGGGGAAATAGCATAAAGTGGGTGATGAATCTCACTTTACCGGGGTCAATCGGTATCAGCAGCCAGCGTTCGGGTATATTGTGAGATACGTTACGCACAGTCTCAGACAGGTCTTCGGTTCGGGCGCTGCATTCAGAATCTTCCGCACACAGCTTGGCATCGTATGCTATTTGTGCGTCGACAACGTCTGGTTCCCAGACGAAGTGTCCAGGCGGGTTGACAGCAATCATGGCCGAGCGATTTAAGCTATCGGGATACATCCATGAGTAAATCATTGCCACTCGGGTGCCGTAGCTGGCACTGAGCAGGTTCACACGCTCATAATCCAGTACAGCGCGAGCAGTTTCCATGTCTTGGACAACTTCGGTAATGGAGTAGCCATTCAGATCGCCTCCCTCAGTCTTTAGGTGTTCGGCGCACTGGGTTTCTGCTTTGCCAAAGTTGGCCATAGACGACTCGCTCAAAAGGTCGTCACCTACACCAGTAGCTGCCCTGGCCATTTCCGGACACTCCATCACGACCGAACCGTCCATGCCACGGTAACCCACCATCACGAGGTCGTGATCCTCTACCAACCCCTTTAGGCCGGGGATATGCATATTCGAATCACCCGGCCCGCCAGCTAACCAGAAAATCGGCACGGCGGGGGTATCTCCTAGAGCGTGCACACGAATCACAGGCAGCCCAATCAGCCGCGAGTCCGGTTCGCTCCGGTTCTCTGGAACGACAAGCGTGCCGCAGTCGGCGGCGTACTCCACGTCGCCACGTTCGTATATGCAAGGTTCCCTGCCGACAAGCTCCCCTGCCTGCGCGCCTTCGGGCACAGTCACCGGAGCTTGCTTTCCGCCGCAGGCGGCGAGCATTGTGACGACCATAACGGCAACGTTTGCGAGGGTTACCCATGAACGATTAGAAGTGACAGTAAAGTTTTCCATCAATGCATCCTCAATATTACTACTTTGGAGTTTCACCTAGTGACTAGCTCAAGCATTGGCAATGGGTAGCAAATACTAAATCATTCAACTCAGCCAATTATGCCTATGATGACAGCTTGGCCGCATAACGGTTTTGATCTGAGCAGCCCGCCCTCTACTCCGACAATAACCCTGCTCTAGGCAAATCCGGCTAAATCTCGGGTCTGCTCCATCATTTTTATCACCTCTTTTTGAATGAAAATATTAAGTGTTAGGTTTCTCATTGTTATTTTGATCCGTAACATTTATATCCAGGTCACACTCTTAAGATCGCGTTTGATACCTCTTTGGTAATTAAACTTGGGGTAACCCAAGATCAGAGCAGCAACTGGTATATTTTCATCAGGGATGGAGAACATTGTTTGCAGCGCTGGGCTGTTCTGGATCGCTGGAGGTATAAGGTCTATCGGCGATCCACCTAATCCCAAGGCATGTGCTGCCAGAAAACCATAGGTCAGGGCAATATTGATGTCTGTCTCATAGTTCTCTGCATCGCGATGGGCATGGAATAGGATCATGGCTGGAGCATAACGAGTAATTGTATCTTCGGCACCTTGTATCAACTCGGGCAGCCGGCTTTTCATCAAAGGCACGACATGGTGTTTAAGCACTTTGAACTTCTCAGCACCATGTTTAAGGTGAACAACCATCCGGCCAATCGGGTTGCTCATCGCGCTCACCAGACCTTCATAGACCTGGATCATCTCTGGCAAAGCCTCTCTAATTACAGCTGTATCTTGGACCACTACGAGTTCAATCTTTATGGGAGTGAAACTGGGTGGTGCGAATGAAATTGCTTCGACTATTTTGCCCAACAACGCTTCTGGAACCGGCTTGTCCTTGAAAGCTCGTATTGCCCGGCGCGTTTTTATCATCTCCAGGAAAGGCAGAACGGAGACTGAGCCCGCTGGAAGTGCAAAGAAATGTCTATCATAAGATAAGCTTTCAACTATTATGGCTTGAACAGGGCATACAGCCATGCATTGCCCGCATCTGATGCAGAGGGGTAGCCGGTCCTGACGGAATAAGATTCCGGAGCCTTTATCTATTCTCATGATCCGGACAGGACAAACATCTTCGCAAAGACCGCAAAGTGTACAAGCTTGAGTTTTGATGTTTATTTGGTCATTCACGCTTCTTTTCTCCTAAGTTCAAGGCGGTCCATTTCCAACAAAAGATGTTAGATTGTTGTATGTTCCACCAATGTCAAATTCCTTTAGCTCTTTTCCTGGAACATTTTCTCTTGAAGGCTTATTGGCATTTTTAATCCTTTCGTTTTACTTCTATTGCTAAAACATAAAGACACTTAACGGCTTTGAACTCAGTGACCAGGGACAATATTACTCGATGGTAATTCACCACGCATCCCTGGTCCGATGCAGATAATGGTTATTCGGCACATCGCCCGTTACGCTTGAATTTCACGCCACATAAAGTAATTCATAACCTCGAGTATTTTAATTTTGTCAATTACTTTGAAACCAAACTTTCCATAGAAAGACACACTGGTCGACATATCTGTTGCTAAGTATGCTGGCAATTGCAGCTCGTCAACAAACTTGCAGTAGCGCTCCATTAATAATGATCCGACACCGAGATTCTGATATTCCGGAAGGACACCAATTGGCCCCAGATGACAATGTGTTAATGACGGATCGCGTCTTGCCCATATTCCATGCCAGTAATCGTTGCGATTCTTAAATGATGACAATTCTGGATCACTAGAGTCAATTAATTCTTGGACATCTTGTGATACGAACCGATCGCCATGGCAGACAAAAAACCTACAGACACCAATGATCTGACTTCCTTGTGTTGCCATGATCAATTCTTCAGGACGAGCTTGGAGCATAGCTAAGAATCCATCTTCGATTTGTTGACGCTCAATTTCGCTTTCGCCATGATGCACTGCCACATGGATCGGATTACTAAGCATTGCACGGCTGAGAACTTTAGCTGCTTCCTCTATGTCAGCAAGTTGCATCTTCTTGACCTTAACAACAGTCATTTATATATCTCCTTAGGGTTTGCCACATTACGCTGTGATAACCGAATTTTGAAAAAACTTGCGCCGGAAAAATTCCGGATAAAACACAAATAGTTCATCTTTTATTTTTCTTTGCTAAGGTTTTTATTATTGGTATAAACATCGGTGTTTTGGTCCAATATTCTATATATTCTTCCCCTAATCGCCGAATAAGTTCTGGTTCCTCGATCTTTTTTAATTCCCATTTATTCACAAGAATAAAAACCGGAGTGAATATGAATGTGAGCGAAAGCGATCCAATCATTGCGCCAATTCCAAATAACATAATGAATATCCCTGTCAGCATTGGGTTTCTGGTATATGCGTACGGTCCCGTGGTAACCAACTTGGGGGGCGGATTGACAGGTACAGGCGTCCCTCCGGATTTAAGAAAATAGATGATAGACCACGCCGTTATAAATACGCCCGCCACGAAAATTGGAATAGCAATATAGAAATTGATTGGCATAGGGATTATTTTTGGAAGGTCAAGCCATTTGTCGAAGGTAAGTGCTGACACTACAAAAAGAGTAATGAATAAGCCGAAGATAACCGCTCCCACTGGAGTAAGCAGTGTTCTGCCTCTCTTTGTACCTGTCGCTAACGTGTAAAGGAACTCAATCCATCTGGATTTTATGGTCATGTTCTTTCTCCAAGGCGTAAACCAATCTTGAAATATTTTGCCTGACCTGACTTATTAGCAATTCCGAGATCATTGAATCAGTCCGTGGAACAGTGATATCGCGCCGCTTATCCTCCCCTCCGAACGCAGTGAGGTCTGCTCCACGCGGGGTTAGGTTTTGTTTTTATGACCCATCGTTATAATTACACTTCCCTTTTTTTGCCCCGTTTCGACAAACCTGTGAGCCTCGGCAGTTTGTTCCAATGCATAGCGTCTATCAATGACTGGTTTTATCTCTCCTGCTTCAATAAGCTTATTGAGGAAAACTAGATCTTCAGGTCTCTCTTCTAAGACACCAATTATTGCTTTTTTATCGCTTTTCCTAAGAAGCCAAAATACTTGAATAAGCATCGGCAGCCCAAAGGTAGCAAATATATAGCGACCATTTTCTTTTAGCGAGCTAATGGTGCGCGAAATTGAAGTTTTGCCTACCGTGTCAAAAATAATGTCATAGGTCTGGACGTTATTTGTGAAATCCTCTTTCGTGTAATCGATGACCTTATCAGCACCCAAAGATTTCACCATTTCCATTTTCGAGGTGCTGCAAACCCCGGTAACCTCGGCCCCGAAATATTTGGCAAGCTGCACCGCATAAGTACCAATCCCACCAGAAGCGCCAAAGACCAGGACTTTGTGTCCGCGCTGGATATTTTCTTTTCGAAGAAAATACAATGCGGTTAATCCCCCTTGAACGGCGGCGGCGGCCTCCTCATAGGTCATATTGGTTGGTTTTAGCGCCATAAACCCATCTTCAGGTATACATACATACTCAGCATAAGCACCTAAATTCATCAAGAATGCAAAAACCTGGTCGTCTTTCTTGAATAGTGTTACATCTTTGCCTACGGCTTCAATTTCCCCGGCTAGCTCAGGCCCCAGGACAGGTTTCTTTGGCCTTCTGAGACCTGAAGCGATTCGGCTGGGGAGCCAGAACCCGGGAGGGGCAGTGCTACTTCGTGCCCAACAGTCGTATTT
>JAUWMI010000066.1 GCA_030613245.1 Candidatus Sumerlaeota bacterium
AGCGAACCCCATCCTCGATGATTAAACGAACTTTACGGTTTGAGAGCCCTGCGCTGATTCCAGGGAAAAAACGGCGGGCAACGTTCGGCACCTGCTCGTCTATCTCAACTACGTCTACGCTCTGAACGCCCGGGTGTTTGAGAATTTCGCGAACTGCGCCCCCATCTCCACCACCTATTACAAGAATCTTGCGGGGATTTGGATGGGAAAGGAGGGGCACGTGCGTGAGCATTTCGTGGTAGGCAGCTTCGTCGCGCTCGGTCAGCATGATCGTATTATTGAGCACGAGCATTTTGCCGAAATCTTCAGTGTCGAAAACTTCAATGGTCTGGTACCGACTTTTGCGGCGATACAGGCGTTTCTTGACTTTGATCAGGATGCCAGCGCCAGCGCTATGGAGCTCGCGGTACCATGTCGGCGCCATCATAGACTCCTTGAGAGAAAGAAAGAAGCACAATTCTTTCAACGGACACGGAATACACGCTGCAGAATTGTGCTTGCAACGACTTATGGGATTGCGGGTCACCCGCGCGGGCGGATGGATGCGTGCTGGCTTGCCTACCGATGTGAGAGCTTGTGGGGCAATTTGCCTCTGGGTACATCAAATAAGCCGCGCGACATTTCCACCTGCGACACGCGTTTGGCACCCAGCTGCCTTTTCAAATACGGCAACGCTTTCCAGGGTTGAATAGTGTTCCCACAAGTCTCAAACGTAACAGCCGCGTAGCCATACTCAGGCCACGTGTGCACCGCGAGGTGCGATTCTGCTATAATGATCACCCCGCTTACCCCTTTTGGATCAAACCGTGTGAAAGAGTGATCAACAATGGTGGCTCCCATGACCTCCGCTGCACGCAGAAGAAGCTTTTCAATCCGTGCAACGTCGTTCAGGAGCCTCTTGTTGCATTCGTAGAAATCCAAGACCACCACTTTAATCAAAGCTTCCAACGGCCCTGATTCCTTTTACAAAGAGTCTGTGTGTGTGACGTCAGCCGCCCATAGGAATTTACCACCAGACGATCATCAGGCTCTGCGCTCCGGCTTCGCCCCGGGGCAATGAGACCCGGACGTCGCTGTGGCCTCTTTCCCTCCAAACTGTGTCGGAGAATCCACACGGTCACTGACCGACACCTCAAATGTCAGTGACCAGACATTATTTCGGGCAACTAAAACATCTATTTCCTAATATGCTTCTCTCACCATGTCAATAAATAATTCCAGACGATCGAGTCGTAATGTCAAGATATTTTCGAACACTCACTTCTCCCCGCAAGTATGAAACATAATGATCCCGGCACCGGATCAGAATAGGAGCTCGAGCGTCATGATGCGTTTCGGTGGAACGGTAAGTGCCACACGGTGGCGATTGCGGAGCGCCAGTGGTTGTGTCGGCCGCTCGAGCAGATTTGTTATGCGCACTTTCTTAAGCGGCTTGAATGGAAAGTACAGAGTACCTGAAATTTTGCGTGTCGTGGGGTTGTAGACACGCAGGATGAACGAGCGGCCTGATTCGCTTTGCTTCAACGCGCTGAGCACCAGTGTGGATGGTGTAATTTCGAGAAAGCTCTGCCGCTGCGGCAGACGGCCCCGCTTGTGGCGCCTGGATTGCGTCACTTTTATCCTGGTATTATGTACAAGCGCCTGCTCGAACACACCTGCCGTGTCCCAGCGCCCTGCATGCGGATATAAGGCGTAGCGAAACTCGTGAACACCCAAACACTGGCCGCCCGTCTGCTCGTAATCCTCACCGATCGACCGCCCGACACATCGGAGCAACGTCAGTGCAATGGTGCGCTGTGCATCATCCAGCACCGCATACTCCGGGAGACCTTCGTTGAGAATCGCCAATCCCACTTTGCCGTCGCTCACATCTACAAACCCAAGTTGCGGATGCGTCGAGTAAGCCTGCTCCTTCCATCCGCTTGTATCGGGTAAGCGAATCGGGCGCTCCACTACATCGAACTGGCCTTCAGCGGCTGAGACGCGCGCTTGCGCGATGCCGCTTGGAAAAAGCACGCGCAGCCGATGGTCTTTGACTGTATTGTCTATCCGCGTTGCGAAATTGACTACCCGCGCATGTTTGCCCAGCGTCACCGTTGTGCTGATGTGATACAGCTTGACCGCACGGGAGCGTTGCGACCGGAATGGCTCGGCTTCTTCCACGATCATCTTGGGTTTTGGCGGTATGGCGCATTCCGGAAGGCTAAGCGTATAGTCAATGCGGAATCGCGCGAGCACAGGGCCATCCTCGATCAAAGCAATTTTCACCGGACTGCCGCGGCTCGTGATAATCTCGTCCGACATGGGTGGGGTGTGTTTCCACGCATCACCCACCTCCCCGCCATCTTCAAAGATGTGGAGATTCTCGTACGTACGGCCGGTTGTCTTGTCGGTCACTGAAAGCGTGCCGTCCGGGGCGATAGCCACACGCAGGAAATCGTTTTCCATTTGATTAACGCCTGTTACCAGGCTGCTGAGGTGACGTTTGTATTCACGTGGAAGGGGCTTGGCAATGAAGGTGGTGAAGCCGAGCGATGGAATATCGGCTGCATGGAAATGCACCATCAGGCGATGCACGTGCGGGCTGAGCTGCGCATTAAGCGGGTTGAGCATTTCCGGGCAGAGCTTTTCAATTGACACGAGTTGCGTTGGCAGCTCGCGGCCTGAAAGATCAGTGATGCGGACGTTGCGAGCGCTCCATTCTTCGGGAAAGTCAATGCCCACGGTAAGCGTCTCTGCGCGTGCAAAAGGCAACGAGTTGAACACGGTGAGCGCCATTTCATCCTCGGCCAACCTGCTGTTGTCAATTTGCGGCACCACATCCCAGAACGTGCGCTGCACGATCTCCTCAGCAATGATTTCCGTCTGCGAGAAGCGGTGGTTCATGTGATCGTGCACCGTATCAATACAGCAGCCGCAGATGCTGTCGTGAGCATGGTTTTGCATCAGGTAACGCCAGGCGATCTCGAGGTAGCGCTGCGGATAAGGCCGGCCAAGGAGCCAGCCTACGCATGCCATTGGCTCGGCCCATTTGAGTAGGAGCGTTTGCACGCGTTGATTCTTCACTTTGAGATCCATACGTGCGGAGAGAACCGATGCAAGGAGCGGATTGTGGACGCCTTCGCGTGTGGTATTGCGCATTTCGCCACGAACGCGCTGAAGGCGTTTTGCACTGCGCTTTACTTTCGCCATGTAGCGCGGCAGCGTACTGTGGATCAGGCGGTCGCCACCCTTAAGACGCTGTCGCATATCCGCAATGATTTGCCCCAGAAGCGGATTCGGCTTCAGGTGATCCACGCCGTCCATAAAGAGCAGCTGGTTCGTCGTTGCATTGGCCGCGCTCTCGCGCTTTAGCTGCTCCACGCGCTCCTCCACTTCGTCCGGGTTGTAATGGAGCTGCAGATTGAGCAAGCGGTAGAAGTGATTGAGTGACTCAGCGTCACACGCATGAAATGGCAGGCCCAGCGTCCCCCACTCGTAGCTCCAGCAATCCGCAGGCATCCCGATGATCGCCGGCCGATACACAACGTAAAACCAGTTGCTCTTGGTGTAATCGTCCGGCAGATGAAACGCCAGCACCTCAGAGCCGTCCGGCGCCTCCCACAGGAATTCCGATTTTACCTGCCACTGGTTGATTCCACGCGAGAAGATCGCCGTTTCAATATTGAATCCTCGGAGAATCTGCGGCAGCTGCCCGATGTGGCCGAACGATGAGATTGCATATCCAACTTTCATCACGCCGCCGAGCTCGCGTGCGATCCGATGCCCTAGCAGCAGATTGCGGACGATAGATTCGCCATGCACCAATGATTCGTCAACCAGTGTGTACCACGGGCCGAGCAGCAGTCGTCCGGCCTTGACCAGCTTGCGAATCTCCTCACGCTTTTCAGGCCGAATTTCCAGGTAATCCTCAATCAGCGACGCCTGTCCATCCAGAGTAAAGTATTTGTATTCCGGGTCTTTTTTCATCAACTCGAGCAGGTAATCCAGACAGTCCACCAACTTCATGCGAAAAGCCTGAAACGGAAGTCGCCATTCACGATCCCAGTGCGTGTGCGAAACAATATGCATTTCATAAGATTTCTTCTTCGCCATCACAAACCTCCTGCTTCCTTCTGAACGTATTATCGCGACCGATGTGGGAAGCTCGAATCACACAATGTTAGCGTGGTCTTTTATCATAATGCTGTTTTTCACGCAATGAAATCTTGCATAGTGGCTTGTTTTAACTAAAGACTGCCACCGAGACACAGAGGCACAGAGAAACCGTAGGGGCAGACCCATATGTCTGCCCCATGGACATTGAAACACAAATTATGCCTATTCCCTGTGAATTACGGACATTTAATATCCAAAACAGTCTAATTGTCAGGGTGAGATATTTTGACGTGTTATGATGAGCCTGGGGGTAGGATTGCTTATGAAAAAAAACCCCATTCAAATTCACATAGTAAATCTGACGGGGCTTGAAAAAATAAATAAGGAATACTATATAAGCATTTAAAAAAGAGCCAAAAAAGAAAAAAGACTTCTACAGTCGAACAACGTTGATTGCCTTATCGCCGCGTGGACCATCTACAACGTCGAACTGTACAGTCTCACCCTTGACCAGAGTTCGGTGGCCTTCCCCCTGAATGTCTTTGTAGTAGACGAAGAGATCCTTTCCGTCATCATTTTCGATAAAACCCCAGCCAAGCTTGTCGCGGAAGAATTTTACTTTACCAATCGCCATTAATCCACCTTCCTTCTGCTGGCTGGATTTCGAAAAATTCCCTCACCTTCTATCTTCATGGTCCACGTGAAACAGAGGAGTTCGAGCATTGGACGGTTTGATTTGAGACATTGAAAAGAAAAAAGCAACGACCCCTCCGACAGAAACAGCAAAACTGTAGGTGACAGAACTTTTCAACCAGTCGGTGCTGGAGTCTACAAAGGCGCGAAGTCTGCTGTCAATCGAAAAGTGAAAGAGCCGGGTATTCTTGTAGTGGGAGTGGAACAAAAGGTGCCAGGGGAAAGCAAGGAGACTCGATTCGCCGCGCTGGAGCGCCAGGCAAGTGCGTCTTACGCTCGACCGATTTGCTTGCAATCAGTGTGTACCAGGAAAAGACGCCGGAGTGGCAGCCGAGTGCTACGGCACCGCGGGCTTGCGCAGCAGCGTATAGGGCGCAAGAGGTGGCGTAAGCGCTGCTTTAATACGCTGCCCCGGGTGTGCCTGCTCAAGTGGTTCGCCGTCGAGCGCGAAGAGACCATTGATCTCAACCATGCGATTCTCATCGGGCGTAACGGCTTCAAGTTGATCGCCCGACGCAAGCTGTGCTTTGACGTCGAGCACGTGGAGCACATCCTCGCGTGAGGCCACCTGTGCGTGGACCTGATGGGACTGCTCGTAGCTTTTAGAAGCATAGGACTGCAGAGGTGCCTTGTCGGGAATGGTAAAGCCCGAAGTGTATGGGCGATGGCTTACCGTAGAGAGTTCCTTGCGCCAGAGTTCAGGCGTGCTGTACGAGGCAGGGTTTTGCTGGTAGAGATCAAGGGCTTTGCGATAGGAGCGCGTGACAACTGCAACATAATAGGTAGATTTCATGCGGCCTTCGATCTTAAGAGCATCAACACCAGTCTCAATCACGGCCGCGAGGTGATCAAACAGGCAGAGATCTTTTGCACTGAGAAGTGTGGTGCCCTGCGGATCTTCGATCGCGCGGATCGGGACGCCATTCTTTGCGGCTTCCTGCACGACGTACTCCCAGCGGCAGGGTTGCGCACAATCGCCCTGATTTGCATTGCGGTGAGTCAGGTAGGTACTGAGGAGGCAGCGGCCCGAGTAGGCCATGCACATGGCACCGTGGACGAAGATTTCGAGTTTGCAGTCAGTATGCTGGCGGATTGCGCGCAGGTCGCTAAGCGGCACTTCGCGGGCCAGAATGATGCGGCGGATGCCCTGCGCGTGCCAGAAGCGGACTGCCTGCCAGTTGGTGGTGCTGAATTGCGTTGAGAGGTGAAGCGGAATGGAGGGTGCGCGCTGGCGAAGGAGCATGATCGCCCCGGGATCAGCCACGATGATTCCATCGGGCCGAAGAGCCACCACTTCGTTGATCATCTCATCAAGTCGGTGGAGATCGGTATTGCAGAGCAGGGCGTTAAGGGCGAGGTAAACCTTTTTCTGGCGCGAGTGAGCGAAAGCGATACCTTCATGGAGCTGGCCGAGCGTGAGGTTTTCAGAGCGAATACGCAGATTCAGTTCCTCGAGGCCGCAGTAAACCGCATCGGCGCCATACTGGATGGCGTAGTGAAGCTTTTCGAGACTTCCGGCAGGTGCAACGAGTTCAGGAATTTTGGCAGGCACGCGACGCAACTCCTCAGTCGTGGACCTCGTGACATTTACGGCAGCGCGCTTCGTAAGCATCAGCAGCGCCGATCAAGACGCGCTCTTTACTCGCCACGAGACGCTGGGTGCGATTCGCCGGATTTCCGCATACCATGCAGATAGCCAGAGTTTTGGTGATGTACTCGCCAATGGCAAGGAGCTGCGGAATTGGCTCGAATGGCTTGCCACTGTAGTCCTGATCCAGGCCCGCGCAGATCACGCGCACCCCGCGATCGGCAAGATCCTGGCAGATCGGCACAATTCCCTCGTCAAAGAACTGCACTTCGTCTATTCCGACAACCTGTGTCTGTTCGTCAATGTGTTCGAGAATCTCGGCACTCTTTTCGATCGGAATAGAAGGGATGCTGAGATTCGAGTGAGACGTGATAAGATTTTGGTCGAAGCGCGTGTCAATTCTGGGTTTGAAGATGGCGACTTTCTGTTTGGCAATCATTGCGCGGCGCAGGCGACGAATGAGTTCCTCGCTCTTGCCGCTAAACATGCTTCCACAGATTACTTCAATCCAGCCTTGCTGATTGTTGATGATGTTCATTGGAATGTGCTCCTTATCTTGTCGTGTAACGAGCAGGCACGAGATATTCAGGTGCGCTCGTGATGGGTCGTCAGACTTATGGTGACTATTGCCCACGGAGGAAGGCATTGCAACTATTTTTCGAGGTGGGAAGCGTGGGCACCAGGGGCTGAGAATAGCTTCAAATGGGAGCATTGGATTCCTGCGGTTAGCATACGGACAATATGAAAGATAAGTAGGGGGCACGCTGCAGCGTGCCCCTACCTGCAAAACTTGTCCGCCGAAGCTAAGGCGGAGGCGGATCAGGGGAAAGTCGGAGGTTCAATAGTCTCTATAATTACGCGGTCGAGGATGAGGGATGCCTCGGCTGCGTCGTCGGGGGAGAAGTTGAGTATGTCGAACGAAACAATCAAGTCTTCGCCGACGCAGTTTGCCGGTGGCAAGAAGTAGAGCCGGTCGTATGTGGTGTTTGTGATGCCCGGAGAATTTGCTCCGTCGCCAAAGCTTGCAATTTCGAGGCAACGCGTTGCTTGGAAGTTCGCAGTGTTGAATCGCAAGCGCATCTGCGGCACGCGACTTCGTTCAGGTTCGTCCGTTCTCACGTCAAACGTCCCACGATACAGTTGATTCGCTTCGATCGTAATATCTGTCGCATCGTTCCCCCAGTAGCCAAATGTATTGGTGTTTGTCGTTGACTGCAGATGCAACGCCCCATCAGCCCAGAAAGACTCGGGATCAGTGAACACGAGGGTTCCGTCGCCGGTGGACCAGAACTCCTGACTTGCCTCAATATCATATGTCCTGCTGGTACAATCAGAATCGTCCAGCGTGTCCAGTCGGAAGCGGTCAATCAGCACACTATCGAGCGCGAGTTCAGCGTCTGGCGCATCATTGCTGGTGAAGTTGAGCAAGTCAAATGCGAGCATACAGAATTGCTCATTTGCTGGCGGCACAAAGTAGAGATCGTAGCTTGTGCCCTCAGGAGTAGGCGATGCACCACCGTCGCCATTGCTGTCGATCGTGAGGCAGTCGGCTTGCTGAAAGTTCATGGAATTTACCCGCAGACGAATCTGGGGGACAAGTTCGGGCTGTGCCACATCAGTCGAAACCACAAATCGCGCACGATACAAATACCCTTTAGTCACAGGAATTGCATTTTCCGGACTATTCCAGAAGCCAAATGTGTTGGTATTGTCCTGCGAGATTATTTTTAGAGATCCCGCCTCGCGCAGGTACTGTGGTCGTGAGAAGATGATCGCTGAGCCAGGTGTCCAGCCTTCTTCTGAGTCAATGAAATCGTAGGTAATAAAACCGATAAATTCATCTGCTCCGATGTCAAAGTCCGAGCCATCGCCGCGAGGCTCACTTGTCGCATCCCATGGTCTTGGGTTCCCTTCAAAATCCTGATCCAAATCACTCACATAGCCACCCGCATCTATGCAAGGAGAGGCTGACTGCAGATGGAAATCACCGTTGTCAGGGGCAACTAATTGAGGATCATCAGAGATATTCTCGGTGCCGCCTGTCCAATCCTGAATGCACGAATAGGAAGGTATCGAGCAATAATCATCAAGCTGCGAGCCTGAAGGGGCGGTATTTTGCCAGATAATACAGTTTTTGATGATGGCGTCGCAATTGTATAGCCCACCGCCATTAACAAGAGCGGAGTTGCCGTAGATTGTGTTGTTCAAGATGGTACCATAGCATTCATATAATCCTCCACCATGCCAAGAGGCTGAGTTCCTTGAGATAATATTGTTCTGGATAATACCGTCGCAATACGAGAGTCCACCACCACTATCAAGTTCTATAAGCGCTAAGTTACTAGAAATAATATTGTTCTGAATAGTGCCGTTGCAATCGTATAGCCCTCCACCTCTCCCCCTTATTTTAGTAGGACGTGGTGGCAGCAAAGACTTAATATCAGTCTGCATAATGCCATGGCCATAGGATGTACCACTAAAATAGTATTCTATACCTCGTACTGAATTACCATAGATGAGATTGTTCTGAATGGTCCCTTGGCAAAGGGCTAGTCCGCCGCCCATAACGGCCGTGTTGCTAGCAATAGTGTTATTTTGAATTGTTCCGCCACAGAGGAGTAACCCGCCACCAGAAAATCTAGCCGAGTTGTCCGAGATAATGTTGTTCTGGATAGTGCCGTTGCACCCGTAGAGTCCACCGCCATAGCTGGACGAGTTGTGCAAGATGGTGTTGTTCTGGATTAGTCCTTCGCATTGGTACAGCCCGCTACCAGAGTTGTGGGAGATGATATTGTTTAATATGGGACCGCTGCATTGGTATAGGCCACCGCCGCTGTTGTGCCCAATGGTGTTGTGCTGGATGATACCGTCGCATTGGTATAGGCCATCGCCATATACGGCCGAGTTGTTCGAAATAGTGTTGTATTGTATGGCACCGTCACAATCGTAAAGCCCACCACCACTACCATAAACAGAGTGACGCACGGTATTGCCCGATATGATATTATTATTGATGACTCCTTCACATTCGAACAGTCCGCCGCCAGAGTATAGAGCCTTGTTGTCCAAGATTTTGTTGTTGGCGATTGTCGCCCGTGTTCCATTGCCACATATTGCACCGCCCCTAATTGCATATCCATTTTGAAGGGTTAGGCCTTTAATAACGCATGTTCCATTCTCCATGCCGTTAAATGATATAATAATAAATAATCCTTCCCCATCAATTATAGTAGAGCTAACAATACTATCATCAAGGGGATTAGTACTTTGCAGGACTAAATTCTTCCCCAAGAAATGGACACTTTCTTTATAAATGCCAGGTGATACGGTGATTGCTTCCGAGGGAAAAGCCAGGAATATACCCTGCTGGATCGACGGATATTGAGCAGTGATGTAAATTCCGGAAGGAGTATCATAGACTGTTGGGCTGGTGCCGCGAAGCACTTCTAAACCATCTTGTAAACCATCCCCATCGGTATCCGAAACATTGCGATTGGTTCCTGATGTATCTTCGTCCACGTCTGCTAATAAATCGCCATCAGTATCTATTGAACTACCATACTCGTCGCAACCCATATCCACTGAACTACCTGCTAATCGGCATTCACCATCTATATCAGCAATATATTCTCCGGAGAGATAATGTGTATTACCCGCATCGATACAGGGGGAATCAGGCAGTAGGTGAAAATCTCCATTGACCGGGTCAACGAATTTAGGGTCCGTCGAGATATTCCCCCTTCCCGCCTCGGTCCAGCCTTCAATGCAGCTATAAATTGGTGTGCTAGACCCATACAGGTGCCGGCTGGCAGTGTTTCCCCAGATAATGCAGTTGACAATAGGGCCCGCGCACTCACTGAGTGTGTGGTAACCGTAAGCAGCCGAGTTGCTGTAGATGATAGTGTTTTGGATCAAGCCGTCGCATTTATACAACCCGGCCCCAGTACCCAAAACGGAATTATTCGCGACAATGTCGTTCTGGATGATACCATCACAATCAGATAGTCCGCCCCCATATTTGGCCGAGTTGCCCGAGATGGTATTGTTTTGGATGGTACCATCACAATCGTAAAGCCCGCCGCCACTGCTCCATGTATCTCCAATAGCCGAGTTTCCATAGATGGTATTATTCTGGATGGTGCCGTCACAATCGTAAAGCCCGCCACCTTGAAAAGCCGAGTTGTCCAAGATTTTGTTGTTCTCAATTTTGGCTAATGTACCATTGCCACGTATTCCGCCAGCAATGTATGCTGATCCATCGCGAATGGTAAAACCTCGAACCGCGCATGTTGAGTCTTCCGTTCCGTTAAAGAAAATAACGGAAAATAACCGATCGCCATCAATTATGGTATTGTTAATGATGTTGTCAGCAAAGGGGTTAGTACTCTGCAGGATTAGGTTCTTCCCCAGAAAATTAAGATTTTCATAATAAGTGCCGGGCGATACAGTAATTACTTCTCCCGGAAAAGCCAGAAATAGCCCCTGCTGAATACGGGTATAGTCAGCAGGAATAGAAATTCCAGATGGTATATTATACTGGGCGGGGTTTGTTCCGCGAAGTACTTCTGCACCATCTCTTAAACCATCACCATCAGAGTCCGGGTTATCGGGATTGCTTCCTTGAGTTGCCTCATCATTATCTGCCATTAGGTCACCATCACTGTCTATGGAACTACCATATTCATCACTTCCCATATCCACTGAGCTGCCTGCTAATCGGCATTCTCCATCCACATCAATAATATATTCCCTCAAGAGGTAATAGGTACTCCCTGCATCAATACAGGGAGAACCAGGCTGGAGGTGATAATCTCCATTAGCCGGGTCAACAAATCTGGGGTCAGCTGAGATATTGCCTCTGCCTCCGCCGGTCCAATCTTGAATGCAGCTATAAAAGGGAGTGGTAGACTCATAAAAAGTGCTACCCCAGGGCCAGGGGCTGGAGTTTCCCCAGATGATGCAATTAATAATAAATCCCCTGCATTGGGAGAACGCGCTGCCATCATACTTAGCCGAGTTGCCAGTAATGGTATTGCTCTGGATTATACCGTCGCACCAGAATAGCCCGCCGCCATTCTGGGAAGCATAATTGCCAGCAATAGTATTATTATGGATGGTGCCGTCGCAATCGAGTAGTCCGCCACCGCTAGTAGCGCGGTTCCCCGAGATGGTGTTGTTCTGGATGGTGCCGTTGCAATCGGAGAGCCCACCCCCACCATACCCCACGTTGCCCGAGATGGTATTGTTCTGGATGATGCCATCGCAATAGGCGAGCCCGCCGCCGTGACCAGCCGAATTACCCGAGATGGTATTGTTCTGGATGATGCCGTCGCAACTGTGGAGTCCGCCGCCATAGCCATCAGGATACGAACCATCGGCAGTATTGGTAGTTATATTGTTGTTCTCAATGGTAGCCAGTGTGCCATTGCCGCTGATACCACCATCGTTAGCGGCCCTGCCGTTGGTTATAGTAAAACCAGAGAGTGTGCAGGTAGTAGACTCCGTGCCAGAAAAAATTACCACCGAGTCGGCTTGATTACCATCAATGATAGTGCTGGTGACAACGGTGGTGCTGGTTGGATCAGTGGAACGGAGGATGATGTTTTTGCCGCTAAAGTTGATATTTTCATAGTAGGTGGCAGGCGCAACGATGATTTCATCGTCATTGGTAGCGGCGTCAATGGCTGACTGAATTGTTGAATAGTTTTCAGGAACTTCAATTATCGCTGCAGCGCATACCAGAGAGAAGTTAAGGAAGCAGATTAACGCTAGAAGAATTGGTATTTGGAGCGAAGCCGGTTTGCATATTGCCAATCGGGTCTGAGAACGAAGCTTCTGCATTTTGATCCCCCTCAAAACAGCTTGATTCATCAGGACTTACTATTAACTATTTTTCTCCCGCTCATTCAAAAAATAATCAAGCTTTTTCTTGCTAGGAAAGGTTGGTGGTAGCGCAAAGAAGCAAAAATTTGCGGGAGGGGGCTTGCACCTTCGTGACTCTTATTTCCAGAGGAAAACCAGTAGGGGCACGCCGCAGCGTGCCCCTACCTGCAAAACTTGTCCGCCGAAGGCGCGCATTACCGCCGAAGGCGGAGGCGGATCATGGTGAGGCTGCAGGAGAGAGGGTTTCGATTATTGCGCGGTCGAGGATCAGATTCCCTGTATTGTACCGCAGGCGCATCTCAGGAACCAGCGTAGGGTTGGTCGGGTCTGTCCGAATTTCAAATATCCCCTGCCTTTCCTTTCACAAGCTTCTCTTGAGTGCTTCTGCGTGTTTATTCAGGAACCAGATATACGGTGATGGTTTTCCACTCCCGGCCAACCTCTACCTCGACAGACCTGGGTAAGTAGCCTTTCTTTCTGAAATTAATATGATAAGTACCTTCCGCGGGTAGAATATGGTCAAAGCGGCCCGTGGCGGGATGGGATGTGTGGATTTCCCCTTCGAATGTTTTGATTTCATCCAGTGTGATGATAGCCTCAAGAGGGGTGCCGCTTTCGGCGTCTATGACGTTTCCGGAAAGAGTTGGCCCTTCGGCATGCCGGTCGAGCATATAACCCCAGCCCGGGCGAGCGCCTTCCGCCATTTTATCGCGGTCACGTTCAAAAGGAGGATTGTGGCGCGGGCCTTCCCAGATGTAGGCGAGGGTTCCGTATTTCCAGTAGTGCCAGTCCTGGTCGGTTCCGTCCACCGAGTAAAGATTTCGTACGGCCTTATACTTCCTATCTTCACGGTAGGAATCGGATAAGGCGGCGATTTTTTCTCCTATCATCCATGCCACGCTCGGCTCTGGATTCCTCACCCCGTCAATAGTATAGGGAACGAGTATTTTCGTGGCAGAGGTGTGATATGAGATAAGCATGATGAAGCGTTGCTCTTCAGCCAGGCGCATCATAGCGCGGGTTTCGGGTTCCGAGGCAGGTTCAGGGCCACGGTACCAGTAATGCTTCGGATTGCTCTTTGAGGATCTCTCCCCCAGAGTGTGCCAGCGGTAGGGGTAGTTGCGGTTTAAATCAATCCCATCAGTAATGTCGATTTTGCCGTTATGGTTGGTGTCGCGTCCGTTCTTTCTCCCTGAGCCGGTTACATGAAAAAACCGGAAGCAGCCATCCGGATTGGCCAGGGGCACACACCAGATTTCGTAACTGTCCACCCAGGTGCGTACCTTTTCATCCTTATCATAACTTACCGTCAAATATTCGATGGTGTCGAGGACAAACTCCGTACTAAGCAGCTCGCTGCCGTGGTGTGCGGCAACAAACAGGTATGCCGGCTCGTCTTCCTCTATATCAGCATTGTCGGAAATTTTCAGAGCCCAAATATCGCGCCCTTGCCATGTCTCGCCGATTTTATGCAGACTCGTTATCGTGGGGTAGCGCTCGGCGAATGCCTTTAGCAGATCCTCCACCATGAAATTATCGTGATAGCCGTCGTTGACAATGATACGGCCGTTGTCCATCGGCAAAGGTTTTCTCATGCGATCGAGAAAGCCATCGAGCCGATATTTGTAAGGCACGGTCGTGGTGGCTTCATCACAAGATATTGCATTTTCTTTCAGCTCATCAACGTGAACCTTACGGGTGAGCGCCCTAACCAGTTTGCCCTCCGGACCGGCAGTATCTACCTTTTTCAGGTTTTCCTCTCCGAGGATTGCCTGCGCCTGTTGGAAAGCTGACTCGGGCAGGGTGACGAGCATCCGCGGGTTTTGTTTTCTCTTCTCCGGGGGTTTATGTAGAGCGCGAGCCGCCTTTTTGCTCGTGTTGAATGCAATCCAATTGATATTCCACGAGTCCGCTTCGGAAATAAGCCGGATTGTGTTGGAACCCGATGTGAGTGTTACGACACCTGCATCAACCGTGGTCCAATCTTGAAATCCTCCTGTTGCAGGAAAAGTCACCATCCCTGTAGCGTCCACACCATTAACTTCGATGCGAAAGGCCCCTTCGCGATTTTCCGAGGCGACGCGAACGCTTACATAATAGTCTCTTCCGTGTGCGTGTATATTGGAGAACCGGAGCCATTCGCCCCTCTTTATCCAGCCAACGTTGTAGCCACCTTCCTGGCAGAGTTCGATATCTACGTCATCCTTGAGATACTCTTTACCGCTGTTGCCAGGCGTCGTATCGTGATAAGCAACCCCCTCGCCTCCCACATCATAGTCTTCCGCTTGAATGCGCAAAGAGCGATCAGGCGGTCTGACCAACGATGGCCGTATAAGCGAGCAGGAAATGGGGAAGAACAGAATGGGAAGTAATATGAATATAACTACTATCGTGGATTGAAAGATTTTGGGGCGATGATCACAAATTATCATAGTGTTACCTCGTGTTTTTAAATTGTTATTCTGCGCCGCCCTATCGTCCTTGTTTTCGTTATCTGCTCTGGTTCGGAGAAAAGGGTTCGACATCTTCGCTCTCTTCTTATCGTGATGGTGCTTTCTCCTTTAAGAAGCAGTCGAAGAAGTATGGATGTATTCGTCGGTCGATTTCAAGTGTTGTTTTACAGTAGGGTGCGAAGGATTAGTTAAGAAAGCGGTCTGATGCGGTGCTTCGCCTTCTTGATGCAGCTGGTATCAGAATCTTAACAAGGAGGTGGCACGGGCATCACGCCACAGGCGCATTTTCAACCTGTCTGTGTAGGCAAAAGGAGAGTTCGAAACGAGAGTATGTAGAACAAATGGGGAGGAAATGATACTTGAAAAAATGGCATAAGAAAAGGCGGGTGCAGTGTTCGTGCTACCTAAACCCCTAAGAGGGGACACTCAAAGGGGGATGTTGAAGGATCAGGAGCAGGAAGAAAGGGATTTTTCCATGCGTGCGCCCAGGAATACCCTATTGTCCGTCGGATGGAGGAGATAGCACTGAAGCTGCGGCCCGCCTTTCCTAAAAACTTAGCCGTTTGCTTTAGTTGTAGTCACGATATAAGGCTATTTCTTTTTCTTCTTCCCCTTGCAGCCTTTTTTCGCAGCTTTTTTCTTCTTCGCCTTCTTCTTCGCCATCGTCATCACCCCCAGTTTAGATATATATATGGAACTGTAGCGATACATACATACAACATATTCGACCTGTCAAGAAAAAAATCACGTATATCAGATAATTCTTTCGAATTCCTTTTTCGTGGAGTCGTTCAACACCTGTTCAGCTGCAACATCAGGCCAGGAGTGGAGTTCCTTGTAACTTCTCATCACATAGCATCCGTGAGAAGCAGACTATCGCGGACTGGCTCATATCTATATGTAGAAGTGCGCGCAATAGAATCTACAACATATTGATATGAGCATTTCTTTTTCCCGCTAAATCGTAGCCACAGACAGGCTGCGGGGCCATTCCCCTGCGGTTAAATTTTCACTATAATGTGGGTAGAAAATAGAGCGGTTATCGTTTCAGGATGGAAGCGAAAAAGTTTCTTTCGTCTGGCTGAACAAATCGCAGCAAGACCAGGACTCCGAGGAAGACGCCGAAACCAATCACAATAAGTCCTACTAGCTCGACAAGCGGCCCAATGTTCCAGCTAATTGATTGAAGGATCGCAAGGCATCCCGCCATACAAGCTCCCGCAATGAGTACCATGCCCAGTGCGAAGACGGGGATTCTAACCTCTCCCAGCTGGCGCTTGTATATGATAAAACAGAGGACAACAAACGCTTCGGAGAGGAGTGTTGAGACTGCGGCTCCATTGAAGCTGTATTTGGGAATGAGCAGGAGATTCAGCGCGACATTGACCGCAATCGCAATGCAGTTGACGACGGTGAGGAAGACAACGCGCTCTGCCACAATCAGGGCGTGGGAGATTACGCCATAGAAATAGACGATCGGAAGATACCAGATGAGCAGTTGCAATGTGAGAGTGGCGGGGGCGAACTCGGGCTTGAGCAGGAGCGCGATGATTCGCGGGGCGAGTAGCGTGATGCCAAGTGCGGTGGGAATGCTGAACGCAGCAAGGTACTTGATTGTTTTCTCAATTGAGTAGGCAAAGGCCGCAGGGTCTTCGGCGCGCTTGCGTGAAAGCAGAGGGAACAGAGAGATGAGCACAGCTTCGGAGAAAAGCGTGAGAGGATAGACGAACTTTGCCGCGCTGGCATAAATGCCGCACGCAGCAACATCCTTCATTTTCGACAGCATCACTACATCAATTTTTGTATAGAGCACCGACGCACCAACGAGAAGCGTGAAAGGTAGACCTAAAGCAAGGAGTTTTCGCCAGAGAGCGAAATCCATTTTGAGAGCGAGGGGACAGACGCGCCGATGGTGAAAATAAAGAAAGAGGATACACTGGGCAATAAGGTAGGCATTATTGACCCAGATAAAGAAGGCCAGCGGTTTTGCCAATAGGATGCCAAGAACGATCAGCGCGGAGTTGATGAGGTTGCTCACCAGAACAATGAGCGAAACCAGACCAACGGCCTCATAAGCCACCAGAAAAGCATTTGGAACTTTGGAGAGGCCGTAGCAGTAAAGGCCAAGGCAGGCAATGAGAATAAGCCGCTGGATTTCAGGTGAATAGTGTAGGGCACGTCCAACACCAAGCAGGAGCGCTATAAAGAAGATTCCCACTAGCGCCTGGAATGCAAGAAAGTTGGCGAAGTAGGCGCGCGTCAGCGCCTTATCCCTGCTGACCTCACGGATAATCATATTGCCCCAGCCAAAGTCCATGAAGATCATCCATATCATCAGCAGAGTTATGATGATGGCATAGGTGCCGAAAAGGGTTATGCCGAGGAAGTTAATCAGGAGAATGGAGACCGCGAAGCCGATGATCTTGACGACGACTTTTGATAGAAAAGAGGCAAGCACATTATGGGCAAAGCGGCAGCGCGTGGATTCCATTGCCTCTCCTTTGCAGGGATGGGAATCTTGGGATGTCTAATAGCCTGTTTTTGTGGATAGTGTCCAGCAAAAATCGGCATGGGGAGCTCTGCTTGCCCGATGACGCAGTTTTACATTGCAATTTTCGATTTACTGCATTAAACGACATTAGTAGATTGCGCCCGAATACCCAGTGATACAATGCGCCGCAGGCTAAGGGTGGCGTAGGGACGTTTAATTAAACGCCCCTACATGATGAGGAAAAATTTTATCTCACGCAAAGGCGCATAAGTGGTTGCTTTTTGGCAAAAACAGAACACATCAGAGTGAACCTTGAAGTGGAAAGCATAATGGCGAGAAAGTATATCCTTTGCTGTAGTGATAAGCCGGGCGGAGGCTGAGAGACGTGTTCGCGCTGACCATCTCGATTATCTGTCTCACCTTCTTCTCGCTGGTCTATAAGATGACAGCGCGCAAGGGCTACGACGCGCTGACCGTAGCGACAGTGCAGTATGTGACCGCTCTCGTGTTCGTGTCGGCAGCAACGCTCGTGCTGAAACCGGCACCACTGAATCTGCGGGCAATAGGCCTTGGCGTATGCGGTGGTACCACCATGTTCGTGGCCATTGGCATGTTCTTTTACGTGGTTCGCCATGGCTATCTCTCAGTGTCGTGGGCGATAATCAATCTGTCGGTGATAGTTCCTGTGCTGGCCTCGGTGGCGTTCTGGCACGAAGCGCCTAACGTCTGGCAACTGGCCGGATTGGTATTCGTGGTCGTGGCGATACTCGGCTTTGCCCAGGTGAAGGGACTGAGCCAGGTGATAGCGCATCCAAAAGGGCTTGTGTACCTGATCGTCTCGTTCATATGTTCGGGAATTGGAGTAACCACGGCGAAGGCGCTGCACGAATGGCAGCTCGGCGGCTACCTGATGACCTACCTGCTGAGCCTCTACGTTTCGTGCGCATTTTTGGCAGTGCTGTATCAGGCTTACCGGCGTGTGGTGCCACAGCGTGCGGCAATGCCGTACGGTATATTCATGGGTACGATGAATGCCTGTGGGTATGCGGCGATGGTAATAGCCTTATCGCAACTGCCAGCTCTGATTGCCTTCCCCGTACGCGGCTCCGTTAATCTGGTTTTAACATCCATAATCTCTGTTGTTGTTTGGCGCGAGCAGCTGGGCCGACGTGGCTGGGTGGGGCTAGGATTTGCGGTGCTTGCAATCTGGCTGCTGAACGTGACTAATGGGCTAGGCTAGCTAAGCAAACGAGATTTATGATTGCCTGGAGTAAGATCCTTCGTCGCTTCGCTCCTCAGGATGAGCAGTCGGCATTATAGAAAACTCCTCGACTGCTCAGTATTTCATTGTAAATTGAAAAGTGCAAAATGCAAATTTAGAATTTGATGTTTCCAATTTTCATTTTACATTTTTCGGCTTTTAAGAATCTCCGTGCCTTTGTGTCTGTGTTGCTATAGGTGTGTCATAACAGGACGTAGGGGCGTATTGCCATACGCCCATGTTATTGTCGTCTTTATGTAAGGGCACGCCTCGGCGTGCCCCTACCTTATAAAGCTCTGTGTCTCTGCATTTCTGTGGCTATTAGGTAAGTCGTAGCAGGACGTAGGGGCGTATTGCTATACGCCCCTGTTATTGCCGTCTTTATGTAAGGGCACGCCACGGCGTGCCCCTACCTTATAAAGCTCTGTGTCTCTGCGCCTCTGTGGCAGTATTAAAGTGTCTTAATCGTCAAAGGGAAAAGCAGGGAGGGTGAGGCGGTCGAGGATCAGCAGCGGGTAGGTATTGTTTTTTGCGTAGGGGCAGGGTTCATCCCTGCCCTTGTTTCGTAGGAATCCACGCGGGATATTGTAGGTGCGTATTGCTATACGCCCATAGAATGATCAATGTTTGTAGGGGCACGCCGCAGCATGCCCCTACCAGTG
>JAUWMI010000078.1 GCA_030613245.1 Candidatus Sumerlaeota bacterium
TGATTCTACTGGGGGACGCCTTTTAGGCACGGTATTTATAGGATCAGATAACCACAATGATTACGGATACGATTATTATTATAGTAGAACCAGTAAGTCACAATTATAGTGAGTCAAAGAAGTCAATCTGATATACCGACTATTTCCGAGGTTGTCCGGAAGCTGCGTTCGATTGCCGTTCATTCACTGGCAAAGATGTACCGCCGCAAAGAGCAACTGTTTGCCTTTCGATTGCGAAGAAACGACCAGGGTGAGGTACTGGAGGGCGTGAGTCGGCGGTATACTGCGATGGCTTTGATAGGTTTGGCTGGCGAGGACCAGCATACCGCAGCAGAGGTGCTCGGCAACCACAGTCGGGAGGATGTCTGTGGACGACTGATCGCTGACTTTGAAGAATCGCAAGAACTGGGGGAAGTCGCCTTGACGACCTGGGCGGCGAGAATGCTACAACACCCATGTGCCCACAAGGCTGTAGATATGCTTAGACGGATGGACCCGGCAGGGCGAGCATATCCGACCGTTGAGCTTTCCTGGGCATTGACGGCCTTGGTCATCGGCGGAAGTGAGGCCACCGACATGGCTCTTGCCGAAAGAATTGCTGATGCACTGATGGGTTCTTTCAAACAGGAATCGGGCCTTTTTCCACATGCACCTGCAAAGAAAGGCCTGTCGGCACTTCGTGCTCATGTAAGCTGTTTTGCAGAGTTTGTGTATCCAATCCAGGCGCTGTCCCACTACCATCAGGCTACCGGAGACACCCAGGCTGCTGAAATAGCTTGCCGTTGCGCTGCGCGTATGTGTCATCTGCAAGGGCCACAAGGTCAGTGGTGGTGGCATTTTGATGTGCGGACCGGTCGGATCGTTGAAGGCTATCCGGTGTATTCGGTACATCAGGATTCGATGGCCCCGATGGCCCTGTTTGCTCTGGCCAAGGCCTGTGGCCGGTATTATTCTGAATCGATCGCGAAAGGCCTCCGCTGGCTGTCCAATCCGCCGGAAACCCTCGTGACACTTATTGATAAGGAACGGGATGTTATTTGGCGCAAAGTTGCCCGACATGAACCAGGCAGGCTGGTGCGTGGCCTACAGGCAACCGCCAGTCGTCTACACCCAGCTATCCGAGTACCGGGTGTGGATGTGGTATTCCCCGCTGTCTCAGTCGATTACGAAAGCCGCCCCTATCACATGGGTTGGATCCTGCACACCTGGCCTGCCAACCGCACTTCAGAACCCTTAAAAAGTATTGCAGGCTCTACGAAAAACCCCACTTCAAACGGTTAGACTTACATATGATTATCCCTGTGATTATCCGTCAATTGGCCTTATACATTTTCGTAGTTATCCTTCTGGTTTATGCCTGGAAGGACTGGTTCAAGAGTCTCTGCGGTCTGATCTTGTTGACGGCTATTATGTATCGCTATGATTTCCCCACGAGTTTCGGAGGTATCCAAGGCTTGAACATATGGAATATTCTCTTTGCCGATATATTTCTCGCTTGGCTGGTGAATCGCAGACGCCAGGGACTCCTTTGGGACATGCCAACGAATATCAATGTCTTTTTAGTGCTTTGGCTGGGTGTGATATTGGTTGGCTGGGTGAGGATGATGTTTGATAGAAGTCAGCTGGCACATCTTACACTGGGAACTCTTGTCAGTGAGCAATTGATCAACACGATTAAGTGGCCTATAGTCGGCCTACTGCTCTTTGACGGTTGTCGCACACTTCGTCGTATCAAATTGGCTCTTGTATGCATCCTTCTACTCTTTGCCCTGTTTGTCGTTCAGATAATTAGGTATGTGCCGCCTAGAGTTGTGTTTGAGCCTGGTAGGCTAACATCTCGTAAGAATATACAAGAGGACATCGGAATTAGCATTAATGGCGCGGGAAAGATGGTGTCTGGTGTCCCTTGGGCGATGCTGACAATAATACCACTACTGAAAAAACGGAAGTACAAGTTTTTCATGTGTGGTGCATCCGCCGCAAGCCTGTATGCCGTATGCTTGGTAGGGAGTCGCGGCGCCATAGTCGCCTGTGGCGCAACATTGGTGCTTCTCTGCTTTCTTCGCTGGCGGCGATATTTATTACTGTTGCCTTTTATGGTACTCATCATTTTCGTTATATTCCCCGGAACCAAGGAACGGATAAGATTCGGTTTCGGAACAACTAATATTGCCGGGGAGAAAGATACCGACGAATACAAAGTTACTTCTGGACGAAACGAGATTTGGCCATTCGTTATTAAGAAGATCTATGAAGCCCCGATCTTCGGATTCGGGCGGGAAGCCATGTTACGGACAGGCCTGAGAGCGACCCTTAAAGACGAAGTGAGCCTATATGAGGCTGTTACACATCCGCATCAAGCTTATTTGGAGGTACTGCTCGATAATGGTCTGGTAGGTTTTGTCATCATTGTCGGCTTGCATATGTTCATCCTGGTATATTCCACTCGGCTTTTTGTTGATCGAGGAGATCCCCTGTACACGGCGGCGGGAGGGCTTGCTCTGGCTCTTGTGACCGGCCACTTGGTGACCTTCATGGGTGGCCAGTCATTTTATCCACGAGAGATTGATTTAGGTCTCTGGTGTGCGATCGGCTTAATGCTTCGGCTATACGTAGCTCGGAGTTGTCTCGCCGCCGGAGCGAATGGGGCATCAATTCCCAGCACACACATTACCGAGGTCATTACAGTTTCACAAACACCGTTGGTTTGGGCTAACTCATGACTAAACTGGCCTTTATTATGGCGGCAAGCCATTCCGGTTCGACGCTGCTGGCGATGTTGCTGGGTTCTCATCCTCAGGCCACAACGATAGGCGACACAGCGGGCACCTCTTACAGGAAGGATCCGGGCTACCGCTGTTCTTGCGGACATAAAGCTCAGGAGTGTCCGTTTTGGTTACACGTCATCGATCAGATGGCCTATCGAGGATTCAACCTGGACGTTACAGACTTCGGAACACGTTTTGAGTACACCGAGAATCGATTGGTAGATCGTGTATTACATGCCGAGCATCGCGGACCAATTTTAGAAACTATCAGGGATAGCGTGCTCCGGCTGAGCAATGGATGGCGTCGGCAATTCCGGACCATCGCCGAACGAAATGTTGCCTTGGTCGAAACCGTAACCAAGGCCACCAATTCACAGATCTTGATAGACTCGTCCAAGCTACCCCGCAGGCTGAAATTTCTGCTTCGCATCCCTGAACTTGAAGTGAAGGTCATTCATTTGGTACGAGATGGTCGGGGCGTAGCTCACACATACGTTCGAGACAATGGCTGGTCTGTAGAGAAATCTGCCATCGAATGGCAACGTGGCATTATGGCGACAGAAAAACTCCTTGCTCGGTTAGACCGAAGTAAGTGGAGGCAAGTTCGATACGAAGATCTGTGCTTAGACCCACAAGGGGAACTGGAGAAGCTGTGCGTGTTTCTGAATTTAGATCCATCCCGAGTGAACATGGACTTTCGCTCCGCTGGCCTGCACGTCTTTGGGAACAAAATGCGCTTGTCTTCCGAGCAGGCTATCTGTCTTGACGACAAATGGCGAACGGCGTTCACTGATTCACAAGTATCAAGGATAGAGCACCTTGTCGGGAAGCAGTTGACGAGGTATGGATATAAATAAAACCTAAAGCAACATACACCACAATGACAAAACAGTTTCAAGACGATTCTAATAATTATAAGCAAGCTGAAAAAACCGGAGAGGATTTAACAGGTCGAGATCGCCTGGTCTCAAATGTCATCTTTGGCTGGTCAGCACACTTTGTGTTCATTATTGCGGGATTTATTATGCCGCGGATGATAGACCGGCGACTGGGGCAGGAGCTGCTGGGAGTTTGGGACCTTGCCTGGTCGCTGGTGAGCTATTTTGGCCTGGTCCAGGCAGGGATCGGCTCGTCCGTCAATCGCTATGTTGCCAGATATCGGGCGGCTGGCGACATTTCCGGCGTGAACCGAATTGTAAGTTCGGCGTTCTGTGTTCTGGGCATCGCCGGATTGCTGGTTTTAGGATTGACGATTGCGGTTTCACTGCTGCTGCCTCAATTATTTGGTGCCCGGTTGGAAGAGAATGTGCTTGAAGCTCAGTGGGTAGTGTTCATCCTGGGAATCAGTCTTGCCATTGAAATCTCCTTCGGTACGTTCAGCGCGGTCCTGACCGGCTGTCACCGATGGGGACTGCACAATATCATCAAGAGCGGATGGCATGTGGCGACGGTTGTCGGGATGGTTCTTGCCCTGCTGCAGGGCGGCTCTCTGCCGAGCCTTGCCGTGATACACTTCGTGGTAATCGTTTTGGCCTTTACGACACGAGTGATACTGGCCCATCGTGTGTGCGAAGGTTTGCGACTCCGCCCGTCCCTAGTAGGGTGGGGGACAATCAGAAAATTGTTTGTCTTTGGTGGAAAGACACTGATTCCAAGTATTTCAAACTTACTGTTGAATCAGACTGTCAGCATCCTGATTGTAGTCTACCTGGGACCGGCGGTGCTGGCCCTGTATGCCCGGCCACAAGCATTGGTTCGACATATAAACACGTTGGTAAACAAGATGGCAATGACCCTTGTGCCGACCTCCAGTTCACTGCAAAGAACCAACAACCTGGAAGGTATCCGTGCATTATTGGTTAAATCAGTTCGTTATTCTTTTTATATGGTTCTGCCGATGGTTCTGGTGCTGGTAGTTTTTGGCGGCCCGGTTCTACAGTTCTGGATGGGTTCGCGGTATGCAAACGGCCTGGTCCCGGCGATTCTGGCGGCTGGCTATTTTGCTATGATGGTCCAATCACCCGTCTTGATGATTCTTACAGGCATGAATGCACACGGCCGAGCGGGTATGGCGCAATTTGTCGCATCCCTGTGCTCTGTCGGGCTGACCGTTCTGGTACTTGGCCCGCTGGGATGGGGACTTGCCGGGGTTGCGGTTGCCGTTACGCTTCCGCTAACGATTATGAACCTGGTATATCTGCCATATTTGATATGCCGGCGAGTTGGCCTTGATATGAGGCGGTATTTTCTGCACATAATGGCTGGGCCGGTAGTTCATGTACTGCCATTCACGGTTTGTCTGGTGGGGGCACGGTTCATTTTTCATACCGAACCGTTGACAGGTTTGGTGTGGGGCGGGGCATTAGGGAGCGTGGTCATAGCAGTTTTGTATTGGCGATACGTGCTGCCACGTCGGATAAAAACGTGGATTGTGCGCCATATGACTATGGGAGCCTCATCTGCATGAGATTGACGAACAAACAATTCTGGAACTCACGACACGAAACTCAAGCCCAATCCACAGGGACAAACGTGCAGGCAAGGAAAGGCTTACTCCGCAAATTGGTCGATAATGCAAGGTGTAAGCGAGGGGCTCAAGTGGGGCAGGGCTACGGTAGTTTTGCCATTCTAAATTCATTGAAGACTCATCTACCTGTACGTCCCGATTGGTCAGTAATCGAGATCGGATGTGCCCCAGGTGGCAATCTTGTGAATCTACACCGCATGTTTGGTTATGAGCCTTATGGGATTGAATACAGTCATTCGGGAGTGATTTCCACACTTGAGACTTTCCGTAGATATGGATTTGATACTTCTAACGTAATTGAAGCGGATTTCTTCGATCAAGAGTTTCATAATAGATTTAGAGGACATTTTGATGTAGTATTCTCAGCAGGTTTTATTGAACACTTTGATCCTCCTGACGAGGTATTAAATTTGCATGTCAATCTGCTTAAAACAGGTGGATATTTAATATGTACAATCCCGAACCTGCACGGTGTGGGTTATCCGTTCCTTTGGTTATGCGCACGCGACGTGTTGAAGGCGCACAATTGCAAACTTATGCGGAAGAGCGCATTCAGACGTATATTTGAACCATTAGGGTTAAACGTGAAATTCTGTGGATATGGTGGGGCGTTTCAATTCTATGGTTTATCATTAAGAAAAGAACCTGGCCTACGGGGAGTGGCTGCTTCGTTATTGGATCGTTTCCAAGATATTCTGGATCATTGTATGTTTCTATTTTACAAAGGTGATTTTCCGGAGTCCCGGTTAAGCGCGGGCTTGGTTTTTGTAGGACAGCGAATTTCATAACGAGAGAAACGTTTAGGCTACTTTGTGGACATGATTGGAAACTAAGAATTTGTTTTGTTGCTCATTTCACTCAAGGTACGATGGCGAGTGGTAACTGCGATCATGTTGGGGGGGGCGGAGAAGTAGACCATGATTATGACACCGTGGTTTGCCAGCTAAGATTATTCAGAGAGTATGCTGAGAGCTATAGTATCCCCTGTGTGGCTCTCAAAGGACCCAGTTTATGAATGAATGTCTCAAGACCAACGGCAAGCCCAGTATTTGTTTTGTCGCGTTGGACAACTTTGCTGCGCTAGTAGACGATCCAAAGTTTGGCCATATCGGCGGGGCGGAAATACAACAGGTGCTCATTGGCAGGGAGCTTGCAAAACGGGGATATCGAGTCATTTTCGTAACACTCGATCATGGCCAGGATAATGAGATGGAAATTGACGGGATGCGAATTATTAAGGCGTATGATCAACATGTTGGAATCCCGGTCTTGCGTTTTCTATACCCCAGACTTACAAGCCTCTGGCGTGCGATGAGGAGGGCGGACGCTGACATTTACTACCAAAGAACAAGTGACAGTATCACCGGTATTGTGGCAGCTTTTTGTCGTCGGCATCGTCGAAGGTTTGTGTTTGCTGTTGCGAGTGATGCCAGTTGCATTTTTAGCCTTTCCTATTGTACGACAAGGCATGAACGTGCTTTTTGCCGTTATGGTATCCGGCGGGCGAATCTCGTTATTGCCCAGACAGCAACGCAGCAGAAACTCCTTCGTGAGAACTTCGGTGTTGACAGTATAGTCATACCCAATTGTGCTCCAAATTACGGGTGTTGCCCTGATGGGGCCGACGCTGTGTCATCTGCGCTGGGTACGCGCCTCCTCTGGATAGGATCGTTTAGGCCTGTCAAACGACCGGAACTGCTTTTAGACGTAGCAGAACAGCATCAGGATCTCCAATTCGACGTTGTTGGTAACGACAATAGTGAATCGGAATATGTCCAGCGTTTGCGGTCGCGAGCTAAGTCTATGCCAAACGTTCATCTACATGGGATGGTTCCCCATTCATACATGCAGCAGTTTTATAAGCGAACGGCAGCTCTGATTTGCACAAGTCGTACGGAAGGTTTTCCCAACATATTTTTAGAAGCCTGGAGCTATGGTTTGCCGACTGTCTCGACATTTGACCCTGATAACCTGATTGCCGAGAAAGGCCTTGGCAAAGTGGGCAAAGATGCTTCCGAATTAGCGGTCGGAATTCGCGCGTTGCTCGACTCGACCGAGCAGTACCGAGAGATGTCCCAAGCTGCTAGGCGACATTATTTGGAAAATCATACCACCGGCCCCATTGTAGCTCGCTTTGAAAATATACTTTACGCCATCTCAAGAAGTCAAAGCACAGGCTCAAATCTTGATCAAGGCAATTACCCAACTCACACTGAACTGAAACAGAAGAAGAATCTAAACGCTGTTGTAGGTATGACGCCTGGACGCAATACGAGAAGGTCTCTATGAGGAAGACTGCATCACGGTGTTATGATCTCCCAAATACTGCAGAAATGCTTGTTGGGAAAATATTGCTTGGTATGGCGCGTTTTGTCCCTCTGTGTATAGCTGAATTGTATCTGAGAAGGCAAAGGTTTTATCAGAGTGTGCGAGGAACTGATCCCGAGAAGACGCAGGGAGACAGTAGCAAAAAATGGGATGCAATCATAGCAAGATGCGATTTTGAAGGCAAAAGGGTATTGGATATCGGCTGTGCAGAAGGAGCATTCTGTTTAGCTGCACTGAAAAGCGGCGCGTCGTACGTTCTAGGAGTAGATAGCGAGTGGCGAACCTTAGTAATCGCACACTTTCTAGCAAGGTCGCAAGGCTTAAAGCCGAAGTTTGGTCTCGGCGTTTTCCCGAATATTGGGACAGAGAAAGGTGAGCATTTTGATTGTGTGCTCTGCCTATCGGTATTGCATCACCTTATGTCGATCGGAGATATGTGGCTGATCCTCACCGATCCTCGTTACAGCAAGGATCTTATAACTCTTCGAAAAAGCCTCCGTGCTCTGAGAGCACTAGTAACAGTTGGAGGAGTGTGCATCATAGAGATCCCATATAAGTACAGAGATGATGTCTCTAGGAGAAGCGCTGATTTCAGTCGTTTCACACATGAAGTAATATCTTGCGGTTTTTCAGATGCGAAAGTTCTAGGTACTTGGGAATCTGCCGCGAGGAATCGAAGCATTAAAGACCGTGTATTGTATGCATCCTATGTATGATGACGAAAAACTGCTACGAAGCTGGGGACGTGGACCGTGTGCAACGACAGAACTCAGAGAATGGATGCCCGGTAAGAAGGTAATTGTCAAAAAATATGGTGAGGATCAGTCAAGAGCAATGTGGACTGAATATCTGGCACTGACTGCACTTCGCTTTACACATCTAGTGCCACTTGTCATCCGCTTCATGCCGAGTCAGAGGATATTAGTGCAAGAGTGGATCAGCGGAGTTACCGTTTTGGAATGGGTACTTCGCAAGTACGGATTGCCGCAAGCTAAGATTGAGTGTTTTTCCCTTCGCAAGCGAGTCAAAGCAGATCCCGAGGCAATGCAAGCTTTTTAACAATTTAAACATTCAACAGAC
>JAUWMI010000087.1 GCA_030613245.1 Candidatus Sumerlaeota bacterium
TAGCGACATGAAGTCCTGCTTCTCGATGATTTTATCCCATAAGATGTCGTTGGGATTACCACGCCTCACCTTCACGAGTTCAACACCGACTTGCTCTCCATTTTGCCGTACGCAAATGAAGTCTGGTCTTTCGGTGGCTTCAAGGACTTCGAGTGTTTCGCTGGTGATACTCTCGTAGGCATCCAGAAAATAGTCGAGAGCCTCCTGTTCCGCTTCCTTCTTCACCTGCTCACTTGAATACTCGCTCATGGTTCGCCTCTATGCCTTCCGTTCCGCTCGTATAGCACATATCATACTCTGCTGTTGACCTTCGTTCACCTGCCGGGCGGAGAGCTTTTGCCATACAGCAACAAGTTCACTTCCTTCCCCTTCTTCTCAATGAAATCGTTTAGGTCCTTGAATTGACGGAAGTCTGTATTGTATGCTTCCATAGTGTAGGAATACGGATCCAAAATTTTACCATATAGCTTCTCGGTAATCTCGTATAGCTTCAGCACCACCAACCCAACGCCATCGAGATATTCGAGCATGCATTCTATTGCTTGTTGTGCCTGTGCCGCTTCGGGCACTGATAGCCCTGCTTTGGCTGCTCTGCAATCTCGAGCGAACTTCACCATCAGAGCTTCGTGTCGTACCACTACATCCTTTGCTCTATTTCTGGTTTCCTCCCAGTCGAATGGCTCATATTCGTCCTTGATGCCGGAAATGCTATCCTCGACAGCAAACCACCGCTTCCTAAACGTGGCAAAATCGGCAAAGAATGTTGTATTCTTTTCGAAGAACGCCAGTGTATCAAATTTCCGCGCGGCTGCTGCTGCTGCTCGATGCGCGTCGGTCACGCAAAAAGCTAATGCAAGTGCCACGATGGTGAAGCAATGTCTCTTGAAACTGACTACGAAAAATCGATGCATCTTCACCTCACCGGTTCTATTTTCTCAATATAACGTTGCAATAAGGGGTGGCAAGTGCGTGGCACAGATTTTTTAGAACCTCTGGCCTTGGGCGGGGCAATAAACATTGAATCGCCTCTGGGCTTGCCGTCCCTCATAATTGGTTTGTTCACCGTTTTCTCAACCAATGCTAATGGCGTGCCTTCCATTCCACTACCATTTTCTTGGCTCGTTCGATTTCTTCATTTGTCATGTGGGATGCCAAGAACCTGTCGCGATTCATCTCAGCCTTCTCTTTTTGAGCACCTTCAAGACCTCCTATAGAAAGCTCCAGCCACATGTATGCAGTGACATAATCTTGGGGAACCCCTTCGCCGAAGGAGTACAGGCGGCAAAGATTGTTTTGAGCGTAGGCGTGCCCCTGCTCTGCAGCTTTGGTGAACAACTTGAGTGCTTTGCTATAGTCCCTCGGTAGGCCCAGTCCCGATGCATAAAGAATTCCAAGATTGCTTTGTGCCTCAATATGCCCCTGCTGCGCTGCCTTGCTATAATAATTAACGGCCCTAACGTAGTCTTGCGGGACGCCTCTACCGTATTGATAAAGAGCTCCAATTTCAAATTGTGCTTCGGCGTCACCTGCCTCCGCTGCCTCACTATATTGTTGGATGATGGCATTGCGCTTCCAGCGTCTATGCAGCCAGAACGAAGCCAGTGCAACAAGAACAAGGATGACGTACACGTTCATAAGCCCTCCTATTCTCCCATAGCAGCGATCCTAAGGGAGAAAAATTTATCGGATCTCGATTTCTACATATTATAGTCCCATCCCGAACGATCCGTGTTCAAAATACATGATAAGATTAAAACACGTTTCGCTGATATCTTCTCCTTTTCTTGAAAGAATGTATCTTAATGATTCTGGATACGCCAAGGCTGATGCAGCGACCCAGTGCCCACAACTCCATTGACCACAACCAGCATCAACAAGTTGAAAATATATTTCTTTTAGATCTTCACGAGAGATCTTGAATTCGTTCATTACCTCTCTGATTCGTGGACGGGATTCACAGTAGGCAAACAGAGCACTTTCGGCCTGATCATAACTCTCATATACTTTGTCAAACTGATTTGGTTGAATTGGCCATCCAATATCTAATCGTTTAGAAATTTTTTCAAGCTTACGCGGTGGAAGGCCAATATACTTGTCATTTTCCCCTTTTCGCACAGTTAGGAGTTTAGATGCTGCGCGTGCCGCAATAGGACGTGTAAGCCTGGCAGAAATCAATGCGACACCAATAGCGATAACACCATGCTTCCAGCTTGCAACAAAAAAGGTGGTGATTACTGTCCCAATTAAAATGAAACGAAGCACCATATCAGCCTGTGCCTTATTTGCGCCTTTTAGGAGTCCATTTAGCGCAATAAGAAAAGCAACAAATACCAAGACTCCGTACAATATTACGTAAATCATTATCCCATTCTTTACTGACTGAATTGCATCTTGTCACATCCTGATCGAATTCTCTTCCATAAACTTTATATCCTGCTGATCGGGAAGATAACAGTAAAACTTTTCAACCCATCACTCACAAACAGATCATCGGTGTAATGGTCGGTCATCAGCCGTACTTCATCGTCGAGTTCCTCATCGGTGACTATGAACTGATCACGTATTTCCTGAGGGATGATCGTTGAGGAGTGGGGAACGTGCAGGATTATCGGTATCATTGAGTTTGGTTGGCTGGCTACATGGGTAAATTTTTATTGTATCACAAATCAATAAGCATAATTTCTGAGCTGTCAAAAGGAAGCAATAAAGGTTCGGTGGGGGTTATTTCCCGAGGGGGTATGGACCGTCCGGAGTCGATTTATACCCCCCCTACGCCTACTGCTGGTTGCTTTGATTGGTGAGAGGTCTTTGAGTATTTTTTGATAAACAGCAGGTGCTCAACTTTACGGCAGGTATGAAATAGGTTAAGATTTGTACTGCCGGTATTTGACGTAATATTATAGGATTAAAGTCAAGAGTCAGTGGAAATATGTTGACCTGTAAAAATAAATCTGTCCTTTTTTACTTATGAGAGCTGAACATGACGACACTTGAGACCATCATTCATTGGGCAGAAAAAGACCTGTCGGCTTGGCAGAGCGACGCAGTACGGCGTTTGCTTTCCCAGGATGTCCTCACTGATAAAGACAAGAATGATATCTTACGCATGCTCAAGGCCAGTGCTGGCCTGAATGATGCCAAGACCACTGTTCCAACACCCACGCCTGTTTCTGCCGGGGCCGTTGCCGGTGCTCCGAAGGCTAAGACGGCTGTTACGCTGAAAGCCATTGAGGATCTCAAGAACATCAATGCCATTCCCGACGGTGCCTCTCTATGCTTTGGCCATCAAGGGCTCACTGTTGTGTATGGTGAGAACGGTGCTGGTAAATCAGGCTATGCCCGTGTCCTTAAGCGTGCATGTCGAGCGCGAGACACCAGTGAACGGATTCTTCCAAACATCTTCGGGGCGGTGGCTACCTCACCAGCTGAAGCATCATTCAAAATCTCGGAAAACGGTGCTTCTGATCAGTCCATCAAATGGCAAGACGGTCAATCGGCTAACTCGGTTCTTACAAACATAGCTGTCTTCGATTCCAAGTGCGCTCGGATCATTGTAGATGAGAAGAATCAGGTACAGTACCTGCCGTACGGAGCGGATGTCTTTGAGTCTCTTGTTCAGCTCCTAGACTGGCTTCGTCAGCAACTCAACGAAGAGAAACCAAAGCCTGAGGCACTGAAGTACGGTGATATGCCGCCAACAACCAGCGCGGGGGCACTGCTTGCGACTCTTGCCTATGACACCGATCAGAAGAAGTTGGAGGATATGGCGCAGTGGTCTGATGCTGATGAGACGCGCCTACGGGAACTGACCAAGCAAGTTACAGATCTCGAAGTCAACGATCCTGTTAAGAAGGCACGCACCACTCGAGGACTTAAGGAGCGCATCATCAAACTACGCAACGTGGTTAAGCAGAATGACGACAGCCTTTCCGATACCAAATTCGCAGCCGCAATAGCTCTTGTCAAAGCACGTGACGAGGCAAAGAAAGCTCTCGACACAGCATCGAAAATGACCCTTGAGAATGAACCATTGCCCGGGGCAGGGGAGACGGCATGGCAGTCGCTCTACAATGCAGCCAAGAAATATGCGACAACACTGGCCTATTCGGGAGAATCTTTCCCGTACATTGAAGATGGCAGCCGGTGTGTGCTTTGCATGCAACCATTGACCGACGAGGGAAAGGATAGATTCCTACGGTTCAAAAAGTTCATGGAGCAGGACGCTAAGAAGAAGCATGAGGCCGCCTCCAAAGCTGTCGTTCAGGCTGTCGAGAAGCTTGACCAACTACGCACGCCCTCACCTGAACTGTATCAGGGTATCGTAGGCGACATCAGAAATCTTGATGAAGATCTTGCCGACACCGTAGAAGAGTATTTTCCTCCCATGGTTCAGCGTGCCGAAGCGTTCAAAAAGGTTCTGGCTGGTGAGAAGGTGGAGTCTGCCCCGGCTGCGAAGTCCACACCCCAAGACGACCTATCAACGCTGGCAGAGAAGCTTGAAAAGGATGCAGTCGAACTGGATAAGGCCACTAAGAAGGAAGGCGTAGAGAAACTCAAAACAGAGAAAACCGAGCGTCTGGCCCGCAAACGGTTTGCTGCGGAGAAGGACAAGATATTCAAGCTGTTCGAGCAGTTCAGGCTTGTTAATAAATATGACCAGTGTCTTGCTTCGATAGACACGGGCGCGGTTACTCGAAAAGGGAAGGCCGTCATATCCAGTGCCCTTACGCCTCCACTCAAGAAGGCTGTCTCGGTCGAACTGAAAGCCCTTGGAGCACCAGATCTCCCGCTAAACGTCAAACCATCGGCCAGAAAGGGCGAGACGCTTCACCAGCTTGAACTCGAGGGTGCGCAGCATCTCAGCAAGACGAACCTTACCGATATATTGAGCGAAGGAGAGCAGCGCGTTGTTGCGCTGGCGGGATTCCTTGCAGAGCTAGTTTTGGCGAATCACACATGTCCTATCGTCTTTGACGATCCTGTTACCTCACTTGATCACGTCTATCGCGAGAAGATCGCAGCGCGCCTCGTAGAGGAGTCTGTGAAGCGCCAGGTCATCGTCTTTACTCATGACATCGCCTTCCTGCTGGCTCTTCGGGAAAAGGCAGGAACGGGGAGTTCAACATACTTTGTCCCGCAGACCGTAGCCCGTCGCAATGGCGTTATCGGGCTCTGCGACTCGAGTCTTCCGTGGCATGCCATGTCAGTAAAGGATAGGATCAAAGCTCTCCGGAGCAAACTGGTGGATGCTCGTCCATTACACATGAGTGATGTGCAGAAATACAATGTGGAAGCTGCCATGATATACGCATTGTTGCGAGAGACATGGGAAGCCACGGTTGAAGAGGTGGTTCTGTTCAAGACGGTTGTGCGCCACGGGAATGAAGTTCAGACTCAGCGCCTCAAATCCGTTGGAGTGACAACGGAACAATACAAGAAGATCGACTGTGGTATGTCCAGATGCTCCACTTGGATGTTTGGTCATGACAAATCCAAGGGTCTCTCCGTTAATCGTCCTGATCCGTCGGGAGTGGAGCAGGATATCAATGATCTGAATACGTTCCTCAAAAAAGCGAACAAGGCCGCCCAAGATCTGAGAAAGGAAAGAGAGGCAGCCTTGAAGCCCAAGATCCCGGCCATCGGATAGGGGGCGAATAGTTCAGGTCTTCAGATAACCAAGGAAGCCTCCGAATTGCGACGACGAAAGCGAACAACCGTATGGACCGCTACAAATTAACCAGCCGCTGGCGTGAAATTGAGGGGTCAGGTCTTGAAAAAGCACTTTTGCTAGATCCTCTAAGTCAAGATATCTCCCCTGAATCCTGACTCGACCTGAATTTCAGCAGGAAAGATAGCCCCTTTAGCCTGGAAGCACACACCGGATAACTTTAAATCTTTCATGATTCAAAACGGCTTGTCAGAATGACT
>JAUWMI010000085.1 GCA_030613245.1 Candidatus Sumerlaeota bacterium
CGTTGCACCCGTGGGACTCACCCTGGCACATCCACCCGACCCGGTGAGCGGCGTTTTCCCTTCGGGCGGGGGAGGTGGCGCTACAGCGAAATCCAGATCGGGCCGATAGCGCGCAATGTTATCCAGTGCCCAGTTGCCATCAATGATCATGGCTAGCTTGCCGGTGACAAAGGGATCAGTGGCAATGCCGAGGCCAGTGCCACGCTCAAAACCCGCCATGACCTCAGCGCGGCCGCCAAGCGCGTCGTAGAACCGGGTCATCCAGTCCAGCGCTTCTACGATGGGCGGGTCATTCAAGGTGCAGCGCGTTCCGTCAGCGCTCATGAACTTCCCACCATTTAACCAGCCGTACAAATAGAGCCAGGCATTGCCGTAATTAGGCGCAAAGCCGATCTGTTCAAGGTAGCCCTTGCGTTTTTTGGTCAACTTCAAGGCGTAATCGAGCAGCTCGTCCCAGTTGCGCGGCGGGCGATGGGGATCGAGTCCGGCCTCGCGAAAGATCTCGCGGTTATAGTACAAGCCGCGGCAGTCGGTATCCCATGGTAGCCCATAGAGTTCCCCCTGGTAGGTTGCTTCATTCCAGCAGGCAGGGTAAAAATCCGTAGGATCGATCCCATCACGCTCTACCAGATCGTTTAGCGAACGAAAGGCACCGCGGGCTGCCCATCCGCTTATCGTAAAGCGATCTTGCCAGATGAGATCCGGCGGTGTGTCCGCAGCAATTGCAGTCATGAGCTTCTGCGGATCAAGCAGTACCTGTCCGCCCGCAGCGCCCACAATAACGTCAATATCAGGATGACGCCGGTCGAATTCTTCGATAGCTGCGTGCACACCTTTGAATTCGTTTGACTCAGGAAAGCCCCATACGGTCAGGCGGACGGGCTTATGAGGGGTTGGCGGCTCTGCCAGGGCAGTTGAACTACAACCTGCTGCAAATAACGCGAGAAGCAGGGCAACGCTGGCCAGCATTCGGTATCTCCAGTCATTGCCCGACCTTGCTTCCTCTCGCCTAGGCGAGAGGATGGAGGTGAGGTTGAAAATGCGCCTTGTGCGTAGGATCATTTTTTGGACAAAATGCTGACTCATTTGAAAAAGAGCCCTTTGTTACTTTCATACCCGCGTAGGGATTCAAAATCCGCCGCAACGGATGAACCCCTACATAACTTTCTGGCCCCTACGTGATTACGACGCGCTCCCATTTACCTTTGCGATAGAACCATAGAATAACAACTGAGCGGCAAGCCCAGTCAATAACCGTGGCGAGATAAATGCCTACGATTCCCAGTCCGAACGTAAACGCCAGCACGTAGCCTACCATCACGCGGATAAAGATATTGCCTATAATACCGGTGATCATGGGGCTCAGCGTGTCGCCAGCGCCCCGCATGCCGCCGGCATACGTCATAGCAATGGCAATGAGCGGTTGCTCAAACGCCGTAATTCGCAGACAGACTACAGCGATCTCCATCACTTCAGGTTCAGGCGCGAATAGGCCGATCAGAGGCCGGGTGAGGGTGAGAAAAACAATCCCCAGAAACGTCATAGTACCTGTCGCGAGCAGCATGCCGTTGCGGAACGAGCGCTTGGCCAGCCCAACTTCCCCCTGGCCCAGGCTCTGGCCGACCAGCGTGGTCGTTGCAATGGCAAATCCAATGCCAATCATCCACGAGATCGATTCAATCCGTATAGTAATGCCGTGCGCAGCCAGTGTAGTGGTGCCCAGCTCTGCAACCATTCGCACAAAAACTAAAAACCCTATACTCATGAGTATTTGTTCGACGCCATTTGGCAAACTGATCCGAAGTATCTGCCTGATGATACCCATGTTAAAGCGCTGCACCGCCTTCATGCTGACCTTGGCCAGGGATTTTCCGGTTGACAGGACGTAAAGCACCAGGAAAGCGCCAATGGTTATGGAAATCGCACTGGCAATTGCCGCGCCCGTAAGCTCCAGGCGAGGGAAAATCCAGATTCCGAAGATCAGCAGCCAGTTCAGCACGACGTTCACAATATTCATCAGCAGCGTAATAAACATGGGGGTTCTTGTATCCCCAGCTCCGCGCAGGCTGGCAGTGCCGATAAACAGAATGAAGCGGAAGATGGAGGCGAGGAAAATAATACGCATGTAGGGAGTACCCACTTCTATGACGTCCTCCGCACCTCCCATCCATTGAAGAAATGGCCGAGCGCCGATGGTGCCGATAAGAAGGGCAATGCTGCCAACGATTGTGCCGAGCAGGAGCCCCTGGCCGATGGTTTCATTGACGCGCCGGTAGTCGCGCGCGCCATAGAAGCGCGCCACCATGGCAACTATGCCGGACTGGATACAGGCGAGGGTAAAACTGATGCGCCAGATAATTGATCCAGCCAATACGGCCGCAGCCAGGTACTTTGCCCCAAGACGACTGATCATCAGCGCATCAATAATGAATATCGAGGTGTGGAGGAGATTCTCCACAATGCAGGGCATCGAGAGGTCGAAAATCTTACGGTTCAGATTGTCAGACGTTATCGCCAAGGCTCTGATAATTACCTATTGGATTTTTTCATCTTGCACTGCTGGTCAGCGGCATAAGGGGAACGCTATTTTGCTTGGTGCACATATTCATAAATATCGCATTATAAGGACATAGGGATAGTAAGGCTGTCCGAGAATGCATCCAGAGGCTATGCTAGCTACCATATCTAAAAAGTAAAGCGTCCTTCTGTTTCCCTGTATGTAATAATTGACAATTTACAAGACGCTATTGCCCGACCGTCTCTTGTATTCGTTGCACCTTGGATGGTGTGTCCGGATCCGCGGCGAAATCAATTGATGATGTAGGGGCAGGCCTTGTGCCTGCCCGTGAAGGGCGAACACCCGCCGTGGTGGGTTCGCCGCTACAGGCCGATAGTGACATGTGGAGAGATGTATGCCTAAACGTCGTTGCCTTGTAAAGGACTAAATCGCACTAACAAATGCACCAGGGACGCCTGTAGCGCACGCGATGCTGAGCGAGAAGCCTCTTGACACCTTCCGCAGCTGTCTGATAGTAGCGTGAGGTAGAGAAATGAATGGTCGGACAACGGCATGTAGGCAGACTTTCGCCGCCTTCCGGCCAATACATTGCAAGAGAGGGGGTGAAGAGAGATGGCTAAAGCATATATCAGCATTATCATTGTAAGTGGCAAGGAACGGCAAGTGTGCGACGCCCTGCGAAACATTCGCGGCGTCAAATCTGCAGATCTAACTACCGGAGAACAAGATGCCATTGTACTGATCGAAGCACCAAGCGTCGAGGAGCTTCTGAAATCTGTTGTGGATAAAGTCCGGACAATACCTGGCATGAGCAGAACCGTGACAAATCTGATCATGGAATAACGATTTCACACAATCGCAATACCTCCAACAAGATCGAACAGTGGAAATGACACGCAAAAATTCCCTCGCAACCGCGTGGCTGTTTATTTTTGTGTTTCTTATCCTGAATTGCCAAAGGGAGGTGACGCAGATGCCAACGCTGCAGGGCAAGAAAGTAGTGATGATTGTAGCCCACAGCAATTTTCGTGATGAAGAGCTCCAAGAGCCCAGAAGTGTCCTCGAGCAACAAGGCGCAGCGATCACCATAGCTTCCTCATCGCTGGATACCGCCACAGGGATGCTCGGCGCCACGGTCAAGCCGGATATTCTCATTGACAAGGTGAATGTGGCAGACTACGACGCCGTGATCTTCATAGGAGGAACCGGATCATCGGAGTATTGGGAGAATCCAACAGCCCATGACATTGCCCGCAAGACCCTGGAGGCGAATAAAATTCTAGGTGCAATATGTATCGCACCGGTCACCCTGGCCAAAGCTGGCTTACTCCAGGGAAAGCGCGCAACAGTGTACAGCTCCGAAAGCAGCAAGCTTGAGGCCGCCGGGTGTAACTATACCGGGAAAGATGTGGAGATTGAGGGGAACATCATCACTGGCAATGGCCCCGGTGCCGCGCGGAAATTCGGCGAGGCCATTGCAAAAGCATTGGCGCCATGACGCGCGACCAACGCGACCTTTTTAATGTAGTTCTCGTCGTGGTCTACGTTTTTTCACCACAACGACACAACGGTCACGACGAAGCAATTAACCTTGCGTTTTTTTGCGTGGTGCAGACACAGTAGATGCGAAGTATGACAGAAGTTGTGGTACAGTTCCAGATAAGACTGAAAAGGCGACGTAGACAATAGATCGCTATAGGAGGTACGCGCTATGAAGGGATTCATCAACTTCCTGATTTTTGTCGGCATTTGTGTTTTCGTACTCGGGATCGTTTTCAAGCTGGCCGGCGTGCTGCCTGTAATGAATGTGTATCCCGTGACACTGTGGCGATTTTGCATGGGTTGCTGGCTGCTGGCGACTTGCCTGGCTGTTGTGCAGCTGCACGACGCAAAAGCCCCGCAGGCATAGCTTAACGCTGGGAAAGTTCCTCAGAGAAGGCTGCTTTTTCACCCCGATCTCGCATCCAGTGTTGGTATCTGGGTGGACTACGTCCGGCGAGAATAAGTATGGGCTAACCATGTAGGGGTTCATCCGCCGCGGCGGATAAACCCCTACGTTTTCATTTCCCCAGGAGGAAAGCGATCAATGGAATTTGATACCCCGATGTTTAAGATGTGCGTTAAGCAGCTCGAGACCATCGCAGCAAAGCTAGAGTTCGACCCACAAGTCATCGAGCGGCTCAAACTTCCGAAACGAGCTGTGATTGTCACCATTCCCACAAGGATGGACGACGGCAGTGTGCGGGTGTTTGCTGGCTACCGCGTGCAACATAGCTTGACTGCCGGGCCGGGAAAAGGGGGGCTGCGCTACCATCCCGATGTGAACCTTGGCGAGGTTTCTGCACTGGCCATGATCATGTCATGGAAATGTGGTCTGATGGATCTACCGTTTGGAGGCGCCAAGGGCGGTGTCCGCTGCAATCCGAAAGAGTTGTCAATAGGAGAACTGGAGCGCATGACGCGGCGCTTCGTGCAGGAGATCATTCTCGTAATTGGTCCGCACATAGACGTCATGGCCCCTGACGTTGGAACAAATGAGCAGGTCATGGCCTGGATCATGGATACGTACAGTATGATCGTAGGCCACACTGCAACGGAGATCGTGACAGGAAAGCCGGTGGCGATTCGTGGGACGCGCGGACGCCGCGAAGCCACAGGCCGTGGTGTGGTCTACTGCATCGAGGAAGCCGCCAAGGAGATCAATCTCCCCCTGGGCAAGGCATCAGTTGTGATCCAGGGATTTGGCAACGTAGGATCAGTTGTTGCCAAGGAGCTGCATCGGCGTGGGTGCAAGATTATTGCTGTGGCCGACACTTCCGGAGGGATTTACAATGCTCAGGGCCTGGATCCGGCAGATATTAAAAACTACATAATGGAGCACTCGTTACTTGAAGGCTATTCGAATGGCGATGAGATATCAAATGAGGAGCTCCTGACGCTACCCTGCGATATTTTGGTGCCTGCGGCTATAGAGCTGCAAATAACAGAACGCAACGCTGCGAAGCTTCAATGCAAGATTCTGGCAGAAGCGGCAAATCACCCCACCTCGCTGGAAGGCGACAAAATCCTGAAACAGCGCGATGGTATTTTTCTCATCCCCGATATCCTGTGCAACGCGGGGGGCGTTATCGTCTCGTATTTTGAATGGGTACAGGACGTCCAGCGATATTTCTGGACCGCAGAGGAAGTTGACAGGCAGCTACAGTTAATTATTAAGAGGGCCTTCCATCATGTAGTCAAATTGTCGCGCGATCGTAAAGAAGATATGCGCACAGCGGCTCTGATGCTGGGCATTGAACGCGTCGCAACGGAAAAGCACATCCGCGGCCTTTATCCGTAGTGCTCTGTTTCGTAATTCCGGCGACGCAATTTAGTGAACATTAGCTACGACGGCACGGCGGGTAGTGAGTTAGAAATTCACAATGTAGGGGCGGGGTAACCCCGCCTATGGGCGAGGAGACCTCGTCCATACTTCTCGAATAGAGACACACTGTCATTCTGAGCCGCCGTGGAGGGGAAGAATCTCACATAAGCAATTTTGGCATTGCAGTGTAGGGGGCCGCCCCCGCGTGCCCCCACAGGCTATTTTGTCTTGTGGTGAAAAATATTAAAATTTGTTAACAATTGAAATTAAAAACATTTTTGAAAAAAAACCCCCCAAAAA
>JAUWMI010000003.1 GCA_030613245.1 Candidatus Sumerlaeota bacterium
AGGTTGAGTTTTTCCAGAGCAATCACGAAGGTGACATTGTAGATCAACTGCAGGGGGCTAAGGGGCGATTTGACTGTATCTTAATCAATCCCGCGGCGTTCACGCATACAAGCATTGCCATACGGGACACATTGGCGGCCATTGGAGTTCCGACCATTGAGGTGCACATGTCAAATATTTATGCACGCGAGGAATTCCGCCGACATTCGTTTGTTGCTCCAGTAGTACGAGGGCAGATCTCCGGGTTTGGTGCGTACAGTTATGTCCTGGCGTTTCTGGCGGCAAAGGCTATACTGGCAGGAGAACAATAGGCCGTCGAGACGAGTCGGACGGCTTCTGTGTGCAATGGGTGCAGCGTTGTCTAGAGCGGGCAGACGCCCGTCTGGGAACCGGCAAATGGGTGGAGCAATAGCCTCCACCCTTATTCTTTATCTTTCAGAGCGGAAAGCGGCTTGTGCGCAGGTCTGATCCGGAGTGAACAAGTGGGGGTTATGATACAGTGAACAGCAAAGAACGCGTGAGACGGGCCGTTACGTTCACACACCCGGATCGGATTCCTATAGACATCTGGGTGCTGCCCGCTGCGATGCAGCGCTACGGCCAGGAGTTGCAGCGGTTGCTTGATGCGTGTCCGAAGGATTTCGCAGGGGATGGGTTTGCTTCGCCCTGGCCAGAAGAGCAGCTGTACGAGCCGGGGAAGGTGACCGATCCGTGGGGCAGCGTATGGATGAATACGATTCCGGGGATGATGGGACAGGTTCAATACTTTCCGCTGAATGATTGGAGCAATTTAAGACACTACAAGCCGCCATATGAGCTCCTGGGCAAGGGCTTTGAGCAGGTGAACGAGACAATACGGCATAACGCGGACAAATTTATTCTCGCAAACGGAGGGTCGCTGTTTCACCGTATGTGCTGGCTGCGTGACCCGCAGTATCTTTATGTTGATCTTCTGGAGGAGAAGGAGGAAGTATTCGCGCTGCGGGAAATGATTATGCAGTACTTGCTCAAACATCTGGACTTTGTGTTGCAACACGACTGTGATGGCGTGGTTTTTTCGGACGACTGGGGAACGCAGACGCAGATGGTGATTTCCCCACCTCTTTGGCGCAAGATTTTCCGGCCGTGCTACGAAGCCTTGTTTGATCAGGTGCGGGCCAAAGGGCGCCTGATCTTCTTTCATAGCGACGGCTACATCCTTGATATCATCGGCGATCTGATTGATCTCGGCGTGAATGCGCTGAATTGTCAGGTGGCGTGTATGGGAGTACGAATGCTGGGAGAACGGTTCAGAAGGAAGGTATGCTTCTGGGGTGAGCTGGATCGGCAGCAGCAGCTGCCGCGAGGTGATCCTGATGGGATCAGGGCAGCAATTCGCGAGTCGGTGGAGTGCTTCAGCGCGGCAGAGGGCGGTCACATTTTTCAGGCCGAAGTGAACGCTGACGTCCCTCTCGTAAATATCCAGACCATGCTAGAGGGATGGCAGGAAATGGCCGACGTGCATCAGCAAGCATCGTGAGGGAGAGATTCCTCGTTGAGTAGGGACGTTAAATTTAAGGCCCTTACCAGTACAGGTGTGGCACAACCCGGTATTCTGGATCTACGAAGGGCAGTGGTATCCCGGGGCTATCGCGGATCATGAATAGCAAAGAATCATTAAAATCGAGGCGAGGGCCGAGCAGATTGCGGGCGGGATGGCTGGCGATCATTGCGGATGCAATCGTATTTCTGGGCTATTTCGCGAGTCTGAGTTTGCTCATTCTCAGCCCGGCGAGCGGCTCTCATGAGCGTGTGGTGATGGTTCACCTTGTCATGAACGCGTTGCTTTTGCTGGTAGGGGTGAGGGTGTTACGCGAGCGGGGCGAGCAAAGGCGAGTGTGTGCAATTGATGTGCTGATGATTTTCTTTGTTCTTAGTGCGGCGTTGAATGTGGTGGTAGCCGAAGTGAAACACGTGGCTCTGATGCGTCTTCCACTGTATGTGGATTACGCCATTGCATATTGGGTGGGCTCGGTTGTATTTTCCCGGCGGGCCGGCGCCTTCTATGCGTTGATAGTCGGGTATAGCCTGTTGATTGGTGTGGCGTTTATTGCGACCTCCGGATCTGGAGCAGTGCTGCCTGTCTCTTTGCATATGCTTGGAATAGTAGGTGCGTTTTCTCTTGCCGGATTTCTGCTTGCCATTTGTGTACGGCCCTCTGCTGCGTGGTCACGCCTGGTCACGTGGTTACTTCTTGCTGGAGTGATAGGAATCGGGCTGGTGGATTATGCCACGACGTCAGGAGGGGCCTGGCAACATGGGACACAATCAGCCCAGAAACAGGCGTATTATAGCAGCTCCGTGGCAAGGGACATGTTTCATGCCTCGCCGATTCTCGGATATGGAATCGGCAATTTCGAGCTTGTTGGCCGACGTTACAGCCCAGTTCCGACCACAGGCGGATTACATTTACGCAATAGCCATCTTCTGGAGCTCATTGAGATGGGGGTAGTGGGGCTCATTGTAAAGTGGCTGGTGGTGATTTCGCTGCTGGTCTGGGCGTATCTGCGGCGTGTTCCTCGCAAGTGGTGGGAAGATGCGGTGTATTACCGGCTATCGTTTAGTGTAATCTGTGTTATGCTGGTAGACGCGTTCTGGTTTCCCACGTTTGCGGATGGTGCTTGCGGACTGCTATTCTGGGGAGTTGCTGGGGTGTTGGTGGGGAAATGCCTCGGGTTAAGACGAATTACGCCATCGGACGAAACTGCTACATCTCGTCCATCGGAGGAGGGAGACCACACTGTTCTGGCCCATGAGAGTACTGGTGAGGAGCGGGAGGTATCGAGCCTTGATCGAGAGATGTTCACTCGCAGTATGCTTCCGCGCTCTGGTAGACGGCCTGTGCGGCGTTTATCCAGCGTGCGCAAATGGGCGAATATTTGCTTACTGGTTTGCGTAGTGGTGGTTCTTAGCATTGTAGAATCGCTACCGGTTGTTGCGAATCGGCTCGCCCGGCTGAACCGAGGCGAAGCATTATGGAGTGAGAATTACGGGAAGCGTCTCGCTTTGGCCGCTTATCTGATGCCGTATGATCCGACTTATCAGATGAAACTGGCTATTCATTATCACGCACTGATTGAGCATACGGGCGAAGCCGCGGTCTACATGCCGTGGATTGCCCATGCCTATGAGCGGGCTGCGGAGCTAAACCCGTATGAGGAGGAGCCCGCAGTGCAGCTCGCGCGGTTTTTCCATGTAGCAGGGGATTATCTTTCGACGATCCACAGTCTGGAGGGTAGCCTTGTGTACCTGCCAATGTCGCCAGAGCTGCATGCCTGGCTGATACGGGCCTACATTGAGGCGGGTCATTATGAGAGGGCGCTGGAAGGATTGCAGCAATTGAGTGTGTTAATGCCTGCTAATGCATCTGTTCATGCGAAAATGGAAGCGCTGTATGAGAACATCGGAGAGTACCGCGCAGCGCTACGGGAGGCGTACTATGTGATTCAGAAAAATCCAACTGCCGTTGAGATGTGGGATAAAGTCCGGTATCTCAAACTTCGGGTGGCGTATTGAGTTACTGTACGTTTTCCTCGAGTGCGTGGCCTCAAAGAACGGCTTCAACGCGTTCAACTTCTGGGACCGATTCCTTGAGTTTTCGTTCCACGCCCATGCGTAGGGTCATCTGAGCGCCCGGGCACCCAGCACAGGCGCCTTTCAGGCGCACATGCACGACCTTGTCTTCAATTTTCACCAACTCGATATCTCCCCCATCAGCCTGGAGTAAGGGCCGAATCTCCTCGATAGCCTGTCGAACTTTTTCTTCCATTGGTTTGTCTCCCTTGATTTGATCCGAATGAGAGTTACATGAGGTATCCTTACGCTACCGTTGACCGTGGGGTATGTGAGCTATTTCGCGTTCTGAAAGGCTTGGCATTTCGTTCTTTGCCGGTGTCGTGATGTTTGTTGCTTGTCAGTACAGCTTCTTGAGATAGAACCCCCATGCCTTCGCCGGAAAAATTTTTATTTTTCAAATTTCCCCACGGCACATTTTTCTATTTTCCAGGCGAAACCGGAAAAAACAAGGGTTTTTTAACTGCCTCCGTCACTTTTTTTGGCTTTTACGATTTCCAATTTCAGCACTACCAGCCCTTTGTCCCAGTCTGCTACTAATATATAGGGAAGTTTGACGGCGATGCCGGTAGCATTTCCGGGGGTATCGTAATGAGCGAGCAGCGTCGGGGAGGTTGGGACTTCAATATCATAGAGATCAAGCCCTTCTTTGTCGCGTGTCATCAATAAGAGGTTTTGAAGCAGGTAGATGTCTTTGATTGAGCCGGAGTGTATGAGAATTTTCGCCACAGGTTTTGGATGAAGTGGATCGCTAACCTCAATGATTATAATACCGCGGCGTCTGTTGCAAACAAAGGCAAGCGAGTTGCTGATCCTCACGGTATCACAAAAACCGCCGACAGAGAAAGATTTCAGCAATTTGGGCTGAATCGGATCGGTTAGATCGAGGATTTTGAATGCATCGTCGTAGGAATCTGCCAGGTAGGCGTAGTGGCCTGAGATCTCGGCCATTTTCGTGTAGTTGACGTCACTAAACCGCCCGATTTCCTGGAGCCGATTGCCCTTGACTTCCTTGATAACGGCTATGCCTTCTCCGCCGCAGCATGCGTAGATCAGATCGTCGTGCAGCACAAGTGAGGTTGTGATCCCGGGAACCTGAAGCGAGGCTGTTCGCCTGGGGTCAGCAGGCTTGCTGATATCAAAGAGCTGGACACCGTAGAAGCGGTCAGCAACATACAACCGATTTCCCTTTACCACGAGCGAGAGGGGATAGAGGCCAGTGGCCACATGGCGGAGGAGCTCAATCTGCTCAATATCGGAGATATCCAATACAGCCATGCCACCCATGTTCAGCGCCACGAAAGCGTGGTTGCCCTGAATGGCAATGTGGCGAGCCGTTCCTGGCAAAGGGAAGGTTGTAACATGAAGCAGCTGGTACTGGGGTTTGGGCTGTGACGTTGGATTTGTGTTGAGGTAAGGAAGCGACGTTGCATCAGGCCACGCTTCATGACGGAGGCAGGCCCAGATTGTGAACAGGCCAACTGCCAACAAGGCTGGAGTAAGGCGCCTGTAGATTTTCTTAATGCTCTGAAGCAACATCTCGAAACATACTGTTAGCATAGCTCTTAGGTATTGACAATATAAAATGAAGATATTAAGGAGAGTTTGCTTTTCGTACCTATGGGATTGAGCTTCATTATACTGGATTTTGCCTGTGAGGTGTACTTATGGCTGCCAGACAAGGCCAACGGCGCGAGACTCACAAAGCTGTCATGTGGGGTCAGGTGATTCTGAGCTGGCTAATTCCCGGGAGTGGCTTTGTGCTGCGTAAGCACTATGCACGAGGAGTCGTTTTGTTTTTGCTGATAAATGTAACGTTTATGATCGGAGTGCTGCTGCATGGAGCGGTTGTGTGGCCGATCTGGAATCGGCACATCGAAGGCTTTAATATTGTGAATAACCTGACTTTCATAATTCAGCTTGGGAATGGGCTTTTAAGCTTGCTCAGCCTGGTGGGTCACTCGCTTGGGCCGAATGGAGTACTTACTGGCAAAGAGTGGCATGCGTATTTTGACTTGGCGTCTTTCTACTTGCTCGTATCTGGTGGCATGAATTACTTTGTCGTTTGTCATTTTTGTGATCGGTTTTCCGGAAGGGCCAAAGACAAAAGTTCGGGCAAGTCCGCCTGAGGCGGACAGTTCCACACGGGGGTAGGAGATGTCGCTTGGTATAGTAAACATCCTGTCGTTATTATACTTATCTATGGTCGTGGCACTGGTTCTCAGTATCAGCGAGCACGAGGAGATACGGCCTATTTTACGGGCAACGTTGCGGCGCTGGGGGTTAGGGGTGGGACTACTGATTGGCTTTGGGATACTTGTTTATTTGCTGGGCAACTTGTAGAATGGTAGAATGGCAGAAAGGCGGGTCTCTGAGGGCGCCAATTGTGAAAAATTGTGAAGTAAGACCAAAAAATCTTCTTGACATCAAGGAGACACGAGGGTAAAAATCGGTCATAAGAAAATTGGCATCGGTCAATGTAGTGAGGAAGTAAATTTTAAAGAGAAAGGAGGGATAAGTATGAAAAAAATGAGAGGATTCACTCTCATTGAGCTCCTCATCGTCGTGGCGATCATTGCGATTTTGGCAGCTATCGCAATACCGAACTTTCTGGATGCCCAGATTAGGTCAAAAGTATCGCGTGTCAAGACAGATCAGCGCTCATTGGCAACAGGATTGGAAGCCTATTTCGTTGATTCTAACTCATATGTGGCCTATGCTGTGGGCGACCAGGGTGCAAATGGTTTTGCGATGCCCGCTCCAGGGGCTGGTAATGACCAAGTCGGGGCTACTTTGATTTATACCTTCCGGGTCCATACACCAGGAAATGAATATTTCCACACACTCACCACCCCGATTGCGTACATGACCAGCTTTATTCGCGATCCTTTCGCGGATACGAAAATGTCTGGCTTTGGCTACTACTGCGATATCAGTGGTTGGATTATCACTAGCTATGGTCCGGACACAGACGAAAACTGGGCTGCTTCGTCGGGTGCCAGTAAAGTGCCGGGTGACCTTCGGATGACAAATAACGAACCCGAGGTGGAGACCGTTTACACCAGCATGCATTCACAGCCAACATTGACGCTGCAGTGCCTGTTCAGTGCGCATGCGCCGGGAGAAGCCTTTACGTATGACCCAACCAATGGAACTATTAGCCCGGGCGATGTTTATCGGGTGAAGCAGTAAGTGTAGCATCTGTTGGTGTTATAGACGGTTGATTGTATCTTCCAGGCAGACTGAGCTACTCAGTCTGTCTGTTTTTTTTTATCTATTCCTACCTTGCACAAGTAGTTTACGCACCACATTGAACGTAGTCATCAAAACCTAGTTTAATCCGGTGTTGAAACGTTCTTTTCTCCAGCTGGTTTCAAGGCGGGATTATATGTGCTCTTAATTGGGAATTCGCAACATGGAAGATTGTTTATCCAGGGAATGAGGCCAAAAGGTATGCGTTGCATGGCTCTGGGGTGTTGCACATGGACGTGATGAAAAGCGAAGAGGCAAATGGGATCAACCCTGCTTATTATACTCAGCCAGCACTTTCTTCAGATCGTTCCAGACGGTCTGGCGATTTGCGGGGTGGTAGAGGAGGCTGGCGGGATGATAGGTAGGAATCAGTGGAATATGGTGATACAAATAGCGATTGCCCCTGAGTTTGGATATGGTAGCCGAGGTGCGCAGTAGTGTTTGGGCGGCATATCTCCCAAGGGTGCATATGACTCGCGGTTTAAGAATGTCGAGCTGTTGAACCAGGTAGTCTTCGCAGGCGGCAACTTCGTCGGCTTGCGGATCGCGATTATTCGGAGGACGACACTTTATGACGTTGCAGATGAAGACGTCGCGTCGGGTCAAGCCCATCTGCTCGATGAACTTAGTCAGAATATTGCCTGCGGCACCTACAAATGGCCGGCCTTGCAGGTCTTCGTTCTCGCCCGGAGCTTCTCCGACGAATACTACCCCGGCGTTGGGATTCCCTTCCCCAAAGACCACGTGGTTACGCGTTTTCGCCAGTCTGCACTTCACGCAGTGTTCGACCTTGGAGCGCAGCTGTTCAAGTCGTCTGCGTTTCGCTTCTGGAGATGGAGACTCAGAGACGCCAACAAAGTGCGACCCGGTGGCTTTCAGAAATGCAAGATAGTTTTTAAGGTCTCGAACGATTTTGCGGGGCGATGATGAGGATGAACTCTTCATGATGTTGCAGACCATAGGAGCAGTTTGCAGTGTAATGCGACCATAGAGGAGGGGCAGGCACTAAAATCCACCAATAATTCTGGAACGATCGTCACCTGCATATCCTCCGCCGACAATGCGTTTAAATGCTGGCACATCCTCGGCATTTATCATTCCGGTTTCCAGGGTGATGAGCTTCTTGTTGTACAGATCGACTAATGATTGATCAAATGTTTGCATTCCCTCGCCGCGGTTTTTGATCACCTGCACCATATCGTCAACTCGATCTTCGCGCATGAGCTTTCGGACAATGTCGTTGACGATCATGATTTCTACGCAAGGAACCTGGCCTTGATTATCCGTGGCAGGGATAAGCCGCTGGGAGATTACGGCCTTCAGTGCGATGCCAAGGTCGGAGCGCAGGAGGTGCTGCTCGTCGGTGGGGAAGTAATTGATGATGCGGTTTACGGTCTGAACCGCGTTGATGGTGTGCAGAGTGCTAATGACGAGATGACCGGTCATGGCAGCGCGGATGGCGTTGGTAATAGTCTCGCGGTCGCGCATTTCGCCAATGAGAATGACGTCCGGATCCTGGCGGAGTGTGTGGCGCAGGCTCTGCTCGAACGAGCGAGCATCTATGCCGATCTCTCGCTGCTCGATTAAGCTCATCTTGTCCTTGTGGAGAAATTCAATTGGGTCTTCGATGGTAATGATATGCTCTTTGCGGGTGGAGTTGATATAATCCACAATGGCAGCCATTGTGGTAGACTTGCCTGTGCCGGTCGGGCCGGTAATAAGGATCATGCCACGACGGTATTCTGATATTTTACTGAGAACTGGTGGGAGAGTGAGATCGTCAAAGCTCAAATGTTCGTACTGAAGACGTCGCAATGAAAGACTGAGCGTGCCTCGTTGATAGAAAGCGTTTGAGCGGAATCGGGTAGTGTTGTCAATGCTGAAAGCGAAGTCAACGGAGCCATCACGCTTGAGAAATTCCTGGAGCTTGTTCGGGACGATTTTTTCCACAATGGCGGCCACTTCTTCCTTGGTGAGAGGAGGATGCTTGATCGGCACCAGCTCCCCGTTCACACGGTAGATCGGGACCGCACCGGTTTTGAGATGGATGTCAGATGCATTCATTGTCTCCATTTGTTTGAGCAGCTCGCTGAAATTAACGGCCATAAATCATCACCTCTATTTCTGGAAGAAAATATTGTAAAATGCAATTTCTAATTTGCAATTTACAATTCAACTCAGGATTTCCGTTTTTGCTTTTTCTTGGCCACGGGCTTTATTAGTAATGCTAGCTTATCCATGACGTGCGCGGCAACCTCTATTTTCGTCATGCGAGGAAGCGACTGGGTTGTGCCCTGTTTGTAAATAAGAGTTACTTTATTGAAATCGGACTGAAACCCCGAGTCTGACTGGCCTACGATGTTGGCGACGATCATATCAAAGCCTTTCGCGGCCAGTTTCTGTTTTGCCTGCCGCACGAGATCGCGAGTTTCTGCAGCGAAGCCGACGACAATCTGGTGTGGTGATTTCTTCTTGCAAACGGCGGCAGCGATATCGGGATTTGGGACAAGCACGGTGTGGAGGGAGGCGGAGGATTTTTTTCGTTTTTGCGGCTCCTGACTTGCCGGGCGGTAGTCTGAAACGGCTGCAGCAAGGATGATGGCATCTGCTGTTTTGAGGCGTTTCATGACGGCCTGATGCATCTCGCGAGCAGTAATTACGCGGCGCACCATAATCCCTGGAGGATCGGGAAGGCTTGTGGGCCCTGAGATGAGGGTTACCTGGGCGCCACGGCGTGTCGCCTCCTCAGCGAGCGCATAGCCCATTTTGCCCGATGAAGGATTGGAAAGGTAGCGCACGGGATCGAAGTATTCATGCGTTGGCCCTGCAGTGACAAGGATGCGATGTCCTGCCAGCGCAGTGCAGTGGCTGAAATATGAGGAAATGACTTCGAGAATTCTTTCTGGCTCCTCCAGGCGGCCAATGCCTTTCTCTCCACTGGCCAGAAAGCCGGTTTGCGGTGGAATCTGGCGAATACCGCGCCCTGCCAGCTGGCGCAGGTTCTCCTGCACAATGGGATGTGTATACATGGTGCTGTTCATCGCGGGTGCAATGAAGGTGGGCCCTTGAAAGGAGAGGAACAGAGTAGATAAGGAGTCGTCGGCAATCCCCTGGGCGAATTTGCCAATAATATTGGCTGTGGCAGGGGCAACCAGGAGTAGGTCGCCCCACTCGCTGAGGGCGATGTGTTCCATCTCCCATCCATGTTCGCGGCTGAAGAGACCAGTATAGACCGGATGTCGGGACATGGCTTCAAATGTGATTGGTGCCACAAGTTTCGTGGCAGCATGAGTCATGACGACCTTGACGTCTGCGCCTTGTTTGCGAAACAGGCTGCACAGGTCAAGGGCTTTGTAGATGGCAATGCTCCCCGAGACGCCGAGGATGATGTGTTTCTCTTTAAGCATCGGGAGTGTGGCTTTCGTGTTTTGTTTTCCATGCCTTGATTTCATTTGCCTTTTCCCCTAACCGACAAACCGACAAACTGTCATGAGACCTCATTTTCAGACGGCTTGATGATGCTGTTGCCAACGGCGACAGTGAGTCGCGAGGTGCGCGCTCGCTCGGCGCGAATGATGGCTTTCGCTGTCTCAATGGTCTCATCGAGAGCATCATTTACAATTACATAATCGTACTTGCCTGTATGTTCTATCTCTTTGCGACCATTGGACAGGCGTACCTGAATTATCTCTTCGCTATCGAGTTTTCGTTCGCGTAGCCGCTTTTTCAGCTCCGCGAGGCTTGGGGGTAGTAAGAATATAATCACCGCATCGGGTGACAGGCGTTTCACGTTTAGGGCACCCTGAACATCCAGGTCCAGCAGGACATCTCTACCTTTACTGAGCTTTTCTGCAATGAGATCTTTCCGGGTGCCGTAAAGGTAATTGTGTACCCATGCCCATTCGTAGAATTGGTTTTCTTTGATCATCCGCTTGAATTCCTCTTCAGTGACGAACCAGTACGACTGGCCATGCACTTCCCCTGAGCGTGGTGGGCGGGTGGTGGCCGATACGGAGTAATCCAGCGTGTCGTCTGAAGAGAGCAGAGCGCGCAGTATGGTTGATTTCCCGCCACCAGAGGGGGCAGAGACAACAAATAAAATACCATTTCGACTGAGGGTAATGGTCATGATGTCTGCGTTAGATTTTTCACGGATATTGTTATCAAGCCATAAGGGTGTTTTGTTTAAACACCGCCACAGAGATCATCAGAGAATAATTCGTGCCATTCGTGTACTTGTAAAACGCAGTTAACACGAATGGGAACGAATGAAAACAAATTCCACGAATTAACTCCCTTTGCAGGGAAAACTGGATACTACTAAACGTATTCTGGACTGGGAAAATAGACTCGGCTTTTTCTCATTCCAGATTCTGTAATTGCTCGCGGATTTTCTCGATTTCGTTTTTCATGGTCAATACCAATGGCGCTACCGTCGTGTCGCGTGCTTTGGCCCCGATCGTGTTGGCCTCGCGTAGTAGCTCCTGGGAGAGGAATTCGAGTCGCTTTCCTATGGGGTCGCGGCTTTTGGACTGCAGCAGCTTGCGCATCGCGTCGAGATGCGATTTGAGGCGGACCAACTCTTCTGTAATATCGGATTTATCGGCATAGAGCAGGACTTCGGCCTCCAGGCGCTCAGACATGAGGGCTGCGCCTGAGGGTAGGATGATCTTTGCCAGGCGGTCGGTCAGATGCCGGCGGTATTTCTCGATGATTTCATTTTTTCGAGCCCAAAGGGTTTTTTGTGTCTGTTCCAACAGGCGTACCCTGTGGCTAATATCCCCGGCCAGTGCTTTGCCCTCGGCTTTACGCATGGCTTGTAGCTGACGCAGGGCTTTGCGGGTCGCGGTTTTAATGGCCGGCCAGAGGCGTTCCTTGTCAATGTGCTGTGTGGCGTGGGTGACGTTGCCGGGCAATTGCAGGAGTGATGCAAGCGGAATTTCCTGCCTGATTTTCAGTCGTTTCTTCAGGGCGGCGAGTTGACGGTAGAGTGACTGGATTGCATCGGCATTGATCTGGACTGAGGAGAGGGTTCTTGAGCGCTGCTCCCAGCCAATCCAGACGTCTACTTTACCTCGGCGAATCTCAGCCTTGAGATGGTCACGCAGCCGGGGCTCGACAAAGCTGAGCACACCGGGGACGCGAAAGTTAAAGTCAAGGTAACGGCTATTATAGGTTTTAATTTCGACTGTTAGTTGGCCCAGCGGGTGTTTGAGAGTTGCCGAGCCAAAGCCTGTCATACTGCAGATCACTGTGAATCACCTCAGTGTAAGAATTGTTTTGTAGGGGCGTTTAACTAAACGCCCATTGAGCTGTGTCTGGGGCGTTCAATAGAACGCCCCTACAATGCGTATCATGGCAAGATGAATTTAACGCCTCTGCTGATAGATATCTTTCCAATATAGACCATGCTCAAGGTTAAAATTCTTTGATGATGGGTTTTCTCTATCCAGCTCCCAGTTTATGGGATTGTTCTGAATGTATTCCCTAATTCGGGACAATTCCTTCTCGTTACGAATAATGTGTTCGTAATAATTACGCTGCAATTTGAAATTTGAAAAACCATTTTTTCTGCACCAATTTGTCAATGCTGTCTTATACGTGCGGATTATTACAGACAAGGTGTTCTTCCTTGGGGATATTCTCACATGATGTGTAGGGGCGTTTAAATAAACGCCCCTCGAGCTGTGTGTTGGATTACCAGCTGATCTATCAGGGGCGTTCAATAGAACGCCCCTACAATGTGCATCATTTTCAGTAATCATTATTATTCCATGTAGGTGGTTTGGCATGACTATAAATTCATCCAATTGGGTATTACCATGGTGCGCTGATATCTCCTGCCAAAACTTGTCTGCTTTCTTTCCTATTGTAGACAAGATAACGATACCTTCTTTTACATGGCCAAGACTGCAGAAGCTATTGTATGTACAAATTGTTACAAAATATGCACCTGCCTCGGAATAATCATACCCTTTCAGCCGAATAACCTTTCTATTTTACATATCGCCTCAATAGCTGAAAGAGATCATTTTAGCCAGAGGGATTGCTTGCTAAGTCATTGGCATATTTTGACGAAACACGATACTTCAACTTCTATAAGTACCGACCCCTAGAATATGCGCTCTCGAATGCAATTCCTCCAGCATGGTGACGCATATCATAAACGATGTTCTTTTAAAAAGTAAAGGGGAATATCTTGTTCCTATTTGCTTTTTGTAGGGGCGTTTTAATAAACGCCCGATGAATAGGTCCGTCTTGAATTAAGCAGGTGTGTCTGGGGCGTTCAGTAGAACGCCCCTACGTTTGGCTTCGCGGAGCTTGTCCCACCAAAATTCTTTGATCAGGATGCGCACGACGCAGGCCACCGGAATTGCTACGATCATCCCCCCCAGTCCGAAGTAAGCGCCAATCATCAAAGCGAGCAACACGGCCAGGGGATGGAGTTCGCTGTTCTTGCCCACAATGCGGGGCGTGAAAATCATACTGTCAATGGCCTGGATCAGGGCAAACAGGCCGATTACCTCTGCTGAACCTATCAGCTTATCCGAAAGACTGGGGAAACCGCTGGACGCGAGTACCCAGATGAGCGATGGAACTGCCCCAAGCAGAGGTCCAAGGTAGGGAATGATGTTACCGATGCCAGCCACGACGCCAATAAGAATGGCATACTTCTTCAGGCCGATAAGCAGCAGGCCAATCGTGGTCAGCAGTCCTACAAGGCAGCAAATAGTCAACTGGCCCCGCAAAAACCCACCAACTGCCTCATCAATCCGGTTGAGAATGCTGAATACTCGTTCTTCGTGCTTCGTCGGGATAACTGTTGATACCAGACCCTTGATCTTATGGAAATCCAGCAGGAAGTAAAAATTGATTATGACCACAAGAATCACGAATGAGGTCAACGAGAAAAATAATCCGAATCCGGCGGCCACTCTTTTGGCCACCGCACCTGCTACAGAGACTCCCTCTGCGGCTGCGCCGTGCAGTCCCGGAAGCATGGCGCCGAGAACGCTGCGAAGATCAGTTCCCAGGGATTCTAATGTGTCTGTGATCTTCTGCATTTGCGCTTCGTTCAGTGTGATATCGTATCTCTTCATGAGCGTGTTGAGCTGAGCCGGTATGACTTCGCTGAGGCGCTTAATGAGTTCGCTGATCTGATGGTAGAGATTGGGTAGTAAGAAGAGCATGAACGCGGCGATCAACAGCAGAATGATGACGTAGAATGTGACAAGACCCAGGATGCGCGAGAGTTTGAGCCGCTGCTGAACGAACGTCACAATGGGATTAAAAAGGTAGGCAATAATCAATGCGACGCAGAACGGTGCCAGGATGTTGGCAATTATGCGCAAAACAGGGCTGAGCTGCACCAGTGCATACACTGCAACGGCGATGATAAGCATGTATCCGATCACGAGCAGCGTTTTCTTTAGCTTCGTATCAAGATCAGGTATGCTTCCCATGGGTTTGTCCTTCCATTATGAAGCGGACGAGCGAGTAGTCTATGGTGCGTCTCCTGACGCTTCTTCGCCATCAGCGTGAACAGACACAGTCTGGCAAAGCCTGCGGAAGAGCGCAATTCTTTTCTACACGGAGGGATGGCTGTAGAAGAAGGGGGTGAGGATTGGCGTCCATCAGGTTCGGCACTGCAAGGCGTCCCATGGCGGAGATGAAGGCGAAACGCCTTAACGACCGTTGCAGGGGGTTTGACTAATCAAACCCCCTCTCATCTTCATCGGCTTCATCGAGGGAGGAGTAGATGCGTTCTTCTTCCTCCCAGACGCGCAGTTGTTCCCGGCGCTCGCGCTGTTTTCTAATGTAGGCGAGGATGAACAGAAGCGCGACGAGAAACCACAATACGGAGGTGCTGGTGAGCACGAGCAGCCAGTTCTTGAATATACTGCCGAGCGAGCGCTGCCACGCCGTTTCTAAGCCGTCGCGCATCATGGGATCCCAGAGACGCTCGATCAGGCGTGGGCCGAGTTTCGAGTCGGCCAGGTCGAGCAGGAAGCCATCGAGCCCCTTGTCGGCATAGGCGCGTTTGATCAGGAAGTTAATTATGGAATAGCTCTGTAGGTAGGCGAGGTGGAGTTGACGGCCGTCCTGAGGGAATGTGGCCACGAGCTGGCGAAATGGGATAAGCGTGCCGAAAATACGAGCCCAGGTGAGGGTAAGCGAACCGCCGAACGACCGTTGGCCGGCGAGATGCATGGCAAGGCCTTCGTCAGCCCAGCGCGGTAAACGTGCCGGAAGCTTGCGCCCGAGAAAGAGGTGTGCATATTCGTGGACGAGGGTCTTGCGGACTTGCGATGCAGGAAGTGAATGGATCTTTTCGGCATTCAGGTAGATTGTTAGGGTCTTAGATACAGCGGCGGCGACAATGCTTTCACTGGCGAAATTGGTGCGCGATTGAAATTCCTTTTGCGTGCGGCAAATGACGAGCCGGGTTTGCTCCCGAAATGAAACAGCAGTGCGTTTGAAAATCCGAATGCGCGCTTGCTCTGCCATTTCAAGCATGCCACGAGCGAGCGGCTCGTTTGACTGCGGAAAGACGACGGTGAAGTTTTCCGATCTGAGCTCGCGTTGCTCTTGCGCGCCAAGGTCGCTGGTGCCCAGCATCCCGGCTGAGTGCAAAAGAGACAGAAGCCACAGGAATAACACTAGCCGAAGCAGCGGCGCATAATATGGTTTTCGGTTGATGAACATAAATAATCACGCTTGAGAAATTATTTGCAGGGCAAAAGCATTTGCCGCACTCTGCCGCTTATCATGCACACATACATGGGTTACCCTAACGAATGAGGGTAGAGATTGTAAACAGGTTTTCGTCACGATGCGATCTGGAGGCGCTATCTTTATGCTCACACTGAACAAGGTATGTTGCACAGGCAAGGATGCCTGTGCCACCAATTACAATGGGCAATGCAAGAGGAAATACGTGAAAATGAAAAAATTAAAAATGGTAGAACAGGCTTCCAGCCTGTTATCAGGTTTTCGTCACGATGCGATCTGGAAGCGCTATTTTTATGCTCACACTGAACAAGGTATGCTGCACAGGCAAGGATGCCTGTGCCACCAATTACAATGGGCATGGTAGTACTCATAGCTTATAGATTTTAATAATCGGGCCTGAGGAGCGAAATTTTTCAGGTGCGAATTGGCGCAACAGGGTGGTCTGGTCGTCGAGGCGCTGATAGAAGGCCTTGACGTTTTCAAATCCTGTGCCGCGGTACTCAAAGAATCGCTGATACATATAGCTACTGGTGATCACGTGGGTGATACCAGCGGCATGCAGATCAGAGAGATGGGGGACGGTTTGCTCTGAAGTTTTGCCGTCAATGATCAGGGCGGGAAAGGCGATAAAGTGCGAAGTGTATTGCGGTGCACCTTCGTTGTAACGAAGTGCTTTGGAGAAATAGAGGCCGCTTTCACCTGCTGCTTCCTGTTCCTGAGCGAGCTCCCTATATACCGCGTCGCTAAACCGAATAGCAGGGTAATAATGGAAGTAAAATGGGCCATCTATGAGCAGCGTGGCTGTGGCAGGGATGTTTTGTTCGATCCATTTCCCGGCTTGCATTCTGGTGTCAGTGCCGAGGAGAGTGACGTCATAGGGAACAATTCGAGATAGCTGCCACACGACAATTGTAATGACCAGCAGAGTCCGAATCCGTGGTTTGAACCAGGGGAACGCGGTGAGTCCTCGTGCAGCAATCACAGAGCAGAGCGGCGTGACCATTGTAATGTACTGGTAGTCAAGGTGGTGCGAGAGCGCTAGCATGAGCAGATAGACGAATAGGAAGACGAAGATGAGCACGAAGGGCGGCTGGCGTTTTGCGAGCAGTGCGAAGGTGGCTACAACGATAAGGAGCAATAGTATCCAGCCGTATTCCTTCAACATGGTCAGGGCCAGAAAGCCTATGCCCGATTGTTGCTCGTAGCCCAGAACGATCTTCTTCCCGGTAATCTGTTCCAGGATCATTGTGTGGCGGAGTTCGCGCAGGAAATCTAGCGGATGCAGAAGCGCGTAGGGTGTGCCGAGTAGGAATGCGAAAAGCACGGCGCCAATGGCGAGGAGGAGGCGAGCGTCCGCAGGCTGAAGAGCGAAGCTCGCATGCGCATGGTTTGATTGTTTTCGCACGAAGAAGTGTGCAACCAGAAGAAAGAGCAAAGCCGGAGCAGCGTTGTATTTCGTTGAAACAGCAAAGCCAATGGCCAGGCCGCACCAGAGGTAGGCCCACGGTGTGGGTGTCTTGAGGATACGCAGCGCTCCGAGCAGTGCCAGGCTGACAAAGAGCGCGGCCAGAATGTCCGTCTTGGCGTAATGCGCGTATTGAATTGACAACACCGCAACTGCCATGAATGCGGCGGCAAGCAGACCAGTGCGTTGATCTGCCACGCGTTTGCCGATCCAATAGACCACGATGATTTGCAGCGTACCGGCAAGTGCGGACGTAAGACGTGCCAGCAGATAGAAAAGCGAGGGATTCACGAAAAAGAGGCGTTCAAATGCAGAAATAGTTAGAACAATCCCAAGGAGCTTGAGGAAGATAAACGCCGCTGTATATTCGACGAACAGGACGATATTGTATAGCGTCGGTTTGTTCAGGTGTCGGGGCTTGAGATCGCCGCTTGAAAATTTGAGCGCTTTCGAGACGTTATCAATTTCGTCGGACGCAAGGTAGCCGGGATTTGGGAGTCCGTATCCGATACCGACCACGCGAAGACCCAGACCGAGGATGATGATTCCCAGAAGAAGTACAAGTGTCTTATGCTGTGCAAGGCTCGCCACGAATTATGTACATTCCTGAATCAGTAGTGCGAGTTGCTCCTGCTTGGATAACGCGCCGGAGGCGCATAAACGCATACAATCCCGTTTATGCAAAGAAGCCGGAGGAAAGGCAAGGGGAAAAAATCAGATGGGTGTGGAGTGATTTATGCGCCTACGGCGCATTCACGTCGTGGCGTCGTGGTTTGATAGTTCTTTTTGTTAGGTGCTATTAGTCTGTGTTAATCTGTGTTCATCTGTGGTTTCAATATATGTTAATATCGCAACCGCTGATACACGCAGATACACGCGGATTTTGTAGGGGCACGCCGCTGCGTGCCCCTACCTTATAAATCTCTGTGTCTCTGCGTCTCTGTGGCTGTTTTTTACCACGGAGCATGCGCAAGGCCGATGGAGCAACGTAATTGTTGCAAAATATAAGAATTCGTGTTGACTTTTTGGAAGGCATGATAATAGCATTAGGACGAAAAATTGGAAGATTAGAGACAGCAAGCTCATTTCTTAAATCATGGGTAAGGTGTGGGAAGCTAAAGACATGATACAAAAAATTGTGACCAAACGTAGCTTGCGAGATTCTCGTTCCAAGAATCATGACCTGGCCTATTGGATGGGCAAGAGCCCCGAGGAACGAGTAGCCACTGTAGACTATTTGCGAAGGCAGTACTATGGAAGTTCAGCCAGACTTCAGAGATCTGCTCGGGTTGTTCAACGTACATAAAGTTGAATATATGATTGTAGGGGCCTATGCGCTAGCCTTTCACGGGGTGCCGCGTTTTACTGGTGATCTTGACATTTTTATCAAACCCGATTCTGAAAACGCTCGGCGCATTTTGCAGGCGCTCGACGAATTTGGTTTTAAATCTGTTGGTCTGACCTTAGAGGATTTTCAGAGCACCGACAAGGTTGTCCAACTCGGCGTTCCTCCGGTTCGTGTAGATATCATAACATCTCTGACTGGTGTCTCATGGGAAGAGGCGTTTTCAGGCAGAGCTGAAGGTAAATACGGAGATACGCCAGTTTACTACATTGGGCGTGAACAGTTCATTGCGAACAAACGTGCCATGGGAAGAAAGAGAGATTTTGCTGACTTAGAAGCTCTTGGTGAAGAGTGATGTCGCGAGTTCAGGGTTCGGTAAACAGAGCGCTCCAAAGCTTAAAGGCTCCCTTCTAAAGCGGCTACGAACTTCCCTACCTTCCTCCCAGCGGCTATAAATTCCAACCCCGCTGGTAGAATACATCCATCCATTTCAATTTCCTGCAATGTGTAATTACGCCACAGAGACACGGAGTGTGTGCATAAGTTTTAATCCGTGTTCATCTGTGTTCATCTGTGGTTTCAATATATGTTAATGTCGCAACCGCTGAAGCACGCAGATACACACGGATTTTGTAGGGGCACGCCGCTGCGTGCCCCTACCATATAAATCTCTGTGTCTCTGCGCCTCTGTGGCTGTTTTTCTTACATATCACCACGGAGTCACGGAGTAGGTACAAAAGTTTTAATCCGTGTTCATCTGTGTTAATCTGTGGTTTCAATCTGATCTATTTGTGATTTATATCTCCGTGTCTCTGCGCCTCCGTGGCTGTTTTTTACCACGCAGCATGCGCAAGGCCGAAAGAGTAGGCCAATTGGTGAAAAATACGAGAGTCGAGCTTGACTTTTTGGGGGCTATAATAATAAGTTTATAATCGCATAATTGGTTGAATTACCGTGAATTGCTGCGCTTGGGTATGAAGAGTGGTTTTCCCTGAAGAAATCCCCATTGGTGCATATTGGTGATTTGAGTGAAATTAAGGATCACGCAGCTTCAGGCGTTCACCTGAGTTAGACAGCATAAAATGAATCGTTTGTAGAATCGTTTAGGCCGGATAATCAGAGGTAAGGTTTTGTGGAGAACATTCAGCAACATGAATGGCGGTGATGTCATGGTATTCAAAGCAAGAAGGTTGCGCCTTTTTGCGGTGGTTATGGCAATCTGTTGGATTGTTGGTGGGATTACTTATTTGTTTCGCGGCGATAACGGAGATTGTGTGTTATTCTTGAGGTATATATCTTCTTACACAATCTTGGGCGTCGCTTATAGCGCCATTATGATTATTGGAACTATTGGTGAGCATATCGTTCTGACGGCAGACGCAGTCCAGGGTGCAGAACACTCCTCTTTCTGGAAAGCGAGAAGAATCTCAGTATCATTAAACTCGATCGATTTGTCCAAAAGCGATAAAGGGTCGTTTTGGAGAAACGCTGTTATAGTGACATCTGATGGCCATAAGATAACCATAGCTTCTTATCTCGGCAGGAAGCAGGTGGATAAGATATTTAAAGAACTGGAGCAAAGACTTGCCAGTAAATCTTCTGCCTGAAAAGACGATCTTTGTGTAAAGAAAGCCACTGAGGCACGGAGGCTGTCTCTTAATAAATACTATTCGGCAAGGAGAGAGGATCATATGGCGGTGATGAAAAAGGTAACACCGGCGAAGATGTTTATGGGTAAGCTCACGTATGGTGCTGATTTGCTGGAGGAGCTCACTGAACTTTGCAGAAGGGAAAACATTCACCTCGGGCGTGTGGAGGCGCTGGGAGCGGTTTCGCGAGTGCGTCTTGCATTCTACGATCAGCAGACGCGCGAGTACCAATTCTTTGAACTGGATCAGCCGCTGGAAATTACCAAGCTCGTTGGCAATGTTTCAATAAAGGATGGAAAACCCATGGTGCATGCGCACGTCACCCTGGCGGACGAGGCTGGAAAAGCCTTTGGTGGGCATCTCGCACCGGGGACAATAGTTTTCGCTTGCGAATTCATCTTGCAAGCGTTTGAAGGGCCGGTGTTTGAAAGGGGATTTGACGAACAGACCGGCCTGCCTTTGTGGACAATGTCAGAGTGAAGGGGTATGAATAATGGCGAACGGCAAGGTGCAGCTGCCTTGGTATTCCGCGTCGCTCCATACCAAGCAGCTGAGCTGCTGATCGTTCGGCCTGAGGAGAGCAATAAATGGTGAAACGCCTTTTGATTAGCGTGTTTATGTTTACTCTCTGGCTCACGCTGTGCGCTTCAGTTCATGGTTACATTTCCAACCCATTCAATGCAAAGCGTCTCCTTGATTCGGCAGATTTAGTCTGCCATGGAAAGGTTGTTTCAGTTACCGCGCATGAAGTCGAGAAGGACTCCCGATTCCATCCGCCTTTGGAAACTGAGGGAGGTATGGCGAGGATACGCATAATCAATATCATCAAGGGAAAGGTTCCTGGTGTTATTGACGTTGTATTCAGGAAGCCTGCTTCGACAGTGCTTTACACTCAACTGGCGCAAGACGAAGAGTGTATTCTTTTCTTAAGGTCAACAAAAGGATACTACCGGTTTGTTGACGACCACAACGGCAAACTCTCTATTCCGCCTCATAAGGCGATTCAGTACAAGTCCGAATCCCCTGAAGATCGAATGGTTGCGGAGCTGATATTTGGCACTGAGGCTGATTCGGGCCGTATCCGGCTCGTCTGTGCCGAACAGCTCGGAGACTTTGCGCATACTGAGGCGGTAGCTCGTCTGAAGGCTCTTAGCTTAGTCAACGGCATGGAGCTGCAAGGCGTCGCCTACGCAGCTTTGATTCGGCTGGACCACCCCCCGGAGGCCAAAGAGCTTGCCGGTTTCTTTGCACGGCAAGACAATACTGGGTCTTCCGAGCGATTCGGTACAACAAAATACAGCAATGGGCACCTAAAGGGAAAGATTCTCATCGAGCTTCACCAACGATTCAACGTGATATGCCGAGACTTTAATCTTCCTTACAGCAGTTCTAAGCATGTCGCCCGTAAGGAGGCCGCAAGAAAAGCGGCAGGGCAATGGAAAGACTTCGACCTCATCCACTTTCTTAACTCAGCGCCGTGGAAAGATTGCGATACCAGCTCTGTCATCTACAACCGGGTCATAGCCGACATTGTGGGCGACCAAATTGATAGACAGGGGGCGCCCGCTGTTAGCAATAAGACATATCGCAAGGGAAGCAAGTCGATCGTGTTGGGCCTGCTTGAAAGTGAAAATAGCGAGATTCGTTGCGCGGCAGCACGCGCTATAGACAGAATGATTGCCGAACCCCACAAGTTTCCCTATCCACAATACAGAAACGGTGTTAGAAAAATAGAGGAGGTTGATGCGTACGTTAATGCCTGTCGCGAATGGATTGCTGCTCACAAAGAGTGGGTCAATGAAAACGAGAAATAGAGTTTCATGCCAGGTACTAGTCTTGCGTCATGAAGAGGCCGGAGCAGAGAAGGTGCAGCTGACTTGGTATTCCGCGTCGCTCCATACCAAGCAGCTGAGCTAAACCGTTAGGCGGCCACACCTCAAGCCCACGAGTCAAGACTGCTGGTGGGTGTGTGATTCAACGATAATTGGGGGCAATTGGGCAACACGAAACTGGTCGAAAGGATGTTTGGAGCAAATATGAAGCAAGTAAAGATTTTTAGAGAGCTGTTTGACAAAAAGGCACTTAGAGTATTTTCTCGCCTCGACAGCCCGATCAAGATTCAAGATTTCCTGGATGGACTCCCCTATAGCACGGAAGACACTTATCGTTGTCCTCGGAGTGTCTTGCGAGATCGTCAGGCGGACTGTTTTGACGGTGCCTTGTTTGCGGCGGCAGCGTTGCGGCACATTGGGCATCCCCCGTTGATTCTCAATATGCTGCCAAACAATCGCGATGATGATCATGTGGTGGCGCTGTACAAGCGTGCTGGATGCTGGGGTGCAGTGGGGAAGTCAAATTATTTCGGGCTGCGTTTTCGCGAGCCTATTTATCGCACCGTGCGCGAACTGGTTATGTCGTACTTTGAGCTTTACTTCAACGTGAGGGGCGAAAAGACGCTGCGCAGCTACACGGGGCCTCTGAATTTGCAGAGCTTTGATAAGCTCAACTGGATGGTGAGCGACGAACCCTTGGAGGCGATTGCGGATCGTTTAGACGAAATTCGAAGAGTCCCGCTCATCACGAGGCGTATGGCGGCTCGGCTTTCACTTGCGGACAAGCGGTCTTACCAGGCGGGGATGCTCGGCGTGAATCTGGCAGGGGTTTTTAAGCCGCGGAGAAAAAGTACGTAAGGAAGATTTGCAAAAAATGTAGACAGAAGGTGTTTTATTGACTCGTTTTGTACCAGAAAGTGCTAAGAATGCCGTATGTCCCCATTTTGTCTCCCCTTTTGTCCCAACGGATGATTCTCAATGCAAATCCGCGCGTGTATCCGTGGTATTAATAGTAAGTCAATTTACTCAGATTAAACCGCAGATGAACACAGACAAACACAAAAATAATTCATATATTTAAACCGCAGATGAACGCAGATAAATACTTAAGAAAAGACAGATTAAGAATTTACAGGAATGTAAACGAATGTGATGTATTTATTCGTGTCTATTTGTGCCTATTTGTGTCCATTCGTGGTAAATTGTTTGTACATTTCTTTGTTATTTGAATTGTAACCGCAGATGAACGCAGATGGACACAGATAAATATTTAAGAAAAGACCGAACACGAATTTACACGAATAAATGCCTATTTTAAGCAAGAGTGCGTAGTGCTGCGCGTACTCAATACTGCAAAAATACACCAGGCACAGTGCAAAGCTGCGCTATTTTGCATTTCATGGAAAGATGGTGTTACAAAATGCGGACGCGCACTTCCATGTCAGGAAGCAGCGGAACTGGTGGGAGCGTGACTTACCAGTAGTGCCACGCACATGAGGAGCGAAACAGCCGAAAAGAGGCGGCACCGAAGACGTAATCGTTGGAGGGGCGCCATGGGCACGTGGGAGTTGAATCTCCTGCTAGGGTTCGTGATTTTCAAGCATTTTGCTATGAGCTTGAGCGATCAATTCTCGGACAGTCGCCTTCTTGGTAGTGCACTCAATGGTGGCGATGTCAAGCCGGATACGCCGATCTGTCTTATCAATCGCGATGCTTCTTACGCGAATCTGTTCTTTCAGGCGGCCCGCCAGCGCCTGAGCTTGCTGGAGCGGAGTTTCAGGTAGAAGAATAACAAACGTGCTTTCTTCAAAGCGCGCCAGGAAGTCGGTGTCGCGAATTGCATCTTTGAGACACTGCGTGGCATTGCGGAGCAGCTTGGTGGCTTCGTTTGGCCCCTTGAGTTTCAGGTAACCGTCGAAATAGTGGATGCCAACCATCATCAGGGTCAACGGCCGGTCGTAGCGCTTATAGCGGTTCAGCTCTTCCTGGAATTTGCCATGGAAATATTTAAAATTGAGAATTTCTAGCCCGGTATCCAGAAAAGCCTGATCAAGGGTAGTTTCATAGAGATTGCCAGTGGCCGCAGCCATTTTCCCACGCGGCGTAATCTTGTAGCGGTAAACACTGCGCAAGATCGCCTCGGCGAGCTTGAATTGCTTTTGACAATTAAGGCAGAAGCAATTGATCCCGGGCTGGGGAAAGACTACTGCACAGACATTACAGACAAAACTCTCGCTCGGCTTCTCGTAGTCAACTCCGATGTGCCGAAGAACCTCTTCGCATTTCGGGCAGACTAGCTCCATGCCGCGCTGGAACTCCTGCTTGGGCCCCACGTATGCGCACTTGAAATGATGGATCAACTCGGTCATGGTCATGTCGGGATTCTTGCAGTCAGGGCAGACCTCCATGAAACTCAGATTATACACGTTGCAGAACGGACACAGGTGAATGTTCGTGTAAAAGTTCTTCTCCAGACAGCCTTTAAGGGAGAGATCAGCAAGATGTTGATCAGTTTCCGCTGCGCTAGCCTCAAGGATCTCCCGAGCTTCGGGATAGGAGTAGCCGAAGGAGGAGTGGATGTCAGGCAAGGGTAAGAGTTCCTTATCCGGCGTTTCTGAGAGGCGCTTAAGCAGTTCAATTTTTTTCAGGTCAATAGCGCTAATGGTTGGCAATGCCGATTGCAGAATACGCGTGCGACTGATGATGGCTTTTACGCGAGTCAGAAAATCTTCAGGATCGTAGGGCTTCAGGATGTAATCGAATGCACCCACGTCAAAGTCTTTTTCCTTGTCAGCAATCTCACGCTTTTTGCCAGTGAGAAAGAGGTAGGGAATCAACGCTGTTTCTGGATCGCGCTTCAGGGTATGAGCCACGGCAAGTCCGTCAATGTCAGGCATGCCGACGTCGAGTATGATTAGATGGGGCCGAAAGATTTTTGCTGCGTCCAGGGTATCAGCACCACGCTCAATTGATTTCACCTCATAGTTTTCGCTGCGCAGATGCTCATGCAGGAGTGCTGCTTGATCGGGATCATTCTCAACAACGAGAATTTTCAACTTTGGCATTGGCAAGCCTCATTAATAAAAAATCATTTATGAAAATTAAACATAATAAGAATAAAAGCTGAGATAACTACTGTTTTCTTAGACCTATATATCCATCTTCTCAGGTGTCAAGGCTTTTTAGGGAGCACTTGCTCAAAAAATTGTTCTGGATATTAATACTTTGCAGATAATGCTGCAATTTGTTGCAGTCGGGATGGAAACGTAGTGGACTGCTTGTGTTGAATAAAATTGGTGAGTGCGTGTAGTAGGGCCACCGAGACACGGAGGCACAGAGTAAATGGATAAGGCGGCAGGGTTCAAAATGCCGTTTTTTGAGAAAGAACGATGTCGCCTTCAGAGACTGTTCCGTTCGTTGGATCGTACGGCATATGGTTCGAGAAGACGGAATAGAGCTCATAAAGGTTCACAAGCCCGTCAGGGCCAACAGAGAGGAGTTTCCATTCGCCGTATTTGGCAATGCCAGCCAGGCATGCGTCCTCACTGACCGAGGGGCGCCATCCAATCCAACTCGGGCCGAGGCCACCCCAATTCTCAAGGTTTGCCTCATAGTTGAGATAGCGATATTGGAAGAAATAGCGGAAGTAGGTAGTAACCTGGCGCTCGGAACGAAATGGGTCAAAGAAGAGTTCAGCCGAGACGTATGGCACAGGCGTGGTGAGCTGAATTGTGGGATACCATGGCCAGCCATCTTCGACGTCATTAGGGTAATGAAGGTTGTCAATGCGATAGGATTCGAGCGCCATGGCCAGGGCGGTCATGTCGGTTTTGGCTGCGGCAATGCGATGGTTGACAAGGGCCTGGAAAAAGTTTGATGCGGTAGCTGCACCCAGTGTCGCTACCATCAGGCCGATGAGGCACCATTTGGCCATGGTTTCGATTTTCAGGATCATAATCCGCTGGAGAAATACGCGGAAGCGCGCCCGCACAGTCTGAAGTTTTTGTGTCATTTCTAGTCCTCCTGGAGTGGCCTAGGGTTTTTAGGTTTTTTCGCTCAGCCTTGTTGAAATTCGCAGAGGGCTATCTCTGCGCCTGCCTTTATTGTTTCTGATAACGAATGATATCGCCTTCAGAGTCAATTCCATTGGTTGGATCGTAAAGTAAATTGTTCGTGAAGAAGAAATACTGAATATTGTCATAGGATACATGCATATCAGGCCCAACAGAGAGCAGTTTCCATTTGCCGTATTTGGCCATGCCAGCCAGGCACTCCTCCTCACTGACCGCAGGGCGCCAATGAATCCACCCCGGGCCGACGCTCTTCCAACGCTCAAGGTTTGCCTCGTAGTTGATGTAGCGATGGAGGCGCCAGTAGCGGTGATAGGTAGGGGCTTGATATTCCGCACCACGAAAGGGATCGTGAAAGAGTTCGGGCGAGACGTAAGCGACCGGTGTGGTGAGTTGTACCGTGGGGAACCATGGCCAGCCATCTTCGACGTCGTTTGGGTATTTGAGATGGTCGAGGTGATACGCTTCCAGCGCCATGGCGAGCACAGACAGCTGGGTTTCGGTGGTGGCGATACGCTGACGTATGAGCGCGTCAAGGTAATTTATTTGTGTTGCGGCGCACAAGCTGACTGCCAGTACTGCACCGAGAAATAATTTTATGAATAATCCATGTTTGCGTATCATAGGAATTCTCTTCTAGTCAGTATTGCCTCGCACGCAGCTCATCAGTAGTAGAGCTGCCAATTGGATGCATCGGTAGAATAGAAAAGCACCATTCCCGATACGAAGCCACTCCCATCCGCATCGCCTTCATCTTCCTCATCATCGTAAATTCGCGTGTCAGCCCAGAAGTAGTTTGTCGTCCATGTATTGCCGTATGCAAAGATTTCGTTCGGGCTGTAATTTGCAAAATCATAGGGATTATTATTTTTGATGAGATTTCTTCCCAGGTCAGATGGAGTTCCGAAGTCGGGCAGGGCAGAGCGAAACGTGGTGACCCCGCCACAGCCGGGGCCGTTGTTTTCGATAGTATTGCTGCGGCAGAGCGGGTTCGCATCATCGGTGATCGCTATGCCGGCGTTGGTATTGTTCTGGATGGTATTATAGTAAAGTCCCGGGGCAGCACTTCGCCGGATGATTACGCCGTGGTCGTTTGCCGACATGGTGTTTGCGTTTATGGTGGAGTGCGTGTTACCCGTGCAATAGAGGCCGGCCCAGGCGTTGCCGGTCAAAGAGGTTTCAGAGAGCGTGAGAGTTGAAGGCGCGTCGAGCAACATGAGGCCGGTGCCGTTGTTGGTTAAGGTATTATCGCTGAGATCCGAGATGTCAGGATCGGAAAGGAAGAGGCCAATGGCTTCAGAATTGTTGGTGATTGTATTGTATTGCAGAAAGGGCCGGGCTTGCCCATACGCGTATATGGCCCCGTATTGACAGTGGGAGATGGTGGAGTTGGTAATCGTAGGGTCGCAGCCATAGCATGAAATGCCAATGGTGGCGTATTTCACCTCACAGTAATCTATCAGCGAGGACGTGCTGGTTGGCGAGAATACCAGCCCATGCCAGGTGCCCGGCGTCTCGGGATTGGCGGTAAAGATTACCGGACCTTGCGCTGTGTCCTGCGCCTGTAGCTGGCCGGCAATTTTAACGTAGTAGCCCGGCAGTGTTGGCTCCGAAGGGGCCAGCGCAACTAGCGTCTCGTTGGAGATTATTTCAAGCGCATCTCCTGAGGCAATCGTGAGATTTCCCTCCAGATAAAAGGTTGGCGAACTGCCGGTCACCGTTGGGCTGGAGATACTCACCAGGTCGGTCAGGGTGTACGTTTGTCCGGTTCCCGGGGTCTCAAAGTCTGCGCCACTCGCAAAGCGAGCAGCAAGCAGGATGACAGAGAATAAACCAACTCCCAGTAGTCTTCTCATTTTTCCCCTCGCCTATTATCTTAATAGTAAAGCTGCCAACACGACTCTGCAGCTGTGGCTTCGTAGTGGACAATACCGGAGATAAAACCACTCCCATCCGCATCGCCAATGTCTTCTTCATCGTCGTAAATTACTGAGTCAATGTTCTGGGGAATGGTCCAGGAATTCCCGAAGGCCAGCAGATTATTCGTTGTAAAATTGACAAAATCGTATTCCAGATTGTCGCGGAAGGTATTCCCGCCAGGAGATTCCACGAAACCAAGGTCCGGACGAGAGTCGTCAAACGCCACGAAGCCTCCAATGGCTGTGCTATTATTGGCAATTATGTTCTTGCGCACAACAGGGGAAGCATTCGCCGCCGTGGCGATGCCGAGCAGGGTATTGGACGACACCGTATTGCCGTCGAGCGTGGCGGTGGAATGGCTGGCAATCACGATGCCGGCATTGTTCCATTCAATCTGGTTGTTGCGAATAGAAGATGTGTCGTATCCAGCCGCATAGAGGCCGATCTCGGTATTGTAAGCTATTCGATTGTGTGCGACACTGGTGGCAGCTGCTGGGTCTGCGAGCACTACGCCGGCCTGGTTATCAGTGATGGTATTATTGGAGAGGGTTGCTCTGGAGAATCGGCTGAGCACGATGCCGGCGCCAGAATGGATAGCGAGAATCCTGGTGTCTGAAATGAAGGGCTCTGCAGCGCCATAGCAGTAAATCCCAGCATACTTGCACTGCGAGATAACACAGTGATCAATTATGGGGCTTGCACCATAGCAAGTAATGCCAGCCACGGCATTCGAAAGTGCACAGTAGATCATCTCGCTTCCGGTTGATGTAGGGAGTATTTGAATTCCGTACCACATGCCAGCGCGATCCGTGAGGGACGTCAGCATGCAGTAGGCATGCGGGTAGCCATAAGCCAGTAGGCGTCCGGCAATCTTGATGGCATAGCCAATGCTGGTGGGATCATCTGCGACGAAAAGTAGCTGGCCTCCAGCAAAATACAGCGTATCGCCGGGAGAGATTGTTAGGTTTCCGTTTAACTGAAAATAGGCGCCATAGTATTGCACCGTACCTCCGGATAGAGCTGCAAGGGCATAGAGGTCGAATATTTCTCCTCGCCCCGGGGTTACGTAGTCTCTGGCACTAGCAGTGGCTGCGCAGATAGTTAGGATGAGAAAGAGTGTTGCACCATAAAAGAATCTCTTGCCCCGTATAAGAGGAGAATTTGACACCTGCTCAAGCTCCATAGAGGTCTAGAACCTGACTATTTGATAATGCAAAAAGCTTGCCAATAGCAAGGGAAAAAACAGGCAGAATCTTAAGTCCAGTAAAAACAATATCCCGGAGCATATTTTTGTGGGGTGCGTTATCTGAAGATCATGTCGGGCGGATCAAGAATGAAGAATATTCTTCAATTTTGTAGAATGGATTGTAGATAATTCTGCAGTGAGATTAAGGAATCAATGATGAATGTGCCTCTAATGGGCGGGGAGAAAGGAAAACTGTTGATAGGATCCAAGCTGAATGCTTGCCTGCTGCTGCTGGCTATTATTGGCTGCTATTTCTTTTCAAACATTTTGTCTACAGATTGTTTGCTTATCTTTCTTTCAGTTGATCGGGTGTAGCGCGTCCGCTGTAACGAGATGTTAGACGACCAGGCCATTGATGTGGCTTGGCTATCAAGTTTCTTTGCGCAGCCGAATAACTACAGACCTGGCAATGAAGTCGTGTATTGCCCGTCGCTTCTTATTTGTAAGCATGGTTACCAGTTCGGCAAGAAACCATATGGACAATGTGTAGCTAAGAATCCAGCTCCACAAACTTAGCTCTCGAACCTCATATGGATTTACTCCTTTGAGAATGGTCGGCAGGTAAAACGCTGTTTGAATTGCCACAAATGCAATGGCCACGCTGTCCCTGAGTAACGCCTGGAACATGGATAGTTTCGACTCCGATAAATCAAGGACTTTGACTCGTGTTACCATCTTGCCAAGCGTTTGCCCGAAATTCCCATGCATCAACACGCTATAGGCTAGGTATGAGAATGATGAGATGATGAACCAAATGGCCAATACACCTTTTGCCGTAATACTGGCAAAGACCCACGAGTGTAAAAAGGAGAGCGGAAGAAACACAAATCCGTCGATTACGCCAGCCCAGAATCTACGCCAGAAGGTTTTATACTTGAGTTCGATCATTTCGCCGCCTTATATAGCCGCTTCATTTAGTTATTGGGTTTGGGTTCCAGCGATCTGCAACAGCTGCGGTGCGGGTTGACAAGTAGGCTGCGTTTCATGGTCAGGTGGTCTTTATTCCAATGTGTTTGGAGTAATCTCGATTTCGACGACGTTGGAAGGGATTCTCATGTCTGTCATAGTGACTTTTCCATGGTGCCCAGCGTCGCCGTGTTCTTCTATCCTTTCAAATATTTGAATGCCCTTCCCGCTGAACTGCACTTTGTACTTGCCTGGGGTTGTGAAAGCGTACTGACTGCTAATATCGAAGTTGTCGAAAAGAACATCACGCTCACCGGGCTTTATTGCATGGGAGGCGCCGAATATCTGAAATTCGTCTGCAGTACAGGGGATACGATCTCCGTGCTCGTCGGTTATGGTCATTGAGTTGTTCACATTGATATACCCTAACTCCAACTCTCCATCATTGATGAGCTCGAGGCGGAACAGCAAGGGCTGGCCGAGAATAAACGTATCGCTCACCGGACTCAAACGAATTTCGACGTCTTTCAATTTTTGCTCCAGGGCCTTCCGTTGCCCCGCATATTCTTCGGATTGGCGCTTTTTCCGAAGTGTTTCCTGTTCAATCCATAGTTCAAGAGGTATTGGCTCAAAGTCAATAAGCCATCCTGCCTCGGTTTTGTTGACGGTCCATTTCCAGCTGATTGTTGGTTTAATACCTGGCTCTCGGAATCGCATAGAGCACCCGAAACTGGTCTGTTCTTTTTCGCGCAGCCCTTGCCATCGCGATACGGGGAAGCTCTTCATCTGAACAAGTTGTTTAACGGGCACCACGTCGCGAAAGAAGGCTTCTGTTGACTCATATTTTTTAGCTTTTGTAATGACGCTTTCTGAACAACACGATAGAGCCTTCTCCCATTCACATTCTTTAAGGTCCTGCTGAAATCGATGCATCACGCTTAAAGCTTCCTCAGATAGTGTGAGTATCCTGACGGGTTTTCCGAGGCGGCTCTCCTCCTGCGCCGAAACTTGATAAGCGTATAGCGCCACAAGAGCAATGAGAACAATTGCAACTGTTATGAACCGGGTTTTCATGGTCTTCCTCCTAAGCGGGAGTTTATGGGGTTTCGTAGTCTGTCCCCTTGAGCACTTTGTTATGCACTCTCTACTTCACTTTCTTCTTCGGGTAAGATATGCCGAGGTCTTTCGCTATCTGCTCAAATCCGCGTTCGTCCTTGTACTGTTCGATATCTAGGCCGCGCGTTTGGACTTTCTGCCAAGACGAGCGTGCGTCGTGATGCCTTCGGATGAACGATGCTGGAAACGTGTAGAACTCTGGAGCGCTGGCACCGTCACGCACGGGGTGCCGCTTTCTCATTTGAAGGAAGTAGCCAACGTTCATGAAGACAACTATAAGGTAATCGAAGGCATCGAGTGTCTTCTCTTTCACAGGGAATCCACGGTCGCAGTCTGTGGCGAGGCGGCTCTTAACTTGGACGCGGATTTGCCTTCCGCTCCGCCGGGGGTTTGGATGAATGCAGATCAGGTCGTAACCCTCGTTTTGAGGAGGCGCCTTGTATGTGAGGATATCCCTCCGCATCAAGTTCCCCATGACAAGATACTCGGCGCCATATGATATTACAGGATACCTGGTGAACACCGATTTACCCTTTTTCATCGTATTCCTCTTGAGTGGCAAAACTGTGCCAAATGAACTTCAAAATGGGGAGCGACGGTATTTCTGACTTCCCTTGAAGCACCATTCAAAATGCCATCTGTCGCTATTTTACCCATAGGTTAGGCCTTCCTGGTAACTGAAATCGCTTCTTCTACCGCTAACCTGGCTAGGAGTTTTACCACACACACGTCTGCCGCGAGCTCGAAGTAGGAACTATCAAAGTTGACAGGTACGATGTGATGCCCATGAGCCAGTCCGCAACGGTTGGTATTATAAAGGTATTTTGCTACGCCAGCCGGGTCCCGCCACTTGATCAGGAGTTCGTCAATACGCTCTTGAGCTCGAAACATGTAGAACGCGATTGCGTCAACGGGATCGGCGCCGGGATATTCGCTGTGATGAACGAAGATGCGGTCTTCTGTGAGGGACTTAAGGTCCCGGAGGCTTTCACCAATCCATCTTTTGCCGTTGTTCCCCGTATGGCTTTCTATGGCTCGATAGTAGCACAGATATTCCGAGGAGTGATCCATCTGCCTGAGGCCAACGGCGTAAAGGTGAATGCTGCGGGCGGCCACGGAGTAGAGATCGCGAAGAGGGAGTTGATCTCCGTGCCTTTGATTAAAGTCGACAAATGTCAACGGACCGTGCCGAGATTCTCGGGCCATTTCCAGACAATGCAAGTAGTCGCGGATGAAAAAAGTTTGCTCGAGAGTACCTGGCTGAAACGGCTTAATGGGCCGGTAGCTAACAGAGTCGCGAGCCTCATCTACAAGGGTCAAAACAGCCCCCTGCTGGGTGCCACCGTTCACGTAGCGATATTTATAGCGTTCGAATTCCTCAAAAGCGGGCCGCACAAATGCTGGAGAATCGTGGAGATACGCCAGGCAATCCGCCCAGAATAAAGCATCTTCCAGTGTGACTTGTGGCGACTTGACCAGTGGCAGCGTCCAAAGTATCCCTGACGGATGATCATTATGTAGAACCACGCGATCGTCGATCACTAGGCCATCCGCTTGCTCGGCGTTCAGGCCGCACACTACAATCGGAAACACATCCTTACGTTCTTCGTCTACCTTCACTGTTAAGAGACCTCAGGAGAGCTAACGGATCAGCTTGATTGCACAGTTAGATGGTTATTCAGAATCTTGATCTTCACCCCAAAGAAACTTCACTCCTGTGAAGCGGACCAACGTATTTTTCTTGAGCCAATTAGGAGGTTTAATTCCACCTTGATCATGAAAATGAAGCAACATTTGTTGCGCAATATTACAGTATTTATCCGTTGGCGTTTTGTAACCTATGCGCTTTAAATTTTTATTAAAAAGCTGATCCTCTGGATATGGGTGAACTATAAAATGCCGTGAATCCTCATTGAGTTCTTTAAAATCCTGCCATAGTATAGGATTTACTTCATGTGGTTTTTTATAATTTAATAAATCGCATAATGTTTTTATTCTTTCTGATAATTCCCGCGCTTTTTTATGCCTGGCTAATTTTCTAAAATCATCGACTTCTCCAAATAACTCGCGAAAACGCTTTGACCTTTGGCAAGTATCGTCTCTCTTTTCCCATATTCTGTAAAGTTGATAGTTAACAAAAGATTCAATAGCTAAGTAGCTATAGATTATTGTTACAGAAACAACACTAATTGTAGCATTTATGATTGGATTACAGCCATGTTTTTCAATAAGTCGATCTACATTTGGGTGATCCAGCTTGAGAGAAACGATCGATGATCTTGCAATCTCAAGATAACAATGTGTTAGATTTAGAGTGAATCTAGGATTACCGCTTGTCATTTTCATATCTTCCAATTAACCCGTCTAACGTTTGGCTCAGCGGCGGGCGCTATTCCTTGTCGGCTGGATCTGTTTGTTGGGATCGTTTTTTTCTCTTTTCATAGGATTTCGCCAAAGCGGCTGCCTTCAAGTATACACGCTGCTGCAACTCTTGATCGCTTATGTCGCCGCGCAAGAATGCTTCCGTATCTGGTGTTGTGGCCTGCAACACGGCCACCTCGAAATCCATTTCCTCGTCCTCGCACAATCCTGGCGGCTTGGGGATATTAAGGGACCATCCGACCTCTCGGGTTGGGCCGCCCCGAACGAAAAATGGCTCGCGGCCCCCCTGCGTGAGCGTATTACCTTCTGCCTTCTTCTCTTTGTAGTAACACTCTAGGTGGGGAGGTAGTTCCCACTTCTTGGTCGACAGGGAGTAGTGGGCACCCAGAATCTTCAGGACACTCTTTGACTTCTCGATTGAGCAATTGAGGCGCTCAGCAAGCTCACGCGAACTGACGGATGTATTTTCGCCAAGATATCGCGCTGCCTTGAAGAGAATTCCATCCGGTGCCGAAAGGGCCTTAAGCCCAGCCAGTCTTCGATTAAGGTAGATGAACGCACTCTCGAAAACGCGTTCAAAATCGTCACCCATCTGGACGGGAGCTCCCTGCACAAGGGGTTCTACTTTCTTTATGTGTGCCTTGGGCAGACGCTCCCACATTCTGCGACCTTGCTTTTTTAGAAGGTCGTAGGAGATTCCGCCGAGGATGCCTGATGCCACGAAGGAGGCGATGAGGAGAACCGCATCGACAATGAAGCCCATCCGGTAGTGTGTTTCGGGAACCGACACTTCATACAGGGCCGGAATGTCGTCAGGTTTGCATACCTGTTTGAAACCGTTCCATGCGTCAGGAAAGAACGTCTCGTAAGTCTCTGCTGTGACGTAGAAATGGATGCTGTACGCAGTTAGCGCAAACGGGCCGCAAAGCTCATCGCCGTGTGTGCTTAGGTAGTGGCATTGATAGCGGGGTATTCTGGCCACTCGGAGAAAACGGGCATCCTTGTCACGGCAGTCTTCACATTGCCCCAAGCTCGATGTTAGGAACTCCGGATCGCTGCCAAGCAATTCGAGAAACTGCCCGCGGAGGGCTTTGCCACAGCCGAGACAGTAGCCCAGGTTCAGCGTTTCCGATGTCCTCTTCATTCGTCGATCCCAACTATTGTTTATATGGTTTCCGTATAAGAAGCTTTAACCGGCTATTGCGCCAGATAACTTCTCTCTTAGCGATGTAACACATTTGCGCTTACCTGGCTCAAAGAGCGTCTGGCGGGCTTCGTACCCCTTTGCCTCGTCGATTGAGAACATGGGTATAGATCATCGCCTTTTTCACATCTCTAGCCTAACTAACAAACAAGAATATCCCAGCCTCTAATATAATTGCAAGTTTTTTCTGTTATGCCAATCCAGGTGCGAGCATAATATAGCCCAAATTTTGCAGTTGAGTTTAATGAAAGTGACAAGATCATTATGCAAAATACAGAAAAAGCTTTGATTAGTATTTTACCACGAAGGCACTAAGGCACGAAGGCCACGAAGATTTCTTGACAAAAAAATGACAGAAACTATTAGACAGGATGAAAAAACGTAAAGAATCTTGTAAATCTTGTAAATCATGTCCAAAAAAAAGTAAAAAGAAGGACAGAAATTATCAGACAGGATTGACAAGATTAACAGGATTTAAAGACGTAAAGAATCTTGTAAATCATGTAGATCTTGTCCAAAAGAATTTAAAAAGAAGCACAAACATTATTAGACAGAATTAACAAGATTAACAGGATTTAAAAACATAAAGAATCTTGTAAATCATGTAAATCTTGTCCAAAAAATTAAAACGAAGCACAAAAACTATCAGACAGGATTGACAAGATTAACAGGATGAAAAACGCAAAGAATCTTGTAAGTCATGTAAATCGTGTCCAAAAGAAATGACAAGAATTATTAGACAGGATTAACAAGATTAACAGGATTTAAAGACGTAAAGAATCTTGTAAATCTTGTAAATCATGTCCCAAAAGAAATGACAAAAATTATTAGACCGGATTAACAAGATTAACAGGATTTAAAAACGTAAAGAATCTTGTAAATCGTGTCCAAAAAGCATTCCCCGATCTTCAGAGCCGCCAGGGAAAATTGCTTTTGACATTAGGGGGTCGTTATGAGAAGGATATTTTTACATCCTGCCAGGAAGGTAGGGCGTGAATATGGCGTATTTAAAACGGGTGAATTTGTAGAGCGGTTGGTGATATGGCGAAAAAGTCTGAAGAGCTTGTAAAGTTTGAAGAGGCCTTAAAGCGGCTGGAAAAGATTGTTGAAAAGCTGGAAGGAGGCGAGACCTCACTGGAGGAATCGCTTAAGCTCTTTGAAGAAGGCAAACGTCTGAGCACCAATTGTCTGAAGCAGCTTACCGAGATTGAAAAGAAGGTGCAGAAGATCGTTGAGAAAGATGAAGGCAAGGTGAAGCTGGAGGATTTTGCGCCTGAGACAGAGAGCGAGAAGAACTGATCACCAGGAAGATCATTATATCTGGCTCTTTTTCAAATGAGTCAGCAGTTTGCTCAAGAAATTATCCCCCTCACCTCAATCCTCTCCCACAAGGGGAGAGGAGGCAAGGTTAATGACTGAAGATGGCGATCCACAAGGGGATGAGGAAGTAAGGTTGGGCAATGACTGAAGGTTCCGAATAGCAAAGAGCACCCTGTCAATTCACGCCATCTTCTTGAAGGAACCTTCAAGCACTAAAAGCAAAATGCAGTTGGGGAAGAAGTCGTATTATTGATCTTCGTATAAATAAAGAAACAGCCAAAGCCGCTGAAGGCCTTATTTTTGTGCGAACGCTTGGCCTTCGACTGTGCCATTCAACGTGGCACGTGCATCACGCCCCAGGCGCATTTTCCAATTGCGCGTGTAGATTCATCCGTCTAGGCGAATGCCACGCATAGACCAAAAGAGGTTCTTGGGATTCTATAGTTGGTAGTTGTAGGGGCGTTTAATTAAACGCCCCCTACATGCTGACCTATCTGACAAAGGGCCTTATACCTTATATCAATGTTGGAAAGACATAATACAGCCCACGGGTTATTCGGGATTAAGAGCGAGGTTAGATTAGCACGGTGAAGGACGAAAATCTGTTACAGTTGATTCAGACACCACGGGATATCAGGCAGTTGACGTTGGAGCAGCTCGTGCAACTGGCCGAGGAGTTGCGTGAGGAAATCATTCAGGTGGTGTCGAAAGTCGGGGGTCATCTGGCATCGTCACTAGGAACAGTGGAGCTGGCCCTGGCGCTCCATTACGTGTTTGACACGCCGGTGGACAAGATTATCTGGGACGTGGGGCACCAGGCGTATGCGCATAAGCTATTGACCGGGCGCGGTGATGCGTTTCAAACGCTGCGTCAGTACGGTGGCATCAGCGGGTTCTGCAAGCCAGAGGAGAGCGAGTACGATGCGTTTGGGGTCGGCCATGCCAGCACATCAATTGCGGCGGCACTTGGGATGGCGTGTGCGCGGGATTTGCAGAATGAGCAATACAAGATCGTGGCCGTGATCGGCGATGGGGCGATGACTGGTGGGCTTGCCTACGAGGCGCTCAACAATATAGGGCATTTGAACAAGGACGTTCTGGTTGTGCTGAATGATAATGAGATGAGCATTTCTTCCAATGTTGGGGCGATAGCGCGCATTTTGAACCGGCTTATTACGGGGAATTTCTATAATATTGCGAAAGAAGATCTGGAGAAGTTTTTGCGCCGCTTCTCGCGTCTGGGCAAACGGATGCTTCGCTTCACACACAGGGTGGAGGAAAGCATCAAGGGATTAATTGTGCCGGGCATCTTCTTTGAAGAGATGGGCTTGCGCTATATTGGACCAATAGACGGGCATAATCTTGAGAGTCTAATCGAGACATTCAAGAAAGTGAAGGAACTGGGGGGCCCGATGCTCGTGCATACACTGACCCAAAAGGGGAAAGGCTACTCGTTTGCCGAGAAGGACCCTGAGCGGTTCCACAGTGCGGCGAAATTCGATATTGCCACGGGGAAGACATCTTCCGATGGTGTCACCTATACGCAGGTATTTGGCGACACGATGTGTGAGCTGGCAGAGCGAAATGAGCGGATCGTAGCAATCACGGCAGCCATGCCATTGGGCACAGGGCTAAGTATGTTTGCCCAGCGCTATCCAGAGCGCTTTTTTGATGTAGGAATTGCAGAGGGGTGCGGGGTGACCATGGCAGCAGGGATGGCCCGGCGGGGATTGCGGCCGGTGGTTGCTATCTATTCAACTTTCCTGCAGCGCGCTTTTGATCATATGGTTCATGACGTCGCATTGCAGAAGCTCCCTGTGGTATTTGCCCTCGACCGCGGCGGCGTGGTTGGCAGAGACGGGCCGACACACCACGGCGCCTTTGATCTCTCTTACATGCGGCTGATCCCAAACATGGTGGTGATGGCGCCGAAGGACGAGGCGGAATTGCGTGACATGCTGCTGACGGCTATTGAGTATGACGAGGGACCCGTTGCCATTCGTTATCCTCGTGCCGCAGGGGTTGGCAGAGACATTTCGCATCCGCCCAGGCAGATTCCAATTGGCAGGGCCGAGCTTCTTAAGGAAGGCGAGCAGGCAATGATTCTTGCGCTCGGGCATCCGGTGCAGGCGGCTCTTGAAGCGGCGCGGCTCGTCGAAGGCGAGGGAATCCATATCGGCGTGGCGAATATGCGGTTTGCCAAGCCGCTGGACACGGAATTCTTGCGGTATGCAGTTAGGAAGTATCAGGTGCTTTTCTCATTAGAAGATAATGTGATCAGTGGTGGATTCGGCTCAGGAATCAACGAGATGCTCGTGCAGATGGGTATAACAGATCGCTTTTGTATTCCCATTGCCTTGCCTGACAAATTCATTGAACATGGTACGCAGAAGCAGCTCTATGCAAAATACGGACTCGCCTCAGGCGAGATTGCCCGGCGGGTGCGGATAAGTTTGGGACTTCCTTCGAAGTCTGAGGCGCGAGCCAAGGCCTCGAAGCTTGCTCAGTGATGCAAACAGATCTTACCGAACCGACGCCTTCTCCATTGTCCTCCCCATGTCGCGTTTCTTCGTTTTTCCATCCTCAGATTGCGGTAATTTTGCTCCTTGCTAATTTTCTCCTGCACGGCTGGGTGCTGACAGGATATTTCCAGACGGACGATTGGTATAATATTGAGCCGCGCAGTGGGGCACAGGTATTGCAGACGTTTGTGGGCGACTGGCATGTGGGACAGCAGGGAGTCGGTGGATTTTACCGTCCGCTGGTGCGGGTGAGTTTTTCGGTGGATACCTTACTCTACGGTACGTGGGCGGCGGGCTACCATCTCACGAATTTTCTTTTTCACTTCCTGACGGTCTACCTGTTCTTTCTTCTTTGTAATACGCTGCTACGAAATCGTTGGGGAGCGGCGCTGGGCAGCGCGCTGCTCTTTAGCGCGTTTCCGACGCACCCGGAGGCGGTGTTCTGGTTGAGTGGACGTACGGATCTGATGGCAGCTGGCTTTCTGATGCTCTGCGTGTGGAGTTACGCCAGGTATCGGCTGGAGCAGCGGCGTGGAGCGTATTGGGTGGCGTTGGTAGCATTTGTGGGTGCCTTGATGTCGAAGGAGACAGGCCTGGCAGGCATCCTTTTGCTGGGAGTTCTTGAGTTGCTGTACAATAGTGGGAAGGACTTGGGATCCCGCGTGCTGTCGCGGGTTCGCCCGCTTCTCCCATTTCTTTTTATTGTGATCTGCTATATGTTCCTGCGCTTTCTTTTCCTGGGAGGGATTGGAGGATACGCGATTCGTCCCGGTGAACAGGCAGTTGGTTTTTCAACGCTCGCGCAGACTTACGATGCGTTTGCCAACGCGCTGGCTGCACCGTTTCGCTGGTGTCTACCAATATTGAGCAAGAGCGGATTGCTCGGCTTGCTGATGCTCGGCTTTATTCTGATGTGGGCGGTGCGCTTCGACCGGGTGGCGGTGTTCGGGTTTGCATGGGTTCTCATTAGTATCCTTCCCATGCTGAAGCTGCTTCCCTCGGTGAATGAAGGAGGACGACTTGTCTATCTGCCTGCTGCAGGGTATTGCCTGTTGCTCGGTTTTGCGTTCTGGCGTGGGGTGCGGGCGCAGGGGGTATGGCTACCGGGCAGGATTCTCCTCGGCGCTATTTTTATTATTGCAGTGCTGGGAAGTTTTACAATGCAAACCCTTCAGCGAAACCTTGAGTGGAAGCAAGCGTCGAGCGTTGCGCGCATGATTGCTACTCAGGGAACAGAGCTGATTCGTGAAAGCGGAGAGGACAAACGATTTGCCCTGATCGGAGCACCGGACGATTATCAGGGATGCTTTGTGTTTCGCGGAGACAGTCCGATCCAGGCGTTTCGCGTGCTCCTGAGAAATCCAGCTCTTAAGTTACACGTCGGTTTTGATCCTTCTGATGATTCACAGACCGTGGTCTTGCGTGTTGACCACACGTATTACGTGCATCGAGAGGCGATTCAGGAGGTTGAGCGACTCCACTGGAGCGGTGAAGAGCTACTGGCCTGGAACACAGGTGAAGGGCTTACACCGCTGGAGCTAGAGGAAGGAATTGCCGAGACAAACATTATCAGTCAGCCATTCTCCGGACTTCAGAGTCCACCCCTCCATATGGAGGCAGTGTGGGTATTGGTCGTGCTGCGGCAAAAGGTCACGGGCGGGCAGTACGGAAAGATTTACTGGCGAGGTCCGCTGGAGCCCTATTCTGAAGAGCGCTCTACGTTGATCTATAATAATCGTCGCCGCGTGTTCCAGGATCATCATCGGAACCTGGGGTATGTGGCGCAGTTGGAGCAGCTGTTGATTCAGCCAACAGACAGTTACAGCCGTGTGGCAATAGCGGAAATTGACGTTGTGGGCTATCGGCTTACCAGTATGCCAGACGGGGACTCGCTCGTCCGGGTCCAGGAAATGGCCGGGGAATAGTTACATGGTCGAGAAAGTCCGAGTTGATCAGCTGCTCGTTGAGCGAGATCTGGTGGAGAGCCAAGAGCAGGCGCAGCGGCTGATCATGGCAGGAGCAGTGGAGGTTGAGGGAAAGCGCATTGAGAAACCGGGAGTGCGGATTCTGTCCACAGCACAGGTCAGAGTAAGTGCGCGGGGGCAAAAGTATGTGAGTCGCGGAGGACTGAAGCTGGAAGCAGTGGTTGAACATTTCGGCGCAGAGGTGACTGGTAAGGTGGTGGCGGACATTGGGGCGTCAACCGGCGGATTCACGGATTGTCTGCTGCAGCGCGGTGCTGCGCGGGTGTATGCGATTGACGTGGGCTATGGTCAGCTACACTGGCGTCTGCGGTGCGATTCGCGAGTGATTTGTATGGAGCGCTGCAATGCGCGGTATCTGAGTTCCGATTCGCTCCCAGAGCAGGTAGATTTCGTGACGATTGACGTTTCCTTCATTTCATTGGCAAAGATATTGCCAGCGGTATGGCGGATTTGTCGCAACGATGCGATGGCAATTTGCCTGGTTAAGCCGCAATTTGAGGCAGGCAGACGCGACGTGCCGAAAGGCGGGGTAGTGAAGAATCCAGACATACATCGGGCAGTGCTGAAGCGAGTTGTGGCTGCTGCGCGGGATAGCGGTTTCTTGGTGACGGGCGCCATGGCGAGCCCTATTCGAGGGGCTGAAGGAAATCGCGAGTACTTCCTTGCATTGCAACGCAGCTCTGTCCGGCACGAGCAAGGGGAAGAAAACATAAATCTTGACGAAATCGTGAGAAATGCCTTTAAGATGTAAGATCACAAGGTCAGATGGATATAGCGTGGAACGGCCTTTTTTCTTCTTAATTCGTCCTGGATGGGAGGCGTATGCCTCGGTACGGTAGCGTGAAGGAAAGGAGCTAGAGAGGGGCCAGTGAAAAGAACGCGAACTGCGATTCGGGTTATTGGGGTGATGGGGAACGTCAGGAAGCGTGATGTTCTGGGCGTGTGCCGTAAGATACTTGCGTGGTGCAAGCGCAGGAGCATTCGGGCAATTGTTGAGAAGGATTTACTTGAGCGGCTGCGGCTTTCGGACAAGGAGGCGCGGGCCTATAGAGGCAATGTCAAGCAGGCGGATTTAATTCTGACGCTTGGAGGCGACGGATTTCTCTTTTCAGCGGCGCGGCATTTATATCCGTGTTCGGTTCCTCTCCTGCATGTTAATCTTGGAAGCCTGGGTTACAATGCACAGGCGACAGCGGATGAGATGTTTCACATGCTTGACGAGATGCGCCAGCACCCCCTGGAATGTCAGGAGCGCCTGATTCTGCAAGGGGAGCTGTGGCGTGGGCGCAAGCGTCTGCAAAGGTTTTATGCGCTGAATGACATCGTGGTCCAGAAGTCTACAGAGTCACGAATCATCCATCTGGCATTGAGCATAGACGGGCAGCTTGTGAATGAGTACCGAGCCGACGGGTTGATCGTGTCAACGCCAACCGGGTCAACGGCATACAACCTTGCAGCAGGCGGGCCAGTGTTACATCCTGGAGTCGAAGCGATTGTGATAGCAGCGCTATGTCCGCACAGCATTTCAAATCGAGCTGTAGTGGTGCCACCAACGTCTCTCCTGGAGATTCAGTTTCGCAAGCATAAGGATCGGGAAGACGCGGTAGTGTCGGTTGATTGCCAGGAGTGGCATACGTTGGAGCCGGACGACCGGGTACGAATTTGTCGGGCGCCGAAGAAGATGCGCCTTGTGGTAAATCCTAATTTGAGCTATTTCCGAGTGCTTCACGAAAAACTCGGCTGGGGAGAATCTATTGATGTGTAGCGTTGTATTTATGCGAAAGAGTATATTCTTCGGGATTCTGATGAGTGGCATGGCGTTAGTATACGGCTGTGGGTGCGTGACAGCATCGGGGCCTGAAGGAGAGAGCCATGTCCTTTTGGTTGAGATTCAGAATGTTGAACCACCCCACAACCGACTAACCGGCCAACCGACTAACCGACTGGTCGCTGTTGAGGGAAAGCCGCTATTCAGTGATGAAGTGCGGGAATTATTTGTAGAGTTTGGTATAAACCAGGGGTGCAATGTGATGCCTGCCGAGCCGGAAAAGGAAGACAAGGCCGGGCAGGCCAAGACGCACGCGTATCAGCAGTATCTGCGCGGTGCATGGCTTTTTGAAAACCGCCGCTATAAGGAGGCGCTTGAGTATTTTGAGCAGGCGAGTAGCGAAGACCCTGGATCGTTGCACATCCGCTATTCTATCGCGACCTGTTACTTGCGTCTGGGGAAGCTTGAGAAAGTGCTGGAAGTGTGCGAAGCCGTTCTCAAAAAAAACCCAGGGGCCGCAGATGCCTTAATTCTTAAGGCCGAGACGTTCGCGGCCATGGATAACTATCGAAAGGCCCAGGAGCTCTACGAACAGGTGCTCGAAACCGAACCGAAGAATGTTCGAGCACTGGAGGCCCTGGGCAAGATTTATTTCAAGATTCAGGGCAATCTCGACAAGACGATTTCTGTGTATGAAAAAATCCTCTCGGTGAATCCGAAGGATCTCTATGCTCTGGTTATACTCGGCTCTGTATATGCTCTCAAGAACGATGTGGATAAGAGTCTGGCCTATTACGACCGAGTTCTGCAGCATCAGCCAGGCCTATTGAATAAGTTTATTCAGATGGGCACATTGCTGGAAGAGCATAAGCAATATGAAGGGGCGCTAAAGGTATATCGGCGGGCTGTCGTTTACGATTCAAAAAATCCGCTTGCACTGCAGAATTTTGAGCGTCTGGTGCTAAAGTTGCAAGGACGCGATGGGCTGCTTGCAGCATATCAGGCGCTGGCTGAGGAGTATCCGGTTGTCATTGAGCTTCAAGAATTGTATGCCAACCAACTCATGGAGATGGGGCGTTATGAAGAGGCGAGTAAGCAATTTGGCGTGGTGCAGGTGTTGAGTCCGGAGAATGTGCATGTGCAAGTTGCGCTGGCAAAGATTGCGCTGGCAGAGGGTAAGGAGAAAGAGGCTGGGGCTGCGTTGCGTAAGGCGCTTGAGCTGAGCTTGAATAAAGCGGATGTTTATACGCAGCTGGGGCTCTTTTGCCAGCAGCGGAAGGCCTACGCGCAAGCAGCCTCGTATTTTGAGCAGGCGAGGGAGCTGGCGCCGAAAAATGCTGTTGTGATAATGCACTTGCTCCGCACGTATTATCGGCTGCAAGCGTATGACAAGATGGAAGCGCTGATCAAACAGAGCATTGCGGAGAATGAAAAATCAGATCATCTGCATGCCCTCCTGGGAGGGTTCTATAGGGATCAGAAAAGGACGCAAGACGCCATTGAGTTATACCAGAAAGCAATAGCGCTGAAGCCAGCGGAGCTGTCCTACGTTGCGGCGCTAGGAGAGTTGTATTTGCAAACAGACCAGCTCGAGGAATTTCAGACGTTCGTTCAGGCGCAAGAGCAGCATTTTGAGAAGAATGCAAAAAGGTTCGACATGCTCATTGCCTCTTTTTACAATGACTACGGGAAGTTTTCCAAGGCCTTACCGTATTTACAGAAGGCTCTGGCTATTGACCCAGCCGATCTTAGTCTGTATGGCTATTTAAGCTGGACGTATAATCGGCTGTATCAGTATGACCAGGCGATAGAGATTCTGGAAAAGGCCAAGGCGGAGCTTGGCGAGAAGGCCGAGTCTGTCGAGTACGACATGCTGCTTGCCACGGCGTATACAGACCAGAAGAAGTACGAACAAGCTGTGGCGCTCTACGAGAAGGTGCTTGAGCGTTCTCCAACCAATATTGAGGCGTACCGCTCGATCACGTTTTGTCTTAATAAGCAAGGCAAGCATAAGAAGGCCATTGACTATGTGGAGAAGGCGGAGAAGGCGATTGGCAAAGAGAAACCAGAGGTGGCGGATCTTCGGGCGCAGGCTCTTCTGGATCAGAAGCAGTATGACGAGGCAGCGGCGATTTACCAGCGGCTGATTGACCAGGATAAAACGAATGACCGCTACTATTTTCTGCTCGGTCAGGTCTACTATGACGCGAAGCGATTTACGGAAGCAGAAGTAGCGTTTCGCAAGGCCATTGAGTTGAATAAGAATAACGTGGATGCTTATAATAATCTCGGCTACATGTTTGCCGAGAACAAAATGCATCTCGACGAAGCCCAGAAGTTAATTGAGAAGGCGCTCGAGTTGCATCCGAATGCGGGCTACATTATTGATAGCCTCGGATGGGTCTATTTTCAAAAAGGAGACGTAGAAAAGGCCCTGGAGCTGCTCGAGAAGGCAATGTCGCTCTCCGCGGATGACCCTGTCATGTTTGATCATCTGGGCGACGCCTATCGGGCGAAAGGTGAGATAGACAAAGCACTGGAGTACTGGGAACGGGCTATCGAGATTGATCCGTCAATGCCAGATGTGAAAAGGAAAATTGACGAGCTGAAGAAATAAATTCTTCTGCCAGTTTATTGTATTCTCTTGAGTTAGATTTTCTTAGTGCTAACACACCCACATTGCTTTTCCTTATTCCTCTATCCTTTCCATTAACCGACAAACGGGCAAACGGATTTTGGATGAAACGTCCCTTGATAACCGCGAGGAGCACGTAGAGTCTCGTACCCGCGCCACTTTTTCTCTTGCACGCAAGCCGCCATTTTGATTATCTAATAATGAACCGTAGGAGTAAGAATATGAGGCTTTTTCTTTACAGTAATGAGGGGAAACCGCAGAAGGAATTTGATCTGGGAATAGGAGAACACGTGCTCGGAATCTCCAGCGGGCATGAATTTGTAGAGTTAACGTCACAAGAAGAAGGCAAACGTCTTTTTCAGGTAGAAGTGACGGAAGACGATTCCGCAGTTATTTTGGACTGCGGATGTGAAAATGGTTTATTCCTCAACGAGAAGAAGGTGAGCAAGGCGCATTTGAAAGCCGGCGATGAAATCGTTGCCGAAGATCATTTGCTCGTCTGCGAACAAAAGAAGGTGGTTCGCAATTATATATTTGTTTCGGAAGAGAGCAAAGACCCAGTGGAGCTTACTGACGATGCTGGCAATGTGACCATCGCCTGGATGCTATCCAGCTCAGAGGTGCTGGATCCTTCAGCACTGCTTGAGTCTGGTAGCGCTTATAGTCTGGAGAAGAGCCACAAGCAGTTGTTTTCGCTGCTCGAGATCAGCCAGGAGGTGAATTCGACATTTAATCTGTCGCACCTACTCGAGAAGATTGTTGACTACCTATTCCAGGTGATGCTGATTGAACATGCCATTATCATGCTCACCCAGGGGCCCGGACAACCGCTGCCAATAAAGGTTGCAGTGCGGCGGGGCGTACGCAGCGATACGATTCCAGTGAGTCGAACGATTGTGAATACTGTTTTGCACGATGGGATCTCGGTGGCAACGGCAAATGCTCTGGAGGATCCACGGTTTCGCACCAAGGATAGTGTTGTGGAACAGCAGATTCGCTCGGCCATGTGTGTACCGCTGCTGCGCGCGGGCAAGGTGGTTGGAGTGATCTACGTTGACTCTCGGAATCCGGCAGTGACTTTTGAGCAGGAAGATTTGCGGTTTCTTGCGATTCTGGCGAACCTCACGTCCATTGCGATTGAGAATGCCACTCGCGTCAACAGGCTGGAATTAGAAATCAGCGGCTGGCGCGAGGAGTGTAAGCCGGACGAATACATCATTGGCAAATCGCCCAAGAGCATTCAGCTGTACGAGCTCATTAGGCGGGTAGCTGGAAGCAGTGTGACGGTGCTGCTGATGGGGGAAAGTGGGACGGGGAAAGAGATGGTAGCCCGCGCCGTCCATCAGTTAGGTCCGCGGCATGAGAGTCCCTTTGTAACCATCAACTGTGCGATTCTTTCAGAGAATCTGTTGGAGAGCGAGTTATTCGGCTATGAGAAGGGTGCGTTCACGGGGGCTGTGAACTCAAAGCCGGGGCGGTTTGAAATTGCGAGCGACGGAACGGTCTTTCTCGACGAGATTGGCGAGATCAGCCCGGCGTTTCAGTCCAAATTGCTGCGGGTACTGGAGGGTGCCGGATTTGAGCGCGTGGGCGGCATTAGAACCATTACGTCCAGCGCTCGTGTCATTGCAGCTACGAATAAAGATCTGGAGGCCGAGGTCGCAAAAGGCAAGTTTCGAAGTGACCTGTTTTTCCGCCTGAATGTTTTCCCAATTTATCTCCCACCGCTATGTGAGCGGAAAGAGGACATCCTGATCCTGGCCGACTATTTCCTCAACAAATTCGCCACAGAGGATGTTAAGCATATTCAGGGTTTCACGGCAGATGCCAAGGCCTGGTTTTTGGAATATCACTGGCCGGGCAATGTGCGCGAGCTCAAAAACGTCATCGAACGGGCCGTACTCCTCTGTGATGAACAGCTCATCACCAAAGCAATGCTTCTCCATCCGTGTGGCGAGGGAGAGATATCCGGGCTGGACGTGCGTACCAGCAAATCCCTTTGGAAACGAGAAGAGGAGGCGATCGTTAATGCCCTGCGAGAGGCGGGGTGGAATAAAACCAAAGCCGCAAAAATCCTTGGTATTGCACGTCATCAGCTCATTTATCGCATGAGCAAGTACCATATAGAAGAAGTTGATCTGGGAAAACCATAACCAGATCAGCGCGGCGGTGCGGCCAGCTGCTTGCAATAGGTGCCTGATCGGACGCAGTGAGTAGAACACAGGCTTTTTAACATCTCCAGTACATCTTGCTCTATGTTCAAGATCCTGAAGTGGTACTGCTGGCGCAACAATTCAATCTGCTTATAGAGGTGAGCAATGACTGTGTATCAGATGATCAGTTTGGCCGGTATGGCCTCCTCGGCTACTAACAACGGTGCCAGGCCCGAGTTTGTCACCGTTCCTTACGAGAAGTTCTTTTCTCTGCTTCTGGTCATCAGCATCTTCATTCTTGTTGTAGGGGTTGTGTTGCTGATTGTGCGGTATTTTCTAGGGTTTTTAGAGCAGCAGAGAGAAGAGGCAGCCTCCGCCGCCAGATTCGAAGGACAGGTGTTGCGGGAATTTGGCGGGGCGAGCGGGCCAAAGGCTGAGCCATCATTGCATATGGCTCCTGCCGCTGCTGCACAACAGGTACCAGCCGATGAACACAGCCCGCCAGTGCCCCAAGCGCCGTCGGGCTCTAAAAAGGCGGACATGGACCGTGCCACGGCAGAGCTGATAAAGAAGTTGCAAGCAGGAGGGCTTTACACGGGGACGGAGGGCACGATTTCGATGGAACAAGGTGGTGCTCAGGCGCAGATTATTCGTTTGCAGGACAACAAGATCGCCCTGATCGTACCCTCCTACCAGTCAGAGCAATCCCTCGCGCAGTATGCGAAGCGCTTCGACTTTCTCTTTGTTATGTTAAGCGGGGACCAGGTGCTCGTGATACAGAGGTATCAGGATTTCGTCGCGGACAGGATGTCATTAGATTAGTTACTCAAAGTGCCCGAAAATATGGCGGGCATTTCGTGCATTTATCCGCCTCTGGTGGATAGCCTGGCTGTGGCGCCCCAGCTATAATACCTCAGCAAGCACAGATTCCTGAGCGAGACGTAATGATGGCGCTCCGAGACGAATAACAACCGATCTCTAAAGCATTGGTTGTACAGGAGTTGAAAAATTAATAGCCGCTTTTAATAACATAATTGTTCAGAACTGACCGGGTGCAATTGGGTTGACGCTGTCCATGTATAGGCTATACTTTATTGAAGCACTGTAAGCGTCTCGGTGTCACAATATTCTGTTGGGTGCATTTGATTTATTCCCTGAGGATCATTGTATTGACAAGGCATACACGACCAAACCTTGGCATCACACTGACCCTGCTGCTCGGTCTGGCATGGGTGTTCGGGTATGTATTTGTTCATGCAGCGGATGAAATCCACCTTAATGACGGCCGAATTGTAGTTGGTTCTATCATTGAAACAACAGATTCCTACGTTCTGGTCCGAACGACCCAGAGCGAGTTTCGCATTGATAAGTCTCGGATTGTGAAGATTATACAGCAGCGTGACACGAGCAAAGAAGAGATCGAGGGGGATATGGCTTTGGAGGCGGGCCAGCTGGAGAAAGCATTGAATTTCTATCGTGCAGCACTGGCTCTGAAACAAAACGAAGAGGAGCTGGACCGTAAGATTCGGAACGTGCAGAAGCTCATAAAGGACCGCGAAGAGCAGTATTTCGGCGAGTCGCTCAAGCAGATTGACGAGCTGATCCAAGAGGGGAGCTTGGACGCAGCAGAAGCAATGTTGCTCGAGATTCTCAAGCCGGTGCCAGAAGGCCCGACCCGCGAGCGTCTTGAGGTCAGGCGTGCCAATATTCATTACCAAAAAGCCTTGGATTATCTCAATCGAGTGGACTATCTGAAGGCGGAAGATGAACTTCGGCGCTCCATCGCGGTTCAGGAAGAATTTTATCCTGCTCACCTAAAGCTGGCCGAGCTCTTTTCCAAGCTTGCGCCCACTAAGCGCGTTGCCATCCAGGAATATCTGAAAGGCATGAAATATGGGGCAGACTCACTCTCCGAGGAAGAAATGTGCGAGTACAACTTTTCCGTGGCGTCGTTGTATTACGAACTCGCGGATTACCTTCCCGCGATCAAGCACTTTCGGATTGTGGCTGACATGGGGATTATGAAAACCTTGCAATGCAAGATGCGCATAGCCGAGGGGTACTATAGGCTGGCTGATGCTGCTGAGCAAAATGGTAATGTGTCACAGGCCGTAGCATATCTTCACCAGGCTGTCGAGGTGCTGCCAAGTTTCAAAGAGAGCTGGTTTAAGTTGGGCTATCTCTATCTTAAGCAGAACAAGTGCAAGGAAGCCATTGATTATCTTGAGGAGGCCTTACGCATTGACAATTGGATTCCCGATGCGCACTATTACCTGGCCATGTGTTATCATGAGCAGAAGAACCAAGAGCGGGCGCTACGCGAGCTGGATAATGAGGTTCTCTACAATCCAGCTAATTATAATGCGCTGTGTATGAGAGGGGAGATTTATTTTGCTGGTGGGAAATATGAAGAGGCGACCGAGGATTTTAAAAAGGCACGCGATATCAATGATCAGAAGTTTCGAGCCTACTTTGGCCTGGGCAAGGCGTATCTGAGGCTCAAGGACCTGGCGAGGGCTGAGGAAAATTTGAGACGGGTGCTGGACATCGAACCCAGGCATCCCGAAGCGATTCTGCTGATGGGAACGATTTATCGAGAATGGAAGCGCTATGAAGAGGCGCGGGAGCTGTTTGAGAAGGTTATCGAAACCCTGAAGCGCTACGAGTTATCGCTATCTGAAGAAAATAAGGCTATACTTACTACAGCGCTGAACGAACGTGGGGGCATTGAGTTGATCATGGAACGCCCACGCACGGCAATTGACGACTTTGAAGAGGCGCTCAACTATAATCCTCGCCGTGCGGAGACCTATTCTAACCTGGGCCAAGCCTACAGACAGCTTGGCAGGATTCCGCAGGCGGAGAGTCACTATATTCGCGCGATTGAGCTAGACCCTAAGAATCCTGACTATTATCTTGGGCTTGGGATTATCTATCATAATTACCTGAAGAGATTAGACAAAGCCGTTGAGTATTACACCAAGTACATCTTATTTAACGGGCCAGACGCGCTCACGGTCAACAAGTGGATCGAAGAGTGCGGAGGGAAACCGGTCGATCTCACAACAGTAAAACAGTGAGCGGTCTACTTGGCGCGAAACGTCGCCCTCGCCTAGGCGAGTGCAAAACGCTTCGGGGCGTCTCGCCCAGCCACTTTGATGCGACAGCTAACACTTCACTTTTCAGCCCAATGATCTGCTTGACGAGGCCCTTGGCAATTCTGATACTCCTTGCGCTTCTCGCCCTCTCGAGCGCAAGTCTCCGATGTGCCGCCCACCGGCGGGAACTTCCCGTGTATCCTTATGAAAATCTCTTGAGCATTCTGGCAGATTTTCAGTGGCATCTTGAGGACGACATCTACCGCTTTCCATATCCTCGGGATGCGGCTGGCAACAATATCTTCAAGATTACCATTGTCCGGCTGGCGAACTACCAGGAGCTTTATCCCGGCAGATTTTACGATATCGTGGCATTTGCCCGTGCCCAGGCCTATGAACGCCTGGGGGATTATCAACAGGCGATTGCTAATTACCAGCAGGTGCTGGGCAGTAACACAGAATTGAAACCATTGGCGCAAGAGAAGATGGCTATAGCCGAGGAATTTAATGAGACTATCAACCAGCCGCTGGAGCAGAGGACATTGCAGGGGTATATGGATGCCCTCAAGGATAAGATTGCACAGTTGGATCAGCTCATTACGCTCTACGAGGAAACACCGTATGAGGCGCTGGCAGAGGTGGAGAAAGAAAACGCTGAGGTTGAATATGCTGTTTTGCTGATAGAGAATCGCATGGTAATAAGAGATGGGGTTGAAAAGGCCGTCATCCAAATCCAGAAGCTGATCCAGGACAACGGCGAGAGCAAGAGAATTTATGCACATCGCGTACTGCTGGCGGATTTCTATTTTGCCCTGGCAAAGGAGTATGTTCTGCTGAACGATCCGGAACAGGCTGCTTTCAAAATAAAGGAGTTCGAGGCTCTTGTGTCGGCCGCGCGAGCTCAGTACTACCAAGTTGAGCAGGCCGATGGGTACGAAGAGAAGCTTGAGGCCAGGGCCAAGTTGGAGGCGCTCAGGGAGTTTGCAAACACGATTGCCGCGCGGGCCAGGTAATTGACGATCAGGCTCACCAGTAGCGCCTGAGGATGAGCGTCCTTTGGCAAGCTGATGGATTGCCTCGTCTGCTCGGCAGAGCCCCGGCATTCCTGCTTAGATTGGTCGGTGGAGGGCACCTAGAAAGCCCGGTATTTGAGTCGCGTGGCACTTGCAAAAGTCAGAACATAATTGTGCTCCTCTCAGTGCCTGTAGCTGGAATCTGGCTTCATAGTCCAGACGAGAAATGTGGTCCGGGATTAGAAAAGATAGTTATTGGTTATTGTGTTCAACAATGCCCTGCGCAGTCATGACCATTTGCAGGTACGCTATGCCGAGGCTTTGCGCGTCATTTGCTCCCATGTGGCTATTAGTCTTTGGATGGTACAATGATTGGCGCTGAAAGTGCTATATATTTGAAAACATTGAAAATAGAGCTGATTCTTCACCACTCTGAAAGGTGCATAAACACTGTTGAGCATAGGCATATTCCGGATAGGCCGCTGGTTAGAATATTTCGTGTGGTGAGACGATTTTTCTTGATTTTCCTGACTCAAAGGGCTAATCGATATAACTTGTTCTGTAGAAGTGGTGATAGGATTTAGGGCAGGCTAGCTGGCAGGGCGGAATAAATCGCGAAAGGAATGAATTTTTATATTGACACGGGGAGAAATATGTTTTTAGAATATGCCAATATCAAGTGAGGAAATTTAAAAAAGGGAGGTGACATTTAATGAGGCCTAAAAAAGGGTTTACTTTGATCGAATTGTTGATCGTTGTAGCTATTATTGCCATTTTGGCCGCCATTGCTATTCCGAATTTTCTCGAGGCGCAGATTCGGTCAAAGGTCTCAAAAGCAAAGGCTGATATGAGAACGGCCACCACTGGGCTGGAGTCTTATTTTGTTGATCACAATAAATACCCTAACGATGTGGAAGCTGGGTGGCCCTGGTATTTTACCGTGCAATTAACGACCCCGATCTCATATCTGACCAGCACTAATCTACTCGATCCATTTCGGGACACTCATGTTCGAACCGGCCATGTGTACTGGAGACGCTACCGTTACATTAACTACCCGGCGAATCTGGACAATTGGGGCGGTCTCGGGCCGAGTTGGATTGGATGGAGGCCGTCGGTTACTGAGTCGGAGTGCCTGGCGGGCATGCGCAAATACGGCATGTGGAAATTGTCGTCTGCGGGACCGGATCGGTTCATTAGCTACGACTCGGAGCATGGCTTCTTCACCAACGAAATGGTCTACGATCCGACCAATGGAACGGTTTCAGTTGGAGACATTATCAGGTCGCAAAAGGATCCGGATGTCAGGAGCCAAGAGTATATTGATCCGTAGTGCATGACGGGCCGAATTGGTCACCGTTCACATAGTCGGCTGACGAGATTTCAAAGTTTAATTAGCGTTGGGATTTCATCCCAACGCTAATTTTTTTTGTCACTATGGGGCGCGTCTTGGTAAGCACGAGAAGGACGTTGAATCTGCTTTTCGATATGGGCTGCTTGCTTACAGCGGGAGACAGCCCAGGATTTGTGTGACAACGATAGGGAAGGGCGGACGCCAGCTGGGGGAATTGGAGTTGATCGGTTTAAAAATACGTTTTCTGATGTTACACAATAAGATCGCGCGGAGCAAGGACGTCACGGCGTGCTGCAGCGAAATGCACGAAAAGGTGCCGCGCGCACCACACCTGGCGAGCCGAAGGGATCACACAGGTAGCTTTGCTTTGTTCTGAGGCAGCATCATCAAGTCCACGTTACGATCCGCACGAAGCCCCGATTGTCTGCCTCCGCCCACTGGCAATAAGATCTTTATTCGGGCATCTTCATGCAAAATTGTGTCTGGCGTTGCAGATGCCTCATTCACGAAGATGCTTAGGTGGCGTTGCTCGGACGCTGAGAAAGCAAGACGGTCAAGTACATCTCTCACCGTGCATCCCTGCGGCACGTCCAGTGATTGGGACGGTGTGTGATGGGCACGGCGTAAAGCGCCAAACAGTTCAACTCTTACCTGCATGTGTTCTTTCTTCCTTCATTTGACTAATGGCCGCGCGTTTCCTCTGTATCTGGTCTGCGCTGTGATAGTGGGGTAGAGAGTTTTGAATCCCTAAAGTTTCTTCTGGCGCCCTTGGTTGCGCAGCGCGTCCAGGACGTGCTGAGGAGTAAATGGAGCGTGACGGAGCCGAATGCCCACCGCGTGGTAGACCGCATTAGAGATTGCAGGAAGCGGGCCGTTTATTGAGATCTCGGCAATGCTTTTTGCGCCAAAGGGGCCTGTTGGCTCGTGTGTCGGCACGAGTATGGCCTTTATGGGCGGTACGTCGCGTGCTGAGAAGATGCTGTAGTAGTTGAAATTGGGATTCAGCATGCGTCCCCGGGCGTCAAAGTGGAACTCCTCGATCAGGGCGAAGCTGATGCCATTGACAATAGCACCCTCGGTCTGGCCTTCAGCCAGTGCGGGATTGATGGCGGTTCCACAGTCGACTGCTGCGACGTACTCGAGCACACGGATTTCTCCTGTTTCAGTATCAACTTCGACTTCAGCGAAATGAGCGGCGAAGGGTGGCGGAGAGATATGGGTATGCTGCGAGGCAGTTGCACTGATGTGGAATTGGTTTTTCTGATACAGCGAATAATGGGCAACGTCCGCGAGCGAGACCCTGCGTGTGGTAGTCTTCTGGTGCATAACTGTGCCTTTGCGGAGCATCAGCATAGATGGCTCGGTGTTGAGCATTTCAGAGGCGACCCGAAGGATTTGTTGGCGGACCTGTTCAGCGGCGTGTTTCACTGCGTTTCCTGAGAGGTAGGTGGTGCTGGACGCATAGGCGCCGACATCGAACGGCGTGAAGTCGGTGTCCGAGGAATGCACGACGATCTGATCGGTTGTGACGCTGAGGATTTCAGCAGCGATTTGCGCCAACACCGTGTCGCTGCCTGTGCCCAGGTCCGTAGCGCCGGCGAGTAGAATGAAGGAGCCGTCGTCGTTCATGGTGATTGTTGCGGCGGCCATGTCAATCTCCGGAATTGCAGAGCCTTGCATAAGGCAGACCATGCCGACGCCGCGCCTGCGCACGCCTTTGTCGCGGCGGCGCCGCTTTGTATGCCAGGAAATAGCACGCGCACCCTGATCAATGCACGCATCAAGGCCGCACGTGTTGAGTTTCATCTCAACGCCCTTTTTCCCTTCACCCAGAGCCTGGAACACTGGAGATCCCTCGCCTGCACGAATGTGGTTTCGTTTATGAAACGTCGGGGGATCCATGCCAATGGCATGAGCCATTTCATCCATCTGTACACCCATGGCAAAGAAGGCCTGGGTGGCGCCATAGCCGCGGTAGGCGCCGCCGATGGGTAGGTTTGTGTATGCGGTATTGCCTTCAAAGCGTACGTTCGGGCAGCGATAGAGCGGCAGGGTTTTGCTGCCCGAGTTGCAGACAACCGTGAGTGCATGCGGTCCGTACGCACCGGCGTTCATGAGAATACTGAGATCAAGTGCGGTGAGCGAGCCGTCCTTTTTTACACCTGACTTCAGGCGAATATGCTGGGGATGACGGGTGCGTGTACACATAAATTCTTCTTCGCGCGTGAGTTGCAGTTTCACGGGTCGCCGGGTGAGCAGTGTCAGGGCTCCGCTAATTGCCTCAAGTATTATTTCCTGCTTGCCACCAAACGCACCACCAATGCGGGGTTTCACTACGCGGATGCGGCTGACTGGTTGCTGAAGCACACGCGCAACAATGCGCCGGACGTGAAACGGCACCTGCGTGCTGGTGCGAATGACCAGCCGGTTCTGTTCGTCCAAATAGGTGATAACAATGTGTGTTTCGAGTGCCGCATGGGCGCCATAGTGGGTGCTGTACTGATTGTCAAGCAGGACATCTGCTTGGTGAAAACCGGCTTCGACGTCGCCAATTTCCATATCAACGTGCGCAGCAAGATTGCGCTGCGGCTCGTAGATGACAGGTAGGGGAGCATACGCATCCGGCTCGTCATGAATAATCGGTGCATCTTTCTGAAGCGCCTGGTGTGGGTCGAACACCGGGTCGAGTATCTCGTAATCAACCTGAATAAGCTGGAGTGCCTGGTTTGCGATTTGCAGCGTGTCAGCTGCCACGGCAGCCACTGCATCGCCAACATAGCGAACTTTTCGGTCGAACAGAAAAGTATCGTAGGGCGACGGCTCTGGATGTCCCTGCCCCGCAGTGGTATGAGCTACACGGGGCACATTTTTGTAGGTTAAAATTCCATGTACACCCGGCAAGCGCGCGGCCTCAGACGTATCAATCTTGCGAATCCGGGCATGGGCATGAGGACTGCGGAGCATCCTGGCATGGAGCATGCTGCGCAGCTCAAAGTCGTCAGTGAATTGTGCGCTGCCAGTAGCCAGACTCACGCCATCTACTTTCGGGACGCTTATGCCGACAATGTTGAATGTGCGTTTCTGTGGCATGAAATCTATCTCTTTAAGATCCTGCTGGCAGCCAAAACTGCCTGCACTTGCTTAACGTAGCCTGTGCAACGGCACAGATTTCCATCAAGGGCCTCGCGGACTTGTGCTTCGCTTGGATGAGGAATTTCGTCAAGCAAGGCTTTTGCCGACAGCATGGCGCCAGGCGTGCAGTATCCGCACTGAATAGCGCCAGCGTCAACGAAGGTACGCTGCAGGGGATGGGGCGCGTCGGGCGTGCCAAGGCCTTCAATGGTTGTTATCTGCTGGCCGGCGGCTCGTACGGCCAGAATCAGGCAGGAATTAACTGCCTTCCCGTTGAGCAGAATCACGCATGCCCCGCACGTGCCTTTGCGGCACCCTTCCTTCACGCCCTTATATCCTTCGCGGCGCAGAACGTCCAGGAGCACGTCATTTGGCTCGACACTAAGCACCTTTTTCTGGCCATTAATGGCTGTTGTGATTTTCACGCGGTGCCTCCTGATGATTTTCTCTTGCGAGATGCGGTCGGACGTCTCTTTCTCCCCCCGGAAACCGCCTGGGTCTGGGCGGCACGTGCCCATGCCTCCTGGATGGCCCGTTTTACCAGTACGCCAGCAACTTCTTTTCTGTACTCTGGATCAGCTCGCATATCCGCTACGGGTTTAACGATCTGTGCAGTCATGCTTTTCGCCTGTTCGAGGAGGCTCGGAGTAAGCGGCGCATTTTCGAGCAAATCTTCTACTTTTCGGAGACGAAACGGCAGGGCCGTAGCCGCGCCGATAACCAGGCGGACGTTGTGACACGCTCTGCCCCGGCGCTCGAGTACACAGGCCACGTTCAGCATGGCATAGCCCGTGTGTGTGCGTGCAAACTTGATAAACGCGCCTCCGCAGGAAGAGGAAGTTTTTGGCACAACAACCTCGGTCACGAGCTCATGAAAGGCCAGATGCCTTTTTGGATGAGAACGGAAAAACGCTGCGGCACTGATGCTCCGACGACCGCTTTTTCCCTGAATCCGGATTGTCGCATCAAGGGCGAGGAGAGCGACTGGCAAACTGGACCAGAAGAAGAGCTGCACAATGTTGCCACCGACGGTGACAAGGTTACGGGTCGGAGTAGCTCCCACTGCATGGGCCGCCTGCTGGAGCACACCGCCAGCAACACGATCAACCGCGGCGTGCTTGCACAAATCTTTCATTACGGCTGTAGCGCCAATTCTTATTGACCGTTGGCTCTCCTTTATATACCTAAGCTTCAGGTCAGAAAGGTCGAGCAGGCCCGTGATCTTTCGACTGGTAGAGAGCGCGAGGCTTGTGCCACCGGCAAGAGGAACGCGGCGACCTTTACCTTTGGAGAGAAGAGTGATCGCCGTAGCCACTGACCTTGGCCTGAAGTATTCGGTGAGTTTTGGAAGTATCTGTTGCATTCTGTTCTTTGGCGGAATTCGTGTTAACTCAGTATACAAGGCAGAACAAAGGACGCGATGCTGCGCTCCGGCACTGCGTAGCATGCATCTCTTGTAACGAGTTGAAATAATAGGGGAAGGGGTTTGGCGTAGTAAAGGATTTCTTTTTATTTTGAGAGGCAGGCGGATTGTTATTGAGCAAGGAGGAAGCAAGGTATGCGAGGCAAAAGAAAGGGCGTTGTCATCGGCGTGGACGTTGGTACTGCGAGCGTGCGTGCAGGGATTTTTGATCTGCGCGGGAAGATGCTTGCCAGTGCCACGCATCCGATTGCCGTATTCCGACCAGAAGAGGATTTCGTAGAACAGTCATCGCGGAACATCTGGGCCGGTGTGGGGAAGACAGTGAAGAAGGCAATGCATGACGCTCAGGTGAGCAGAGATCAGGTGGCAGGGATCGGATTTGACGCTACATGCTCGCTGGTGGTGCTCGATGCAAAGGATCAGCCGGTTACGATTTCGAAATCTCGCGATCCGGAGCGCAACGTCATAGTCTGGATGGATCATCGCGCAAAGGAGCAGGCCGTGCGAATTAACGCAACAGGGCATTGCGTACTGAAGTACGTTGGCGGTCAGCTTTCGCCGGAACAGGAGCCGCCGAAACTTCTCTGGATCAAGGAGAATCTTCCCAAAACCTGGGCAAAGGCGGCAAAATTCATGGATCTGGCCGACTTTCTGACGTACCAGGCGACCAAGAACGATGTGCGCAGCATGTGCACGACGGTATGCAAATGGACGTACCTGAGACACGAAGGGCCAAGCGGGAGCTGGGATATGAGTTTTTTCCAGGCTGTGAATCTGGCTGATCTGTTCGAGGGAGATCGGGCAGGCAAGATAGTCAGTCCGCTGGGTAAACGGGCAGGCGATCTGGCGCCGGATGCAGCCAAAGACCTGGGACTGCGGCCAGGTATCCCGGTGGCTGTGGGTATCATTGATGCGCATGCGGGCGGGATCGGCGTGCTGGGTATGTCGAAGAAAGGTACGGAAGCGGCTGTGACGCCAGAGGAGCTGGAACAGCGCGTTGCATTGATTGGAGGGACATCGTCGTGTCATATGGCGGTGTCGCGCAAGCCGAATTTCATCCCCGGCATCTGGGGGCCATACTTCAGTGCGATGGTGCCTGGCCTGTGGCTTACGGAAGGTGGGCAGAGCGCCACAGGAGCATTGATTGATCATCTGATTGATGGTCACAGTGCCGGTACAGTGCTCCAAAAACGTGCTGTACGCGAGAAGCGGACGGTGTACGAGCTTCTGAACAACACAGTGAGACGACTTGCCAGGGGTCTTACGTTTCCTGCTCAGCTCACCGGTGAGCTGCACGTGCTCCCGTATTTTCACGGCAATCGGTCGCCGCGTGCCAATCCGCATCTGAAGGGCATGGTGAGCGGGCTTACTCTGGATAATTCACCTGAGGCGCTGGCGCGAATCTACTATGCAGGTGTCCAGGCTGTGGCATACGGAACGCGGCATATTATCGAAGAGATGAATAAGGGAGGATATCGCATCAGCCAGATTTACGCATGCGGTGGAGGGACGAAAAATCCACTCTGGCTGCAGGAGCATGCGGATATTACAGGGTGCGAGATTCTGCTGCCGCACGAGTCCGAGGCGGTACTGCTCGGGTCGGCGATACTCTGCGCTGTGGCGGCAGGGTGCTTTGAGTCGGTGCTTCACGGCATGCACGCGATGAGCCGCTGCGGCAAAACGATCGCGCCAAATCCGAAAACCCGCACATACCACGATGCAAAGTACAATATTTTTCATCGTATGTATGATCACCAGATGGAATACAAGGAGCTCATGAAACCCGGGCAGAAAGCTGGAAATACGTAGAAAAGCCCGACGCCTTGGCTTCTTCTATTCGGGAATTGTTAATAATGTAGCGTCTGCCTCAGGCAGGCTATTGGGGAAACTCGAAAAACCAATGCAGAATTCCGTTTCCGCTTGACCGGATTCCGCATTTGAGAGATTCTTCGGACGATCACACGGCCTCAAGGTGTGAGAAAGAAACCATATAAACCATAGTTATATTGATGTAAGTTCATATCGAGAGAAAGGAGGGAGTATGGCAATGAAAAAAGAAAAAAATGAAAGAAAAAAAAGGAGACTTACTACAGCTTTTGGAATCCCTGTTGCTGACGACCAGAACAGTCAAACCGCTGGTCCACGGGGTCCTGTACTAATGCAGGACGTTCACTTGCTGGAGAAGTTAACCCACTTCGACCGTGAGCGCATTCCTGAACGAGTGGTGCATGCAAAAGGAGCGGGAGCGTACGGCTATTTTGAGGTTACTGCCGATGTGACCAGGTACACCAAAACCAAGTTTCTTTCCGAAGTAGGCAAGCGCACCGAAGTGTTCTTACGATTTTCCACGGTTGGCGGTGAGCGGGGTTCTGCTGATGCTGCACGAGATCCACGCGGCTTTGCAATCAAATTCTACACGGAAGAAGGCAATTATGACCTGGCAGGGAACAACACGCCGGTATTCTTTATCCGCGACCCCCTTAAGTTTCCCGACTTTATTCACACTCAGAAGCGGAATCCTGCGACCAATCTGCCTGATCCGGATATGTTTTGGGACTTTCTGTCCCTGACACCCGAATCCATTCATCAAGTCACAATCCTTTTCTCCGACAGGGGAACACCAGCTACCTTTCGGCACATGAACGGCTACAGTAGCCACACCTTCAAGTGGTACAATGACACGGGCAAGTACTTCTGGGTACAGTACCATTTCAAGACGGATCAGGGTATCAAGAACCTGACCCGAGAGGAATCGAGGCGTCTTTGCGGCGAAGATCCGGATCACGCCACTCGTGACCTGTATAAGGCCATCGAGCAGGGCGACTATCCTTCCTGGACTCTTGAGATGCAGATTCTGACACCAGAGAAGGCCAAGGATTTCCCTTGGGATATCCTTGACATCACCAAAGTCTGGCCACATGGAGAGGTCCCGCCTATTAAAGTTGGAAAGCTGGTTCTGAACCGGAACCCGGTCAACTATTTTGCAGAAGTGGAACAGGCGGCTTTCTGCCCGGGAAACGTGGTTCCCGGCATCGCCATCTCACCGGACAAGATGTTGCAAGCGAGGGTTTTTTCTTACCACGATACGCACATTCACCGACTGGGACCCAACTATCATCTGATTCCAGTTAACGCGCCCAAACACGCTCCTGAAAACAGTTACCAGCGTGACGGGCTCATGCGCGTTGACGCCAACGCGGGTGGCGGACCCAACTACTGGCCGAATAGCTTTGGCGGATTTGGGCCGGACCCGACGGCAGGCGAGCCTCCTTTTGAGCTTTCCGGCCAGGCCGGTCGTCACCCCTTCACACATCCAAATGACGACTTTGTGCAGGCGGGTACCCTCTACCGCAAAGTCATGTCAGACAAGGATCGAGATCACCTCATCGGCAACATTGTGGATCACCTGGGCAAGGCACAGAAACGCATCCAATTGCGCCAAACCGCCTTGTTCTACAAGGCAGACAAGGAGTACGGCCGCCGCGTAGCAGAAGGAATAGGCCTCGATGTGAATGAAGTCAAGCGATTGGCGGATATGTCTCAAGAGGAACGGGCAAAGGCTACCGAGAAGTGAATCTCGTCTTATCTGTGGAGAGTGATTGTCAGATCTGTTTTTTCAGACAAATCGTTACAGATTAGCGCATGAATATTGTCAAATAGCAACCGGCTGCACCAGACCCGCCGCGGCGGGCGGGTCGTCCCTACATTCTGAATTCTTAATGCTACTAAGGCGCGTGCGCGTCGTGCCGTCGTGGTTTAATAGTTTTTTTGTCAGGTGCTCTTATTATAATATGGAGGAGGTCAATATGAAGACCATAACTTTATTTATGTTTTTCCCGATCATGATGTTCGCATCTTTTTCAGCCGCGCAAAATCAATTTGAGTCTGATACAATCAGCACTTCATCAGGGGATTTGAAAATCACCTTTGTCGGCCATGGGACTTTGTTATTTCATTTTAATGAAAAGGTAATCCATGTTGATCCAGTCAGTGGATATGCAGACTATTCAAAATTGCCCAAGGCCGATATTATTCTTGTCACTCATCATCATGGTGATCACTTTGACAAAAAAGCATTAGAACAGATCAAGACACCGAACACGGATTTGATATTGACAGAAACGTGCGCTGAACAAATCCAAAACGGTATTGTAATGAAAAATGGTGATGTGAAGACAATTAAAGGAATAAAAGTGAAAGCCGTTCCAGCGTATAACATTGTTCACAAAAGAGCGAATGGTGAGCCTTTTCACCCAAAAGGTATTGGTAACGGCTATGTGATAACATTTGGGGATAAGAAAGTATATATCGCTGGAGATACAGAGAATGTTCCAGAAATGAAGGAGTTATCTGGAATAGATTGCGCCTTTTTACCGATGAACTTACCTTATACCATGACACCCGAAATGGTTGCTGAGGCAGTCAAGATGTTTAATCCTAAAATCCTTTATCCATATCATTTCGGAAATACGAACGTAAATGAGCTGGTTGAACTATTAAAAGATAAAAAAGACTGCGAAGTACGCATCAGGAAAATGCAGTAGCTAAATATTAAGGAGGGATTCGGGGACAGGCGACTATTTTTCCCTATCGCTTTTTGAGAATTAGCTTTTGAATATCGTAAATAAAAAAGTAGCCTGTCCTTTTTCCAAAAAGTAATTGAGTAGGGACAGATTATAATCTGTCCCTACAATATAGGCCACAGACCACGCATCATGAGTAGTCAGCTCTTTCTGGCTAGCGTAAGCTCGTGGTGATAATCTTGGAGGGTTTTCAGGGTAGGTTTGGTAGATCGGAGGGCTTTAATGCCCTCAACAGCGGCCTTGGCGGCGGCTGAGATTGGTCGTTAGTCTTCGCATATATCAAAAAAACGGTTGACTCCCGGTTCTGTTATACGTATACTATACGTGTAATAAATAAAGGAGAACTGGCGATGCAGAAAAAATTAACCATCACTATTGATGAGGAAGTTTATTTTGGACTGCACAATGTCATAGGTCCAAGAAAAATTAGCAAATTTGTTGAAAACTTGGTTCGTCCACACGTCGTCAAACATGAGCTCGAATCGGCGTATGCTGAAATGGCGAAAGATAAACATCGGGAAAAGGAAGCTCTGGAATGGGCTGAGGCCACCTTCGGAGACAGCGCTCATGAAAAGAGGTGAAGTGTGGTGGGTAAATTTTGGCCGTTCCATTGGTGGAGAGATTCGCAAGAAACGCCCTGCAGTAATAGTTAGCAATGATGCCTCCAATAAGTTCCTGAATAGAGTTCAGGTTGTTCCGCTTACCGGTAAAATTGACCGCCTCTATCCCAGTGAAACATATGTACTTGTTAATCGTAAACAAAGCAAAGCCATGGCTGATCAATTAGCAACAGTAAGCAAATTACGCCTGTTCAATAAAATTGGCTTTCTTTCGACAGACGACATGCAAAAGGTTGGAGAGGCGCTGAAGATTCAACTTGATCTTAAATAGAAGCCTAACCAGCGGCTCACGAATTTTTCTGAATTTTTCAAATCCCGTTGTAGGGGCAGGCCTTGTGCCTGCCCTATTATTTTGGGCACGCCGCGGCGTGCCCCTACGATTTCATGTTATGTCCTTCATTTCACACATTTCTTTCTGGCGATGTCCAGCTCGTGGTGGTAATCCTGCAGGGCTTTCAGCGTGGGTTTGGTAGTTCGGAGCGATTCGATACCCTCAACAGCGGCGCGTGCTGCGGCAATAGTGGTGAGCAGCGTAATGTTGCGGGCAATGGCGTTGCTGCGAATCGCCTTCTGGTCGGCTTTTGAGTCTTTGTCAAGCGGTGTGTTGATGACCATTTGAATCTCGTTATTGATCATTAAGTCAACGACGTTTGGGCGCCCCTCAGCGATCTTATAGACTATCTGGGTCTGGATGCCGTGGGATTGCAGGAACTCGAGTGTGCCACGTGTGGCGTAGAGCCGGAAGCCAAGGGCGTGGAGGCGTTTAGCAATCGGCAGGAAGCGCGGCTTATCCTGGTCGTGGAGGCTGATGAAAATTCCGCCCTCGAGCGGTAGTGCGGAGTTCGCTGCACTTTGTGATTTGGCAAAAGCTAATCCATAATTCGGGTCTATGCCCATAACTTCGCCTGTTGAACGCATTTCGGGGCCAAGGATGATATCACATCCTGGAAATTTGGCGAAGGGGAGGACTGCTTCCTTAACTGTGTAGAAGGGGATGCGTGGTTCTTCGGTGAAGCCAAGCTCCTCAAGCGTTTTTCCTACCATAATGCGGGCTGCCAACCGGGCAATAGGAATACCAATTGATTTGCTCACGTAGGGCACAGTGCGGCTCGCGCGTGGATTGACCTCCAGCACGTAGACCTTACCATCCTTCACCGCGTATTGAATATTCATCAGGCCGCGCACGTTTAAACCGCGTCCAAGTGCCTCGGTATACTGACGAATGGTCTGGAGGATCTCGGGCGACAGGGAGCGCGGCGGAATCACGCACGCGCTATCGCCCGAGTGAATTCCCGCCTGCTCGATGTGTTCCATAATTGCGCAGATCACCACGCGATTTCCGTCTGCCAGGGCGTCAACATCCATCTCGATTGCTTCGTCGAGAAATTTGTCAATCAGAATGGGATGCTCTGGCGATACTTCTCCCGCCTCTTTCATAAATACGCGCAGCTGCGCATCGTCATAAACAATCTCCATGGCGCGTCCACCGAGCACGTAGGATGGACGAACCATCAGGGGGTAGCCGATTGAATGTGCAATTCCCTCGATCTCTTCGTAGGTATACCCAGCACTATTGGGTGCCTGGGGAATGCCGAGCTGGGCAAGCAACGCTCCGAAGCGTTTGCGATCTTCCGCGAGGTCAATACTTTCGGGTGAAGTGCCCAGGATGTTCACGCCTGCAGCCTCCAGGAACTTTGCCAGATTCAGCGGTGTCTGACCGCCGAATTGGACAATCACGCCGAATGGCTGCTCGTTCTCGATGATGTGGAGTACGTCCTCTGTGGTCAGGGGCTCGAAGTAGAGCTTGTCGGCGGTGTCGTAGTCGGTGCTTACGGTTTCAGGATTGCTGTTTATCATTATGGTTTCATAGCCATCTTTCTTAAGAGCGATCACTGCCTGGACGCAGCAGTAGTCAAACTCAATGCCCTGGCCGATGCGATTTGGCCCTCCGCCAAGAATGATGATCTTTTTTTTGTCAGAGGGATGCGATTCGTTGGTCTGGTCATAGGCCGAGTAGAAGTAGGGCGTCTGGGCCAGGAATTCACCTGCGCAGGTGTCAACGGCTTTGAAGACCGGTCGAATGCCCAGATGCTTGCGGAGGCGGCACACCTGCGCTTCGGTCGTGTGCGTGAGGTGGGCAATTTGGCGGTCGGAGAACCCGTTCTGTTTGGCTTTGCGGAGCAGCTTCGCACAGAATTCGCGCTCCTCCTGCTCGCCGGGCTGAGGAGCAGCGGACTCTGGTTGGTCTAGTTTGTCAAGACATCCGACCAGGAACGATGAAGTCTTCACCTGGTTTTCGACCTCAATTATTTCACGGATGTTCTCGATAAACCAGGGATCGATGCCGGTGAGGTTTGCTATTTCGTCAATGGAGAGCCCTTCGTAGAGGGCGTACTTGACGTAAAAGATGCGTTCGGGATGGGGAGTATTCAGGCGACGAATGAGTCGTTCGCGATTGAACTTGTCCTTCCCGTCGGCACCCAGGCCATAGCGGCCAATTTCAAGGGAGCGGAGGCCTTTTTGCAAGGCTTCCTTGAACGTGCGGCCAATGCTCATAGTTTCGCCGACGGATTTCATCTGCGTGCCAAGGGTAGGATCTGAGCCCGGGAATTTCTCGAATGTAAATCGCGGTATTTTCACCACACAGTAGTCAATAGTCGGCTCGAAGCATGCTGGCGTCTTTTTTGTGATATCGTTCGGCAGCTCATCGAGGCGATAGCCGACTGCCAGCTTCGCAGCGATCTTGGCAATGGGGAAGCCAGTGGCCTTGGAGGCGAGAGCAGAAGAGCGCGAAACGCGGGGATTCATCTCAATGACCACGCGCTCGCCGGTTCGCGGGTGCACGGCAAACTGGATGTTCGCACCGCCGGTCTCGACACCAATGGCGTTGATGATCCGCTTCGCGTCGTCACGCATGTCCTGGTATTCCTTGTCTGTCAATGTTTGAATCGGCGCCACGGTAATGCTATCGCCCGTGTGAACGCCCATGGCATCCACGTTTTCGATTGAACAGATGACGACGAAGTTCTCAGCGTGGTCGCGCATGACCTCGAGCTCGTATTCTTTCCAGCCGATGACGGATTGTTCGATCATGATTTCAGAGATAGGGCTGAGCGTGAGGCCGCGCGTAGCGATCTCGACGAGCTCTTCGATATTATAGGCAATACCCCCACCTGTGCCACCGAGCGTAAAGGAGGGCCGAATTACGCAGGGGAAGCCGATATCGCGCACCAGCTGCTGAGCATCATTCAGCGTCGTAGCGATTACGCTTTTGGGAACCGGGATGCCAATCTCCGCCATGGTGCGTTTGAAAATGAGACGGTCTTCGCTTTTTTCAATGGCGTGTACCTTGGCGCCAATGAGCTCCACGTTGAAACGGTCGAGCACGCCACGGCGGTGGAGTTCAATGGCAAGATTCAGTCCGGTCTGGCCGCCCAGCGTAGGGAGCAAGGCCTTTGGTTTTTCCTTCTCGATTATTGCTTCCAGGACCTCGGGCGTAAGCGGTTCGACGTACGTGCGGTGGCCGAACTCCGGGTCTGTCATGATGGTGGCGGGATTGGAATTGACGAGCACCACTTCGTAGCCGTCTTCCAATAGGGCCTTGCAGCCTTGCGTGCCCGAGTAGTCAAATTCACACGCCTGGCCAATAACAATGGGGCCGGAGCCGATGATGAGGATTTTGCGAATGTCAGTACGTTTTGGCATTTAGTCGTCCGCGATGAAAGCACGTATCCGCCGCGGCGGATCGCCCTGGGCGGGGGAACCGCGCCTGAGGCGGGCAAATCCCGCCCCTACCATTACCGAATTGATAGTCCTTTAAATCAACGCAATTCTCTAATCTGAACTGAAGATTGACGAATATTGAAGAGCCTTGGTCAGCATCAGGCCCTGCCGCAATGCTCCTCCACCATTTTCCGAAATCGGGCGAACAGGTAGCGTGAATCGTGAGGCCCGGGAGAGGCTTCCGGATGATATTGCACGGAGAAGGCCGGAAGTTCCTTATGACACAGGCCTTCGACGGTCTGATCATTCAAGTTCCAATGCGTGATCTGGACTTTGGAGGAGTCGAGGCTGTCGGGATCTACGCAAAAGCCGTGATTCTGGGCTGTAATTTCCACCTTCTTGGTCTCTACATCAATGACCGGATGATTGGCGCCGCGATGGCCGAATTTCAGTTTGTAGGTCTTGCCACCGAGGGCAAGGCCCAGAATCTGATGGCCAAGACAGATACCAAAGATCGGGAACTTACCCAGAAATCTTCGCACTTCACGGATCACGTAGTCCAGTGCTTCAGGGTCGCCCGGGCCATTGGAGAGGATCACGGCAGCAGGACGGATATCTTCAACTTCGCGTGCGGTTGTTGTGGCCGGCACCACGGTAATATCGAATCCTTCAGCGCTCACCAGATTCAGGATATTGCGCTTGATGCCGAAATCGTACGCTACGATCTTGTAAATGCGGCGGTCGTCGGTGGGGAGGCGTGCTAACTTAGGCTGGAATTGATACGGCGCGTCTGGGGTTACATGACGCACCAGATCTTGCCCCACCATCGAAGGTGATTGCAGGGTTTTCTCGAGGAGCACATCAGGATCGAGCGTTTCCGTGGAGAGACCGGCGCGCATGGCGCCTTTCTCGCGAATGTGAAGCACCAGAGCGCGAGTGTCCACGTCTTCCAATCCTATGATGTTAAAGCGCTCGAGGTAATTCTCCAGCGATTCTTTCTTGCGCCAGTTTGAGGCCAGGGAGGCGCCCTCCTTGATGATCAGCGCAGATACTTGCGGCCTGGGCGATTCCTCGTCTTCGTCGTTAATGCCATAATTGCCAATCAAGGGATAGGTCATCACGACCATCTGGCCTTTGTAAGAGGGATCCGTGAGGATTTCCTGGTAGCCGGTCATGCTGGTGTTAAAGACGATCTCCGCAAAGACCTCACCTTCAGCGCCGAAGGCGGTTCCTTCGAAGCTGAGCCCATCTTCAAGGACGAGCTGTGCCCTTTTTTTGGCCATTTGCTCTGGCTTTCTATTCCATTGCCCGATTTGTTGGAGGGGACAATTAGCAACCGAGGGTGCCACTGTCAAGAAGCAAATAAGTGAAGTGTAGCAATGTGCTGTCTTTGAACCCGGATTCTGCATTAGGAAAGGCGAGGGGACCCCTTTTGAAAAAGGGTTACCCCTCGCGCTCCCCTCCGAAACCTTTTCTTACGAGCGATTTTATCCGCCTTCGCAAGGCTTCGGCGGATGAAATCACCACCTTATATTCTTGCACCTTTTTGTGATGAAGGAAGGATGCAATAGTGAGGCCATCCGCGATGAAAAATGTAGGGGCGAGGTCTCCTCGCCCCTACATTTACCCGAATGGATACCCATTTGAATTAACGCCATTCTCTGATCTGAACTGAAGGTTGACGGATCTTGGGAATAATTCTTTCATTGACTGCGTGACCCCTTTTTGTAATACTTTGTAATTACCAGTAGTGAAGGGCCTTTTTCAAGCATGAAAAATGGGGCAGTGCGGCGATTCATATGCGGGAAGTGATGTTTTTCCCATTTTCGCTTTTAGTTAAACATGCGGAGGGGGATGTTTCCATGAAGGGACGCTTTCAAGAAACAATTTTAATCCTGGCTATTTTGATCTTTTGCTTTTGCTCAGAATCAATTCTGGCACAAAGTAATGCGTGGAATGTAGAGCTGGTCGGGCAAATTGGGGGAGCTTGCAATGCAGTCTTTGTCCAGAGGAATTATGCTTACATTGGCGAGGGGTCAAATCTAACAATACTGGATATAAGCGATCCATCAAACCCAGAGCCTATGGGCAAGGTTCTCCTTCCTGGTATTGTGTATGGCGTCTACGTCTCGGGGAATCATGCCTACGTGGCTGATAAGTATGAGGGCTTACGGATAGTAGATGTGAGCATACCCTCCTCGCCTCGCGAAGTCGGCTATTATGATACGCCGGGCTGGGCCAGGAGCGTGTATGTTTCCGGCAATTATGCCTACCTGGCTGACGGTTCAGGCCTGAGCATTATTGACATCAGTAATCCCGCAGCGGCTTTTCAATGCGGGTATTATGAAACGCCGAGCGGGGCTCCACTTTACGTTGATGACATTGAAGTCTATTTGCCTCCATACGAGCTTGCACCGTCAGGAGATGTGACTGTTGCGGATCCCCGCTGGACACTGTACGAAATAGAAGTGCAGCGACTCGGAAGTTCCCTGGTGTGATAGCGTGATAGGAGCAATCAGACACAAGTGAAGCGGGCAGGCGAAAAACTTCAGCTCGCCCACTATTTTCTTGAATTCCTCGAATTGTCTACAGAAGAGGAAAACACAATACAATGCAGGGGAGGTGATACCGTGAAAGAGAAATTTGCACAACGGATGCTGCTTTTGACGCTTTTCATGCTTTGCAGCGCGTCAATTGCCCTGGCGGGATACCAGCCGGTATGGGAGGAGCACTTTAGCGGTGGAACATATGATCAGACATGGACGGATATGGTTGTAGGTGGCGACCCGGGAACTTTCAATATCGTCAGTTCAGACGATTATTATGCGGCTGGGCTTGTTTTCCCAAACCCCAGTGGAGACAACTATGCGTTGCGTTGCGATGTCGTGTCGACCAACCACGGAACCAGAGGCATGGTTGCTGGCAATAGTACCTGGACTGCCTACATGGTCTCCATCTATATGTTTGTGTGCATTGATGACTCGTATCGTCACGACACGTGCCTCATGGGACGTACAAACGTGAGCGCCGCAAGCTGGGGCAGTGGAGTAAAGTTCGGCTATTATACGGAGGATTGGTGGGGTATTCCGGCTCCCTGCTGGGGCATGCGTAAGAACTACGATGGGCCAGACCCGTTCACCAGCGATACCTTGGGTGATCATGGGTGGCACCGCCTGACAATGGTCTTTTCAGGCAACCATGTTGACGCCTATCTGGACAAGTCGTACGAGGAGATTGTTAACGACATAAATGCTAGCAACCCACCCCTTCTCCAGTCTGATTACGACACAGACCCTCATCCGAGCGCAGGAGGCATTGGGTTTTATGGCGTCTATATGGATATGGTTGAAGGAGAGCCAAGCGGGGCTCCACTTTACGTTGATGACATTGAAGTCTATCTGCCGCCCTATGAGCTTCCCCCTGCGCCAACACCATCACCAACGCCCTGCCAGATTGTCTTTGACTTTATCCCGGATAGTGACGGCTGGACAACCGGAGGTGCGCCGCTTGTCTTCTCCACTCCTGAGTTTGGTTGGGAACCTGGCTATTTAAAGATGGTCTCTCAAACTAATACAAACACGTTCGGCTACTGGCAGAGCACGCCGGGAGCAGTGCCGGTGGATGCGAATTTTCTGTATCGTGCACGCTTCAGAGTGATGACCGACATTACGGAAAAATCCGTTGTTCCGCAGATACGGTTGCGGGCAAACTCGTCGAATCTGCAGCAGTATGATTTGCTTTCGATCGAGAGTGCCGGTGATGGTGGTGCGTCACCTGCCGTGGCGGGCACGGATTACGATCTTTATTTCGCGCCGCCTGCGAATGATGCCGACGCGCTGCTTGCATTTGACCTTGTCAATTTCAACCCTGACGATGCAGCGGTGGCTGAGCTTGCTCTGGATAGCGTGACTGTTGATCGCTTTTCTCTTGATTCGCTCTCGACGCCGACAATTGTTTGCGATTACACTTTTGATGTGACTGCAGATGGCTGGACAACTGGTGGTGCACCGACCGTGTTCAGTCCGCCGGACTACCGGCATTCTTATGGGGCACTTGAGCTGCGGGCAACTACGAATACGAATACGTTTGGGTTCTGGGTAAACAATCCTACGGATATTATGATTGAGGCGAATCAATTGTATTGCGGGATTTTCGAAGTGCGCACGGATGTCACAAATCCTGCGCTTGTTCCGGAGATGTGGCTGCGGTTCAATGCCGGGAATTTCCAGGCCTCGGAAACCTTCGGCATCACTAGCTTTGGCGATGGGGCAAATTCACCCGGCACCACAAACACAATATATAACCGGCTCTATTTTTTGCCGCCTGCGAGCTGCGTTGGCGAGAATCTGATCGTTTCGTTTGATATACTGAACTTCAATCCAGACGATGCAGCCGAGGCGTCGCTCTTACTCGACCGCGCAACGATTGAAGCCCTCTCAATCCCAACCGCACCCTGACCTTCGGGAAAATCCTCATGTAATCAAATGTCAGGGCGTTTAGTTAAACGCCCCTACAGACTTATGCGAGGGGACCCCTTTTGAAAAAGGGTTACCCCTCGCGCTCCCCTCCTAAACCTTTCCGTACGGGCAATTTCATCCGCCTTCGCCAGGCTTCGGCGAATGAAATCGCCACTGGCTTCTGGTTTGCCGGAGCAGATGTCTGGCCACCTGTAGGGGCACGCTGCAGCGTGCCCCTACATCATGTGAAGACAAAATGCCTTCGCGACAGCCCGCCACAGGCGGACAAGCGCGCCCTTCCCCCGGGGCTGCTGCAGCAAATGAAAAAGTGTTTTACAAACTTTGCATGCTTCTGTATGTAAGTTCGTACGTGCAGACTGGAAAAGGGGATAAGTCGGATGATGCAGCGGTTTACAATATGGGTGATTGTTGGACTAGCGATGATAGGAGTCGGTGGTGTTCATGCAGTTGAGCGAAGCGAGACCTTGATTTATAATGTCGGGACCGAGCCGGAGACGCTTGATCCCGCGCTATGCACTGGCATTCCTGAGGCTTCGATCATTCTGAATTGTTTCGAGGGGTTGATTCGACTGGACGCGGAAGGGCGGGTGTATCCTGGTGCGGCGGAGCGTTGGGAAGAGTCAGCAGATGGCAGTACGTATACGTTCCATTTGCGCAAGGCGCGCTGGTCGAACGGTGATCCTGTGAGAGCGAGCGACTTTGTCTATGCGTGGCACCGCGTGCTGCGTCCCGGAACTGCATCCGAGTATGTTTATCAGCTCTACTATATTCGTGGGGCGCGGGACTATACCACTGGTAAGCTCGATAACCCTAGCTCTGTCGGCATCCGCGCTATTGATGGTCAGACCCTCGAAGTTCAGCTTGAGAGCCCTACTCCCTATTTTCTTTCACTTCTGGCACACACGACGTATATGCCGGTGAACCCACGCGTTGTGGCGAATAATCCTGAGTGGGCGTTGGCTCCTAAGACGTACGTAGGCAACGGTGCGTTTCAGATGGTTGAGTGGCGGCATCACAATCGTCTGAGGTGCAGAAAAAATCCGTACTATTGGAACGCAAAAGCGGTTCGGCTGAAGGAGCTTGTATATCGCATGATTGAAGAGGAATCTACGGAATTGACGGTGTTCGAAACGGATGCCATTGACGTAACTCACACAGTGCCACTTCCAGACATTCCGCGCCTCGAGCGAACTGGCCAGCTCCAGCGCTCTCCCTACATTGGGACGTACTACGTCTGTTTCAATACTCGGAAGGCGCCGTTTGACAACCCAAACGTGCGTAAGGCATTCACGCTGGCAGTGAATCGTCAGATAATCGTAGATAAGATCACCCGTGGTGGGCAGGTGCCGGCACGGGCGTTTGTGCCGCATGGGGTGAAGGATGCTGATGGCCGAACTGACTTTAGAACAGTGGGCGGCAACTACTTTTCGGATAATGCAGTGAAAGAGGCGCAGACGCTGCTGGCCAAAGCCGGCTATCCTGGCGGCAAGGGCTTTCCTGTAGTCACGTATCTCTATAATACGATGGAACAACACAAGATTATTGCTGAGGCAATGCAAGATATGTGGCGTCGGGCGCTGGGAGTCAAGGTGCGTCTTCAGAATCAGGAATGGAAAGTTGTGATCAAGAACCGGCGCGATGGTAACTACCAGTTTGCCCGCCACGGCTGGATTGGCGACTACCTTGATCCTATGACGTTTCTCGATCTTTTCGTGACCGAAAGCGGTAACAATGACGCACAGTGGTCAAACCTGCGCTATGATGCCCTGATCCAGGAAGCAAAGCAACTGCGTGATCAAGACCGCCGGATGGCCTTGATGCACCAGGCTGAGGCGATTCTCTTCGACGACATGCCGATTTGTCCGATCTATTATTACGTAAACCTCTACCTTCAGAAACCGTACGTTAAGAACGTCATTCGCAATCCGCTAGGATACATTGATTTCACACAGGCGTATATTGAACGTCCATAGGTGTGCTCTGCGGGTATTAATCATGTTGTGATGGCAAAGGTTCGTAGTGAGCAATGCCATGGGCGCTGCTTTTCTATCCGGGATGGTTGTGCGATGCTGGGATACGTGCTGAAACGAGTGGGGCATCTGGTGATTGTCATCTGGATTATTATTACGATCACGTTTGCGATGATGCATGCGATTCCCGGTGGGCCGTTTGACAGCGAGCGCTACGTGGCTGAAGAGATTCGCGCACATATCGAGGCGCGCTACAGGCTCGATGAGCCGTTGTATAAGCAGTATCTGGACTATCTGTGGCATGTGGTGCAAGGCGACCTCGGGCCGTCGCTTACCTACGAAGGCCGGCGAGTGAACGATATCATTAAAGACGGATTTCCGAAGTCGGCGCTCCTGGGCTTTATATCGGTGCTTGTTTCATTGCTGGTGGGTGTACCGATCGGCGTATATTCTGCACTCAAGCATAATCGCTGGCAGGATCATACGGTGATGCTGATGGCGATTGTTGGTGTATCGGTGCCGAGTTTTATTCTGGCCACGCTGCTGGTATACTATTTCGGCCTGAAGTTGCAATGGCTTCCAGCAGCGGGGTGGGGGAGTGTGCAGCAGATCGTTTTGCCTGCACTGGCGTTGTCGGGCTTCTCGCTCGCCTTCATCACACGCCTGACGCGTGCCAGCATGCTAGATGTGATGGGTCAGGACTATATTCGCACGGCACAGGCGAAAGGCGTCGCGCAAGGAGTTATTCTGTTTCGCCATGCGCTGAAGAACGCCATTCTACCCGTTGTCACTTACCTCGGCCCGCTGATTGCTGCTGTATTTACCGGCAGCTTCGTGGTTGAGAAGATTTTTAGTATTCCGGGGCTCGGGCAATTCTTCGTGACGAGCGTGGCCAATCGCGACTATACCGTGATTCTCGGGGTTACGGTTTTTTATGGCACGCTACTCGTGACCATGAACATTCTGGTTGACCTGGTCTATATGTTTCTGGATCCCCGAATCGTGTTTCACAAGCAGGATTGAGCTGCGCGAGAATCCGCCTTGGCAGACAGGAAGGAGCTGAACTTCATGGCCATGACACCGTCCGAACCTGGCATCAGGCGAATGCAGATATGGCTGGTTGTCTTCTTCATTTGTTTTTATGGGCTCTTCTTTTCCGGTGCCTTTTATTCGAGCGACGAAGTGCTGATGGGACTGGTGACCAAGAACATCGTCGAGCATGGAAAACTCACGTTTGAAGAGACTTACGGCCAGACTTCAACAGGCTATGGAGTGGGGCAATCGCTTGTCGGCATACCGTTTTACCTGCTTGACCGACTGCTCAAGCGCATAGAGCCCACCCTGGTTCAAGCCGACGTTGGTTTTCTGCCCCTGACCAATGTGGTGATTATCACCCTGCTGTGTCTTTATTTTTTCAGACTCGTTCTCTTGTTAGTGGGAGATACAGGTGTAGCGCTGGCGAGCGCGCTGGTGCTGGGGTGCGCGACACTTGCGCTGCCTTACTCACAGACTTTTTTCTCTGAACCACTGAGTGCCCTGTGCTTTCTAGGTGCGTTCTATTACCTTGTGGCCGGCACTCGATCTCAGCAGAGGGACCTGTACGCAAAGGCCGGACTCTTTTTCGCTTTCGGCATATTGACGAAATTCTCGGCAATTCTTTTCCTGCCGCTCTATCTGCTTTTTTATATTGGCAATGTGCGACAGCAATCATCAGCGGATAGACGCATCCGCGCTGGTGTTCTCTGCTGGTTAATCATTCCCGCGCTCCTGGCAATGATTGTTACCGGGTGTATCAACTACGGGCTGCGCGGATCGTTCTTTAAGACGGCTTATGAGGGATCGGACTTCACTACAAATATTCTCACAGGCGCATACGGGTCGCTCGTGAGTGTTGGGCGAGGTCTGTTTATCTACAATCCTGTGCTCCTGGTCAGTCTCTTGTTTTTCCCAAGGTTCTTCCGGCGCGAGCGCCTGATCAGCCTCTTCGCGCTTCTCTTCTTCCTGCTCCAGCTCTACCTTTACGGTAAATTCTGGACGTGGCACGCAGGATGGACGCTGGGCTCGCGCTTTCTTCTTGCTTCGATCCCGTTTTTTCTTCTTCCACTGAGCATTGGGTTGAAAGAGGCCGATGCTCAAACTCCGCTCCGGTGGCTGTTCGTGTGGGTCATAGTGGGAGTGAGCATTCTGGTGCAGCTGTTGAACGCCGTGGTGAATTCTATTGCGTACAATAACGAAATCTGGGGCTTGTTGCCGGGAGAGAATGCGTTTCTCTTCATCCCGCAGGTATCGTCGCTGGCAGGCGCGTGGTACCTGATCGGGGATGGGAAGATTCAGCTCTGGCTGTATCGGTTGATCGCGGGGCAATTTCATTGGGTGCTCGCACTTTTTTACGTACTGTGCGTGGTGGGCCTCGGGTTCAGCGGGTCAGTGCTGAGGCGGTTGCGTGGCTGGCCGCAATTTAGGATTGTCGGGCTGCGGGATGTGTGTCGCGACTTTTTCCGGTTAAATAGATGGGTGCCGATCTGGTTGGTGCTCTTTGTTATTTGCGCTGCTGGGGTAAGAATTTTCCAGGGACCGCGAGGCCTGGTGAAGGAACATAGGAAGGGAGCTGCGGCGCAGGAAGTGACTCTGGACAAACGGTTGCGCTTTAGCAGCCCGCAAAGCAGCGGCTCTGAGGAATCCAGGCATTGGTCAGGGTATCTTGAAGCGCCGATAACTGGCACGTACGAGTTCTTTATGAAGGTTAAGGGCACATACTCTGTTTCTTTGAATAATACCCAGCTTTTTGTGAACATAAAGGAAATCCCACAGCATCTACCCAGAGCATCCATAGAGCTTCAGCAGGGAATGTATCCGCTCACGTTTCAGTATCAGCCGCATCCAGGCGAGAATGGATTGATGTACGTATACTGGACGATCCCGGGTGGCGGTTATTACGTGCAGCCGATACCCGGGAGGTATCTCTATCCCGAGCGTCCGACTACTCTCGAGCGAATCTGCACACGGCTGTGGCGCTATCTCTGGCTGATCGCGCTGGTGGGCGTGCTAGCGCCGGTGTTGCTCGCCACTCGCTATAGGAAAGAGTCGTGTCCACGGAATTCTGATGCGGCGGTGTCCATCACACGAAGCACTGGAGAAGATGGCAATGGCTGAGATTTCGCTATGGAGATCTGCAGCGCGACGGCTCTGCCGTAATCCTATGGCTGTGGTGGGCGGCTGCATTGTGCTGTTTCTGATTGGAGCGGCAATTTTTGGGCCCTGGATTTCACCCTATTCGTATTATGAGAATGACTATGAGCATACTAATGAGGGCCCGAGCTGGAGTCACTGGTTTGGGACTGATTATCTAGGGCGTGATCAGCTGACGCGGGTGCTGTACGGGGCGCGCATCTCTCTTGCAGTCGGCGTGGTGGCAAGCCTGATCAGCGTGGTGATTGGCGTTACGTTCGGTGGGATTGCTGGCTACGTAGGTGGTCGCACAGACGCAGTGATGATGCGGATTGTGGACATCTTTTATGGCATTCCACTGATTCTCTTTGTCATCCTGCTCATGGTGGTGTTCCAGCCGGGGTTAAAAAATATCTTCCTTGCCCTGGGATTTACATACTGGCTTGCGATGGCGCGCATTGTGCGCGGCCAGGTGCTTAGCCTGAAAGCGCAGGATTTCGTTATGGCTGAACGCGCTTTGGGCGCATCGCACACCCGGATCATCTTTCGGCATATCATCAGCAATACTCTTGGCCCGATAATCGTAACGCTGACCCTGAGCATCCCGGAAGCGATCTTTGCCGAATCGTTTCTGAGCTACATTGGCCTTGGGGTTTCGGCACCACTGGCAAGCTGGGGCACACTGGCCGCGGATGCGACGAGTGGGATTCGTGCGTATCCGTACATGCTCTTCTTCCCGGCAGCGGCGATTAGCATTTCCATGCTGGCGTTCAATTTTCTGGGCGATGGGCTGCGGGATGCACTCGATCCGCGACACATCCGCTGAGCAGCGCGAACCTGCGCCCGTATGAATATTACCTGGGGACACGTTGCGACGCGCTCCTACTGCATAGCAAGCCCGATGTAGCAACACAAATTCGATGAGGCATAGTGAATGAGACATTTTGTTGGCGAGGCTATTCTGGCATGTCTGCTAATCGCTTTGGTTATTCCTGCGCTCGTCTTACCCTGGTCGCTCATTGATGATGCGCTCTATTTCTTTGAAAGTCATCGTCTACTTCTTCAGCTTGGCCTCACTTCCCCTATCACGCATCTTGACCTTTCCGCCTATGCGCAACCGCACAATCCGTGGGTAGTAAGCCGTCTTATTGGTGCTGTTGAACAGCTGATCGCCGGAGGAACCGTATGGTTGTATCATGTCTTTAGGTTGGTAAATTTTCTCATGTGTGTGGCGCTTCTGTATTTGATTGTCTTCCAGATATCCCGCGATCAGCGTGCAGCCCGGCTGGGTGTGCTGCTGTTCGCGCTCTTTTCTCCGATCCATTATAGCAGTGATTGCCAGGCCTACCTGGCGAACTGGTATCGGCTGCATACGACAGATTCGGTGCTGGTGCCCTTTTATCTGCTGATGGTATTTTTGCTTGTGCAGATCTTAAAAAGAAGCATTGCGGTGCGGACTGTGCAAGGCAGCGATGTACGAATAGGCATCGCTGCGTTAGGTCTACTCTTCCTGGCTGTGTTTGTTAAGCAGACTATCGTGGCCGTTCCGATTGCCATGGTGATCTTGTGTGTGGTGCTGGTTGCAACGCGCCAGAAAAGGCCGGTTTGCGTCTTCTGGGGCATCATGACTGCAGCAGGCATCGTCGTGGTTGCACTTGGCATGTTGATCATGCGTGTTGCGATCACGGTTGGGGATGTCTCCTATATCGAAGAGTATTCGTTTACAAGCCGACAGATCAGCGAGGGTTTCAGCAAATATCTGTCGTACCTTATCGTGGGTATGGGTCCGCTATTCTACGTCTGCCTCGGCTCATTTGTGTATCGGTTGATCAAGAGTGTGATACAGAAGACGAGGCTGTCGGTTGTGCAGATTGGTCAGTTGTTTTTCCTCGCCCTGGCGCTGTGTGGATTGTTGATTTATACTCCATGGCCGCACTTTTTGCCGCGCTATATGCCAATTATGGTAGCGCCACTGGCAGCGTTCATGGGAGTGGAAGGTCTGGCATTGTGGCGGGAGTGTCAGTTGGTGTTTCAGCAAATTCGGACGAGCACAGGAATCTGGCTCGGAGTTGGGGCAGTGGTTCTGGTGCTTTTTCTCGGGTTGATCTGCCTGCCTTTTGCAGGGAAAGCCGTTTGTTTCCTTCTGCTGGCAAGTGTCGTAGTGGGGCTGGTGGCTGTTGTGCCACGCGCGGTGTCATGGCCCCAGCGCCTACGGGGACTCCTTGCAACAACGGTAGCCGTGGTGTTGTTTATGGCTGTAGGCGCATTCCTCCTGATGGGACTCATGGCGAATATTCATTTCATCAGAAACTATACGGCCAGCGAGAATGTAAACGCGCTAATGGTAGAAGAGCTGGCAGCGCATCTGCCCGCGCGCGGGGATCTTTTTCTTATGTTGCCAATGGGTTCAGAATTGGGCGGTTCAACAGATCTTCTTTTGAAGCTTTTTCACGGCAAGCCAGAGGTAAATTCGGCGTATCTTCAACCAAACATGGATGAGCCGATTCCTGCAGGGGCGCTGCTGCTCTATCACGCCGAGCATTCACCTGTCTTGCTTCAGGGCGGCCATAAACTTACTGTGGATCAGCGCTCAGATGTCCGCAGTTTACTTGGGAGTTTCATTTCCACAGGATCAGCATTTGGACAGACATTTGTTACCGGGCCCAAAACGGACTATCTTGCACGGATAGTGGTACTGCTAGACAATAGCTATATGGATCCGTCAGAAAAGGTGATGCTCACCCTGTGGGACAGTCCGGAAAAACGACGCACGCTTGGTGTCTCCACTCTTGAAGGGGCCGAGCGCCCGGGACAGAATCCAGATCTAGTCAGCTTTGCCTTTGCTGAACCGGTTCCAGTGCAGCCCAATAACTCGTATTATTTTGAGCTGACGTATCAGGGAAGGCACGGGTTGCCGGGACGCTACACGCTCTTTACGCCGGGTGACGTGTATAAACATGGCAGGGCGTACTTCGGAGGTGCGCCGCAAAAGCTAGACATAATTTTCACCACCTGTGCTGGTTGGCGAAAACCAATGGACGTAGTATGGGAAGAGCGCGAGCGAGTTGTTACCACAGTAATGGAGCCGTGGCCTCGAGTGTTGAAAAGGGCTGCACGCTGGGGTTTGCTTGAGCCGCGGTATCGTCTGCTTCGTAAAGCTCAGGCCGAGTACGGGTGGACGATCTATGAGGCGCGGGAGTCATTTACCATGTAAGGACGAGAGACGGAACACTTTTCATGCTTGCTATTGATTGTGACCTTGGCTAATGTGGGGATAAAGTATGTACAAAAAGAGAGGAGAAAATTGATGAGATTGCGAAAAGTTGTTTATGTGTTATTGCTTAGCGTGGCAGTGGGCGTATGGAGCGTGCCGATCTGGGCCCAGCCGCAAACAGGAGTAAAGTACGTGGTCTGCGAGCTCAGCGGGCCGGTCAATGAGAAGGCGGACATCTATAGTTTTATTTATCCGCGCTACTACACCGTGAAGGAGTACCTCGACCTCTTTGCCAGGGCGAAGACAGATGCTGACGTTCGCGGTATTATTCTCAAAGTTCAGTTTCCAGAACTGGGCTGGGCAAAGATCCAGCAGTTGCGCCGCGCAATTGCAGACTTTCGTGAATCAGGAAAGAAGGTGTACGCCTTCCTGGAGGTTGAATCGCTGGGCGGGTATCTGGTGGCATCGGCCTGCGACCGGATTGTGCTGGCACCATCGGGTATGCTACTCATCGTTGGCTTGCGCGCAGATATCTATTATTTGAAAGGCCTCTTATCAAAGCTCGGCATTGAGGCGGACATGCTGCACATTGGGAAGTATAAGACCGGAGCGGAAACTATGGCCCGTAGCTCAATGTCGGAGGAAATGCGTGAAGTGCTGAATTCACTACTGGATGAGCTGTACGATCAGATGGCGACGATGATCGGCGAGGGTAGGAATCTGACGCCGGAACGCGTCAAAGCGATTGTGGATCAAGGGCCGTTTACGCCGACTGAAGCCAGGAGCAATAATCTGATTGACGTCGTCGGATACAAAGATGACTTTTTGCAGGATCTGGAAACTTCTTATGGGCAGAAGATCGAGCTGGTGCGCGACTATGGTAAGGAAAAACCAGCGATGGAGCAGATGTCATTCTTCAATATCTTCACGCTATTTCAGAAGCCCGAACGTGCAGCACCTGAAGTGGGCAAGAAGAAAATCGCGCTGGTCTATGCGGTGGGGCCTGTTCTGCCAGGCTCCGGAGAAGATTATCCGTTTGCTGAGAATCTGATTGCGGCGGATGATCTGATCAGTGATCTCCAGGAATGTCAGAAGGACGAGCAGATAAAAGCCATTGTGATGCGAGTGGACAGTCCGGGCGGATCAGCACTAGCATCGGATCTGATCTGGAAGGCAGTCAATGAGGTAAAAAAGGAGAAGCCGGTCGTGGTCTCGATGTCCGATGTTGCAGGCTCCGGAGGCTACTACATCTCGATGGCCGCACATAAGATTGTCGCGGAGCCTGGAACAATTACGGGCGCAATTGGAGTAATTGGTGGCAAATTCATCTTGGGAGAGCTATACGACAAGATTGGGGTGAACAAGGAGAGCCTTAGCCGTGGTCAGCGCAGCCACCTTTTTTCTGAGTCCTCCAGGTTCTCAGACGACGAGCGGCAGGTGATGCGTAAGCTTTTGCGGCATATTTATGATATGTTCGTGGCGAAGGCGGCAGAGTCGCGTAATATGTCGGTTGCGGAGATGGATGAAGTAGCGCAGGGGCGAGCATGGCTAGGCACGCAGGCGAAAGACCGGGGACTCGTGGATGAGATCGGCGGATTGGAGACCGCCATGGAGATTGCTAAGGAACTGGCGCACATTGCTAAGGACGAAGAGATCAGCGTAGTGGTGTATCCAAAGCAACTCGGACTTTTTGAATTTATTCAGAAGATGTTTGGCGGGCAGGCCGCCGTGACACAGCTGCTTCCCCTGAATGCGGCTGAGATTCAGCTCATACGTCAGGCCACGGTCTTCTTTCCCTTGATGCGACGAGAAAAAGCTCTGATGTTGATGCCTTACACACTTCGCTGGGAATAGGAGAGCGGTCTGATTCAGGCTTGTAGGGCAGACACGTGAAACGAGTCTTCCGGGTAGAAGGCCTGGTCTATTAGTATAAAAGATACTGCTGGCGTTTCTTCATAAACTTCTCCACATCCGCTTTCCAGCTCTGAATGATCTCCTGAGCCGGCTTTCCTGCCTGTAAAGCACGCCGTACTGCATCGGTGCCCCATACCAGATCGAACATCTTCATGCGAGACGTCATCTCTGACCCTCCAAGAATCTGTTGATCGGGGTAGAGTTTGAGCAGAACTTCCATCATGTGTACCGCCACTTCAAGGGGGCGAACTGCATCGAAGTTTGTGATGTGGATCTGAACGCCCGCGCACTGTTGCTCCTCGAATTTATAGTATCTTGGAATAAAGAAGGTGGGCCGGAAATACACGCCGGGCAGATGCCGGGCATTGAGCACCTCCGCCAGCTTAAATGCATCTATCCAGGGAGCGCCAATAAGCTCGAATGGCAGCGTGGTTCCTACACCCTCGCACACGGTTTGCATTTCGCCGAGTGTGCCGGTAATGGCAATATAGAAGGCGCTTTCCGGCCGAGGAATTCCCATTGATGTAGCCACCCATGGCAGGCCCGTGTGCCACCATTTCATCGTTCGCTTCCACCCCTCCATTTTCACCACGTGCAGCTTGCAATTGATCTTGAATTCCTTATTGAAGAACATGGCGATCTCGCCCGGAGTCATGCCGTAGAGATAGGCTATTGGGTACTTGCCAACAAAGGAGGAGTATGCCGAGTCGTCGAGAATGTTGCCGTCAACGAGCTCACCGCCGAGAGGATTTGGCCGGTCAAGCACGATGAAGGGTATCTTTTTTTCAGCCGCAGCTTCCATTGCGTTGGCCATGGTGTAGATGAACGTATAGGTGCGATTGCCAATGTCCTGAATGTCGTAGATGAGAAGGTCGAGGCCGTCGAGCCATTCGGGCAAAGGCTTCCGAGTCTTTCCATAGAGGCTGTACGCCTTGAGTCCGGTGAGCGGATCAATTACGGCGGGGATGTACTTGCCTGCAAAATACTGACCCCAGACCCCGTGTTCCGGACCAAACAGTGCCACGAGCTGGCAGTCCGGGCTTTCGTGCAGGCGCTTGATGGTGGGCTGAAAGCGGCTGTTGATGCCGGTGGTATTTGTAATCAGGCCGATCTTTTTCCCACGAATGAGATCGAGATTTTTCTCAAACAGCATTTCGTTGCCGAGTTTCACGGCGGGCGTAGGATCTGGCACATGGGAAAGATCTGCATGCTGGCCGAACAGCGCTATCGGGCATGTGAATAGAACAATGGTAATCAGGGATTGGATGAGCTGTTTCATAAGTACGCCTCCTTGTCGATATTCTTTTCACTCTATCGAGTGACATCCATGTGACAGTGTTGCTTCATAGCCACCGGGTGTTTGCCAGAATCAGACAAATTGCACATTATTCCGCTCAGTGGGTATCAGGGTAGTTTGTATCAAGCGGTGAAGAAAAGGGTCAAGCAGGAATTCAAAAAAATAGCGGGCGAGCTGAATTTTCATGCTCGCCCGCTCGGGCTGTGTCTTATTGTCCCCATCATGCTATCGCGCCTGGAAATTTCTAAATCGCTGCACTTCTATTCGTACAGAGTCCAGCGCGGATCCGCAGCAGTCACATCTCCTGACGGTTCAAGCTCGTATGGAGGCAAATAGACTTCAATGTCATCAACGTAAAGTGGAGCCCCGCTCGGCCCAATACTAATCATATCCGCATAGGCGGCGTAAAACCCAACGCCTCCTGCAGTCAGGAGAGCACTCCCCTCACCGGCACCAGGGTTAGTTAAGTAATCCATCCGGATAAGAGGTGGAGTACTCGCGTTTATGTCGTTAACAATCTCCTCGTACGACTTATCCACATAGGCGTCAACACGGTTGGTGACGTCAAGATCTGTGCCTGAAAAGACCAGGGTCAGGCGATACCACCCTTGGTTTGGCAGTGTTTGCTGAACCCATTCTTCTGGCGCGTTCATTGCTGGAGTATCAAAGTTTTTACGCATGCCCCAACCGGGAAAAACCAGACTCCAGCCAGCCGGGTCTATTGGATAATAGCCGAGTTTTACTCCACTGCCCCAGTGTGGGGCGTCTATGTTAGTGCGTCCCATGAGGCACGTGTCGCCACGATGCGTTGGATCGGTACTGATGCACACAAACATCTGGATGGAGACCATGTACTCGGTCCAGGTATTCTCGCCACCAACCAGGCCCCTGGTTCCGTGATTGAGCGACACGACATCGCAGCGCAACGCATAATTGTCTCCACTGGGATTTGGGAAAACGAGTCCAGCTGGATAATAATCGTCTGAACTGACGATATTGAAAGTTCCCGCGTCGCCACCCACAAGCAGATCCGTCCAGGTCTGATCATATGTGCCGCCGCTAAAGTGCTCTTCCCAAACAGGCTGGTATCCCGCCAGGGCAATTGACGCGCTGCAAAGCATAACAAGCATCAAAAGCAGCGGCCGTTGTGCAAATGTGTGTTTCACGCTGTCACCTCCCTATTTGTTGTATTGTGTTTTCCTCTTCTGTAAACTCCTAGAGGAACTCAAGAAACCATATTCTGACTAGCAGACTTAAGATTTTTGTGCAAGGGAAATCTTGCCTTTTCCTGGGTAGTTACCGCATTTTTTGCAAAGCGCCCCTTAAGAGTCCTTGCGTAGATATCAGGGATTCATTTGTACATAGTTGAAGATGGTCATATAAATGACATTTTGGCTAGTTTATAAATTGTTCGAAACGGAAGAGAGAAGAAGTCAGGAATCAAAAGGAGGCTCCTTAAGGCAAGCGGTATGAGGCTTATAGTGCTGGACCATAATCCTCAAGCGTGAATTCTTACGCCAATAAGGTAATGGCAGAAACCGGTGTTGATATTTCAACGCATCATTCAAAGAAGGTTTGAGATTGTTGTGGCAAAGAAAAAATAATTTGAGTAATCGTTATAGTCATAGTGGCACTGTCCCTGATAGCGTGTTTGTGGTTCAGGCTTCGCTCCCGGCCAAATCGCCTTAGGCTTCTTCAGATACACGCAAACCGTTATAATTTTTATGCCATGTTGCGCCGAGGGAAATGGCTATTGCTTTTCGCATAAATAAACAAAGCCGCTGAAGGCCTTATTCTTGTGCGAATGCTTGGTGTTAAACTGTGCCATTCAACGTGGCACGGGCATCACGCCACAGGCGCATTTTCAACTTGCCAGTGTAGATTCATCCGCCTGGGCGGATGCCACACATCGAACAAAAAGAGATTCTTGGGATTCCATAGTTGGTAGTTGTAGGGGCGTTTAATTAAACGCCCCTAACATGCTGTACCGTTATCTATACAAATCTCGATAAGATAGGACGCGGCTTATGAATAGAGCCCAATTGAGCATCGTTACCGGGGCTTTTGGGTATACTGGTAAGTACATAACCCGGCGGCTTCTCGAAATGGGCGAAAGGGTGAAAACCATCACCGGCCACCCTAACAGGCCGAATCCTTTTGGTGGCGAGGTAAGTGCGGCGTCATTTAATTTCGACAAACCCGCAGAATTGGTCAAGAGTCTTGAAGGAGCCGCAACTCTGTACAACACCTACTGGATCCGCTTCACCTACAAGCGAGTCACCTTTGATCAAGCCATCCAGAACACTCTTACTCTGTTTAAAGCAGCCCGGGAGGCTGGGGTACAGAGGGTTGTCCATTTCAGCATTACCAATCCCAGTGAGGACTCGCCACTGCCTTATTTCAGGGGGAAGGCGATTCTGGAAAAGGCGCTTATTGATTCCGGCTTGTCTTACGCTATCATCAGGCCAGCCGTGATATTCGGTCTCGAGGATATTCTGATCAATAACATCGCCTGGTTTCTACGGAAGTTTCCGATATTAACTGTACCCGGCTCTGGGAAATATCAACTTCAACCGGTCTACGTTGAGGATGTGGCGGACATAGCTGTTAGCGCAGGTCATCGGAATAAAAACAGCATCATTGATGCAGTCGGCCCGGAAACATACTCCTACAATGATTTGGTCAAACTCATTGCGGAGACAATAGGCAGCACGGCTCGCATCATTCACGTGCCACCACGCCTGGCGCTTGCTCTTGCCAAGGTTCTGGGTTTCATCGTGCGCGATATGGTATTGACGCGGGAAGAAGTCGACGGCCTGATGCAAGGCCTTCTGGTATCCAGGGATCCACCAACCGGGAAAACGTATTTAAGCCAATGGCTAAAGCAGAACGCAGATATAATTGGACGTCAGTATGCTTCCGAAGTGGATCGGCATTACCGATGAGAAGGCGCCCACACAAGGTGGCATAACAGTGTGCTGCCAGGTCTGGGGATCTTCGGTGCCGTCCTAGCAACTAGGAGGGTTTGTTGGGTGGATTTGTTTTTTTTAACTGAAGGGCCATCATGGATGCATAGACTGATCGCTGTACTGCGGAGTTCGCCAGCCCGTACTCTTCAGATAACATAAGGAGATATAACATGAAAACCGTCAATCTTATGATTTCCCTTCTTCTCTTATCTATCATGGCATCGGCTACTTTTTCAGCTGCTAAAGCTGAATTTGTGATTACTCAGCAAGATGAGGATGATATGATTAAGTTTGCAGAAGAACTTCGCGAATGGGCGCATTCGAAGTATGAACCTGATCTTTCTTCTTCGGTTGCTCATTTTATTCCTTTTGATGAGTTACAGAAATGCGATGCATATAACAAGCTTATTGAATATGACTGGAAACTTGTTCCCTACCAGATTAGAAAAATTCAAATCGAAAATGAATTAAGGGTTATTATAGGTTCGGCATTAGCTAATAGGGCCATTGAAAGTCTCGAAGATCTGTATAATTATCAAGGAGAAAAATTGCCAGGATTGTCCGAGGAGATTGCTATGCGGTTTCCTGGAAGATTGCTTTACCAAACCACAGTTGGCAAAGAGGTTTGTCAGAAGCTAGGGAGAAAGCCGGATCGTGCCGGGTTCTCGTGGATTGAGTGGTGGGGGGAGAACAAAGACAGATTTAAATTCAAGACTAAGAAGCGCTTTAAGATCGGCACCCAATATAAATATTTCAATCACCCTCATGTTTCGACAGTACAACATGGGGGCCTTTTACATTTAGAGGCCGTTAATGCAACTTATCGGCAGATCATAGAGCGTGCAGCAGCTGAATTAGGAGTGAATGTGTTTATAGGGGAGCAGATAGACATAGACGTTATTTGTACGGTAAGAATGAGATCGGTAACCTTTGAAGAATTTGCATATCTCATTGGGCGAACGGTCCATGTAGGAGGGTTCAAATATTACAAGGATGGCAATAAGTATCATTTTGGAAGTGAGGTTGAGGCTAAGCCACGGGAAATCCTTGATGGTTGGGGTATAATGATGAATAGAACGGTGTTCTACGAAGGAGATACGATACCTGTGACGGTTATAACAAGAGGCACTGGAGAGTTAGTTGATCCATTAGATCGTGTATTTTATGACTATGGGAGTTTCAAAATTACGACTAATAACGGCACAATAATTAGAGATTATAACATTCAAAGGAAAACAAAACCAACGCTGGAACTGATAAATAGAGAAAAAGATTGCACCAAAATTGATCTCAATTTGAGCAACTATTGTCAACTTCCGCCGGGCGAATACAATGTTAGGTTAAAGTATCTTTCGCATGAAACCCCATCTATTGCAATTGAGATTTATAGAAGAAAGTAAGGAGATTGACGCGCATCATCTAAGACGAGTTTTGTGGCTCAGTTCGTTTACCTAGATCGCGACTTTATCGATACTAAGAAAAGCCCCAAGCCCATGAGAAGCCAAGAAGCAAGTAGGGTCCTTGGTCAATCCTATGGCCAAAATGGAAGCTCAGGTAATGACCTGTTTGTCTAATTGGGTTAGCATCGAAAACTTGTAATACAGGCGGCCCGGAAACATACTCCTATAATGATTTGGTCAGGCTCATTGCGGAGACAATAGGCAGCACGGCTCGCATCATTCACGTGCCGCCACGCCTGGCGCTCGCTCTTACCAGGATTCTTGATTTTATCGTGCGGGATGTCGTCTTGACGCGGGAAGAAATCGACGGCCTGATGCAAGGCCTTCTCGTATCCAGGGATCCACCAACCGGGAAAACGTATTTAAGCCAATGGCTAAAGCAGAACGCGGATATAATTGGACGTCAGTATGCTTCCGAAGTGGCTCAGCATTACCGATGAGAAGGCGCCCACACAATCCGCCATAAAGGCGGGTCTCTCAGTTTGTCCTTCTTGAAATCCGCCGAATTGCCGCGTCAAGCACGGTATCCGTTTCACCGATAAAGTCAGTGGGCACTGGTTCCAGAAGAACATCCGGCTGAATGCCATTCCCATCGTAGAGTCTTCCGTTCGGGCGGAATGACGCCATCGACGACAGATAAATGCTGATGAGGGAATTGCGCAGTCGGTATTTGACCCTGCAGCCGCTCCCACCCCCACTGGGCAGACCCATCAAGGTGACGTTCTTCCAGCCCTTGAAAGCCCCGAGGAAGATATCGCAGGCGCTGAAATTCCATCGGTCCATTAAAATCACCACTGGCTTGTCGTAGTGAAAGTATCCCTGGTCGCGAAAAGGACTGATGACAAAATAGTGCCATTCCCTGAACTCTCCTTCCGGAAGCACCCACTCCGGCTCAAAGGTCGAGGCAAACTGCTTGATGACCGCTCGCTCGGCCTCGGACCAGCGCGGTGAAGAGGCTGGATAGAGGTAGCGATCTTCGAAGGCCTCTTTCCTGTCTTTTACACCAAGGCGGTATGCAGCGACATTGACGACACGAGGTAAGTCGTTTTCGGCCAGGAAAAACGGAAAGAGCACTCGCAGCGGTGCGCGGCTACCGCCGGAGTTTGTTCTGATGTCAATGATAAGGCCATCCGTCTTCGCAAAACGGTTCATCGTTTCGACAAGATCATCGAGGAATTCGGGTTCTGCCAGCATAAATACGAACCGCAGATAACCTATATTCCCCGGCAAGATGCGACTTTCAACCCGAATGTCTTTCCACTGCTTAATGGGATTTTTATTTCGCGGCCAGAAACCGTAAACAGGTCCCTTCTTCACCAACGGCAATTCAATTTGCTTGCTTGCTGCACCATCGGCTGATTCCAGCTCTACCTGTATGGCCCCTAGCTTGTTTATGCCGAGTTCCTTTCGCAGACACTCGACGTACCGGAGGTTTCTTATCGAATGGTACCGTACATACTGGGGCGAGCCCTGGGCCACCAACCTTCCGGCAGCCTCCAGCCACGCCTCCATCGGCACACCATCCATGCCTCTAAGAAATGGAAAATCCGAGTCAACGAAACCTGATCGGTCCGGCTTAAAAGCCACCAGTCGTCCGCCTGATTCTTCAACCAGAAACGGCAAAAACTCTGTACATAAAGTTTTTAGATGAACGAATGAACTTGAGATCTTACTATGTCCGTCTCCGAACAAGGCAATGAATTTCGTCAGTTGGTAGCCGAAGTCGCCCAAGCTGATGCCATCGCCCAGGGCACCCCTGATGCTGTCCAGAGATCCCCGATAATCCACCCCTTTAAGGTCCCGGTAGGAATATCTATTCTCAATAAGCCATTCAAGTTCATCCAGATCTTTCTCTGCCTCTCTTCGCGAGAGAAGCGTTGTGTAGACGGGATGGCGGGAAGAAGAACCTATTCGGCCAGTCAGATACTTGTCTTTTTCACGGACGTAATTGTCGTGCTTTCGATGTACTCGCCCTGTGATGCTGTGGCAAGCCGTCAACAAGCACATCAACGCCAGTGCCATTATGAAGCATCGCACGATGCTGGCAAACGTACCCGAGGGATGCCTCTTACCCGAAATAGAATCCATTACGCGAGTCTCCTTTCGTAGATCCAGGTATAACGATGCGTACAAATCGGGCCATGACCCATGACGTCACAAGATCAAAAGCATTAGGTCAGCAATAATAAATAACCGATCCCGGTCCCTAAAGGCATTTCCCGGTAAAGTACCGGATTGTAATGGCGTGTCTATTTTTTCTTTGTAGGCTTCCAGCAGGGCTGATTTTTAGGTACGAATGGTGGATTCTGGCGGCGTTCCTTACCACTGCGGCGGTCACGCCCAAAGCGGCGATTCTTGCTGGTGATGAGGTCAACCTTTCTCCGCCGACTAACACCAGAGCGGCGTTCCAATCCCGAGCGCCGCTCACCAAGGGGGGATTCATCTGCCGCCGGCTCTTTTGATTCGGAGGCTTTGGCAGCGCCAGTACGCTCGAGGAATTCTTTTTGACCATGTAGCCGCAAAAATTGGGTGAGCACGTTGTGTTGCTTTTGTGCGTCGTGGGGTATGTGGAGAGCGAGCTTCCTCAACAGGGCGCGTAAGCCACCTTTTTTCAGGGCATGTTCGGAGATCATTGCGACAACGGTATCGCCGTACTTCGAGTAACGCTTGTGGAGTTCGTCAACCAGCTGCTGCTTCTCTTGCAACCGTTTGGCTTCGCCTTTCAGCTTTTTCGACAGGTCATCTCTTACCATGAGCTGAGTTCACGTTCCTTTCTCGCAAGGTTGCAGCAGTCACTGGAGAGGATATCTCTGCATATTGCCTGAGGAGACAAGACAAGTGTCATTTTTGCATCAGGGCCTTGTGGCCGCGCTTGACGATTCGGACCTGCAAGATGAAGAAAATTTTTCCCGCTGGCGCGTGTTCAGAACGACTAAAACTTAACGTCCGCTTGCCCGAAATTGTCAACATTTTTTCTCTACAGACAATTATACAACTCGCCCTGTGATATATTCCTCGGCCAGTTTTTGCCCTGGCTTGGTAAAAAGTTGCTTCCAGCCTTGTGCCTTATCTAACTAAAGACTACCACAGAGATTCTTAAAAAAGCATAAATTGCAAAATGAAAATTGCAAATATCAAATTTTAAATTTGCATTTTGCAATTTGCAATTGCGTGCTCTGTGGTTCCACTACAGGCGGTCACCAATTTCATTCAACACAATTAGGCCACTATGCATTTTCCCTCTGACCGGAGAAATCATTTTGACAGCACTCTCTGTATTTAGTAGATGGAGAACACGCGTATCGTGAAAGATTGTACGTCTTATCTAAAGGAGACAGAGAAATGAGCATCGAATACCCACCGTCAGTTTCGCTGGCGTATCTGCCGACACCGCTGCAGCACATGAAGCGTCTTTCAGATTCCCTGGGAGGCCAGACGCTCTATATCAAGCGCGACGACCTGACCGGAATGGAGCTCAGCGGCAACAAGATTCGTAAGCTCGAGTTCCTGCTGGCTGATGCACTGCGCAAGAAGGCGGATGTCGTGATCACCTACGGCGGGGTGCAGTCGAATCACTGCCGCGCCACAGCAGCTGCATGTGCTAAGCTGGGGCTCCGAGTGCATCTGATGATCCGCGGCCAGGCGCAGCCGCCATACGATGGGAATCTATTGCTGGATGAATTGTTTGGCGCGGAGGTTACGTTCCACCCGGCAGAGGAGTTTCGTGCACAAAAAGAACGCATAGTTGATGAGTGCATCCGCTCATATCAGAAGCAGAGGCGCAAGCCGTACTACTTCCCCGTGGGTGCATCAGTGCCGCTTGGCTGCTGGGGCTATGCGCGGGCGTTTGAAGAAACGCTGGAACAGCTCAAGGCGCTGGGGATCACAGCGTGCAATATGGTTACTGCCGTTGGCTCAGGAGGCACGCTTGCGGGACTATTGCTGGGGCGTGAGCTGCTGGGAGCGAGTGACGTCACGGTCTGGGGAATCAATGTCTGTGACGATGCGGCGTATTTTCAGCAGGAAGTGCGGCAGCTGCTCGAGGAAACAAACGATCAATTTCAGCTCGGTCTCTCCGTTGCCAGGATTCCGATTCACGTCATTGATGGCTACGTAGGCGAAGGCTACGCAATTCCGTACGAAGACGAAATCGAGACGATGAAGCAGGTGGGACGCCTGGAGGGAATTGCGCTGGATCCTGTCTATACAGGCAAAGCGTTTTGCGGAATGCTGGATCAGCTACGCAAGGGAAAGTTTCGGAAGCCTGGTCTATCCGATCAGGAAGCAATCGTTTTCTTCCATACTGGCGGCACCTTCGGGCTGTTTCCACAAAAGGAACATTTCAGATTTGACTGACGTCGGCATGGCCCGCATGTTTTGCCTGCGGTTACATTCCCCCGGGCTATAATTCTCCCTCGTATATACCGGCCTTTGAATTAACCTGAGGTACCTGGCCCTATTCAGTCTCTCTGACCTTGAAGAGAAAATAGCGGTTTTGCCATTGGCGGAGAAGGGTGACGTGCTTTTCAACCTCTTCGCGCGGCAGTTTCTCAAATCCCAGGCCCTGATTGATAATGTTATCGCCGACAGTGGTCAGAATGTAATCCACTTCATGCTGCCTCGCATAGCGCAAGATAGCATCAAATCTATCATATGGAAAGATGACCCCAGAGAAGCTCGTATTGATGAAGAATTCTGGAGTGGCGCTCATCATCCGGGATCCGGGGGGAATAAGAGAGGCGATCTCGCGTTGCATAAGCTCGAGCTGCACGTAGGTTTCTTTATATGGAATGAACAGGCGATCGTAACGGTGAAGATGAGATATGGTGAGCGCAATTTGCAGCAATAGCGCAGCCCCGAACAAGCCTAAAACTACCTGCCTGGCCAGCCGTGCGAGACGCTGAGCCAGAATCCAGCGGTGGAGCTCAGAGAATCCCCGATCTGCCAGTACTCCCACGTACAAGAGCAGGAGCGGCACGTAGGGCACCCAGAACCGTCCATAGGGGATACCAGCTGGATGTAGCCTGATCACAGCAAGGGTAATGAGCAAAGGAAGCACCTGAAGCGCGAGGTAGGCGCTCGGCAGCAAATTCCCGGGCGAGCGGAGCGATATAGCCAGCCCAATCGTAGCCAGCCCGAGCAAGACCCAGCCGGTAGCAGGAATTCGGCGTAGCTCTTCTCCCAGATTCTTGCTGAAGCGGTGGGCCGTCTTTGCCGGATGAGAGAAGAGGAATCCGGGAAGCGTTCGCTGCGGCATTGAGTAAAGTATGAGCCTGTCGTCCGAAGCAACAGCGTACGTCTTTTGCATGGACGTGCGGACACCGTCAATGTAGCTCGGTGCCTTGTACATCGCTTCAGCACGGAGGATCGCGTATGTGGTTTTGCCACTGAGAATCCAGTGGCCGCAGGTCTGCCTCAGGGAGATCAAATAGGGAAGAGCCAGGAGTAGGAAGACCAGCAGCGCGGCAGTGCTCAATGCAAGCCGCTGGCGAAGCGGCGTTGTGCGGCTGATGAAGACCGAGAGGAATAGCAGTGAGCAGAGAAAATTGATGCTGGTTTCACCCCGCGTGAGAAACGCCAGGGCCATGAACGCACCGAAGAGCAGCCCTCTGCTCACTGACGGTGTGGCAAAAGCTCGCCAGCCAGCGTACAACCCCAGAAGCAGAAATAAAGCATGCGCGGATTCGCTGAGACCCGTTAGTGAATGCCCGAGCAGCAGTGGATTCACCACAACCAGCACGCCAGCCACGAGTGCGGCCCGGCGACTGGCAAATAGCACCTGCGCGAGCCGATAGGTTGGGATCACCAGGAGGCTACCGGTGATTATCGAGACCATCTGGCCCGAAACGGCAATATCACGTAGCAGAAGGTTTGCAGTGGCCAAGAAGAAAGGGAATACAGGCGGGAAATAGAAGAGCAACTCTGGCAGTCCATGATCGGTGAAGAGACTCTGGGCAATCAGCGCATAGGTGATTGCGTCGCCTGTGGGCACATAGTGAGGCCAGAGAAGTAGCAGAAGGAGTCGCAGGACGAAGGCACCGCAGGCAAGCAAAACAATCCGGACCCTATCCGGTTCAATGCGGTCTGCCAAATCCCTTGGAGTTATTTGCACAACCGCATCTCCCTCTGTTCGCCTGCTGGCGGCAGCAAGATCGTACTTGTCCGAGCAGACTGAAAAAGTGCTGCTACATGATGGGAAGGTTGCTGTTTTTGATTATCACTGTATCAAGGAAAAGGCTTCCAGTCTCTGCATCGATGCCGCCAAAGTTGAGCAGGTCGAATGAGAACTTCATCCCGGGATTTGGGCCGGTGATTGCACTTTCCGGCGGGATGAAGTAGAGGGAATATGTCATGCCGGCAGGCGTCGGCGACGATTCAGCGTTGTCAGCGCTGTTAATCACCAGTCCGCAGGACTGCTGGAGATTATTCGTATTCATGCGCAGTCGGATGACCGGCACGAGCGCCTTGGGGGTAATGTCCGTCCACACGGTAAAGTCAACACGATAGATTTTGCCAGATTCCACCAGGATCAGCGGACTGAGCCAGAAGCCGAAGTTGTTCTCATTAGAAGTGATGGCAATCTCAAGACTGCCAGTCGTGAATCGGCCTTCTGGTGAGGAGAACGTAGGCTCGGCGGCGCCGAAACTCCAGCCTTCGTCGGTCTCGTCAAAGGTAAAACTCTCTACGGGGGAGAAAGAGGGGATGTCGCTGAGGCTCCGCTTCTCGATAATTATGTTATCGAGACTCAGAGTACCATAGGAGGCGTTAGCGGGATCAAAATTGAGCATATCAAACGCAATATAAAGGTCCGTTGGCACACTGGTAGGAGGGAACAGGTACATTTGGTAGGATGTCCCTAAAGGGGTAGGGGAGCAATCGGCAGTGTTTGCGCTTTCAATGAGAAAGATGCTGGCGGTTTGGTTATTTATTTCACCAAGGCGCAAGCGCAGCGTGGGAACCATAGCGGGAGTGAACAGATTGGTCTTAACGAGGCAAGTAGCCTGATACAGCGAATCGGTTGTTTTAGCAAAAGCATGTTCGGGGCTTTGCCAGAAGCCAAAAGTGTCAGTGTTTGTATTAGATATGAGCAGAATCTGGCCTCCAAAGGCATCAACGCCTGGCATCGAGAAGACGCCGGGCACGCCGCCAGTGGCCCAGCCTTCGCGGCCAGCATCAAACCCCGCACCATATACGCGGCTCTCGTTATAATACAGAGCCTTGAGCGAGCCACTAAATGTGCCAAATTCTCCTCCACCCGTGGTTTCGCTGAACTCTCCCGTGAGCGAACCGTAGAGGAAAAGTCCCTTAAACGTACCAGTAGCCTCGGTTGAAAAGAGCAGGGCATCCATCTGGCGAGTGGATGAGGAGGTGCCTGGTCTTACGTTGCCCAGCACTACTCCTCGCATAGTTCCCTGCTCGGCATAGTCTGACATGAAAAACTTTCCTGCGGTGAAGCCTCTGTCTTTCTGTGACGATGTGGGGTCAATAACAACGAAGGAACAGAGCTCAACTTCAAAGCGACCGGGCATAACACCCAGGTCGCCGCCTGTGATTGTGCCGCTGTGAGACATGTTGACTTCCAGGGTTACGTTCGGAAACTCTGTGGTGGTGAGAGGGAAATCCGCGCTTCCATCAGGCGGGACAAACTGCACCATGTTCGTTCCGTTTTGTATTTCGAAGTCACTTGCCCGCGGCGCAGTAACCTGGCCAGTCTGTACAGCATACTCGGCGCTTGTGACAATATCGTCATAGAAAGAGCCGTTGAGCACGCCGGAAAAACTTGCCGAGCCTAACGACGAATATTCTCCATCCAGTCTGGCCACGAGCGTTTGACTTGTCAGGGCACCCGTTGCCCAATCCGGATCGCCCACCAACCATCCCTGAATTTGCGTATGGTTGTGCACATCAGCCACGAATAAACCCGAGACCTCTTCGTTAGTGTCGCCGTCATAGCTGAACGTTCCAACCGTAAATCCACGGCCTGAGAGATTGTTCATCGCGGTATCAATGACCAAAAAGGAGTAGCGCACCAGAAACGCGCCTGGATGTGTGCCTGATGCTGCCAGACTGAGTGTATAGCCGGCGCTGACCATCGCGCTGTCATCACTGATCTCCAGCGTGAGATTCTCCCTCGTAAACTGGGCAACCGTGTCGTTGAGATTGAGCGATAGAAATGAGGTACTGCCCGGTGTTGCGGTGCCGCTCACCTGATTCGCGATTGGCGTATTATCTGCGTGCGCCGCAGAGAGGCACAGCGCGCATAAAAACAGAGCAATCGAGCGGAGTTTCATCAGCTTCTCCTTCACAATAAGTTCAAGCAGACAGTAGACGGTAGAGAGTAAATAGGGAAACCTGCGAAGATTGAGATATTCCTATAGTCTGCTTCAAGATTCTCCTTTGCTGTCTGAATACGGATAGGAGATGCGTTTGATTGACGTGGCCCGGCCGCTCAGGGGGTCAATCTCAATAAGAACTGCGCAGAGGCGCACGTCGCCCGAAGCCACCACGTGACGTACTGGCAGCTGATTTTGCATCCCCTCAATGATAGGCTCTTTTTTTACTCCGATAACTGAGTCGAAAGGGCCGGTCATGCCGATATCCGTAATATAGGCAGTTCCCTGGGGCAAAATGTGCTCGTCCGCGGTTGGAATGTGGGTGTGCGTGCCGAGGACTGCCGAGACATCGCCATCGAAAAACCACCCGAGAGCATTCTTCTCCGAGGTTGCCTCAGCATGAAAGTCAACCATGATAATGGAGGTCTTATGGCGGAGGCGTTCTACTTCGTGTCGGCCCACCCGAAACGGACAGTCGTAATTCCCCATGAACACACGTCCAACCAGGTTCAGCACGCCGATCTGAAAACCGTCGTCCACTGTATATACGGCAGCCCCTCGCCCAGGAACTCCTACGCCCGCAGGATAGTTCGCCGGACGCAGAAGCCGCTCGTCAGTATCAATGATTTTCAGTACCTCTTTGTTTGCCCAGATGTGATTGCCGCTTGTGATGACGTCAATGCCGTAGCTGTAGAGTTCTGCTGCAACCTCGGGCGTCATACCCACGCCCCCGGCTGCATTCTCGCCGTTGGTGATGACAAAGTCGAACTCGCCAGCGGCTTTTCGCGCGGGAAGGTACTGCTTAACGGCACGGCGGCCAGGCCGGCCGATGATCTCGCCAATCATGAGCACTTTCACTGTCACGTCCTTTCCAGCAGCGGACGATACCAGATATCCGCTGAAGAGCTGGCCTGCGCAGTCTTGATGCCAGTTTCAATCCAGCTGTGCGGCTGAAGCCTTGCCGGCCGGGAGCGCCACACTCGTGCGCTGGTCATGTTCCAGAGTTGAGGCATGTGCCTCATTTCCGTGTTTTGCGCTTGCGCTGATGCCGAGTTGTCTCTTCCTCCTTCTTGCCTTCCGCTTCCTCGAGGCTCTTTTCTATTCTCCCAAATTTTAATATCCCGGTCTGAAGACCCAATGAGGTAAGAAATATAGGCAAAAAGAGGAGCTGAATATGATAATAGTCCCAGCTCGACAGAATGAACAAAGTTCCCACCAATGCTGTAATCGTAATGATAGCATAGCGGCTCAGGCGAGCAACAATAATTGCGGTCAACAAGCCGCACGCTGCTTGCAGCAACACTCGTGCGCCCAGTGACTCAAACGTCGCCACATGCTGTTGCACAAGATAACGCGTAAGGAATCCACCACCCAATACACCCAGACATGCGCCGATAAAGAAGAAAAAGATTACATGCAGTCGCTTGAACAGGAAAATGCCGAGTAGCATGCCAATGATTGCCCCGCCCAGAATCACCCAGACAGCGTATTGTTCCACTGAAAAGATTAAAGCAAGACCTAAACCGCCTGACGCACCGAAAAGTAGGCCGATGACCACACCCGAGAGCTTTACGCCAGCCCAGTAAAGCGTCCAACCAAAACAACAGAGGGCAAGCCCGATTATTAAAGGTAACGGCTGCGGGAGACTTAGCGGCATTCTCGTGCACAGTATCTAGGCAGTTCAGCTACGAATCCTCAGGTCAACAGGAATTTCTGTTGAATTCCAATACGGGTTATTAGATAAAGGAACTGCTCATCAAAGTCTACAATAATTTTTTCCGAGTGCGCCCAAAGGTTATGACTTGGACATGTTGTGAGCGGTTGGCTTCCTGTCTTCAAAGGGGGCACTGTCATCAAAGAATATGCCCGGCTGAATACGGTGGGAACATAAGTCTTTGTTCAAACGGGCGAGTTAATTGATCAATCACTCTCTTCTGAGAGCAATGTTTGAGAGATTTGCGTCCTCTCTGTGATCTGGCGCCACAGGAATTTATCGAAAACTTTAAGGTGGGTTTAAAATGGGTGAGAAGGAGAATTTGGTTAGTAGGCGTAGTTTTCTTGCGTGGCTATCGGCGGGCGCTTTTTCCTTGATGAGCGGCTTTGCAGCCTTTATTGGCTTAGGTTTTCTCTACCCTGTGAAAAGGCAAAAGCCCCCGGCATTGTTTGTCTGCCTCGAGTCGGAGGTGCCACTGGTTGGAGAGGCGCTTGAGATTAGGGATCTGAAAGGGCGCAAGGTTTTCCTTATGCGCAAGGCCGATGGGGAACTGATAACAATAGGAACGGTCTGCTCCCACCTTGGCTGCACGGTGTTCTATCGTCCGAAAAAGAAAAGGTTCGAGTGTCCTTGCCATGATGGTGTCTTCGATGGAGAAGGTAATCCGGTATCTGGACCTCCGAGTAGACCTCTTGAGCGTTATCCGACGGAGGTACGCGAAGGCAAGGTATTTGTTCATTTTGCATAGGGGTAAATAGTGGAGAAACAAGACCGCGAGCGTTGGGTAAGGGCTTTCCCGATTGACATCAAGAGTCTTTATGAGAAAGCGGACGAGTCGCTGCCGCATTCTGCCAAAAAGTGGTGGTGGTGCTGGGGCGGCATTGTAGGGCTGCTTTTTGTATTGCAGGTGGTGACAGGTCTTCTATTTGGTATGTATTATCGTGACGAACCAGAGACCGCATATCAATAGTTGGCCTTTATAACCGAGCATGAGCGCTATGGGCAGTTTCTGCGATCTGTCCACCAATGGGGCGCGACGTTCATGATCGTCTTTTTGCTCCTGCACATGCTCAGGGTGTTTGTGACAGGAGCATATCGTGCATATCGCTGGGGAGCTTGGATCGCTGGCGCGTGCCTCCTGGGACTGACGCTCGGTATGGGCTTTACTGGGTATTCCCTTGTTTACGAGCAGATCAGCTACTGGGCGATCACCGTCACATCCAATATAATTACAAGTGTGCCGCTTGTTGGCGGAATGCTCAAACACCTTTTTCTCGCAGGAGATGAGATAAACACTGCCACACTAAGTCGCTTGTACGCTTTGCACGTGCAGATCCTTCCCGCGGGTATAGCTTGTCTTGGGATTATCCACTTATTTTTTGTGCGGCTTTTGGGGATGTACATGCCGGGGAATCAGAAGGACCGGGATGAGGAAAAAAATATCACCGCTCGCGAGGGAGTCTATCATTTCTTCCCTGACCATGCTCTAAGTGAGATTGCAGTGTTCCTTTACTTGGTCCTGGCAATCTGCCTATTGTCGCTGTTGTTTCCCGCTAAGATGGGATCGCCAGCGGATCCGCTCATCACCCCGGAGCACATCAAACCAGAGTGGTACTTTTACCCGTTCTTTCGCTTGTTAAAACTTGTCCCCGGAACTGCGGGAGTGATTATAATGGGGTTGATCGCTGTGGCTTTCGTTTTATGGCCGATTTTGGATCAGTACGTGTTCCAGAAAGTTGATAAGGTATTCAAGGGACGGATGGAGGTAAGTCTGTTAGTAGGATTTCTTGTTATACTTGTGTATCTCTGGTGGGCTGTGGTTGAAGCAATAGGTTAAGAAGGCAAAAGAAGGAAGTGGATAATTTGATATTTCAAAATCAAGAAGTTGGAATTGCATTGCTGACTGTTGATTGCTAAAGAACATAACCCACAAATTCTTTTCGGGGAGGAAAGGATGAGTCTGAAAGCTAAAGAGATTATCATTGCGGCTTTATCGATTGCGATCGTGGCTGTTCTCGCATTTGTGGTCTTTACTGAGAAGGCACACGTACTTAAGGAGCGGAAGATTGTGGTGAAGCCAGACTCGGCCGGATGCGTAAGGTGTCACGGCTATAAAGACGAAAAGGGACTGCCCGGAAGGGATCCAGGAATCGTTAAGCATTGGGAGGCAAGTATGCATGCTGAGCAGGGGGTAGGGTGTTTTGATTGTCACGGTGTACCTCCTGCCGGAGGCGGAGAGGATATCTTAAACCCGCGTTACGTCGTACAAACTTCGTGGGACAAGGAAAGTGGTCTTAAGGCGGTTCAGCTGGTCGTAAAGAACGGTAAGCCTGTTGAACGACCTGATATCTGGAAACACGAAGGTGCACAAATTGTAGCGGACGTGTCTCCGCGCACCTGTGCGCGCTGCCACGAGAAGGAAGCGGAACAATTCTTTAATTCGCGGCATTCCTCGGCGGCGCAGTTCATAGGATCCATAGACAATTTTCTTGGACGTTTTGCCGAAGGTCCTGCTGCGGCAAATACCGGCTGCCAGCAATGCCACGGCGGCGTGACACGCTTGGTTTCTATGGATTTTAAGGAAGGCGCGACACCGCTTTATGCCCCCGATACATGGCCTAATACCGGTGTGGGACGCGTAAATCTTGATGGTTCATGGGGTTCGTGCAGCGCATGTCACTCGCGCCATGAGTTCTCTTCCGAAGTAGCCAGACGGCCTGAAAACTGTGGGAAATGTCATATGGGTCCAGATCATCCCCAGTTTGAAATATACAACGAGTCAAAACATGGCATAGCATTCAGGAAGAATGAACGATTGATGAACCTGGATCTGCCAGGAGGCGAGTGGGTTTTAGGAAGGGATTACTCGCAAGCTCCGACTTGCTCGACCTGCCACATGGGGCCAGTTGCTCAGCACGGGAACTATTCGGGACTCAGCCTGACCCACGATGTAGGTGCACGCATCTCATGGACACTTCGTCCCGTCATTTCGTTTCAGCCAAAGGCGATCATTGCCCCGGATGGCACGGTTATTCTTAAAGATCCGAAGGATCGCAGAGCTGAAATGAAGCAGGTGTGCCTGAACTGTCATTCAGACAATTGGGTGAATAACTTCTACGTTCAGTTTGACCAGGCGGTTGAACTTTACAATGAAAAATACGCCAAGCCTGCATCTGCCATCTACAAATATCTCCAAGAGGAAGGCATGGTAGATGCTGTTCCTATGAATGAGGAAATAGAATATGTCTTTTTCGAGCTCTGGCATCATGAGGGACGCAGGGCGCGCCACGGAGCAAGTATGATGGGCCCTGATTTCGTGCAGTGGCACGGCTTTTATGAACTCAGTAGAAACCTCTATACACATTTTTTGCCTCTGGCAAAAGAGCTTGCTGAAAAAGCCGGCAAAGGGGAGAAGATGGAGAAATTCATCCAGGAGATGCTTCGCGGGCCGGAGGGCAAGGACTGGGAAAAATACCATCGCTGGACCGAGGGTTTGACTACCGAAGAGATGCAGGGGATGCTGGAATGGGAACGAAAAATGTATGAGATTCGGAAATAGTCGTCGCTTGCAGTATGATAGCGTGTCTTCATTCTACAGATAGGAGGAGAGGATATGAACATGTTTTGCTACCAATGTGAACAGACAATGAAGGGAACAGGATGCACTGTGCGCGGGGTATGTGGAAAAGACGCTGAAACCGCAACGTTGCAAGATCTGCTGGTGTACGCGACAAAAGGTATCTCTATGTACGCACACAGGGCCAGGCAATTGGGTGTAAAGGACCGCGAGGTTGACGTCTTTACCGTAGAGGCATTGTTTTCCACGGTCACCAATGTCAATTTCGATCCAGAGCGCTTACGTGACCTGCTTAATAAGGCGGCTGAGCTGCGGGGCAAGGCGCAGAACCTCTATGAGGAGGCATGCCGAAAAACCGGCGGTACACTCGTGACGCTTACAGGCCCAGCGGCCTGGATGCCGGCCAGCGATCTCGATGGTCTCATCAGGCAGGGCGAAGAGGTCAGCATCCAGAAGCGCAAGGAGAAGCAGGGCGACGATATCACTGGTCTCCAGGAGCTTATCGTCTACGGTCTCAAAGGAGCGGCTTCTTACGCCGACCACGCCCAGATACTTGGAAAAGAAGACGAAAGTGTATACGCGCTTTTCCACAAGACGCTGGACTTTCTCACGAAAGATAGCCCGAGCATTGATGAACTTCTCGCCACAGCTCTCAAGGTTGGCGAGCTCAATCTCAAGGTGATGGAACTGCTGGATGCAGTCCATACCGGCACCTACGGGAATCCGATACCTACTCGGGTGCGTATAGAGCCGGTTAAGGGGAAGGCGATTGTCGTGTCTGGTCACGACCTTAAGGATCTCGAGGAGTTGCTCAAGCAGACCGAGGGCAAAGGAATCAATATCTATACTCACGGCGAGATGCTACCTGCGCACGGATATCCAGAGTTAAAGAAATACAAGCATCTTGTGGGCAACTACGGCGGCGCCTGGCAAGATCAGCAAAAGGAATTCGCCGAGTTCCCAGGGCCTATCCTGATGACCACCAATTGCATTCAGAAGCCGCGAGAGAGCTATAAGGAGAGAATATTCACGTGCGGACTCGTTGCATGGCCCGGGGTAGTTCACATCGGCAACCGCGACTTTAGGCCGCTAATCGAGGCTGCGCTGGCGGCCGAGGGATTTAAGGAGGACGGTCCGGAAAAGACCATCATGGTCGGCTTTGCTCATGATGCAGTCCTGGGTGTGGCCGACAAGGTCGTCGAGGCGGTCAAGAGCGGTGCCATCAGGCACTTTTTTCTCATCGGCGGCTGCGATGGGGCCAAGCCAGGGCGCAATTATTATACCGAGTTTGCCCAGGCAGTCCCGGAGGACTGCATCATCCTGACGCTGGCCTGCGGCAAGTATCGCTTCAACAAATTGGAGTTCGGGGATATCGGCGGCATTCCGCGTTTGCTCGACGTAGGTCAGTGCAACGATGCCTATTCGGCCGTTCAGATTGCTCTTGGGTTGGCGAAGGCGTTTAACACTGACGTGAATGGTCTGCCGCTTTCTTTCGTGATTTCCTGGTACGAGCAAAAGGCAGTCAGCATTCTGCTCACATTGCTGCATCTGGGCATCAGGGACATCCTCCTCGGGCCAAGCCTGCCCGCGTTCGTTACTCCGCCAGTGCTCAAGGTTCTGGTCGAGAAGTTCAACATTATGCCAATCTCAACAGTGCAGAAGGACCTGGGCGCGATTCTGGGTTGATATGCTAGATGAGGACTAGCGGGCAAACGGAGGATACGTCTTCGGGAGAAAGTTTCTATAGTGCCCCACCTGTGGGAACTACTTGCTTTAAAGCCACGGAGGCACGGAGACACAGAGTTAGGCAACAAGGAAATTTTATAATAGGAGGATGTTATGAGAAAAGCCGTGTATTTGTTCATTGTTGCAGTGATGGCCATGGGGCTGAACATTCATGGGCAAACAGTACCCTTGAAGATCAACTATCAGGGAGTCGTGCGTGAAGGAACACAGTTGCTCACAGGCAATGGCGAGTTCCGTTTTGCTATTCTGGACAATGGGACGCCACAGATGATTCTCTGGTCGAATGATGGCTCCAAGGACGGTCTTGAGGCGAGCGTGGGAAATGTGCCGACGGATCCGGTTACCTTGGCTGTCAAGGACGGCATCTATAGCGTAGCTCTTGGTGACACGGACGTAACCAATATGACGGAAATTTCAGCGCCGGTGTTTCGTGACAACTCGCAGACATTCCTGCGCGTTTGGTTCAACAAGCCCGGAGGTACGGCGGAACTAATGCAGCCGGATGTGCAGCTAGTCAGCGTACCCTATGCCTATAGGGCTGGTTCGGTGGATTTGGTGATGCCGCAAAATGTGGGCAGGGGCAACACGGTCAAGTCAGTTTATTTCGACATTAATACTGGCGCGCTCAACAAGGTGATCTATACCGTGCCCACTGAGAAGACATTCGTTGTCACGGACATTTTCATTACCTCTTCTGAAATCGGGCCTTTATGGCAATTTCGGAACAGGAATTCTACCTTGGACGTCTATCTCAAATTTATGATTGATGCACAGACCGATGGCTTGAACAATTTTATGCTACAGTTCAAGGCCGGGATTCTTTTTGAAGGGGACGACGTGATCACGATTCGCCAGACAAAAACAGGTGATGACCGCCGGATTATCGGCGTGATCTCGGGATTTGAATTCTGAGTTCCGGAACCAGACAGGATTGGAAAGCGCGCATCAGGCAATACTTGATGCAGTGAGAGGTAATCTCAAGCGGAGCGATTTATGCTCCGCTTTTTTTTGATGGTTTCAGCAGATTCGCTTGACTTTTATACAATCCAGATATCGTATATTGAGGCAAGGCATTGTGAAACTCTGGATAAAGAGTGTGCCCGCTGGCGTACCTCGTACCGGAAGAATACACCTGGCCACCGGGCGTTCATGGTGCCGTAAGCTTCAGTGTCTGGCTAAGTGATGCCACATTTCTGATCGGATTTTGAAGAAAACACTAATGAATTCAGCAGAGCAGAAGAAGGTCTCCTCGCAGCACGGCTTTTCGCGCGCTGATCTTGTAAACGGACTTATCTTGTTCGCGATTCCCTTCTTGCTCTTCCTGCCCACCGTGTTACGCAATCAGATTCCCTACTTCATGGACATCGTCACGCAATTCTATCCTGTCAGGATGTTTGCTGCGCACCTGCTTCATCAGGGCGAAATGCCGCTATGGAATCCGACCTATTACTGCGGCGTACCGCTTCTGGCGAATCCTCAATGGGGAATTCTCTACCCCGGCAACGTTCTGTTCTTTCTTTTTCCCGCAGGGTGGAGCTTTACCGCAACGCTGGCGCTTCACTCCGTGATCGGTAGCTGGGGTCTATACCTTCTGGCGAAGCATGTTACACAGAACCGTTACGCTGCGATGCTGGCAGCGCTGCTCTACCTGCTCGGTGGGTATACGTGGGCACACTATGCCTTTGGTGCATTTCTGCTCACGCTCGCCTGGGTGCCGTTCGTCTATTTCTGGTTTGAGCGGTATATGGAGACGCGACGCGGTTTGTACGTGCTGGCCGCAGGAGTTGGTCTGGCATTGCAGATTCTCTCGGGCACGCCGCAGATTACCTACTATGCCATGTTGAGCTACCTGGTGCTGGTTGTGGTGCGAGGTGTGGGGGAGTGGCGTGGGGGGAAGGGTCTGGCAGGACTTAAGCAGCCACTAATATTCTTTGGCGGAATGTGCGTAATCGGGCTTGGATTGTCAGCGCCGCAATGGCTGGCCAGTCTAAAATTTCTTACGGAGTGTGAGCGCTCTGGTGGGTTGAGCTTGCATGAAGTAAAAACAGGGACACTCTCGCTTAGCCAGCTCTGGTGCGCGTTCACCGGCGGAACAAGTTGGCCTGAGGATGCAGAGACAACCGCGTATATTGGGCTTTTTCCTCTATTCCTGGCGATTTTCGGAGCGTTGGCATGCCGACATCGCGCATTGCGGGGATACCGCATAATTGCTTTTGCGAGTATTCTCTTCCTGCTGAGCTCACTCAGCGGCTTTTTCTACCAATGGTTTCCTCTCTATCGGCATTTTCACGATCCCAAGCGGGTGCTTGGAATCCTGATGATTGTCGTGAGCTTGCTCGCAGCATGCGGGATGTGCCGGGTGTGGGAACTGTTTTCCCGTGGCTGGCCCAGAGAACGCTTCTGGGTTTCTGTTGGCGGCGCAATGCTCTTGGTTCTCTTTGTTTTGGAGGCAGTTTGGCGTCGTGGTGAATTTGCATCGAGCACCATGCTAGCCGGCAGCCAGGTGCTAGGATGGATTACGATGTCGGCCTCGGTGATTCCTATGTTGCTGGATATTCAACGGGTTCTAGTTAGCATTGCAGTGCTGGTGCTGCTGCTATGGTGTTTTTGGCTGAAGAGGCTAGTTTCTCCTGTATTTCCCATTCCTCTTATGGCGTTCTGCATCATAGTGTTGGTCTTTTTATTTTCGTACCCAGTGGTGATTAAGGGGCTGAATCTCATCGTCGTTGGCGCAGGCATTGTATTGGTTATGAATCTATGGATCAGGAGAGAAGAGGGTCCACTTTCTGCTGTATTGATCCTCATTCTTGTGGCGGTCTCGACTATGGTGTTTAGCTTTGGAAGGATTGACCTAAAGTTCATAGGCGCACAGGATCTCTTCCAGCGTACTTCCCTCAGCGAGCCGATTTTTATTTCAGACACTCAAAGCCGATTTCTGAGCTATGATGAGGGCATTCACTATTCGTACGATTATACGAGAGCTGGTTTTGGAGAACGGCTGTTGCCGAATCTGGGTTCGTATTTCGGCCTGAAGGATTTTCAGGGCTACGATCCTTCGATTCCTCGCCGCTATGCTACATATCTCAAACTGGTCAACCGCGGATTTGTTCGTCTCTATACAAAACATTTTGGTATCGTGCGGAATCTCGGCTCGCCACTACTCGATCGGGCCAACGTACGCTATGTCATTGGCGATGCAGATTCGTATGTGCCGTTCATGCAGGCGGCAAAAGTAAAGGAAGGGGAGCCGCTAGACGTGCGGCTGGAAATGCCAGGGCCGTTTTCCGCTATTACGCTGTGGGCTGTTGCGTTGCCATACTTTTATATTACAAAGGGTCAGGAAGTTGGGAGTGTTAGTTGCTATGCAGATGGTAGATTGGTAGAGCGATTTCCCCTGCGCTTTGGCGTTGAAGCTGGTGGCAGAGGGATGGGTGGATACCGAGTCGAGAAGTTGATTAATCAGGACGACACCCGGTTTTGTGACTTTATCAGGGATCGAGGGGTTCCGTTTTTTGCGACCAGGTTTCTTCTGCGCCCTGCGAAATCACTGAGCCAGGTTGCTGTTGAGTGGACGTGGGCGCGGGGGAGTAATCTCTTGGTGAAACAGATCACTCTTCGACCCGTGGCATGGGCAGAAGCTGTGAAGCTGGTCAGAGAAGAGCGTAACACAACGCCGTGGGACACCTGGCGGCTTCGGCTCTATGAGCGAAAGAATATTTTGCCGCGAGTGCAAATGGCCACCCAGCTTATTCATGCTGCTTCGCCTGAGGAGGCCGCGCAAAAACTTGCCGCGCTGGGCGCTGGCCAAGATTCTACTGTAATCGTAGAAACTAAAGCTCGCGACGAAGCTCTGCCTTCACAACTTGGGAACGGGAAAGTATTACAAACCACATACAAAACGAATAGAGTGGACATCAAAGTGGAATGCGACGAACCGGGTGGATTTCTTGTGCTTCGCGATGCATTCTTTCCGGGCTGGAGAGCGACAGTTGACAATGCGCCCGCAAAGATTTATCCTACAGACCTCATGTTCCGGGGTATCATGATCCCGAAAGGGGTGCATTCTGTACGATTCGTGTATCGTCCCAAAGAGATTGTATACGGATTTGTTCTCGTACTTGTAACGCTAGGCGGGATTGTTTTGTCTATCCTGCGTTCAAAACGCATGCGTCGCAATTCATTAGGAGCTAATTCAAAGGCTACATCGTGAGTGATACTCAACCTGATGGGACAGCGTTGATCTTATGTGAAGGAGCGTTCGGGACTCCATATGGGAAGACCGCACACGGACTTGTGCGCTTTACCCGGCGCTATCGCGTCCTTGCCGTGATTGACAGCCAGCACGCAGGCCAGGACGCAGGAATGGTGCTGGACGGTAAGCCATGTGGTATTCCAATCTTTGGCTCACTTGCCGACGCACTGCGCGCGGTCAAAGAGCCGGTTCAGTATTTGGTAATCGGGGTTGCGCCAGATGGCGGCTTGCTGCCAAAATCCTACCGTCCAATTGTGAGAGAGGCGATTGAGAATGGCTTGAATGTAGATAGTGGGTTACATGAATTTCTAAGCGACGACCCAGAATTCCGTCAGCTGTCTGCAAGTCGTGCTGTGCAGCTCCGCGATATTCGTAAACCTCCACCCCGCCACCGTCTTCACTTCTTCAGTGGCAAAATTGACCAGGTTTCTGCCCTGAGAATTGCCGTGCTCGGGACCGACTCGGCTGTGGGTAAGCGCACAACCATGCTGGCACTTCACCATGCGCTCCAGCAACATGATATCAGGAGCGAAGTGATTGGCACGGGCCAGACCGCGTGGCTGCAAGGGCTGAGCTACTGTGTGATGCTCGATTCTATTGTGAATGATTTTGTGACTGGCGAGATCGAGCATTGCATCTGCCAGGCAGACTATGAGCAGAATCCGCAGATTATCTTGCTGGAGGGTCAGGGAAGTCTGACACATCCGGCCTATCCGGGTGGATTCGAGTTGATTGCTGCAGGAAAGCCGCACGCCATAGTACTTCAACACGCGCCAAAGCGCCAATGTTATGATGGGTTCCCACAGTACGAGATTGGGAATCTGTCGGGGGAAATTAAGCTGCTGGAACTCTTTAGCCGGGTCAAGGTGCTGGCACTAACCCTGAGTCACGAGGGGATGAACAGCGAGGAAATCGAGCAGGTCGTTGCGCAGTATGAGACGCAGCACGGGATTCCGGTGTGCGATGTGCTCGTACATGGGTGTGAGAAGATCATCAAGGCCTTGCTAAAACGTTTTCCCGGGTTGCGTGCAAATTCTCATAAGTAGGGGCAGTTCGCGACTTGTGCGCCTCAGGCGTAACTGCCCCTACGGTGCTGGGAAAGGATCAGCAATGGAAATTAACAAGGTAGAGTCGTTTCGCCGAACATTTCAGCTCAAGCATACCTCTGCAGTTGCCTACGGCTCAACAGAAACCGCTGAGAATGTGGTTGTAAAGTTGACAGCGAGCAATGGGAAAGTCGGATGGGGCAATTGCGCTCCGGATGAATACGTGACCGGCGAGAAAATAGAAGATACAGAGCGATTTCTCACAGACGCTGCTCCAGAGCTTCTCCTGCACAGAGATGTCGGAATGCTGGGTGTGCTTAACGATGAACTTCTCCGCCATGGCGCGCGTACTCCAGCGGCATGTGCGGGACTAAATATTGCGCTCTACGATTTGCTGGGGAAATGTGCGCATCTGCCCGTGTATCGGCTGCTCGGGGCTTGCCGCTCATCAATACTCACTTCTGTGACTGTGTCGCTTGTTAATCTCGACGATGCTGTAAATCTGGCGCAGGAATACGTAGGCCAGGGATTTCGTGCGTTGAAGATCAAGATTGGCACCACCTGGCAGGAGGATTATGAACGCATTGTTGCCATTGCCGGAGCTGTGGGGAAAGAAATCGAGCTGCGGCTCGACGCAAATCAGGCCTACGAACCGGGTGATGCCCTGGCATTACTGGCAAAGCTCGAAGATCAACAGCCCAATATCGCGTTTCTGGAGCAGCCAACCAGAGCCCGGCATATTTATAGCCTGAAGGAAGTCACAACGCATAGTACCGTACCGATCATGGCGGACGAAAGTGTCATTGGGCTGAAAGATGCGTTTGTGCTGACTGGCGAGATGATCGCCCACTTGCTCAACATCAAGTTGATGAAATGTGGTGGGATTACCATGGCTATGAAGATGCTGGCAATCGCTGAGGCTGGCGGTATCTCGTGCATGATTGGCTGTATGGACGAGTCAGTGATCTCCATTGCCGCGGGGCTGCACTGTGCACTCTGCTCAGGTGCTGTAATGTACGCAGACCTCGATGGGCATCTGGATATCTCGAACGATGTTGCTACGGGGGGTGTGGTTCTGAAAGATGGGCATCTCTACCCGGTGGACGCCGAGGGATTCGGTCTGACTGTGCACCTGTAGCGAAAGAAGGGGACAGGCAACTCTTTGAATAGTGGTTCTCACCGTGCAACCTAGCCTTTCTCTTTGCAAGAAGTTGCCTGTCCCCTTCTTCCCGAAACAAGCCTGACGAACCTTGTAGGTACTGTATATGCCGAAAATGATCTGGACAATTCTTTAAATCACTGTAAGATATATATTACATAGGGACGAATGCTTATCGATGTCCAAACTTTGCTATATACTTAATAGTACGGGGAATTGTGCAAGGAGTAGCAACGCGGTGATTTTCCACAAACGTCAATTGGTTATCATTATCTGGGCTCTGGTACTGGTCTCGGCAGGTTTCTGCGTGCCTGCGCCGCCAGGCCATTTGATCGAGCTATCGCAGCCCGATGGCACGCGCTTTGTTGCGCAGGTGCGAGGCGATGAGTTTTACAGTTGGCTGGAAGATCGGCTGGGCTATCCGATTGTGCGTGTTGTGCCCGCTAAAGAGTACCGATACGCAATCATTGATTCCGCGGGTGCATTGCAGCCATCGGAATTTCTTGTGGGCAAAGTGGATCCGCGGCTCCAGTCCTTGCGCCCACACCTCGTCCTGGATGCTGGCATCATCAGGGCGAAGCGTGAGCGCACCTTTTTCCGCACACCCTTCTCCCGGCTGCCGCAGGCCAAGCGTGCAACAGGGATAACCTCAGGTCAGCTGAACAACCTGGTCCTGCTGGTCAATTTTTCCAACACTTCGCCCACACACCTACCCCAGGCAATTGATGATCTTTTCAATACTATCGGATACACGGCTGGTGGGGCAAAAGGCTCGGTAAAGGATTACTTTAACGAGGTGTCGTACAATCAGCTAAGTCTTAATTCCACGATTGTTGACTGGATCAATTTGCCGCAGACCAATGCCTACTATGCTGGTGACGATGACTTCAATGATGAGGGCGACGGTAGTTTCGGGCTGAACGAACTTAAATATCCCTTCAACGCGCAACGGCTGGTTGAAGATGCGTTGGATGCGGCTGATCCGTTTGTAGACTTTTCGCAGTTCGACCAGGATGGTGATGGGTGGATTGATGCAATCAGTATCTGTCATCAGGGTCCCGGCTCTGAAATCACGTACGATATTAACCATGTCTGGTCGCATTTTGGCTATATCACGTCTACCAGAACGTACGATGGCGTTCAGATTTACTACTACCATCTCGAGCCGGAGCTCTATGATGATGGTGGCGGGCTCGTTCACATCGGCGTGATTTGCCACGAGCTGTCGCACTTTCTCGGCTTGCCTGATCTCTATGACTACAATTTCGACTCGTACGGCATTGGCATGTGGGGACTGATGGGCTATGGCAACTGGAATGATGTCGGCCGGCTACCCGCACATCTCTGCGCGTGGTCAAAAGCCCAACTCGGCTGGTTGACACCGACACTAATGAACTGGTCGCGTCCTGATCGTGTTCTGACCAGCGTGGAGGCGAGTCCACTCGTATATAAGATTTCAGCAGGCATGCCTCTGCAACAATATTTCCTGCTGGAAAATAGACAGCTGATCGGTTTCGATGAAGAGCTGCCAGGCTCAGGGCTGTTGATATGGCACATTGACGATAGCCAGCCCAACAATGATAACGAGGATCGCATGATGGTAGCGCTCGAGCAGGCGGACGGGCTTCGTGATATCGAGCGAAGCCAGAATTATGGCGATGTTAATGATCCTTTTCCTGGCGGTACACTTAACCGTTTTTTTCGCGAAGACACTGTGCCCGGTAGTAATCCTTACGGTGCAGACACGCCGTACATCCGGCTGACCGACATCCTCATGAATGGAGAAAACGCTGAGTTCGATCTGCAGACGCTGTTGCCGTATCTGTGGGCATCTGAATCGGTAAGCTACAGCGGGAATTATTCGCTTTTCTGGAACGCTTCGAGCATTGCTGCGCGCTATATTCTCCAGGAGGGCACGCTGTCGAATCTCTTTCGGCTGGAAGACGGGGCAGAAGGTGGGCTAGGCGGCTGGATTTCCGATGGATTTGTGCTGGCAACTGATCATGTGCATTCGGGAACGTATTCGTTTTATTCCGAAACAGACTGGACCATTATGCATACTCTGGAGCTTAATGAATCACTCCTGGTGGGTCCCGAGACGCGGCTGCACTTCTGGATCTACTACGATATTATGGACGATGATGACGTTGCGTTCCTCGAGATTCTCCCTGAAGGCGGTGAATGGCAAACGCTCCGCACTTACTTGAATTCTCAGACAACCTGGGTGCAAGAACAGATCAATCTGGCATCCTACAGTGGCCAGTTTGTCCGATTTCGCTTTCGCTATCAGACCGATGATGGGATGTACAAGGTAGGAATTTACGTTGATGATTTCGTCATTGACGACGCAGCAGTCATCCAATGGACTACACTTGGTGCAAATTTTTCAGTGACCAATCACCCCATCACCCAAAAATCTGGCGACACTTATTACTACCGGGTTGCAGGAATCACCAGCGCAGACCAGCGCAATCCCTGGAGCAATTTGATAAGCGTTCTTGTTGACGTTCCAGCAGTCACCCTTCCCTGGCATCTCTATTATTAGCCTACGCCCGGCCTCTTTTGCTCCTGAGAGCGCATAACTGAAATAAATATCAAACCACAGCGGCATGACGTGTCTCCCATTAAAAATATAAGGTAGGGGCAACCCTCGTGGTTGCCCAACAATTCTGCCAAAATAATAGGGCAGGCACAAGGCCTGCCCCTACGCCCCTGTTGTGTACGTTGTGTCGTAGTGGTTAATACGCCGTAGGCGCACATTTCAATAGCGTCGCTACTTTTCTGTACAAAACAAGATAAATAAAAAACGCTTCTGGAGGTGCTGCACCTCGAATTTAGCTGAGGCGGCCAGGCCGGGATTATGCACAGCCTTTCAGGCTTTATCCCCAGCTTGTTCACAAGGTTTTCACATGCTTTTCCACAGGATTATCCACACACCGTGTTCCAAGAGCATTACTCCCTTGCGGTCTGTTTAATAAGAAATTGCCACAGAGACACAGAGGCACAGAGGTCTTCATTGAATTTATATCGGTGCTGGTATGACCGCTTCAAGTCTTGACACCTCCAGATTCGCAGAGTAGGAAATAAGATTGAACTGAGCAGTCGGGGAGTTTTCTATAACGCCGACTGCTCATCCTGAGGAGCGAAGCGACGAAGGATCTTAATAATGAGATCCTTCACGGAGTTTATCCTGAGCGAAGCTGAAGGGTTCAGGATGACGGGTCAGAAACTCTCCGACCCCTCAGATTGAACTATAATGCACACCGGCCAATGGTGTAATACGTGATTCGCCGACAAAGCGAGTGTTGCTCATGTCCGATATTCATCGCGTTTCAGATGTGCCAAAGACAAGATGGTTCGCGAGCCTCAGGGATGCCCGCGTACGCGCAGCCTATTTGTTCATCGCTCTGCCTTGCATTGTGGTCGCTGTTTTTGTGTTGGCTCCCTGCCTCTGGGCTATTGCACTCAGCTTTTATAAAAGCGATGGGATCAACCCTGCCATATTTATTGGACTCAAGAATTACGGTAAAATGCTCGATGATTCCGTGGTCTGGATTTCGTTTCTCAACACGTTCTACTATGTGGCGGGAACCGTGCCTGTCTCGATTATCCTGTCGTTTTACATTGCCGTGATCCTGAACGAAAAGTGGTTTAAGGGCCGCAGTCTTATGCGAACGATTTACTTCCTGCCCGTAGTTGTGGCAATGGTTGCCGTGGCATTCGTCTGGCAATGGCTGTACAATCCGTCGTTTGGCATAATCAACCGCCTTATGCAGCTGGTCGGCCTGCCGCCGCAGATATGGCTCGGCGACCCCTGGCTTGCGATGCCATGCATCATTCTAGTGAGTATCTGGAAGGGCCTGGGGTTTTTCGTTATTATCTATCTGGCAGGGCTGCAAGGCATCCCTTCGATGTATTACGAGGCGGCCAGCCTTGATGGCGCAAACCGGTGGCAGCAAATTCGCCACGTCACCTGGCCTCTCTTGTTTCCGACCACCTGCTTTTTAACCATCATGGGCGTGATTGGCGGATTTCAGGTGTTCGAGCAAGTGTACGTAATGACGCGAGGAGGGCCGGTGAACGCTACCCGCGTGGTGCTCTATTACCTCTGGGAAAAGGGATTCGTGTCATTGGAGCTTGGCTACGCCTCAGCGATTGCGGTGTTGCTGTTTATCGTGGTGTTGGGCATCACGCTGCTTCAGTTGAAGTACTATACGCCGAGAATGGAATTTTGATCCAGATTTTGCAGGAGAAAAAAGAAGATCATAGCCGATGCCTGATAACCTAAAACAGGGGAGCCAAAAGGGCTTTGGAAAGCGATCCCAGCGGGTGTGCACAAAAAGATTGAGGCAATTTCATCCGCCTTGGTGGATGAAATTGCGCGCAAGTAAAGGTTTAGGAGGGAAGCGCGAGGGGTGACCCTTTTTCTAAAGGGTTCCCCTCGCAATGCCAAATGTGTCGCCTGGTTTAATTCAGGTTTTCTTAGACGAGAAGTGATACTATGAACACGCGGACGGTTATATTTCGAGCGCTCTGCTACGTTGTTATAGTGGTAGGTGCGATTTCGTTCCTGTTTCCATTTATGTGGATGGTCTCAACGTCGTTAAAGACCGACCAGGATGTGTTCACGTGGCCGCCGCGGCTCGTGCCTCAGCCTGTGCGGTTCCAGAATTACGTTGATGCGTGGAACTCAGCACCCTATGCGCGCTTCTTTTTTAACAGTGCGTTCATTGCGCTGGCAGTCACGCTGGCAAATCTGTTTTTTAGCAGTCTGGCGGGGTACGCCTTCGCCAAGTATAAATTTCCAGGCAGGCAGTGGATTTTTATCGCTTTATTGTGTACTATGATGATTCCGTTCCAGGTTACCATGATCCCGGTCTTCGTGATCCTGAGCAAGTTGCACTGGGTTGATACCTATTGGGGACTGATCATCCCGTTTACCGCGGGTGCGTTCGGGATTTTTCTCATGCGCCAGTTCCTGAGCACCATCCCTGACGACTTGATTGACGCGGCGCGGATTGATGGGTGCTCGGAGTTTCGTACTTTCCTGACGATTGTTCTCCCGCTCTCCAAGCCAGCGCTCAGCGCGCTCGGCATTTTCGTATTCATGGCATCCTGGAACGGATTCATCTGGCCTTTCATTATTGTGAAAAGTACCGAGATGAAGACGTTGCCGCTGGCGGTTGCCGACCTCGCTGAAGGGTTGTACGTCATGAGCTGGCCGCTGATGATGGCTGGCGCATGCTTCGTGGTGCTGCCGGCAATAGTTGTCTTCTTGCTATTCCAGAAGAATTTCGTTGAGGGTATCACCCTTACAGGGATTAAGACCTGAGGAGGGCGTGCATGGCGAGATGGATACGAGCCATTTTTGCGTGGGGCAGCGCAGCAGGTTTGGTGCTGGCGCTGACAGCATGTGGCGAGGCGCCGTCTTCGTCGCAAGAGGGAGAGGAAAATCGTCCGGCCAAAAGCGGCAAGAAGGTCGTCATCGAAATGTCGGTGTGGGGGATGCCGTGGGAGAACGACCTGTATCGGGAAATTTACATTCCGGCATTTGAGCAACAGAATCCCAACATCGAGGTGAAATTCTACCATTTCCCCCGCTACAACGAGCGACTGCTGACACTATATCGCGCAGGCGAATCGCCTGATGTGATGCGGCAGAACATCGTGTGGGGCGGACTCTTCATGTCGAAAGGGACGAACCGGGCTCTCGATAAATACATTGATGGCCCGGATGGTGTGGATTGTGACGATTTCCTTCAGATCCTGTGGGACAGGGTCACGTTTGACGGCAAGACGTATGGCCTGCCGCAGGATATTAATATGTTCGGCCTCTTTTACAATAAGGACATTTTCGACAATGCGGGCATTGCGTACCCGGATGCGAGCTGGACGTGGGACGATCTCGAGCGAGTGGCCAAACGCCTGACAAAGGTGGTGAAAAAGCGGGTAGAGGTCTTCGGCTACGACGCTATGTGGACATCAATGGAATTCATGAGCTATTTCTTGCAAGCAGGCGGGAAAATATGGAGTGAAGATGGGCGGCAATGCCTGATTAATAGTTCCGCTGGTGTCGAAGCCCTCAGCTTCTGGAAGTCAATGATCTACGAGTTTCACCTGGCGCGCTCAGGCGATATGCGAGGCGGCACAGCCATCGGGCCGGACAAGTTCTTCGAGATGGGCAAAACTGCGATGTTTATAGACGGCACGTGGCGCATCCCGGCGATCATGCGGAATGCGCCTGAGCTGCGCTTTGGCGTTGCACCTCTGCCGCGACACCGGAGGGCCGTCACTATTGGCACCTCCTGCTACTGGGCAATCAGCAAGCAGTCGAAGCATCCTGACGAGGCGTGGAAGTTGATAAAGTTCATGAACAATACCGAGAACCTGCTGAGCTACTGGCGTGTGCTGTGGGTAGCGCCGCCAGCCAGGTGGTCTGCGCTGCGCGACCCGCGATTTCGCCAGATTACCGGTCTAGACACGCGCATCCCGGGCCTGCCGGAGGAGGAATTCGAGGAAAAGTGCGGCTGGATTCTCTACTGCCTGGAAAATGGCATCACCTCAACTGAACAGGTGCACCCACGCCTGGGCGATCTGATCAGCGAGTTGACAATTGCAATTGATAAAGTGCTCGTCATGCGCTCAAAAGTCGACCCGCAGGACGCCCTGGACGAATGCGTCAAAAAAGTGAATAAGGTTCTCGAGGAAGATACGCAGTTCATATATTAGCACCGCGAACGGCGCTTACCGGACGCCGGTCTAACGCGCCGATGAGGTGGCTATTCGTGAAGTTAATACGCAATGCGTTACCGGGGCACCGGGAAAGCCCCAAACAAATTATTGGCAAGCTATTTTGTTAATTCGTCCTTTAAGAGCCCGGGCTTTTTACCTCTCCTTATTGGCCCTTTTTTTCTTCTTTCTGGTTTGAATTTGTAACTTCGGATTAGCCTTTTCGCCGCCTTCTTCTTCCCACTCTTTACTGCTTTCATTTGTAACCTCCTGTGTGAAAATCTAAGAAGCAAACCTCAACCGGGCCTTTGATACGACCGCGTCACGTGCTTGGCCACACTATCCAGTTCCGGGAATAAAGTAAGTTCCCCAACGCCTGCAATCTGAAGGTTGTCCCAAACCGCGGCCAAATTATTGCGGTCAAGCATTATACACGCCAGGTGCAGTTTAGCTTGGGGGTCCCTGTCCGTTGCGATTTCATCGATAGGGTGTTTGGAACGCCCGAATATGATAAAGGTACCTTGCTGGGCAATTATTCGAGGATTGGAGCGGGGTACGTGGATTGCGACGGGATGTCTGTTTATATTATATGAACCTGGTTTCTTAAGGACCTCTGGAAGGTAAGGGTCAGAATAATCGCCTGGAGTACCGAAGAGGAACTTCTTGCCATGAGACCACCAGTTAAGAGTGCCAGGGTCAAGCATCCAAATTGTTGGAGAATGTTCGTCGTAGATAGGAGACTTTGGACCTCTAGCGAGCATTTGCTCGAGATAGGCTTCGTCTTGTTTCAGAAACTCGCTGCTGGTAGCATAATAAATGGCAGCCAGGGCGTTCTCGGTCCAGTCTAGAAGCCTCGTTGGCATTTGATAATGTTGGGCAAGAAAATACCACTCCCAGTCATTGCTTGGCCGGGGACTAGCAAAGGCCGCAGCAAGGCCTTTGAAGGCTGTAAATATGGTGATCTCATCATATCTGTATTTCTCAATCTCTGGACGGTATAGTCCTGGTGTTAATTTATAGCTCCGATTTGGCTGGCCCCTAAACCAGATCTCTTCTGTATGCTTTCCAGTGGGATTCCATGCGCGACGAATCTCTTTGATACGCTCGAATACTTCGGCGACCGAGCTAGCATGCTTTTCGATGATCATAATAGATTCTCCCATTTACTGCTATGCGTACCACTTAATGCAAACGAGCGTTCCTTTTCCAACGCACTCAGGAAACCTGACCAATTTTGGCGGGTGAAAAATAAAATATGCAATAGCACACAGAACCACCACGACTAGGGAAGTGACCAGCACAGTGCAAGCGCGGTCCTAGTAGTTCATTTTGCTCTACTCCTTTTAGTTTGGTGGACAGCACTTTTCTAATATGACGTCACTCCAACCTTTTCTCTTAAGTTCACCTAGTACCGTTATTTTGTGACCCACCCGCAGTTGAGCTAAATCGTCTCGGTATCTATCCTCAAAATAACATTTAACAGAGTAAACTACTGACCACTCAGCCGAAGCCGCCCACTCGACATCAAGTTCAACATAAGCATCATCAAACCAATCCGTACCTATTTTTTGCACAACACCTGTGACGTATAGATATTTGCCTTTGTACTTTTTATCAGCGGCGAATTCATTCACTTGGTAATCACGGTATAGCTTAACTGCTGTAACCCGTATTATCCCTGGCGCCTCAACCCACATTGGCGTAGGTATAAATATTGTAGGCGTTGGTCTTGGCGTAGGTGTCGATGTATCTGTAGGTGTTGTTATAGCCGTAGGTGCTGGCGTTAGCATTGGCGTTGGCGCAAGTCTAGACATAGACATCGCCGGACTTTCAACTTGATCATTGCATCCTGTCAAGATGACGAGGGTAAACGCTAAACAGGCTAATCGTTTTAGAGAGTTCATTTCGCCCGCTTCTTTCCGATTCATCATAGTTTCCATTCTCTCTTGCGAATCGTATCAATAAGCACCTCTGGTGCGACTTTCTTCAGGCATTTCTGAGCAGTAGCAAATCGTTCATGTCCAGACAGGCCGGGTATAATCGTAACTGCTGTACAACCTCATTTTCTGCAAGTTGCATATCCTGCCTTAATTTCTTTGCCTAACGTATCAGGTCTGATTTCGCAAATCAAGGCAAACTTGTAAACAATAGACTGCCCAAAATACTGCCACAGATACGCGGAGACACAGAGATTTTAAGGCACGAAATCAGTTCCTTGCTCTGTGTCTCAGTGTCTCCGTGGCTTTACTTGGCTGTTCGATAATACCTGTAGCGGTAGCATTTATGCTACAACAGGTGCGATGAATCGCACCGCTACTGGCGGGGGTTTTTCTCAGACAGTGTGGGGGTGGTTGAGGTGCGGAGTCTTACGCGGGGGGAGGTGGTAGTGTCGTCGAGACGGACCATGGGCATTTCTGGCCTTACCGGAACGGTTGTGATCTGCTCTTTTTTCGGCAGGAAGTCATCTATGCTTTTGCGGAACATGTCAGCCTGGGGTGATGAAATCAGGAAGATTTGATCTTTCGCTGTACGCTTTACGTAGTATTGTCCTTTTGGCTCTTCCCGTTCGTTCCCGATGTGCAGTGTCGGAGTAGAGCTATAGTCCTGGAGCGAGGCTTGAATAGAGAATTGTGGTGGATCGAGCCCAAAGGCTTCCAGCGGTTGCTCGTCGTCATTATCCTCAAAACTTGCTGCGCGCAAGCGAGAGAAGCTCGACACGTAGCGGCTCACTGCGGTCGTATCCGCAGCTTGAACCGAGGGCTTAACGATTTGCCACGTGCCGTCAGCGAATTTTTTTAGCTGGATCGTCTCGTCAGGCGACTGCAGGGTAAGGGCGGTAATGGTGTCAGGCATGTAGTCGCAGATCATACGGTCGCGCCATGCATCAGCGCCGGGGCGCGACACCATGTGCGTAAGCATGACATTGACTTTCAACACGTCGTCCGAGTCGGCCTTACGCACATAGCTGGACGAGAAGTCGGTAGTCATTTTGCCGATCATGACGTCTTCGAGCACGTTGCCCGTTGCATCGACGAACTTCAGCTGCGTTCCAGTGAAAGGGTCAACTTGAAATCGTGGGTGATTAGCAGGATTGTGCGAGACGACTTCGCCTTCGCTCACGTTGGTGAGCGCCTGGAACAGGGCAGTGACGACTCGCGCATCTGCTTCGCGTTTTCTCGCCTCATCAACGTACCAGTTGCCGTCAGCTTTTACCAGTGTTGCGGTGGTTTGGCCATTGAACTGTGAGATTTCAATTCGTGCACAGGCGCCGGCTGAGACGTTCTGGAATATCGGCACGCGTGTAATCTCAGCCTGGCCGGAAGGAAGCCCTCTGGGTTTTTCCGAGAATGGCTTTTCAATCAAAAGAAATGCCACGACCAGGACGATCGCAACACCAAGCAGAAGTAGTGCATTTTTGGATTTCATAGCCTTAAGGACCCTATCAAAATGGAATTCCAATACTCCTAAGGCGCATTAACCACTACGACACAACGGAGGTGTAGGGGCAGGCCTTGTGCCTGCCCTATTATCCCGGATTTTGCATCAGGAAAGGCGAGGGGAACCCTTTGGAAAAAGGGTTACCCCTCGCGCTCCCCTCCTAAACCTTTCTTTACGGGCAATTGCATCCGCCTTCGCTAAGCTTCGGCGAATGCAATCGCCACCTTATATCCTTACACCTTTTTGTGATCGAGGAAAGATGCAATAGAGTGACCCTGACTTCTATTTTTGATGTAAGAGACGTCGTGTCGTCGTGGTTTAATATTCCTTTTTATTTCCTCTTAGTGTTCTTAGCTAATCCACCATAAGCGTTTCGTAGTAGCGGCGTTTCCGCCGCTTCAGCACAATACACCCCAGCCCAAACAGAATTACCAGTACACTGGCGCCGAGTGTATCGAGATAGCGTACGGTTGCCTTTTGTGCGTCAGAGAGCTCACGCAAGGGGCGATCGGTGACCTCTCGTGCTCGAATGCCAATGAGATCCTCCCCCAGAACCATCCAGTCTACAGCGTTCTGCATGAATATGAGATTGCTTGGAAACTGGAAGAGGTGGCGATCTGCGACGAAACGTGCATTGCCGACTACCAGAATTTGAGTCTCGCTACTCTCGGTGATAGTCTGCGGTTCATCGGGTCGAGGCGAAGGAGGTGTAGTCTCTGGTTGCGTCGGCTCTTCAGGGATCGGCTTATCTTTGAAATAACTCGTGAACTTGCCGTTGACGAAAACAGCCAGAGGCAGTTGCTCTACGTCTTCCTTTTTCGGACGGAGTCGCTGCTGCGGATTGAGATTAAAAGGCGCCTGTTGGCTTAGCGCATACGGCGTAGTTGATACCAGCCGGGCGACTTCCAGGCCTTGCGCCGCAGCCTCGTTGGCTTCCACTGAACTGGACCAGGGGAGTACGAGAGATTCCAGCCTATTCACGATTTGACTATCCGATGAGAATCCCTCTTTTCTGACTTTGACAAAGAACGGATAGGGCAAAGTAAAGCTCACAAAGCCGGTGTTGAACGATGCCATGGAATGCGAGCGCAAGTCTGCAACCAGATCGCTGTGCACGTTGATGCCGTAGTGTTTGAGCAGTTTGGTGATGTTTGGGACCTTGACCGACGCATTCAGTGCGTCTTCCTCGAATTCCACAGTATCTATAAGGCAAATCAGTTTGCCTCCATTCATAACGAATTGGTCGAGATCGTAGAGCTGACGATCCGTGAAGTCCTGTGGGCTAATAATGATCAGTGCAGCAAGGTTGCGCGGGATGGCATTCCTCTGGGTGAGATCAATATAGCGCACACTGTACTGGCGTTCCAGCGCTTCGGTAAGGTGTCGATAGTCCTTCTTCAGATCCAGGCGTGGATTGTTGGTCAGGAGCCCGATGGGGCGAACCTGTGCGCTGATCACCTTAACGATGGCACTGGTGATATTATACTCCAGATTTTCTACACCGCGTGGCAGTACTGCTGGAATGACTTCGCGCCGATCTTCATACTCGATAGACATCGCGAGGTAGGCATTTATCACCTGGTATTTGTCGTGTTCGAGTATATTCAACTGTACCTGGGGGATGCCTTGAAATTGCAGGGTACGGGCCAGTTGGGGATCGCCCTTTGGGTCAATAAATTCAACGCGCAAATTTCCCTTCGCGTAGGTCTGGTATTCTTCCAAGAGATCTCCAACCTGGCGCCTGAAATTTGTCATGTACGGCGGGAGCGTCTTGGAGAAATAGGCCTTGATCGTCAGAAGATCCTCTAGCCCGGCGACTACGCGCTTGCTCGACTTTGAAAGCGTGTACTGCTTATTATGCGTCAGGTCGAAACGGTGAAAGTGGCGGGCCGAAAAGAGATTAATGACAGCCAGAATAATCACTGCCGATACGATCATAAGGAGCGTATTCGTGCCATAGCGTAGCTGTTTCGCTGCTCGTCGCTTCATTTCAAGCCCACTTTCGTCTTTCCACTGAGCGGATATTCAAGAACAAGAAAAAGGCAATCACCGACAAATAATAGACTATATCCCGTGTATCAATAACCCCGCGACTGATGTTTTCAAAATGCGTTCCCAGCCCGAGAAAGTCAAACACCGGCACCAGAGCCGAGGGAATGGAAAACAATACGATCGGCTCGCCGATGATAAAGAGAACAAACGATAATGTCACGCCAACAATGAAGGCCACGATCTGATTCTCCGTGAGGCTGGAGGCGAACAACCCGATGGCCAGGTACGCAGCACCAAGCAACAACATGCCCAGGTAGCCGCCAACTATGGGCCCCATGTCGACCCCAATGTTCGGGTCGCTAATCGTTACAAGAGTGAGAGGCAAGGGAAAGGTCAGGGCAATCGTAACGGTCAGTAGCGCAAAGGCGGCAAAGAACTTGCCGAGCACCGCCTCGTGATCCTTAATCGGCAGGGTCATCAAAATTTCCAGTGTGCCGAGTTTCTTCTCCTCGGCCCAGAGCCGCATGCTCACTGCTGGAATGAAAAACAAAAACAGCCATGGAGTCAGCGAGAAGAAGTCGCGTAGCACTGCCTGGTTGATCAGAAAGAAGCCACGAAAGAAAATCCAGCTCGTCAGCACGAGGAAGACAATGATGAAAATATACGCTGCGGGCGAATTGACGTAGCTGCGAAATTCCTTTTTGAAAATCTGGTAGATGTTTGCCATACGCGATAATCCGTCGTTTTTGCTGCGCCAGAAACTCTAGGCACTGCACCAAAGCGCACTAGGTGGCTTTGTCTTTGGTTGTCAGCTGCTTGAAAACTTCCTCCAGGCTCACATGTTCCCGGCTGAGCTCAGTGAGTGTCCATTCATTGGCCACGGCCAGCTGAAAGATATCTTCGCTCGGGTCTTGCATTTCTCTGGGCTTCACTTCATAGCGTGAAAAGCCGCTGGGTTCTGAGCTGACCATGCTTACGCGCTCAACTGCTGCCAGGTCGTTCAACTTCTCCTGGACCGCCTCGGTCGGGCCATTCAGCTTGACGAAGATGTTGATACTGCCGCGACCTTTGCGCATCAGCTGTTCGGGTGTGCCATCCGCCACCAGTACACCGTCGTTGATAATAATGGCGCGATCACACATCGCGGTGACCTCGGGGAGAATGTGCGTGGAGATAATAATGGTTTTCTCTTTCCCGATTTTTCTAATCATCTCCCGGATTTCAATGATCTGATTCGGATCGAGCCCCGACGTTGGTTCATCCATCACAAGGATGTCCGGGTCGTGAATGAGAGTCTGGGCGAGGCCTACTCGCTGGCGATAGCCGCGCGAAAGTTCGCCAATGTCCTTTTTAATTTCGCGCTCCAGGCTGCAGATTCCAACCATGTCTTTAACTTTTTTGAGCCGCTTACCAGATGGAATGCCCCGGATCGCAGCCACGAAAAGGAGATAGTCAACAACGCCAGTGTCCAGGTAAAGCGGATTATTCTCTGGCAGGTAGCCGACGCGACGGCGCACCTCAAGCGAATTCTCCACCACGTCGTATCCCGCGACTTCCACAGAGCCGCTGTCCGCGGGCAGGTAGCAGGTGAGGATTTTCATTGTGGTGGTCTTGCCTGCGCCGTTCGGGCCCAGGAAGCCCAGAATTTCGCCCTGGCGTACGTCAAATGAAATGTTATTGACGGCAATAGTTGCGCCGAATCGTTTCGTCATATTGCGAACTTTGATCATGCGCTGGTCTTGCAATGCTCACTACCTCCGGAGGGGCTTAATTATACAGTGGTCAGGCGCCAGCCCGGGTCGGGATTTCTGCGTGACTTAAATAAGTATAGTCAGGTCTGCGAAAGCCGACTTTTTTCAGCAAGTGAAAGATTGGGCGCCTTTCCCTTTCAACCGCTCTGCGAATTGCTTTTGATAGAAAACCTGGTGTTGCTTGTCAAGGATTTTTCACGGCAATGCGCTTCGCTTTCCCTTTGGCGAATCGGCCCTCAGAGACACTCTGGCTGTTCCTGGAATGATATAGAATAAGGAGGATTTTGGGAGCCTCCTTCTCGATATAGCCCTTGATGCAGCTGGCCTTGTTCTCCTTCTTAATATAAGTTTACGGAGCTGAGGATTGGCTGGTAGGTGAAGTCAGCGTTCTTCTGGTTTCGTTTTCTTTGGCCGTATAGCCGCTCTAATAGCTTGGAGCAGGTCGGCTAAGGAGTAGGGTTTTTGTAGAAAGCGAAATCCTCTTTCACGCATGAGAGGCCATTGCGATCTCTGATCCGTGTAACCACTGCACAGCAGGACGCTGAGTTCGGGTTTGCGAGAGAGGAGTTGTTCGGCCAATAGAGAACCGCTTTTATCAGGCAGCACTATGTCGCTGAAAAGCAGGTGGAAATTCCCCTTTTCTCTCTCGAAGATATTCAGCGCCTCTTTTGCATTTCCTGCATCGAATACGACGTACCCATTTTCGCGAAGTACCCTCGTGGTAAATTCACGCACCCGTTGTTCATCCTCCACCAGCAGAATGCGTTCGCTACGGCCTTGAAGCTTTGGCAGCGAAACTATCTTCTTAATTTGAGATTTTTGTTTTATGGAAAAAGTCGGCAAGTAGACCTTGAATATTGAGCCCTGCCCGGGCTCACTGTAGACATTTATCCACCCCTCGTGTTGTTTCACAATACCATAGACTACGGAAAGGCCAAGTCCGGTTCCCTTTTCACCCTTTTTGGTGGTAAAAAAAGGTTCGAAGATGTGCGGGATGATTTCTTTATCCATGCCGCTTCCTGTATCAGCAACTGATAGACGAACGAATTTTCCGGGGCGCGCTTCGGGGACGAGCGTACAGTAATCTTCGTCCAGGGTCACGTTTTCGGTCTTGATAGTGAGCTTACCGCCCTCAGGCATAGGAATGGCGTCGCGGGCGTTGACGGCGAGATTCATGATGACCTGCTCGATCTGCCCGCGGTCTGCTTTCACGCGATCGAGATTGGCTTCGAGAAGGGTAACCATGTCAATGTCCTCGCCGATCAGATGACGCAGCATCTTCTCCATGTCGGTGATCACGGCGTTGAGGTCCAGCGCCATGGGTTGGAGCACCTGCCTGCGGCTGAGGACAAGAAGCTGCCGGGTCAGCGAGGCAGCTGCCTCCGCGGCCTTATAAATCTCTTCGATGTCCTTGCGCAGTGGGTCTTGATCGCTTACCCGATTTAGCAGGAGCTCGGTGTAACCGGTGATGGCTGTCAGCAGGTTGTTGAAGTCGTGTGCTACCCCGCCTGCCAGTCTTCCTATTGCTTCCATCTTCTGCGACTGACGCAGCTGCTCCTCGCTGGTACGGAGCGCCTCCTCCGCCTGCTTGCGCTCGGTGATGTCCTGCAAGATGCCGAGCGAAGCTATGACTTTCCCCGTTTTTTTATCAAAAATAGGCAAAGAACAGTCGCTCAGCCATTTTTCTTCACCCTTTGGTGTGCTAATTTTAATATCGCATTTATATCTGTTTAGCTCACCTCTTCGAAATGCCCTTGCACATTCAAATGGATCAGATGGGGCTTCCGGATCCGCTACCATGCGTTCTTTTATAAGTTTGCCAAAATTTTTCTTGGTTAGCTCATTAGGAGGGATTCCAAGAAGTTCCTCACAACCTTTACCGAAGAATTCGAAAGTGCCATCGCCGTAATTAAGGCGATAAGGAACTCCCTGTGTGTTTTCAATTACCTCCCTATAAATTTGATGCACATGTTTTAATTCTTCCTCGGCCTGCTTGCGCTCGGTGACGTCCTGCAAGATACCCAGGGATCCAACAACTTTTCCCTGTGTATCCTTTAACTGCACGGCAGAATCTGAGATCCAGCGTGTTTGCCCGTCGCGCGTCAGAATACGGTAGTCAGCTTGCCACTTATGAACCTGGCCGGCCTGAGCTCGTCGGAGGGCTTCCTCGAACTCCACTCCAGCCAGCTCACCCCGAAGAATATTCTCCTGAGCTATTTTGTAAAGGACACCGGCATTGAATTCTTCGAGTGAATATCCAGTGAGCTCGGTGATCCCTTCTCCCACGAAAGTAAAAGCACCAAGACGGTGGTCGCGCTGGTAGGGCACCCCCTGTGCAAAGCTAATGGCTTTGCGGTAGATTTCCTCCGATTTTCGGAGATTCTCCTCGGCCGTTAGTCTTGATAACGCAACACCCACAACATTAGCGACATCTGCAAAAAGCTCAAGATCAGCACTATTGTACGCGTTGTACGTATAGCTCTGCACGGTAACGATTCCTTTTGTCTCTCCTTTGTAACACATTGGAGCAAACATGAGGGAAGCGGAAAGCCGGCTGGTATCTCCGAAGGGGACAAGTTTTGTCGCGGTTCCTTCATCAGGTTTTCGCAGTTCAATGATCGGCTCACCGGTTTTAAATATGCTCAACAAAGGATTATTTTCTAGTGGGAATGTTCTATTCGCTTCCCAGATTTTGAATTTCCCATCAATGATATCTGCCTGCAAGACCGAAACCAGCTCATTCGTTGCAGGGTTACAGATAACGAATGAGAACGCATCAACCGGCATCACATTCGAAAGCGACTGGAGAGTAGAACGAGCCAGTTCCTGCAGTTGGTCGGCATCCATGGCCAACTGTGCCGCTTTGTGAACAGTAGCAATATGGCGCATTTTACTGCGCGTCTCTTCCTCGGCCCGCTTGCGCTCGGTGATGTCAGTAACCATCCACAGACAACCAACATATCGCTCTTCTTTGTCTAAAAGGAGTTTGGTTGAAACAATCGCCCATAGCTCCGTACCGTCCTTACGCCGGAACTTAAAATCGTGGCGTTCTGCGACCCTCTTGCAGTGAGGCTTTATAAGAGTGGTTTCTGAAATAGCATGCCATTCGTCGTCCGTAAAAGCAAACAATGGTTTGCCAATCATCTCTCCCACGGTGTACCCCAGCATCTCGGCCATCTTGGAGTTTGTAAATACCGTCATATGATCAGCGTCGAGAACCCAGATACCTTCGTTCGCAGTCTCCACGATGTGACGATAACGCTCTTCGCTCTTCCCGAGGGCTTCCTCTGCCCGCTTGCGCTCGCTGATGTCTCGTTGAAGTTGTACGTTGATTTTTCTTAGTTCTGCTGTGCGTTCTTCTACCAGCTCCTCAAGGTGTTCGCGATGTTTCCTTAGATCCTCCGCCGCGCGCTTGCGCTCGGTGATGTCCGAGAACACGCCGTCAGCATATAGCATATGGTCTTTTTCGTAGGTAGCCACTGCCCTGTCGTGCAACCAGATCCACTTTCTATCTTTTCTCTTGATCCTGTACTCAATATCAAACCGTGTCCCTTTTTCAAATAGTTCTTTATACGCTTCTTTCACATTCTTAATGTCATCAGGATGGATTCTCTCAAACCAGAGACGATCACCTCCCTTATAAATTTCTTCTGGAGTGTACCCATAAACTGTCTCTACATTTGGACTGATAAAGGTACTATTGCCTTCACGATCGGTCGTCCATGTAACATCCGGGATGTTTGAAACAAGCAAACGATATTTCTTCTCGCTCTGCCTAAGTGCTTCCGCTGCCTGCTTGCGCTCGGTCTCAGCCTGCTCGAGTTCTGCTACACGCTGACGCAGCTGTTTCAACTCCTCCATCGGTCGAGCCTTCGTCTTTCTCTCTTGCTTCATCTTTCGGCCCTCCTCATCAGCACTTAGATCGCCTATTCCGACTGATCGCCCCCTGCCTGTCTTCTCTTCTCCTCATACATTCGCATATCCGCTTTGGTCAAGGCTTCTTCCAAGGATTCAGAGCCGTCAGGACTCCAGTAGGCTGTGCCGATAGATAACGTAACAGGGAAGCCCAGCAGTTCGTTCATCTCATTCGGGCGAGTCATTTTCTCGATGATTCGCTGCTTTACTACTTTTGCTTCACCGTCAGTCTCAATCAGCACGATTAAGAACTCATCCCCACCGTAGCGGACCACAGTGTCAGTTTCCCTTACTGCTTTTACCAGCCAAGATGCTACCACTTGGAGAACCTTATCCCCCGTCTGGTGGCCGAATCGGTCGTTGATCTCCTTGAACCCGTTGACATCTAACATCAGGAAACCGATGGAGTGCTTATATCTCTCGGAGCGTTTGTTCTCTTGTTCCAGTACCTGGTTGAGGTAATTGCGGTTGTAGACGCCGGTCAGGGAGTCATGGATAGCCTGCTGTTTAAGCTCGTTCTGCAGATGAATTCGTTTCAGCGCTCCCTCAGCGTGGCCGAGTAGCAGCTCGACCAGCCGTGCGTCATCTTCAGTAAAGGCATCGGGCTCGGTGGATAGAGCCTGGAATACACCGATGTCGCCGATAGGTGCGATGATCCCGGACTTGAAGTCTCCCCGTTTCAGCCTTGCCTCGGTGACTTTATCCAGGCTGCCAAAGACGTAGGTCTTACCGGTGCGGTAGGTCTTTCCGGCTATCCCCTCATCGAGGTCGCTTTCCATGCTTGCTTCAGAGGGTAGTTGGGATGATGTAGCCTTAACCACCATCTTGTTTCCTTCTACTATGTCCAGGGTGCAGATGGAGAAGTCAAGGATCCGCTCTGATGCATTGACAGTCAGTTGATATACTTCCTCTTCGGTTTCACAGGTCTCCAGATGTCGAGCTGTTTCATGAAGACTTTCTATCTTCTGCTTCGACTCTCGCAGCGCCTCCACTGCTTGCTGCTTCTCTTGGGCGAGACGATACTTATGGAGCACTTGTTCGATCACCACGGGCAGCAATTCAAGGAACCCTCCCTCGACGTCTTTGGCGATGTAATCGCTTGCTCCCAGTTTCATGGCCTCCACGGCGATCTCCTCATTTCCGGCGCCAGTGACCATAATCGTGGGCGGTAGCGGACCCTGTGAAACCATGGTGCGAATCACTTCCAGCCCATCATGCACGGGCATTGATTGATCCACTAGCACCACGTCGCAGGAGCCCCTGGCGTACATGCGCAGGCCCTCTTCGCCGTCGCGGGCGAGGACTACGACGTAGCCCGCTCGCTCAAGCTTTTTTTGCGCAAGACGGGCGATTCCCTCGTCGTCTTCCATATAGAGAATGCGAACAGGTTTCGATTTGGCCATGGACTTCACTCCTCATTCGGTGCAGAAACAATTGTTAGGAATAATCCCAGCTTGTGGATTGCATCGGCGAACTCCTCATATTCCACCGGTTTGGTGATGTAGACGTTGCAGCCACTGTTGTAGCACCGGGATACTTCGCGGGTGTCATCCGTGGTGGTCAAGATGATCACCGGGATGCGTTTGGAGCGCTCATCCGCCTTCATGCGGTCAAGCACCTGGTAGCCGTCGAGCACCGGCAGATTCAGGTCGAGCAGTACCAACAGAGGTGAGGCGCGCTCGGTCCCCGTGTACTCACCCTCGCTGAACACGTAGTCGAGCGCTTGCTGCCCGTCGCCGACTGTGATGATATGGTTCGTTATGTTCGAGCGACGCAGGTTCTTCTCGATCAGACGGGCATGTCCCGAGTCGTCTTCCACCAACAGAATGGACACCTCCTGCATCTTAGACATTTTCGCCTCCTTTTTCAAGATAGTTCGAGATTGTGAAAGTGAATGTCGTCCCCACCCCCAGTTTGGATTCACACCAGATGCGCCCGCCGTGGCGACGCACCAGGGTTTGCACGTAGAGCAGGCCCATGCCTTCGCCGGGGATGTCCTGCCTTCCGGCTCGGCGGAAAAGCGCAAACACCTTGTCTATGTCCTCCTCTGAGATACCCCGCCCGTTGTCCCGGACGCGGAAAGTCGTTTCGTCGTCGCCGCGTTCAGCGGTGATCTCGATCTCCCCGGGGCGGCCAGGGTCGAGATATTTCACGGCATTGTCCAAGATGTTGCCCATGATCTGCTCCATCGAGATCCGGTCGGTGACCATTTCCGGCAAATGTCCCACGGTCACCTTCACCTGGCGTTCCTCGATCTGGTGGGCCAGAGTCTTCAAGGTCGCCTGGACAAGGGCGTGCATATCAATAGGCTCAAGCTTGAGCTCACGGCGGCCCAAACGAGACAACTTTAAGAGGGCATTGATAAAGCGGTCCATGCGGATCGCGGAGGAGTCTATAAAATCCAGGGCTTCCGGTACATCTTCCTCGAGAGCCTTGGTTACGGCCTGCCGCTGTCCCTCGTCCAGGTGCGGCAAAGCCGCGTTCATCGAGGGGCCAATCAACTCCAGGGCGAAACGAAGTTCAGCGGCAAAGCCTTTCATGTTGAGCAGCGGAGCCCGTAGGTCATGGGAGACAGCGTAGGTGAAAGTCTTGAGTTCCTCGTTGGCCTGCTCCAATTCGGCGGCATAGCGTTGTATCTGTTCCTCCGCCTGCTTGCGTTCGGTGATGTCGCGGATAATCGCAACCGCCCACCAGCTCCCCTTAACCATTATGGATGACACCGATATTTCCATTGGGAATTCTGAGCCATCCTTGCGCAAGGCAGTTAGCTCGAGGACCTTGCCGACCGCAGGACCTTGCCCCGTCTTCTTGAACCCCTCAATTCCCTTCTTGTAGGCTTCATGGTACTTACGAGGAGCAAGCGCTTCGTGTACGTCCTTACCGATGATTTCATCACTGGAGTAACCGAACATCTTCTGTGCGGCAGGATTCCAATATGCAATGTTTCCACCACCGTCCATCATAATAATCGCATCGAGGGCGGACCTAGTGATTGTACGGAGTTTCTTTTCGCTTTGCTGCAACACCTCCTCTGCCTGCTTGCGCGCGCTGATCTCTTTATTGAGATTGTTTACCGATGTGGTAGTTACCTTTAAATCTTCGACCATCCGGTCAAAAGCTCTCGAAAGCTGACCGACTTCATCCTTTGCATTTGAGGCTAGTTTGTAATCTAAATTGCCCTGTCCTATTATCTCCGTGCCTTTATGTAGAGCATGAAGCGGGCTTACTATTGAGCGTGTTATAAGTGATGCAACAGCGGCAGATAAAGCTATAATTAAACAAGTCGTTAATAATACAATTCGGGTGGCAAAAACATGCGCTTTGTGAACTGATTCTTCCGCTTTAGCCAATTCCTCCATATGAATCGCTACGTGTTCTTCAAGTTGTTTAGTTAACGCATCCATTGCCGTATGAACCTCTTTTTCTTCTTTTTCGATTAATTCATCAATGCTTGCTCCCTGTTTTTTCAGGGAGATAATCCCCATAACCCCTGAATTGAATCTTCCTATTTTTTCTAGTAATTCTTGTGCTGTTTTTTCCTCTTCCTCTCCTATATGTCTTTCATGTTCCAAATGTTCCCGCCCGGCTTTCTCAAGGAACCCCAAGCCGGTTATTATTAGTACTTCTTCTTCTTCTTCTTCTTCTTCTTTGGCTATCATATAATCCATAGCGTCGTGTGCTATTTGATGAGTTCTTCCAACCATCTCGCTCATTACAATTGCACCAGGAATAATATCCTCTTTTAACAGTTCAAACTCTTCATGGATCTTTCTGTAACCATCCATAGAAACAATAGCAGATATCCCTATTAATAAAATAACACCCCCAAATGCAAAAGTTAATTTCGCACCTATCTTCATTTTATTTCTCCTTCGACAACTCTATCAAACTCTTCCACCATGTTCTTAGAAACCGCTCTTACTGCGAGTGCCTCGTCATCGGTTACAGTCACCACTATAACGGGCACTTCGTGGAAACGAGGGCTCTTTGCCTTCTATGTTTCTAAATCGGCTAGATTGAGCAGAATATTTAGCTAAATCGCAATAATTTCGTGGGGTTAAGTGACGCGAGTGAAGGGTCGGCGTGGTCATGAGTGGCATGCCCTGCACCACGCTGAATCCTGCTTGGGGCTTATTGCATGTATTGCTTTTAAAGTTATAGCGAGACAAAACCGTTTCGATGAAGTCATGGTTCTATCTTAGCCAACTGGCAGGGAGACTTGAGAATTCTTACCTTTGGTCGTACTTTTTCTGCTCTTTTTTCTGGCAGTGGGATGTGAAGTTTACGAATTTATGAATCTTGTGTTGCCAGTTAGGCGATGTGAGACCAAGCCCCATCATGCTTTGTTATTTGATATTTTGACGGCTGCATGAAAAGGTGTCATGCTGGACTTCCCGAACCACCGAAAATAAGAAACAGCAACATAAGGATAGAGAGTTGAATAATCCAGCCTATCACGCATACTCCCACAGCCCGAAATGTGCTCTGATAATCAAGAGCTTGTCTGACCGCGATCACCATTGCTATCAGCATCCAAATTGAGGCGACTAGAAACACGCCGTGTGTCAGGCCGGGGATGATGCCTAATACTCGGATCAACCCGGGGGAGCTCGAAAAGCCGATGGTTCGCAACAACTCGCCTAGATCTGCTTTGGTCTGTGGCTCAGGAAGTAGTTTCGTGCCAACTAGAAAAGTAATATAGGCCCATACGTACCATGCAATAAGGGCTAAAATACTTCCTGTCAAAATTCCTCCTATTCCTATTCTTTCCATGCTCCCTACTCCTGCTGCCACACTGGAAAGAATTACAACCCCCATGGCCTGACTCATTGCATTTTTGTCAGCCTCCACCTCTTCATAAAGCATGACATCCAGCTTAGCAGCGCGAATAATACGCTCCGTAAAACTAGCCATTTTCTCCCTCCTAAAGTTATTCTATGTGGCCTATCTTGATTAGAGACGGCCACAGAGATCCTCAAAGACAAAAAATTGCATAATTAAAATTGAAAATGCAAGATTTTAAATTTGTACTTTACAATTCAATTCTTTTAAGAGCCTTAGGCTCATTGTGTCTCCGTGCGGATTTCATACAGGCAGTTGCCGAATTCAATCAACACAAGCAGGCCCCTATGAAATAATTAAACGTTACACAGAGTGGCAGCCCATGTGAAGCAAAATCTGACTGGGTTAGCGCAGCCAGGGAAGCAAGATGCAGAATGGCATTCCCTTTTTAGTGCCTAGGAATGACAAGCATTGCCAGACAATACGTATAGAAGCGATAAATCTTGACTTCCATAAAACCGGCTGTTACGGAAGGAGAGCAATCAGGTATCCGGACTTGACATAATTGCATGACGGACATTTCATTAGGCAGGAGGGAACCATGAGGCGAGGACTGGGCGGGTTGATTCTATTTGTGCTTCTCTGCATGGGGTGCAGTTTCTTTGTCGCTCAGGAGCCTGTTGCGCCTGTTGAGAAGCCTGTGGTGGTCTGGCAGCCGTCGCACCAGAACCATAGAAGCGGCGATGTCGTAAACGAGGCCATGGTCTGCAATGCCATCGTTGAGGCTGCGCTTTCTATCCCGACCGATCTTTTTGAAGAGCATAAGGTCTGGAGCTACAACGTAGAGGGGCTGCATCATGCGCAACAGGGAAGCAACACTATGATCGCGCATACCACGGCGGTGGTGGACGGAAAAATTTCTGGTTACGCCTACGAGTTACAAAAGTCGAATGCATACCGTCCGAAGGTCTTTATCAGCGTGCATAACAATGCCGCAACCAAGCAAAACGCTTGCTGGGGCTTCATCCATGGCGGCGATGCGTACGAGGAAGAGAATCGCAAACTCGCAGAGGCGCTTACGCGCGCCGTGTGCGAAGTGACGGGCATGGAATTCGCCGGTGTAAAACTCGATAGCTGGCCGCAGCGCAATGATTACCGCTGCAAGACTACCGGCAAGCGGGCGTTCTACAGCATTGACGAAAATGTCAACACCGCGCCATACCGCGTGCTGCTGGAAATCGGCGATCAAAGAGTAAGTCGCGATATTCTCATGGATCCTGAGATGCAGAAGAGAATGGGCATCGCCATTAAGAAGGCCTTCATCGCCTATTTTCCGAATCTGAAGTAGTGAAAGAGGCCCAGCCTGGCAGTCTGAATGATCCGGGAATCGCAGCGTGTATTAAGAGACGCTATTAAGATGTGCGCCTGGGCGCATGCACGTCGTGTCGTCGTGGTTCGATGTTTCTTTTTATTATGTGCTCTAATGATCAGGGCCTGTTTGCGAATCTCCAAACTTTATAACAGGGCGGTTCAGGATGAAAAAGCTCTACCGGATGGCTTCAAAAGATATAGATCGTCTCCTGGAGGAGCAATGGGAGGCCCTGCCACACGTGCGAGATCGGATTATGTACTATTCAGAGCTCGCCCTTGGCACTCCTTACGTCAAATTCTGTCTGGGCGAAGGCCCTGACGCGCCGTATGATCGAGACCCACTCATGGATATTGCGCGCGTGGACTGTATGACTTTCAGCGAGCAGATTATCGCACTGGTCATCTCGCGCAGCTATCGCGAGGCGTTTCACAACCTGCAGCGTATCCGCTACCTCGACGGCAAGATTGACTTTACTTGGCGCAATCACTACACGATTGCAGATTGGTTGCCGAACAATGCCTGGCTGCTCGAGGATGTAACCGAACACGTGGGAAGCGCCAGATGCCAGTCAATGACCAAGACAATTGATCGTAAAAAGATGCTCCAGGGCAAAGGCTGTGACGACCTGGCTCACATTCCGGAAGCGCAGCAATTGACCACGCAGTACATCCCGAAAGAGTCGGTTCTGGAAATTGCGGACAGGCTGGAAGGGGGCGAGATCGTTAGTCTCATCACCAGTAAGCCGGGCATCTTCTCGTCACATATGGGTCTCGTTGGACGAAATCCTGCAGGCGCGCCGGTCTTTCGTCACGCCAGCAGTGAACCGGAGCAAATGCAGGTTGTTGACGTAGCGTTCGATAAGTTTCCTTCCTACCTTGCAGCGCGCTCCGACGACGTCGGCTTCAAGTTTATGCAGGTTCGCCCATCTGCCGTATCCTCGACGCCGTAGCCTGGTGCCAACCCTCGGATCACGGATGAGAATTTCCCCACAGTGCATACCATGCATTGCAGAATGCAGGGAAAAATGTATGCAGGACTGAGACTGGGATCATATGTAGGGGCCACCTGCACCCTGCCCCGAAGGGTTTACAATTATTTTAGGGGCGGGGTGAACCCGCCCCAAAAG
>JAUWMI010000015.1 GCA_030613245.1 Candidatus Sumerlaeota bacterium
TGAAATCGTTATGGTCACATCATTCGGATCATCTATTTCTGCAGTAAAAGTCCCTTGATCTGCAATAGGCGAATCATTGTAGCCGGTAACATAACCTATATTGTCCCATATGTTTTCCACGACGATATCATCCTCTATGTGTTTATAAGGAGGATTACCCTCAGGGTCCTCCATGTATGACATCAGGTGTAGTTTCGTCTCCAGTTTTTCAAAAGAAATCACCTTGTACGTATATGGACCCGGAACAAAGCTGGCCTTGTTGATATAAAAGGTGAAGCTATCGTTAACAATGTGCGGGCGAGGCTTGCGCAGATGATGGAAATTGTATGCTGTATCACCATCAACCGGCTTCAGCTGCCACTTCTCATTATAATTAGAGGGTGTAGTCGAATCCAGACAACGCCACTGCTGCAACTGATACGTTGCATTAAGTGGCTTACCCCGATCAGGATGCCCACGCTCTTCATACTTCAGCTGATTATCCACAGAGCGCAGGTACGCCACCACCGCCTTTACCTTGCCATCCTCAAACTCCGCATCATCTACACTATCTCCACCAACCCACACCTTCGCCTGAAAATTTTGCTCTTCGGTTGGATCTGGATACAATACCCTCATTGCCCCGGGCATCTCCTCCTGCGGCCTTTGGATTTGCAATGGCCTCCACATTATGATTCTTCATCTGTAGTGTCCTGGCTTGGGACAGTCTCCAATTTTTGGCTGGCATGTAGGGGCGTTTAATTAAACGCCCTACCTCTATCTCCAGGGCGATTCATCTGAAAAAAGCCTCAACATCGCAGGCCGACGAAAAAAAATCTGTGTCCAAACCCTAGGGGCGTTTAATTAAACGCCCCTACAATTACCATGAAATCCCAAGAACCCACGTTATATTAGACGTAACAGTCGGCATGCGGGGAACGCAAGATTACTGTTTGGGTGTCAAACTTCATTCCTCTGCATCAATCCAGGGAGCAAAGCTGCTCTTTGCCTTTACAAACACGTTTTTAATCCAATTACCGAATGGAAGTCAATCATTTTCTTGAATAAAAGCCTATTTTTCGAGTATTTTTATGAGGATCAGGGACTTCAGAAGACCACTTTTTAGACAGGATTTACAAGATTTACAAGATTCTTAAGATTTTTTCATCCTGTTAATCTTGTTCATCATGTCTAATAATTTCTGTCATTTTTTGCTTCTTTTCAGATAAAGACTTCTGTCTCTTAAGCAAAGGGTTTAAGCAAAGCAGGAAACAATCAAAGGGGTGGTTAAATATCGGGAACAGTTGACGGGAAAAACTCACCTGTATTGGGATTATAAATCCACTCGCCGCCAAACGGCTCGAGCGATTTAAACTTCTCGCCGTAGAGTTCATCAAGCGTCTTGGGATAAGCGCCGTGCAGCTCCTTATAGCGGGCAATGTCTGTGCGTACCGCCCGAACTAAAACTTTCACATGGTCAATAATATCGTGGGCATCGCTGATGAAGTCCGAATTCTGACTCGTGCGCTCAGGCCGAATATAATAAAACAAACCATAGGGCTCCGGAGGTATGCCCTTTATCTCGACAAAACTCTTCTGTACTATCTCCTGAAAATAGGGCATCATCCTTTCGCCACGGCGCTCGTACTGATCAATCAGATTCAACAGCCTTGCATGATGTGGCAGCTGAGAACTGCCGAGCACCCCCTCTTTCACAAGGTCATCCAGTTTCTCAATCTCCTTACCAAATTTTTCCTTATATTTCGCCGCCGCCTCGTTCAGAACCTTAACGTACCACCGGGAGATCACCTCACGCAGTCGCCTTTTGGTCAATGCAATAATCACATCGTTATTCTGGTCCAGGGCCCGGAGGTAGTCCTCAATATACTTCTCATATGCAATCCTGTACCTTCCCCACTTGAGCTCTATGTAGCTCAGTATACGATGCACATGATCTGGACAGTCAGGGGACTTCAAGGCCTGGCGGTAGTAGTACTTGGCCCGTTGGTAGTCTTGGATATCCCACACGCAGACGTAGCCGGCCCAATAAGGAAGTATGTAATGGCGAGGGTTCTTTAACATTCCTTTGTCAATTAGCGCCAGCCCCTGCTCGTGATTTCTCCCTTCCTCACCAATCACCATCTGACCAAATGTATAGGCAGGGATAAACTTTGGATCCAGATCCGTAATGACATCAAACAGGTTATAGATCGGCCGATAGTCGCGATCGGTTGTGAAGTGGGCTCCAAATGACTGGATCGAGCGAAGCCACAGAAAATCCGCAAGAATCATGTCGTAGCCCAGGGCGATCAACTTGACGTACTGGGGCGTGGGCAGATACATGCTGTCGCGATACGGAGCATATTTCTGCACCTGCTCGAGCTGTCGGTGTTGGGTTGCGATAACCCCAACCAGCAGGATTATGAATATAATACCCCAGATAATTTTTCGCCATTCGTTCATGGGCACTTATTTGACGGGTCGGAGAGTTTCTGACCCGTCATCCTGAACCCTTCAGCTTCGCTCAGGATAAACTCCGTGAAGGATCTCATTAGTCATTATGAGCAGTCGGCATTAAAGAAAACTCCCCGACTGTTCACTTACTTAAAATTCCTCCGCCGAAAAACAATAATTGCCAGCAGAATAATCATGGCCGAATAGACAATGCCATAGTACACGGCCAGGCCATCCCAGGGTACTTCTTCTTTATAGATCGCTTCGGAGCGCTTATTAAAGAGTTCCAGGTTTGGCGACACGTGGGCTGCAGCCACGACAAACCAGTATTTTAATTTCCCGCCCAGTGCCACGGTAAGCCCTTTCTCATTGAGCCGCCAGGCATAGCGAATGATATCCTCGCTCATACGGCCAATAATAAAGGTCAGCACCGTGAAAATGGCACTCAGCGTTGGCGATGACACTGTGGAGTAGAGAATTGCAAAGGCCGTGATAATGGCCAACTCCAGACAGCTGTAACCCACCACCGCGAGGATATTCGCCGTTAGAGGCGAATGATAGAGTTGCAAAAGGGTACCCATGGTGCGGCCTGTCGCGACGAAAAACGACTGAATCAGATACATGCCGTACTGAGCAACCGTGGGGGCCTGATAAATGCCTTGTTCACTAATCTTGCCAATCGCCGCTGAAACAGTCTCATCACTCACCAGGTCTTGAAAATAGATTACAAAAAGAAAAAACGCGGTCATGATGAGCATCATGACGTAAACTGTCAGCAGTAGCCCGCCATATTTTCCCAGGACAAACTGGTAGCGGTCAATCGGCTTGGAGATGATCGTGTAAATCGTCTTCTTATCCATCTCATTATACACCAGGCCGATACCCACAAAGACGGCGATGAGTAAACCAAAGAAACTAATGCTTGCTAAACCTAGATCTTTAATAAGCTTGTCCTTGGCGGCAATGGTCAAATCACTGATCACTCCTGAACTGGCCATGATCAGCAGCGCAAAAATGAGCAGGATGTATAAGATTCTATTGCGCACCGCCTCCTTAAACGTATTCCGGGCTATCGCCAGGATCTTTAGCATTACTGTCCTCCTCCTTCAATCTGGCGAATGAAATACTCTTCCAGAGTCTCTTGCCGAGGGATATACGAGACCAGCTGTGCCGGACTGGCAAGAATGGTTCGGACGATCTTTTCCGCGTCGGCTTTCTGGCGCACGCAGACCATCACGTCCTGCTTGCGTACGATCACGCGCTCGCATTTTCCCTCCAGATCTTTCAGCATCTCCTCCTGCAGGTTACTGGCCACGATCTCGTATTCCTTGATCTGGGCCGACAGCAGGTCACGGAGGTAACCAACATTGATCAATTTCCCCTTGTAGAGAATGCCGACTCGATCGCAGATCATCTCGGCGTCAGAGAGAATGTGGGACGAGAAGAAGACCGTTTTCCCTTCCTCTTTCAAGTTCAGGATTATATCGCGCATTTCCTTTCGACCAAATGGATCCAGGCCGGACTGTGGTTCGTCTAGAAACACAATTCGCGGATCGTTCAAAAGCGCCTGGCCCAGTCCGATACGCTGAAGCATGCCCTTGGAATAGCCCCTGAGCGGGAGGTTTGCCGCGTGGGTTAAGCCGACCATCTCCAGAATTTCGTCAATCTTCGCTCTGCGTGTCTTTCGAGCCATCCCATAAAGCTGTCCGTAGTAGTCCAGGAATTCCCAGCCCTTCAAGTAATCATAAAAGTAGGGATTCTCCGGCAAAAAACCGATCTGTGCTTTTACTCTCCTATCACCAAGCGGCTTTCCCATGATCCGGGCGTTGCCCTCGGTTGGAAAAATCAGGCCCATGAAAATCTTGATCGCCGTTGTTTTGCCTGCTCCGTTAGGCCCAAGAAGCCCGAAGATTTCACCTTCATTGACCGTCAAATTTAACTCCTGAAGCGCGGCGACCCGGCGTCCCTTCAAGCGGATTTTTATCCGGCCATACTCTACCCCGATGACATCCTGCACATACACTTTCGTCAGGTCTGTCGTCTCAACGATGGCCATGAGCCATACCTCCCTGCTGATTCTGCCGGGCCTCCTGGGTCTCGGTTCGCACTAGGCACCGGCTTCTCCTCTCCTTACCTACAGCCTCCAATAACACCATTGACAAGAAAGCCTGCTAGCACGATTTCGCACACATCCTTATTTTTTCAGCGCATGGCTCCCGCGGGGCTGTCTGAGGAGTAAAACAGTTCTGGATACTACCCATCCGCCTTTTTATCTGTCAAATAAAAACACCATGGTGAGGACAGCTGCTGGTCTCACGGCGCAGACCCAAAGACGGCCACACCCAAGAGTTTTTCTCTTGCCAATACAGGCGCGTTGTGATGTTCTGAGTCAAGTCTATCTCATCAATAAAAGGAGCTGAAAAATGAAGCGTCTTAGTTTGGTCGCTGCGCTGTGTTTTATTCTTCTTGCAATACCTCTATCCCATGGCCAGGAAGAACCACAAGTCACCACTCAGCAGAAACAACTTGCCCGGGCTGTACTCAAACAGCTCGACAAACCGCTGGTGCGCTCTTTTCTCTCGCGGATCGTCCTTCCTGGCGAGGAGAACATTCGACACGAGCGCTTAGTAGGCGAAGGGGTGAAGCACATTTTTGAATTCCACCAGGATGGGCCTTACCTGATTAACGTGCTGACCGTTGACCTTACGCAGCCCACGATTCATCTGGAAGCGGAAAAGGGCAAAGACGCCTTGTTTCAAGGCGACAAAGTGGAAGAAATGGCTGCCCGAGAAAGCTATAAGGGCCATCGCGTGATTGCCGCCGTGAACGCGGATTTCTATAAAGGCAATTTCAGGCCTATCGGCTTCTTTGTGGACGAAGGGATGATCTTCACCAATCCCCATCCTAATCGTGCCGCCTTTCTTGTTAACAAAAACGGCGAGCCCTATATTCAGACAGTCTCGATGTCTACAGTAGTGAAAACTGCATCCGGGGAGATCTCCGTGGATGCTATCAATCCTACTGAACACTCCCCGGACACCGTGGAACTCTATACCCCGCCTTTTGGATCTTCTACGAGAACCGATGCCGACCGCACAGAGGTAGAGATGGAGATGCTGGGCAAGGAATTTATCCCAAATGTGCCCTGCCAGGCACGCATTGTGGCGGTCAGAGAAAATCAAGGCAACAGCCCGCTGGCTCCGGGCCGGCTCGTGCTCTCTGGCAGCGGGACAGGTAAAACCATGGTGGAACAGTACTGTGCCCCGGGCAACGTCGTCACGCTTCTCGCCAGTATCCCCCAAATACCTGGGCCTGTTGTAATGGCTGTTGGTGGCACGCCAAAGATTCTATCCAACGGAGAGGTGGACATCAATATCGAGAAAGAACACATCAATAGGAACTTCGCTACAGATAAGCACCCCCGAACTGCAGTCGGCTTTGATAAGGCGAAGACCACATTATACCTCGTCGCCGTGGATGGCCGCCAACCTCTGGTCAGCGTTGGAATTAATCTCTATAGTCTCGCGGAGTACCTGCGCGAGCTCGGCGCAGATGAGGCGATCAACCTGGATGGCGGAGGGTCAACGACAATGTGGATTCGTGGCGAGGTTACGAACAAACCTTCTGACCGTGGAGGCCCGCGCACAGTGTCGAACGCCATTCTCGTGGTCAGCACACAACCAACGGGGCCACTTCATCGCATCGAACTCTTCCCTTCTCTTACCTGTGTGCCACCTAATGTCTCGGTGAAGTTCTCGGTCGAGGGCTACGATCAATATTATAACCCCGTCACTGTGAAACCTGAAGCAATTCGCTGGTACACAACCAAAGGACTGGGTACGATCAATTCAATGGGTGTCCTTCACACATCAACCAGCTCGGCTGAAGGATCAGTCATGGCGCGCATGCCCGAGCGGGGACTCCACGCCTCCAGCGGTACTAAGGTGCGGCCAGCGGCCCGGCTGGAATTTGATCCATCTTTGCTTCTCCTGACAACTGGCGAACAGCGATTGCTTAGCTACAAGGCATACGATGCGACTGGCCGCAAACTCTTCGTAACAAATGACATGCTGAATAGTGCAGCGCCTGATTGTGTAAAATGGGAGCCTGACACCCTGACAATTACCGGTTTGGAAAAGGGGAAAGGCGAGCTCATGCTCGCTCTGGAATGGGCTGGCGCCAAGGTGCCGGTCTACGTTGACATGTACAAGACCGAGGTGATCGAGAGCTTTGATGCGCTGCCCCCAGGCGAGGCGAAAGAGCTCCTCACCGGCCAGAAGTACGACCCTGATAAAACCCTGCTATCGCTGGATCGCGAGCTGAAGATACAGGGCGAGGCTGCCACGCGGCTGACCTATTCAATGGAACATGGTGGAACCACGCTGATTTCGCGCGTGCTCAATGCACCGATTCCGGGCGAGCCACAGAAGCTTGCCCTCTGGGTGTATGGCGATGGAAAGGAGCAGTGGCTGAGAGGCGAGCTCAAAGATCGCGACGGCGAAGCGTATCTGATAGACTTCACCGAGGGAGCAAAAGGCATTAACTGGAAGGATACGTGGCGGTACATCCAGATCAATCGGGACGAGATCGTACCAAAGTGGACCAATCCGGCAGCGCGACTTGACTTCCCGATTACCTTTGTGCGACTCTACCTTGTTCAGGCTCGTGAAGCAAAGAAGAGCGACGGTTCGATACTGCTCGATTCCCTGGAAGCCATCTATCCGCCTGAGGTGGATTAATCTACACGTCGAGTAAGTACGTGAATATACTAAGGAAAAGGAGGGTGTGAAAATGAGAAGAGGCATTGTAGTCGTAGGGATTGCGGTGATCATGATTCTTAGCGCGATGGCTGCTTTCTCGATGCAAACGGAAGAAAAGAAAGCTGTTGAAAAAGCGGCGGCACCACCTGCTGCTGAAGTGCAGCAGCCAGCGCCGACTCCAGCGCAACCGCCGGGGATGAGGGAAATGCGGATGAGGAGGCCCGGGATGCCCATGCAACCGGAAATGATGAGCCCCGAAATGATGGAGCGCAGGATGGACCGGACGATGGAGCGGGAACAAATGCAGATGCGCATGAAAGAGCACATGAGACGGATGATGAAGATACGCGCACTCCACATGATTCTCACGCATCAGGAGGCGCTGAAGCTGTCTGAGGAGCAAGTAAAAACCATCAAGCAGGTGCGTATGGATTCCGAAAAAGCGCAGATCAATAACCACTCGGCCTTGAGAAAGGCGGAAATGGACTTTGACGCCCTTGTTGCTGAAGACGAGCTTGATATGGACGCCATCGAGAAAAAGGCTAAGGAAATCGGCTCGCTTGAGACGGAGGCAAAGCTTATTCCCATTCGCACCGCGCACAAAGTGATGAGCGTGCTCTCGCCCGAGCAGAAGGTGAAATTCAAAGAGCTCTCTGCCAGCATGATGCGCGAAATGCAGGCAATACCTGGAGCACGTCCGATGATGGGGCCCGACATGTCCAGAATGCCACGTCCGGGCCAACCAGTGCCGCCGGAGCCAGAGGACGGCATAGAAGTAAAGTAAAAGAATTGCAGTATGTCAGCGTGGTGACGTAGTGGTCATAATGAGTGTGAACCATAACGGCATCACATTTGACAGAATCAAATTCTTATCGTAACAAGCGCTTATTCGAGATTATGCCTTGGTGGCCGATCTTGACTGAATACTACCACGAAGGTACAGAGGCACAAAGTATTGAATTGCAAAATGGAAATTTAAAATTTGATATTTGCAATTAGTTTTACAATCTTCCCCTCCGTGAGTATCTCTATGCCTCCGTGTCTCGCTGGCTCTACTAAAGAGCTGTCACCAATTTCATTCATCGCACGTAGGCCCCTATGAAGGAAGAGAGAAAAATGTTCGCTCAGCACATGCCTGATGAATCGCGACATCTGAAGCGGTACCGCATCACGAGCGCACTTGCGATCTTACTCATATTCGGCACATGTCTGATTCCACTTTACAGTGCGCATGGTGATAACGAGAAGTCCGAGTCCTTCAAACTCGGCATGGTTAAAGTCAGCCTCCACACCTACTGGTTCTGCTGCTTCTTTAATACTTATGATCCGACACTGCTCGAAAAACATGCTCCCGGAATGCACGCACGAAATCTCCAGGTTAAGGAGGTGACCCTTCCTCTACCAGGTGTTGAGGTAGTGAAGGTTTGGGATCCTGATCCTGAAAAGGCGCGCCAGATTGCTGCGACATTCAATATCCCCACCGTGGCCACCAGCCTTGACGATATGCTCTCCGGCATTGATGGTGTTATAATAACCGATACCCGCGGCGATGGTTCAGATCACTACGAGCTGGCCAGGCCATTTCTGGCGAAGGGAATTCCGACGTTCGTGGATAAGCCGTTTGCTGACTCTATAGCGGCAGCGAGGCGCATTATTGCCCTGGCGCACAAGACAGGCACGCCAATGATGTCAACCTCCATCCTGCGCTACGTTAAAGGTGTGGAAGAAGTGAAGGCCCATCTCGACGAGGCTGGCGACATCCAGGCAGTGGTGGCGTTAGGCACGGGTCATCCCATTATCTATGGCATTCATACCATCGAAATGCTCCATAGCATTATGGGGGCGGGGATCGAATCTGTGCAGAACATCGGCAACCAGAAGAGGGACATTCTCAAGCTGCACTATGCGGACGGCCGTGATGCGGTAGCTGTGATTGCACACGATGCCAAAACCGTGTTTCGTACGGATGTCCTTGGAAGCGAAAAGCACCTCTCAACCGGCGACATTGACCGCACAGGATATCAAACTGGCGCCCACGGCACCATGAAGGCCTTCATTCAAATGCTCCGCACGAAAACCCCGTCGGTTCCTCATGATACGACTCTGGAGGTACTCAAGGTGCTCCACGCAGGCCAGCAGTCGCTCAAAACCGGCGAACCAATCTTCCTCAAGGATCTTTAGGAGCGCGTAATGGTACTTAGAGCACATAACAGGAGAAATATCAAACCACGACGACAGAAAGTGGATACGCCTTAGGCGCATCAAAAAGTCAGAATAAAAAAGTATACCATCATAAGTTACAGTTAAATCTCTCGGAAAGACGCTAAGAACACAAAGTTGCTGTTCTCTTTGCGACTTTGCGGCTTTGCGTGAAAATTTAGTAAAGGAGATACTTCCTGCGCATTTTCTTGAAGCGCTCTAGATCGTCTTGCCAGCTGGCAATGATTGTTTCAGCCGACTTACCTGCCTGAACCATTTTGCGAATCGTGTCTGTTCCATTGGAGAGATCAAATCCACGGATCCCGCCTTTGGTCAAAGGATTAGACGTCCACCCAATGTGCTTGCCCCAATATTTCTGAATGGCTACCAGGATATGAAAGCCGGTATTGACCGGCTGGAACGTAGTGTAATCGCTAATGATAATCTGAACGCCATGAAGCAGCTGACCTCCGTAATGAAAATAGCGCGGCTGGTAATGCGTTGGAATGAAACGTACGCCGGGCAGCTGTTTTGCGTTCAACGCATTAGCCAGCTTGTCTGCATCTATCCACGGTGCACCCACCAGCTTAAACGGCAGAGTGTAGCCTACTCCTTCGTTAATCACACGTAATTCGCCGAAGATACCGGTAGTCGGATAGTACCAGCACGTAGAGGCTTCGGGAATTGCCGGTGAAGGCGGAATCCAAGCGAGTCCCGTATCAGCCCACGTCATCTTACGCTCCCAGCCCTGCATCGGAACCACGGTAAGGTTACACCCGATGTCAAACTCCTTGTTGAACAGCCTCGCCAGTTCCCCTATGGTCATCCCGTGACAAAATGCAATCGGATACAGCCCAATGAAGGAGGAAAACTTCGGATCAAGCACGTTACCTTCAACCAGAGTGCCGTTAATTGGATTCGGGCGATCCAGCACCACGAACTTCACCTTGTGTTGTTTGGCCGCCTGCATAGCCAGCGCCATGGTATAGATATATGTGTAGCTGCGGCTTCCGATGTCCTGAATATCGAAGATAAGCACATCGAGACCCTTTAACATGGCAGCTGTGGGTTTCCGGTGTTTTCCGTACAGGCTGTGAATCGTTGCTCCGGTTTTTGGATCCTTGAAGCCATCCTGCTTTTCACCACCGGACAGGGTGCCATAAACTCCGTGCTCTGGAGCGAACAGCGCTACCAGATTTACCTGCTGATCGCGATGGAGTAAATTGCTGGTCAGCTCAAGCTGGTTATTCATGCCCGTGTGGTTGGTTATGAGGCCGACCCGCTTGCCCTGGATTAAAGATTTCTGTGATTCAAACAGAACATCCACACCGAGTTTTACTTTCGAAACAATTGGCTCGGCCGCGAGGCAAGGCGCGAAGAAAACCATGGCGACCATCGCTAGTGCTCCGGATACTGTGCCAATTTGAAATACCCTCCGATTCATCGGACCCTCCTTCTCTTCTTGTGCTAAGACGCTCTTCGCTGACTTCTCATAATCACCACTATACTTTCAAAAGATATGCCGTGCATTCTCTTATGGCGAAGTATCGCGATATTATTAGGCAATGATGTCGGCACGCAACATGTTTGGATACTCTCATCCACTGCACCTTCTCACTTCGCGCCGATCTGTTTTGTATTTGACCCTTAAAACTACCCAGACGTTTGAAGCGTGGCCAAAGAATGTCGAGACAAATCTGCTATTAGGGACAATTTACCAGATAATCAACACATAATTGTCTCATTGAGATACAGTCCGTAAATAGTGTGCAACGAGCGTTTGAGCCCTATCTTTTCTATCCTTAGCAACGGTCAGCAATTCACCGTTTCGGGAAAGTATGTCTTGACAGTTCGTTCTACGAAAGGTAAAAAGAGGACATAGTAATCCAGCAATAATACCATTATGACTTTAAGCAATCGAAGAAGTTTGTAGAGGAGGATAGCAGGGGAGACATATTTTTTTTGCCTTAATGTACCTCAGGCATATGAATATATGAGATCCATGTAGCAAGAAGTCCGGTGCTAGGGTATTGGAAATATACCAGCCAAGCTGATCTCTCGGTTGCCATTTCGACAAACTCCCCTGAAGTATTATCCGCCCCCTTTCTTCTGCCTCTTTGGTGTGCGGATTTTTGTACAACTTTAAGAGAATTTTGACTGTTCGGAGCTGTCAGGTGAGCCACGTTACGGTCATTACCATTGATGGCCCTGTAGGGGTTGGAAAAAGCACGGTTGCCAGGCTGGTGGCGGCGGAGCTCGGATATTTTCACATTGACACTGGCGCTATGTATCGGAGTGTGACGCTGGCGGCCATGGAGCGCCGTGTGAATGTGGCTGATGAGGCGGCTTTGACCAAGCTGGCACAGTCGCTCAAGATCGAGCTAAAATACACGGACGGCCAGCTGCGCGTGTATTGCGATGGTCGTGATGTCACTATTGCAATTCGCCAGCCTGATGTGAGCAAGAATACCTCGCCAGTAGCTGACGTCATTGGAGTGAGGCAATGCATGGTGGAGCAGCAACGCCAGCTAGGCCTCGCGCAGCCGTCGGTGTGCGAAGGCCGCGATATCGGCACCGTGGTGTTTCCGGATGCCCGATGGAAATTTTATCTTGATGCGTCGCTGGAGGAACGCACAAAACGCCATGCCCAGCAGTTGCGCGAACTGGGAAACCAAGTGGAGCTTGAGGAGCTCAAGCAGGCCATTCGCGCCCGAGACCAACACGACCGCAATCGCCCTTATGGACCATTGCGTGTGGCTCGAGATGCAGTAATTATAGACACGACCGGTATAGGACAAGATGAGATGACGCGAATCATCCGGGCCTTCGTTGGTGATGCTTCCCGTAGGGACAGTTCATGAATTGTCCCCTGATTCTCGAGTTAAATGGCCCGGGCCGCTGATGCTCTCCTTCTCATTATTCCGAGAACGAATGAGGAAGCTTCACGTAAACCCGGTTGAGTTGCAGTAATAGAAGCAGCAGTGAGACGGAGATGCGAAGCGTTCTAGAGGCTGCGGGCTACCATGTTCTATCGAATTATGCAACTGCTGATCATTCTGGTGAGCAAAGTATACTTCCGCTTCACCAGCGACGGACGTAAGCAGATCCCCAAAACCGGGGGCGTGCTCCTTGTGGCGAATCACTGTAGTTTTCTTGATCCGCCACTTATTGCCTGCCATCTGCAGCGGGCAGTTCATTATATGACAAAGGAAGATCTACTCCGAATTCCAGTGCTGGGCTGGTTTCTGCGGCATGTAAACACTATTCCGATTCGACGCGAGGGAATTGACCGGAAGGGATTGGAACGCGTTGTGGAAGTATTGAAGCGCGGCGAGGTGTTGCTCGTCTTCCCCGAGGGAACGCGGAGTCATGACGGCAAGATACAAAACCCACGTCGAGGAGTAGGAATGATTGCCGCGGCATGTGAGAACATTGCTATTGTCCCAGTTTGCATCCGCGGCAGCTTCGAGGCCATGTCGCCCGTGGCACGCTTTCCAAAACCTCATAAGATTCATGTCTCATTCGGAGAACCGTTTCATATTCGCCATGGTGACAACGCGGCATCGCATAAAGAGCGTTATCAGCAAATTAGCATACTCATGATGGACAAAATTCGCGCTGTGCAGAAGCGTCTCTCCGCAGAATAGTGTGTGCACTAAGTACGCGGAAGCCGCGATTCTGCACAATGCTCTCAACTAGATCAGATTCGACTCCGACGACATCGCGTTAGCTGAATAATGCGGTCAAGGAGGAAGGTTCAGATGTCACACGACGAATCCTTGCCGAGCAAAGAGCAGAAGAAAGATCAGCAGAAAATCAAGGAAGAGCTGGCGGAATTCGAAAAGGAACTCGAGGACGAGCTGAAACCGATTGACGAGAAGGCACTACTCGGGTTTCGTTCGGTGGAGCCAGCTCAAAAGCCGGTCAAGCCTGTTTCGCCAGAGCGTGAAGCCGTGACACCCGAACTGCCGCAGCAACTTGAGCCAGAGGAAGGTGAGACTGCAGCAGAAGAGCTCGCAGCCCCCGAGTCCGGTGCTCCACCAGCCTCTGAAACTCTCCAACCTGCCGAAGATAAGGAACAGGAGGAAGAGCCGGCGTTCGACGCCCTGCTCCAGCAGTACCTTCCCCAGTCGCTCAATCTGGAAGTTGACGACATTATAGAGGTGCCTATTGTGACGGTGCGCCGCGATTACGTCCTTATTGATGTTGGCGACAAAGCAGAAGGTGTGATTGACATTTGTGAGTTCCTGGATGAAAATGGTGAGATTAATATTGCAGTTGGGGATCTCGTGGAAGTGCTGATTCAGGGACGCGACGAGGAAAGCGGCCAGGTGATGGTCTCGCACCAATTTGCTGTGCAGCGACTGAGTCTGGAGCGGCTCCAGCGGGCGCACAAAAACAAAACTCCCATCAGCGGCAAGGTAACAGAAGTGGTGAAGGCCGGTCTAATCGTGAGGGTCGGGATTCCCTGCTTCATGCCCGCTTCCCAGATTGATCGCATGCGTGTTGACGACCTAACAGCCTGGCTGGGCAAGCAGATTGAGGCCTACGTCATTGATTTTGATTGGTCCCGGCGCCGCGCCATTCTCTCCCGGCGCAAGCTCCTCGAAGAGGCGGAAGAACAACGCCGTCAGAGTCTGCTGGCGAGCCTGATCCCGGGCGAGAATCTGACGGTCAAGGTCAAGAGAGTGCTGGACTTTGGAGCATTTGTAGATCTTGGCGGCCTGGATGCCTTGCTGCCCCGCGAAGAAGTCTCGTGGGAACGGGGTGCTCGTCCTTCTACCTTTCTAAAAGAAGGCCAGACGCTCAAGGTGAAGATTCTCTCGGTTGATCGCGAGACAGGCAAGGTCGCGGTCAGCCGCCGACAGGCGAAAAGCAATCCCTGGGAAACGATCGAACGCAAATATTCGGTGAATAAAGTTGTACGCGGTACGGTCGTGAACATAACGCGCTACGGCGCCTTCGTCAATCTGGAAGAGGGCCTGACTGGCCTTATCCACATATCCGATCTGAGCTGGGCAGGTGGAGCCAAACGTCCGCAGGATTACCTGAAAGAAGGCGACACGGTCAAAGCCGTGATCCTCGGTTTCGATAAGGAGAAACAGCGCATGTCGCTGGGCCTTAAGCAGATCAGCCTGGACCCCTGGACCGAGGTAGAAGATAAGTATCCCGTGGGGTCGAGGATTCGCGGCGTTGTCACCGCCTTTACAAACTACGGTGCTTTTGTCAAACTCGATGAGAACATCGAAGGCATGATCCACGTCTCTGACCTTTCGTGGGAAAAACCTCCGGCACATCCAGGCAAGGTGCTGCGGCTGAATCAGGAGGTCGAGGCCGTGGTGCTGAAGACAGATCAGGAAAGTCATCGTATCTCCATTGGCTTGAAGCAGCTTACCACCAGCCCCTTTGAGCAGTTTGCCAGAACACATAGCGTAGGTGAACGTGTGAAAGGACAGATAGTCCGCCTATTACCATTTGGTGCCTTTGTAGAGCTCGGCGGTGTTGAAGGGCTGATCCATGTCTCTCAGATTACTCCAGAACGGATCGAATCGCCCGACGACGTGTTAAAGGTCGGCCAGACTGTAGAGCTGAAGATTACTAAAATTGATGTGGCAAATCAGAAAATCAGTCTTAGCCGAAAGGAATACCTGCGCGACCTTGAGGCACGGGAAGCAAAGGGATACGTTAATCAGCATATTAAAGGTGGCGTCAATATAGGCGAGCTCCTGAAAAAGTTGCCGATTGAGCCAAAGCCTGAGGAATAGAGGACGGTTGCCTTTCGGCCGGTAAGTGGCAGAGCGTCCAGATCTCCCTGGTGCAATCATGACACAGATGGAACTGATAGACGACGAATTCATTGGGATTCGGTTCCAGTTTGACAAATCCCTGGTCAGGGAGATTCGCGCGCTGGACTGCCGACGCTGGAATCCCGGGAAAAAGCGCTGGGAGGTACACATTGCCCATCTGGCGGAAGTCATCAAGATTTTCTACCTTCATCCAAGAGATATCCCGCCCGAAATCGTTAGCGCTTACCAGTGCAAGTGGATCAAAACCTGTCTGGAGGTGAAAATCCAGAATACCCTGACCCAGCTCACTGGCAAGAATATTCCTGTTGATCAGATTGACGCCGCTTCGTCATTCGCGGTGTATGGCCACCAGTACAGCCCGAAATTCGTCAGTGGCTACTGGGACGGCCGCAAACATCTGTTTGATAAACGTACCTACTCATTTCCTACCGGACTGCTAAATCCTATGCTCGACATCCTGAGCAAGCAGGGCGTCAGCCATGTCATCACGGATCAGCGCACTCCAAGCAAGCCTAGCCTGCCACCCATGACACCTGACGTCAACTTGCGCGATTATCAGGAGGAGGCCATCAGGGCGGCTCTCAGTCAGAAGCGCGGCGTCCTGGAAATGGCAACCGGATCAGGGAAAACCACTGTTGCTGCCTTCATTATTGCCGCGCTGCAGCGACCTTGTCTCTTTTTCGTACATACGAAGGATCTCCTGCATCAGACCCGGGACTACTTTGCCACGACGCTTGATCAACGGATCGGCCAGATTGGCGATGGAGTGGTGGATATTCAGCCCATTACCGTGGCCACCATTCAAAGCACTGTGCGAGCCCTCGGTAGCGAGTATGGCAAGAACTTAAACGAGGAGAGCGACGAAAAGGACGAAACCGACATCACGCCATATGAGGAGAGCATCGTTAGGCAGGTTGAGAAGGTACCACTGGTCTTCTTCGACGAGTGTCATCACGTCCCTGCAGAAACTTGCTATACAGTGGCCATGCGGACGTATTGTGCAGATTATCGCTTCGGGCTCAGTGCCACGCCCTATCGTGCCGACCGCCATGATCTCTTGCTGGAAGCGGCGCTCGGCGCAAAAATTTACCGGGCTAACGCCTCAGTGCTCATTGATAAGGGCTATCTCGTCTCGCCAGAAATCGTCTTTCTTGCCGCACCCAATTACAAGTGTACTGTAAAGGGACTGGAGTACCAGCAGATCTTCCAGAAGTACATCATCGAGAACCAGAAGCGCAATGAGCTGATCGTAGAAGAGGCGCGCAAATTAAATCAGCAGCGGCTGAGCGTCCTCATCCTGGTCTCCCAGGTACGCCATGGAGAATGTTTGAAAGCGCTCTTGCCAGAGGCTGAATTCGTGCAGGGGAAAGATTCGTCCACAACTCGAAACGCGGCATTAAAAAGCCTGCGAGAGAAATCTCTGCTTACGCTGATTGCCACCACACTGGCCGACGAGGGCCTTGACATCCCCACCCTGAATGCAGTTATCCTCGCCAGCGGCGGAAAGTCAGAAACTAAGGCGTTACAGCGGCTGGGCCGTGCTCTCCGTACTGCGCCAGATAAAGACAAGGCAATCATCATTGACTTCTTCGACCACGCACCCTATCTTAAAGTACATAGCATGAGACGAATGGATATTTTTCGCACTGAGCCGCGTTTTAAAATTCGTACCGTGGGCTTCGAAATCTAATGGAAGAACGAACTCGAGCTAGCAAGAAACGCTTTTCCTTCCTACTTGGCCTTTTTGTCCTCTTTGCCGCCTTCATCATTTTGATTCTGTTAATAACTGGCCTGACAATGCTGAGAACCGTGCTGCCCGGCTTGGGGGAATCCGTGGCGATTTTGGAAGTGAATGGCCCGATCATTAACACCGAACCGTTAATCAAAATTCTCCACCAATACCGCGACAGCGGGGCGATTAAGGCAATCGTTGTACGTATTGACAGCCCGGGAGGCGTGGTGGCGAGCGTCCAGGAATTGTATGCAGAACTGAATAAGCTGCGCCAACAGCAGACAAAACCGCTTATCACGTCGCTTGGCAACGTCGCTGCATCAGGCGGATACTATGTGGCCTGCGGTACGGATGAGATATTTGCAAATCCAGGAAGTCTGACCGGCAGCATCGGGGTAATTTTTAATCTCACCAACTGGGAGGAACTGATCCAGAAGATTGGCCTGAAATTTGAAGTGGTGAAAAGCGGGCCGCACAAGGACATTGGCTCTCCCACGCGGCCCATGACCGAGGAGGAGCGCCGCATTATGCAGGAGATGATTGATGATGTATATTCGCAGTTTTTCGGTGCAATTCTCGATGCCCGCGCTGATTCCTTACGCGAAGCGCTCCACAACCAACGTCAGGACAAGGGCGATTTCTCTAACCAAGAAGCTACTCAAGAGGAGGTTGAGGAATATCTCCGTTCGCTCTGCGACGGCCGCGTCTTCAGCGGTCAGCAGGCTTATCGTTTCGGCCTTGTTGACCGGCTAGGCAATCTCCAGGATGCTATTGACCGCGCTGCGAAATTGGCAGGCATCGTCGGAAAGCCGCGCGTCGTCACCACGCGGCGCAAAACGTCTATTTTCGATCTTTTTACCGGTAGCGTGAATAAAGTCCTTCAGGACGTTCGGCATCCTGAAGTTTCCCTTGAGTATCGCCTGGTTGCTCGCTAGCCCACATTCCTATGGGGCGCAACAGTGTTGTGCTCCTACATGAAGCCCTATCCCTTATTTAGCCATCGCGCATTCTCACGCTGATACTCATCGAGATCCAGTATGGGCACTTCCCACCTGGCGTATTCGCGCCTATGGGTCAGTAAGATCACCTGGTGGGTCTGAGCAATACGTAGCAACATATCCATCAGGCGCTGCAGGCGATCATGATCAAAATTGACGAAGGGGTCATCAAGGATGAAGGGGAGGTTGACCTGCGCGGCGAGCTCCCCGGCGGTTGCAAGGCGCATGGCAAAATAGAGCTGATCGCGGGTCCCGTGGCTGAGTGAAGAGTCGGTTATATTATACGCCGCCTCAGATGCTGAAAAGTGGAGACTATCGAAATTCTCCGTAAACTCAAAATCCCGATACCGCCTGCCCACAATCTCTGTGAATGCAGACTCAATCTTCTGGGCTAATCCCTGCAGATACTGCTCCTGGTATTCCCCTATGCACTGATCAAGCGTGCGGATGGCGATGGCGATGGCCTTGCTACGCTGCTCCAGCCGTACGAGCTTACGCTCGCCCTCCTTTATCTCTTCCTCCAAGCGCTCGACGTCCTTGTCTATGCGTCCACATGCTGCGAGCTCACCCTTCACCTCAGCCCATCGATTTTGCTTCCTGGTAAACGCCTTTTCGTGGTTTTCATTTTCCTGGACGAGCTGGTCCCGCTCGCGCTGCAGATCGCCTGGCCGATCTTTCCATAGGTCGAGCATAGGAAACTGCTGAAAAAACTCGCGCAGCTCACGCTGGATGGAATCGTACTTTATGGTGAGATTGTCTCGCTCGCTTTTTAAATCACCGAGGTTTTCGTCCCGCGCCAGGAGTTTGCGGAGCTCACCGAGTGTCTCATTATTCTTCTGGTACTCTTCATACGCCCGCTGAACCGTATCGAGAGGGCGCCCTTTCAGAATCGGCGAGAGCCGTGCTTTGGCCGTAGTAATCTGCTTCTCTGACTCTGCCAGCTCCCTGGCTTTCTCCTCTTCGTGCTGTAGCAGCACCTTGAGCTCTGAGCCTTTGTTCCGACATGTCTCGCGCAGTTGTTGGTACTCGTCCCACGATGCGCGAAAGACATCATCCACTACCGTTGTTTCGAATCCCTGGATCTCCTCCAGCGTGCCTTTCAGCGCGCCTCTCAGCTCATCGAGACTTGCGTCTAGAATCTCCTTAACACTCTTGCCTTCGATACCGACGTCGTCTTCTGTTTTGAGAATGTCTTTTTCGAGCAGGTGCATTTCTTCAAGAATAGGCCGGGCAGTTTGGTACTGCTCAGCCAAACGATGCAGCGCTTCAGAATTCTGTGCGACTTCACTGCCAAGCTGCGCCTGAAGTTCCTCTGTCGCACGGCGTGCTTGCTCGCATTCCCCTTCAAGCATCTGCTCGTGATGAGTTAGTTGTCCCCGCAGCTCCCGCGGCGCAAACCAGAAACTGAGCACGAAGAATAACACGAGCACCAGTACAACTCCCGCCAGGATGCCCACCACAGGGCCAAGCGTCATGCTTCCGATAACCACGCCTCCTGCAGCAAGCACCAGTGAGAGAACAGCCGCCGTGCGCTGACGCTGGCGAAGTCGCTGTACTTCACGCCGCTTCGCATCCAGCCGCATCCGGACATCCTTAGCACCAAGAATTTTCTCCGCGTTTAGCTCCAGCAAACTGAGCGCTGTACTACTCAGATTTAACCAGGCAGGAAAGATCTGGTCACATTGCTGAGCCTTCTCATCGAGTCGTTTAATCTGATGCTTAAGAGCATCGCGTTTCTGTAGATTCGCTGCCACGCGGTCAGGAAAATCATCTGGCTTGTCACAAAATCGTGCGTACTGCTGGTGCTGCTTCTGCTCTGCCGAAGCCAGAAGTTGCTCCACCTCAGCGCGCTGAGCAGCTATCCGAGCCTGGTCCTGTTTGAGGTGCTGAGATAGCCCTTCCAAACGCCGTAACTGCTGCAACTGCTCACTCAAGTCTTCCGGTGCCTCAACAAACTCGGGGTACTGTTCTTGATTTGTCCGCTCAAGACGTTGCTTCTCCTCCTCCATCTCACGAATGCGATCAACGCTCTTCTTGATATCTTTAAGACGTTCTCTCAGTCTCCGCTCTTCCCGTAGCAGTTCGATCAGTCGGTTCATTTGGCGGAGCTGTTGACGGCATTGGTTGATATCAGATTCAAGGGTCTTGAGTTCTTGCTCCAGCTGATCAAATTCCTCTTTGCTCGTGGCGAACCTCTCCAGCTGACTTTTTACCTCACTCACTGACCGCTGCCTCTCCTGTATCTCCTGTTTGAGGAGATCGATCTTGCGAGGATTCCGTAGCTGTCTGTCCGTCCATGATCGCTTCACAGTCAACTCATCATGCAAATCCTTCAATCGCTTTTGCACCATGAGGTAGTCGCTCTCTGCGGCCCCTGAGATTAGCTGGCGCAATTTATCCGTCATTCTTACTTGCAGGTCAGCTTGCCGTATTACAGTAGTGGCATAGAAAAGCTCTTTGTCCTGAAAGATTGACAGGTCTTTCAGCACACTCAGATATAAATCGTATTGCTTTGCACTTCGGGGGTTTGCCGCATCATTAAATAGCTCTTTTGTCACACGCAGCCTCGTGGCTGTGATCTGCACATGATTAGTCTGAAAATCGCGAGTGATGTGAACCTCACTATCACCGCTCGTCAGCTCCAGAGTCCCCTTATAAATGCGCCCCCCATTATGCCACGGCGCAAGTCGCTGTTCGTCTTCCGTTTTCTCAATTCCGAATAGAACTCCGAATATAGCCCGCACCAGAGTTGACTTGCCTGTCTCGTTCTTACCCAGGATTAGATTAAGGCGGCCTGAGACAAAGCTCACCTGCAACGGTTTTGGCCCGAAGCAGCCAAACCCATCAAGCTGCAGCATCTTGAGGGCTAATTTAGGACTCACGGGTGAGAAATTGCTCCAGTCCGATTTTCAAAGCATGTTCGTAGAGCGGACGCTCCTCATCGTTCGCTGCACGAATCTGCTCCTGCATACGTCGTACAAAGAGACCGCGGATCGTTCGTTCCTCTTCAAATCGGTGAATCAACGTACTGCCGTACGCCGTTGTCTGATCATCGAGCTCGAGATGAAACAGTTTCTCCCGCACTCGCTCCCGCAGCGCCTCTTCCTCAATGAAAAATTCGCTCGGCCCATCGAGAACAAGCCGCAAAATCAGGTTTGGCTTCGCTCTCTGCTCGATTTCGCGAATAAGATCTTCTGGGGTCTGGATATTCTGCAAAGCAAAATTGATCTGCTCCTCCTCCAGTGTTCGCTGATTGAACAGCACCTGTTCTACGCGCACGGCATCGCCTTCAATCTCAACGACGACCAGGTGGCGCGGCCCATTCTCACCAAACTTTCGTCCCTCCAGCGTGCCGGGATATACAACCGTGACGCCGCCCGGTCGCTCCTTGCGAAAATTATGATAATGCCCCAGTGCCACGTAATGCATGCCTGTCTTCCCGAGCTGCTCGAGTGAGAGCGGGATATCGCGGCTTTCCAGTTCCCACTCCGGATTGCCTTTGATCGAGCCGTGAATCAGCGCAATGTGGATTCCCGGCAAATCCTGCCGCTTAAATTCATCATAGGGAGGACGCGATACGCGAGAATCCCAGCTCATACCGTAAAGATGTACCGGCACATCGCGAACAGTAATGGTGTGCGGCTTAGCTATGTTCGGGTCGGTGAGAAGATCCACACCCGGAAAAGTACGCATGCGGTAGATACAATCGGGATACCGATAGGAATCGTGCGTGCCTGCAATCAACACAGCATGTTTCCCTGCTTCAGCAATTCTCTGGAATTGTGCCTCTGCCAGGGCGACAAGTCGCGGCTCTGGATTGTGAGAATCAAACAGATCGCCAGCGATCAGCACCAGATCAATTGTCTTCGACGGGTCGCATGCAAAATCAACTGCACGTTTGAACGCAGCTTCAAAATCACGCGAACGCTCGTCAGCCCGCACCCCCAAATACGCAGGCCGTGCACCCAGGTGCAAATCAGCTAGATGTATAAAGCGAACCATTGCTGCTCCTTTTCTCTACATGGTTAAGCCTCTGCATTTCCCAATACCAGGCACGCAGAGCCTCGAATTCCGGCAAAGCGCCTGATGCGCGACAGTACAACATCGCGGGCTCGCCGGGCACCATACTCAGATGTTTCGCTAAGACTGTCTCGAACAAGCCGCAGCAACAACTGGCCTCCGCCCTCCGTGATACCACCGGTTAACACCACACATTCGGGATCAAGCATGGTAAAAATACCATCAATACCAATTGCCAGATAGCGCGTCATTTCCACTATCAGACGCCAGGCCAGCGGGTCTCTATTCCGCGCACACCGGAGAATATGTCTGGCGCTAATGACACGAGTCCTGACGGTTTGCCTTTGCTGAAACCGGAAAATTGCTGATCGCGGATACCGTGACCTGCGTCGCCTCGCCTGCTGCTCCAAGGCACGGCCTGAAACATACGCCTCCAGACACCCACGCTTCCCGCAATTACACCGCCGTCCTTCAGCAACAATAATAAGATGACCGATCTCACCACCGTAACCATGCTTGCCTCGCACGAGCTCTCCGTTAATCACAATGCCACCGCCCAGCCCTGTGCCGATGCTGAGTAACACGAAGTTGCGCCGCTCACGGCCCCAGCCAAAGCGGCGTTCTGCCAATGCCGCGGCATTTACGTCATTATCAACAAACACGGGAAGTGAAGTTTCTCTTTCGAGCATACGCTTCAGATTCACGCCCTTCCAGCTGGGTAGCAGTGGCGTTGCACTCACCACCTCGCCAGTGCCCACATCCACGCGACCGCCCGTGCCAATTCCAATGCCAACCAGCGGGCCACGAGACGAAAATTTCTCAACCAACCCACGAATCTGGCTAATCACGGCATCCCGGCCTTTGTCCACGCGAGTGCTAACGCGCGTTGCCCTGACCACCATGCCGCTCTCGCTCACGATTCCCGCGGCAATCTTGGTGCCTCCAATGTCAATGCCCAGCGCCCGGCGCTCCATTCGTTTGCTCGTATGCCTCACTCCACGCTTGCCTTATTGAGATTTGTATAAATAACGGTAGAGCATGTAGGGGCGTTTAATTAAACGCCTCTACAAAACTATACGTGGCATCCGCCCAGGCGGATGATTCTACACGGGCAAGTTGAAAATGCGCCTGTGGTGTGATGCCCGTGCCACGTTGAATGGCACAGTTGAAGGCCAAGCATTCGCACAAAAATAAGGCCTTCAGCGGCTTTGGCTGTTTCTTTATTTATGCGAAAAGCAATAAAATTACTGCTAAGCAAATGGTCACGCACGATTTTGTATAAACGCATCAGTGCGCAGAAAAAATAGAAAGGCAAAGCGTCAACGCTTTGCACTCATCTGAAACGAGTCAATCACCGTACCATCAGGTTGCTTTGCCTGAAACTTCAATGTTTTCCCATCAATGTCAACTGTGCAGAAATGATAGCAAGAAGCGTACTGAGTGATGTGCGACCAATCTTGCTCGCGGTGATCCAGTGCAGCTCCCCCACCTCCGGTGATGATATACGTCACACCATTTAGCATGCCGCGTTCGTAGTCGTGCGTATGCCCGGCAAACATGATATCCACACCATGCCGTTCAAACAGCGGCACCAGAGCATCGCGGATATCCCACTCACCGTCGTACAGGGGCGAATCCCATCCCTCACTGTAAGGCGGTTGATGAGCAAAGACCAGCACCCATGTAGCCTTTCGTGCCTTCTTCGAGCGCAGGTCGTCCTCCAACCATTGATACTGCGCACTTCCCGCCTGGTATGGTGTGTAGGGATTCGTATCCAGCACTACGAAATGCGTGTTTCCGTAGTCGAACGAATAGTAATTCTCCGGCGGTGGAAACGAGACGTAATCATAAAACCAATGTGCATTCCGCTCGTGATTGCCAATTGCGATGTAGACCGGCGTCGAGCGCATCAACAGCCGCGCAGGCACAAAGAATTCACGATTCCACTCCTCGTAGTTCCAACCATTCGTCACGACGTCTCCAACGTTAATTACCAGATCCGCCTTCTCGCGCAGAATGCCTTCCACGACCTTCTCATGCGACGGAACATCTGTCCGGTTGTCTCCATAGACAACCATGCGGAATGGCGTTTTCACTTTGATTGCAGTCCGAAACGTGCTCCCCTCACTCACTTCCCCATCCGACACAACCCGGTAATGATACTGCCTCTCCCGCTTGAGCCCTGTGAGGGTTATCTCGTGGATCAGAGTTCTTCTGGATTCGTAGACCGACTTGCCCAGGCTACTCGTCGAACCATACTCTACCCGTGAATCCGAGGGACGCGCTGTCTCCCACATAATGGTAATTCGATCTGGGCCCACGTTCTGGAGATACGGCCCATTCTTAAAGAACGCAACATCCAGTGTCTCGGTTCGGGAAACCGACACGTCATCGAAGCTGTACTTATTCGCCTCAACGCAATACAGCCCGATCTGACCATTCGCAAAAGTATCATCCTTCAGTGAACAAATCTCACCTAGCCCGTTCGCCACGCTTATCCTTCCATCTTTTAATGCGACGCGGATCACCTGCTGCGCCGCAAAGTCCGTGGCCAGCCGATCGTAGCGATCCTGCCAGAGCGTCTTCACCGTACCCCCTACGACTTTCTCGACTTTGCGGTAGGACTTCTTGGGTATCGGGTCTTTATGCATAATGTAGCGATAGTGATTCTTCGCATCTTGATAACAAAACAGAACGCCGTAACCTTTGTCTTCGCCCCATGGTCGGGCAGTGACCTGCAGGGTGTAGTTTGCCCACTCGCTGCTGCCCGCTACAGTCCAGCTCTCGTGCTCTCCAGGATGTGTCAATTCAGGTGTACTCGGCGAAATATACCAGAGTCGTTCCCGGCTCACGCGCCAGTTCTCCTCTGCACCTGGCGCTGGATCAACCACAGTCCACCCTGTCATGTTGCCATCCGAAAAATCATCCGCCCAGGAAAACGAGTACTCCTGCGCGAGCACTGCGGACCACAAGACTATTCCAAGTATAGCCACCAATATTCCTGCACGCCTTCGCTGTAGATGTGCCATGAAAATCCTCCGCTATTGCCACAGGCAATAATGCCTGTGCTACCCAAACAGAATTAATCCTCCACGAACGTATCTGAGCCAAGTGCCGATTCGTCTGGAGGGAAGTTCTAATACGATGTGATAATGAAACATACAGGCGGGTATGTCAACAAGGAGGTGAAATTCATTTCAGGACGGCAAGCGTACAAAGGACGAGATGTTCACAACCCCAGGCTATTCCAGAGCTGGTCAATGCGCTGGCGTACCTCATCATTCATCTGGATTTCATCCGGCCACGGCCGCGAAAACCCCTCAGACGTCCATTTCTTCGTTGCATCAATACCGACTTTTGACCCAAGATGGGGCAATTCAGAAGCATGATCCAGCGCATCTACCGGGCCGGTAACGAATTCCGCGTCGCGCCGCGGATCTATGTTGTTCAGTGCTCGCCACACCACTTCGTCGTAGTCACGCAAATTCACTCCCTCATCAAACACCACGATCACTTTGCTGAACATTGCCTGGCCCATGCCCCACAGCGCGTGCATAACCTTGCGTGCATGACCCGGATACGCCTTCCTGATCGCAACCAGCAGCAGGTTATGGAATACACCAGCAAACGGCATGTGCAGATCCACCAGCTCGGGCAGCTGCTTTTGAACCAGCGGGAGAAAAAGCTCGCCAATGGCTTCACCCCAGAAGCAATCTTCCATGGGCGGTCGGCCGACCACCGTAGCATGATAAATTGGGTCACGCCGATGCGTCACCGCAGTCAGATGAAACACCGGATAGTAATCGGGCAGCGAGTAATAGCCCGTATGATCGCCAAAAGGCCCTTCCAGTCGCTGCTCCTCAGGATCAACGTATCCTTCAAACACAATCTCCGCCTCTGCCGGGACGTAAAGCTCATTGGTCAGGCATTTGACCATGCGCACAGGCTTACGACGCAAGATGCCGGCAAACAACATCTCGTCAAGATCCGGCGGAAGCGGCACCGCAGCACTGAACACCACCGCAGGATCACACCCCACGGTTACCGACACGGGCATACGCTGCTTGTGGGCCGTGTATTTCCGGAAATGCTCGGCCCCTCCTTTATGGACGTGCCAGTGCATACCTGAAGTCCGGTCGTCGTAAATTTGCATTCGGTACATCCCGCAATTCTGAACGCCCGACGCTGGATCGCGGGTAAAGACCATTGGCAGTGTAATATAGGGGCCGCCATCTTGAGGCCAGCACTGGAGAATCGGAAAAGGTTGAAAAGAAGCCTCCGGCAGTCGGACTTCCTGGCACGGGGCATTCCTGACACGAACGGGGAGAATATCGTGCAAGTCTTTCAGGCGGGGAAGCAGTTTTAGCTTGTCAAGCAAACCCTTGGGACTGCCTGGTTCAAGGAGAGCCAGGAAATTTTCAGTAATCTCGCCTATGCGCTCAACACCCAGGGCCATACGGATGCGCTTGCGTGAGCCGAAGCCGTTGGCAAACACTGGAATACGCGAGTTCTTGACTGTTTGAAACAGCACAGCCGGGCCATTGCGTTTAACGACCCGGCTGAGAATTTCTGTCATTTCCAGATGGGGATCCACACACTGCTGGATGCGTTTGAGCTCACCTGCCTGGTCCAGATACTCAATGAACTCGCGCAAATTCTGGAAGGCCATCGTGAGCCTTTCGTGTGGTTGGAGCCGTATAGGAAGATTAATTGGCAATCTTAATGGCCAGGTTTTCTACCCCGTCCCCTGCAGTGGTCAAATCGCCCAGCACATTTATTCCCATGCAGGTCACCCGGGTACCGCGTGCGTACAGCCGTGGCGGCGTAAAGAAGGAAATCGAGGTGTTCGCAGCAGGCCGAATTGCGCGGAACACAATGGTGCCCAATGTCCCGCGGTCTGCCAACAACTGACTCTCCGAGATGCCCATATAGTAATCGATTTCACCTTTAGCATTGGAGGCCACATTCTTAATATGACGGTCAAACGGAAACTTCTCGTGGTACAGCCCATCGTAGACATTCACCCCGCGCGTAATCCAGTTCTCCTCGTCATAGTCCACCACCTGGAGCACCCGAGGATCAAACCGGACGATCACATGAATCATGTCAACCAGCGTCTGCTGGGTATTTTCAAAATCAATGTCAACAAGAAACTCCTCGCCAAGCCGCACCTTCCGGGTATCACTTCGTAGCGCCAGTTTTACTCCACCTATGGTCACAGGCCCCGTATAGTCCGTTATGGTCGTCCCTGTCAGAATCTCAGGTTCGTCCTCAGGTGAGAGAGGGAGGACGCGCACCGTGGCCTCGATGGTTCCATCTCCCAGAATCCCGGGGTCACCCAGAATGTCTTCCCCCCGATGGGCCAGCGTGGTATCGCGCTGGTCAAAGGAGCTAAACGTAACGGCTGAATAACTAGCAGGAGCCAGCGCCCGCCATTTCACCGTAAGCAGATTATGCTTACGCAAAGCCAGCTCACTGGCAAACTCCACCTCGTAGGTCAGGAGCCCACGGCTCTCATACACGTGCGCCTTGGCTGGCGTCCGCATGTCAGCCTGCAGCGCCAGGTCGTTTACTTCCAGTGGCAGCAACACTTCGGGATTGTATTGCAAGGCGAGAAACATCCGCGTAAAGCCACGGCTCTTTGGATTGCTCAGTCGCACGCTAGTTTTGAATTCCTCACCCACCCTTACAACCATGTCCATCGGTTCAAAATAGAGAACCACGACGTCGAGATTAGCTTGAAACTGAAATCGTTGCAGCTTGTAGGAAGACTTAGCCGCACTGCTCGAGGATCGTGCCCGCGAAACCGCGGCCCGTCGGGTGGTTCTGGGCTGTGCACCACGGGTCACGCGCGTGGCCGGCCTCTTAGGTGTGGGCCTCGGCGGAGTCACCCTTCTAGTCATTTCCCTCCGTGCCTTGTCAGTGACCGATGTGCGGCGCTGGGCCTGCGACGTCATTGGCCCCAGCAATATCAACCCCACGATACAATAATAAATTATCCTTTTCATTTTATATATACCTCTCTTCCGAAACTATTACCTAAACATAGCAGAAGTAGAGCACATGATTCAACCTAAAACTGCTAATAAGAACTTCCCTCATTTTACCAGACATTCCTGCAACGGTAGAGGTTTGCTTTGCTTCGCCGCGCAGCGATTCCTTGCACCTCGCATGCCTTGGCATCTTTCATCCCACGAGCCGAGTATCCTAGACGCATCCCTTAGTTCGCAAATTGGCGCATACCCTCAGGCAATCTACTTTTTATAGATAGTCGCGTTATTCTATTGACTTTAGATATGGTTTTCGATAAGAGACAACCTCAGTGAATTGTTGATTCAAGCATCCCACGTTCGTTAATTCTGTTCCATTCCACTTCGGAGGTAGAAACGATGAAAGAGGCTCTGGGCATGATTGAAACCAAAGGCTTGGTGCCAATGATTGAGGCATCGGATGCGATGGTGAAAGCAGCGAACGTCATCCTGGTGGCGTACGAGAAGATCGGCGGCGGGTACGTGACAGCACTTGTGCGGGGCGATGTGGCCGCTTGTAAAGCAGCTACTGACGCTGGTGCTGCTGCGGCGCGCAAGGTTGGCGAATTAATCTCTGTCCACGTCATCCCACATCCACACGAGCACTTGGAAGATGTGCTTCCGATTTCAATTCCGAAAGCCAAGGTGGAGAAGAAATAATACTGGCAGCATAAGAGAACGAGACAACGCACTGACGGCCCACAGCCGGCACGTTGTAGATACCAACACAGGCCGATAAAGAGCCCAGAGATTCTTCCAGAGTCCCTATCAAACGGGTTGCAGCATTTCGCGTAACCCGTTTTTCGTATTCCTGATACCCTACCTTCTATGCAAGGCATGCGCTCATCCGGCTCAATTCCATTGAGGCGCAACCGGTCGTATTATTTAGCCTGAACGTTCGCGTTCTGCCTCGAGCCTGAAGGCTGCAATTTCCGGACGGCAGAAGAATCGCACAGGTGGCGGAACAAGCCCCACACCCCGGTTCACATACATCGTTCGTCCATCTTTGTAAAAGAAACCGGAGACATAGCGCCTCCCATAGCGTGACGGCACAAGCAGTGGGCCAATGAGTGGAAGCACTACTTGTCCTCCGTGCGTGTGTCCACAAAGAATGAGATCAAAAGGATGCTGTACGGCCTCCTCAAATGCGTCCGGGTTATGCATGAGGAGAATCTTTGGACTGGCTGCCTCCGTACCTGCAAGCGCTGCGGAAAAGCTTACCGTGCCTTCCCACAGATCATCTACCCCGCAGATCACCAGCCGGGCCCCGCTGCGCTCTATCATAACGCTGCAATTGGTGAGAAACCTGACTCCCGCCTTGGTAACAGCGCGCTCTACCATCTCGATGCTTGGGCAGTAGTCATGATTTCCTCGCACGGCAAACACGCCACCGCGCGCCTTGAGCTCAGTTAGCTGAGCCAACGCACCAGGCACTTTACCCGGATCGCGAGAGGTGCCTCGCACAAAGTCCCCGGTAATCACCACGACATCTGGAGACAGGGCATTCACCATCCGCACTACTCTGCGTAAATAGCCCGCGGAGACATACCTGCTGCAATGCAGGTCACTGAGTTGAACGATCGTGAACCCTTGAAATGCCCCCGGCAAATTCACTACAGGAAACCGATACCGGTTCACCTGAACCCAGCGTGGTTCAACGAGCAGACTGTCGAACACAATACCAGCAATTATCACCCCAAGCAGAACAAGTACTATCGAAAGCATTGTCTCTAGCCGTACCTTTTAAAAAATCGAGTCGCTACAATCCTAATAGAAAAGAAGCCGTGCCAGGGCGTTTTCTCCCGGGCACAGAACAGTGCGTGAGGTTTTAGCAGACTTGATACGTCTTACACCAGCACGCGGCGGTGATAGATCAGCCATTCAAGGAAAAGCAACGCCAGACCCAACAGTGCAAACCACCACCAGATTTCGCGATTCGTGCGCATGGGGCCAGTGCTCGCATGAATGGTCTTTCCGCGTACCTCCAAGCTGAACCGGGGTGTCAGATTTGACTCCTCGGCATCCAGCAAATTTACTCCAAACCCCTGGCTCGGGTTTCCGTCAAAGATCACACTGTAAAATCCTGTGAACCAGGTCTTGTCAAATGGGGCCTGTCCTTGCGGATTCGGCCGTACGCTCCACTCCTGGCCCTCTGGGTTTCGAACACTCACCATTTGCACGGCTTTCGGCACATCAAGCAGATACACATGGCCTGTTTTCGCTATAACGCTCTCCACATTTCTGCCGCCTGAAGCAAGATAGTCGAGACAATTCGAGACGAGTATGGGAAAAGCGGCTCTCAGCGGAAGATTTGAATCATAAAAATCAAACGCAAAGACGACAACACGATGCTCCTCAGTGGAAAGGAGCGAAACCAATGGCGTCTTCTCACCTTCAACCAGCACGAGCGCACTCCTGGGAACCCCAACCTGTCGCGCTGTATGAATTCGCACTGCGCTGAGATCTACAAAGCGCGTCAGCGGATGCTCGCGATTCCAATCCACAATCGTTGGCAACCGAATCTCACCGAGATCAGTAAATCCGTCGAGTGGTGGTAAGGCATTGATGAATACATAGCGTCCCGGCGCAAGGACAGACGGCGACACGTTGTCAAAGATCACTATGTCGTATGCGTCGTTCACCTGCATGTTGACTGAGCTCACTCGGGTGACGATGATGCCCGTGTTCTCACGGAGCGCCTTCTCAAGAAAGTAGTTCCCCTCTGAAACCAGGAGCACGCGCGTACTCTTTTCCCGGCGAAGGACACAATAGGCGCGATCATCCATGGGAAACGCATCCGTCTCATCTATCTCAAGAACGATATTGCCTTCGCTAAGACGGTGGCTCTGAAATAGCTGCGCCTCTTCGCCATGGGCTGGAATTTGCGTTTCGCGCACGTCAATTAGCTCATCATTACAGGTGAGAGTCAAATGTCGAACCACGTCCTGATCGCCGAAGTTACTCAGAATGGCGAAGAGCTGATAGTCCTTACTACTCTCCATGCTCGGCCGAATATCCAGAGCAGTGATGCCGACATTTGGCTGCTGCGAACCTACTCGGACCAGATGAACCTTCACCTGATCCGGCATAGTGGCCTGAAGCGGGCCGATACATCCATCACTCAAAATGAGAATCTCAGGATTATGGCGATCCCTGGCGAGCGAGACCGCCATAGACAGCGCATCCGCGAGGCGCGTGACAACCTCTCGTCCCTCAATTTCACGGATCAATCGTTTTAACTTAGCCTTATCGTTCGTGAACGATACCAGTACCTCAGGAGAATCGGCAAACGTCATGAGCATCATCTCATCGCCCGGAACCATGCCATCTACTTGCTTTAAAGCAATCTGCTTTGCTGCATCCAGGCGTGTTCCGGCCGGCTCGCGTGCCAGTATACTGGCTGAACGATCAACAAGAACAACGAGCGAGCGCTCCTTTCGCGCTGCCAGACTCAGCAGTGGCCGTGCAAACGCCAGCACGAGCAGCGCGATAATGAGAAGCTGGATCAGTAGCAGCAGATTCTTGCGCAGGCGCTGAAACGGCGCATTGGCATGAAGGTCTTCAACCGCTTTGTTCCAGAACATGGTGCTGGAAACAATATGGTCCCTGCGCCGCAGCTTTAGCAGATAGAACAACACGACTACTGGAATCAGGCCGAGCAGGACAAATGCCGCTGGCATGAGAAAACTCATTTATGCTTGCTCCCCCACTGGCTGGTCAGTTCATAGAGCAGGGCACAACAGTGTTGTGCCCCCACAGAACAGCCAGCCCTCTACCATCGCATCATTACTGAACCTTGCTTTCGCGTCAAAAAAGATCGGCTGTCGCCACAAAGATGGCGCTGCTGCGCTCTTTTCTCCGGGCACCGTTATTTCAGCAATCCTGCCGTCTTCAGATATTGCAGAATCAGATCTTCAAACCGCCATCGTGTGGTAACCGCCAGGTAGTTGACGCCGCGTTTCATGCAAAATTCGCGCAGTGACTCACAATAGGATTCCAGCTGCGCCTTGTAGTGCTTGATCAGCCGATCTGTAACCGTAATCTCCGTTGCGTCCTTTTCCTCACAGTCAATCAAGCGGAGATCGCCTGCTATCGTTGGGTTACGCTCTTCTTCCGCCAGCACCTGAATTGCATATACTTCCAGATTCCGTGACAGCAGTACCTTCAGTGTCTCTTCAAAGCCAGCACGATCAAAAAAATCAGAAATTAAAATCAACACTCCCGGACGCCGATGACGCAATAGATATCTTCGACACGACGCTGCCAGCGCAGTTCGGCCTTCAGGCTCGAGCTTCTCAAGGAATGCAAATAACCGGCGACCCTGTCCCTTGCCTCGCGTTGGCATAAGATACTCAAGCCTCTCCGACGCAAATGTCCCTACCCCGACACGATCCATATTGATCAAACTGATGTAGCCGAGTGCAGCGGCAATCCGCTTGGCGTAGAGGAACTTACTCGGGCTCCCAAACGCCATTGACTCGCTCCCATCTACCAGAATGTAGACGGACAAATCCTGCTCCTCTTGGAACAACTTCAGGAATAACCGCTCCAGCCGGCCGTACATGTTCCAGTCAATAAAGCGCGGATCGTCGCCGCGCACGTAGTCACGGTAATCCGCAAATTCCACGCTGGCCCCTTTCTGCCTGGAGCGTCTCTCACCTTTGATCTTGCCCGCAAAGACCTTCTTGGAGATCAGCGTCAATTGCTTTAACTTATTCAAGAATTCCGTATCCAGTAGTACCTCGGCCATGACTCATACCTAATTCAGTGTCAAAATAAATGCATCCGACTGTTCTGTTACCTGCCAGCCTGGGCATTCAGTATGGATTTGCAGAATGCTTTATCAATTTATCGTGCAAAAGAGGGAAATCCGCTCAACCAGGAGAGCCAGGAACGCAAGCCATTTCCGAAAACGAGCACTCAAACACATGCTTCAGCGCTACCAACACCTCGCACAAGCCAGGCCAGCGGTTTTTTCTTTAACTCCTCGCCGCCTTTTGCCTGGTGTCTCGTCCAGTGTGCTTGAGCACACTATCCAGAACTGCGTCAGAGGTAATCCCTTCGGCCTCGCCTTCGAAGTTCAGAATAATACGATGCCGCAAGCCTGGATGCACGCTCTTCTCAATGTCTGCGAAACTCACGTTATACCGCCCATCCAGCAAAGCCCTGGTCTTGCCAGAAAGGATGAGTGTCTGCGCCCCACGGGGACTTGATCCATAGCGGACATACTTTCTGACCATCTCCGGTGCATCGGCAGCGTCCGGATGCGTGACCATAACAAGACGAAGGGCATACTCCTTCACTGGTGGCGCAATAGGAACTTCGCGGAGAAACTTCCGCATGGTGAGCAAGGTGCCGCGCTCAACAACTTTGCGAATCTCCGGCAGCTGGTCGCCCGTGGTGCGATCAACGATCATTTCCAGATCCTTTATGTTCGGGTAGGATATCAGGACTTTGAAAAAGAAGCGATCGATCTGCGCCTCAGGTAGTGGATACGTGCCTTCCATTTCAATCGGGTTCTGGGTTGCCATCACGAAAAAGGGCTGCTCAAGCGTGCGCAACACGCCAGCTACGGTCACCGTGTACTCCTGCATGGCTTCAAGAAGCGCCGACTGCGTCTTGGGCGTGGCGCGGTTGATCTCATCCGCCAGAATGATATGGGCAAATATCGGCCCTTTCTGAAATTCAAAGTACTTTCCTCCTCCAGGGCGCTCCATCACCAGATTCGTCCCAATAATGTCGGCGGGCATAAGATCCGGGGTAAATTGGATGCGTGAGAATTTCAGATCTAACGCCTGGCTCAGCGTTCGCACCAGATACGTCTTTCCCAAGCCAGGTACCCCTTCCAGCAGTACGTGCCCGCCAATCACCAGAGCAGCCAACACGCTCTCAACAACCTCGTCCTGGCCAACAATGGCTTTGGCAATTTCGTTCTTTAACTCCTTAAAATGCTCACAGAACGCCTTTGCTTGTTCCTCAACTTCCATACGTCTCCGCTCCTATTGAGATTTGTATAGATAACGGTACAGCATGTAGGGGCGTTTAATTAAACGCCCCTACAACTACCCACTATGGAATCCCAAGAACCTCTTTTTCTTCTATGCGTGGCATCCGCCTAGATTAATAAACTTCACGCGCAACTCTTAATTCACCCTCTCCCTATCCCTCCCCCATCAAGGGGGAGGGATATAGTAAATGAACGCTCGCTTTAAGAAATAGACAAATCAACACTCATCTTAACAAATAACCACACTTATTGATCTTCGCATAAGTTAATGGTAGAATTGAAAGTTCAGCAATCGCGCAGAAATCGGGCTTTCAGGAACATTGGGCATTACTTTATTTATGCGAAATTCGATAAGGAGGAATTTCTTTTTGGCTTTCCCTTCCTTTGATTTCCTTTCTGCCTTTCCCCTTCCCTTGAATTTATTTCCGATTTTCCCCTTCCTTGGTTTCCTTTGTATCTTTCCCTTTTATTGATTCCCTTTTTACCCTTTCCCCTCCCTTGAATTTATTTCCGCCCCCCTCCTTGACTTTATTTCTGATTTCCCCCTCACGTGGTTTCCCCTTTACTTTTCCCCCTCCCTTGATGGGAGGGGTTAGGGGAGGGTGATTCAAACAACTCCCCATTATCACTTCTAATACCCCTTCTATATTCGCTACCACTTCATTATTCCAAAACCTTAGAACTCTAAAACCTTGCCCTTCAAGCCATTTATCTCTTTCCTTATCCTTGTCTCTTTCTATGGCATGCTGTCCACCATCTACTTCTATTACTATCTGTTTTTTAAAGCAAACAAAATCCACTATATAATTGCCAATGGGCTGTTGTCTCTTAAATTTGAGCCTTTCTAACTGTTTTGCTCGTAAATGCCTCCACAATAAAATCTCTGCATGCGTAGACCTCTTCCTAAGATTCTTGGCTATTATATTGATAAACTTCACGCGCAACTCTTAATTCACCCCCTCCCTAACCCTCCCCCATCAAGGGGGAGGGGATATAGTAAATGAACACTCGTTTTAAGAAATAGACAAATCAACACTCATTTTAAGACATAACCAGATTAGCACTCGCTTTAAGATATAACCAAATCAACACTCATTTTAACAAATAACCACATTTATTGATCTCCGCATAAGTTAATGGTAGAATTGAAAGTTCACCTTGTGTCCTGTTTTGATTGAAGAATGCCATAGAGAGACTATTCTATATAATCTAAACCCAATAATGGCTAATCCATGCGGTCAGGATGTAGGGGCGGGGTTACCCCGCCCATGGGCGGTCCGCCGCGGCGGATCGCCCCTACAAAAACCAACATTCCAATGAAGTAAAGCAATTCTGCAGCATTTTGGCCAGGCAAAAGTATTAGGAAGGGCGTTAAATGTAACAGCCCTGCAAAAAACAAACAGAACACAACAAATCAGATTAGGACACCACTCACGAATCGCAATCGCGTAGAAATCGGGCTTTCAGGAACATAGGGCATTACTTTATATATGCGAAATTAGACAAAAGCCGCTGGCAAGCGTATGATGCCTATGGATTGACAGTTTCGCCAGCATGTTCAGTATCGCCCTTCTCGGCGGGTTGGGCGACATCCAGTGAATCGAAGTAACGCTTTACGTACTCTTTGTATCCCAATGGAATCGGCTCTCTGGAAATCGCATCCTTTTGCGTCTCGCGATAGCTGAGAAACGCCTCCCGCGCCTCGACTGACAGCGCTTCCCGGCGTGGGGCACCCGGAACATCAATGCTTGCATCTGGAAGGCCCGGGCCGATCTGGCCTGTAACGCGTGTCCCAAACGTCTGCGCCGCTCGTTCTTTTGGATCGAAACTCTTTATGAATTCTTCGTCCCAACTCGATTCTCGCTGGGAAAGCCGCCGGAGAAGCTCCGCTTCCTGTTGCGCATCGTAGCCCGCTTGTTCGCTCCTGCTAGTTCCAACACCATACTCCGGCCCGGCTTCTGGGCTCAATGCTGCACCACATATCGAACACTGCGACCCTGCCCCAGGGCCAACCTGACGCCCACACCCCGGGCAAGTACCAGAACGACTTCTCAAGGCCTGCGCTAGCTCCTCAGCAGACATTCCTGCCATTCTGCCCTCATCAAAACTCCTTTCGCCAATGCGCTGCTTTGCCTCTTCCAGCGCTGCAATAAGGGCTTCGAGGTTTGCTGCATCCTGAGCCAGGGCCTCCAGTTGTGCCAGCATCTCTGAGCTTAGCGCAAGATTCTGCAACGCCTCGCTGAGCTGTTGCGCATTCAGCGCCTGGCTTGCCTTGAGCAATGCCTCCTGAAGCTTTGGATTGTCGGCAAGGGCTTTGCTCAACTGTGCCAGTTCTTTTGCGAGCCGCTCCATCTGCTCTGGCGATAGCGCCCCTGTTTGCAATTTTTCCTGTAACTCCGCCATTGCCTGGAGGGCTTTCGCATGGTCACCCTTCGCAAGAGCTTGACCCAAGGCTTCAGCCAGCTTGAGCCTCATCTGCGTATTCAAGCGGATCCCGGCGCCCTTGCGTTCTCTGGCCAGCGCCTCCTTTTCGCGCTTCAGTCGCTCAGTCAAAGAAGAAATTCTTGCCATGGCCTGTTTGGCTTTCGGTGTCTTTTCCCTGAATTCCCGTGTCAGGCGTTTTAGCTCCTCCGCAGCCTTTCGGGTGTGAACCAGCTTTCGCTCCTTGGCCAGCTGGTCGAGCTGTTCCTGAAGCCGCGATAAGCTCTCGCCCTCGCGACGTACTGCTTGCTGCTCCTCGGCCTTTGCTAAGGCCCGTCGCTCGCGATGAAGTAAGTCCATCCGCGGAATAAAGAGAGCTGCGCACCCCAGGAGAAGCAGGGGAATAAGCGACAGAACCGCCAGCCGTGGCACGCGCAATTGCACCACACGTCGCGGATCAACCCGGTCGGCGTGAGAAACCGCATCGCTGTAAACGGCCGTGGCAAACGGCTCGTCTCGCTCCCGAAGCCAATAGGCGGTGGTTAGCCGTTCTTTAAGTCCAAAGTGCGAATCAATCTTTCCGGCTGCCTCATACTCGCTCCACCTCTGACGCATCAATCGCACCGCACCACTCAGAACAATCGCAGCTCCAATGGCTGCGCCCACAATACGCAGATCAATCTTGTAGGAGAAAAATCTATCAGCCAGCATTGCTCCCAGTGCCACCAGCGCCCCAAAAAATACGCCCGTCAGTAGCCCCTCGCCAAGCGCCACTGCGTTCAGTCGCCAACGAGCCTGTTTAAGCACATGTACCAGACGATCCATATTCCTCACACCGGGAATTCATAATGAAAGTCACGCTTAGCATTCTTAGCTTTGGTGAAGAAGCCCATCAGGAGAGCCACGCATAAACCTGCAATCAAGTATATGGCGGTCGTAAATACCCCGGGGGCCAAAAAATATAAGCGACCTGTCCCATCCCCAGATCTGCCGATCCCCCATTAACTCAGGAAGAACAAAAAATGGCGAGAGCTGCCGAAGCGCCTCAAGCATGATACTTTCGCTTCCAGTCACCTCCTGAACCATAACAGCTACCAAGGGAAGCACGAGAAAAAGCAGGGCCGCGATCCCAAACAGCAAGCGCACGCCAAACCGCCGCGCGGCCACCATTCCTGATATCAGTCGGCCGCACACAATTAAAAAGAACAGTGGCGCACAAAAGAGTGCCACGCAAGTGATCGGTTCGAAACGCAGGCTCCGTGTGTGCGCCGCCCCTGCCCATATGGAACTGATCACCATCCAGATCGCCAGCAGCCCCAGCAAATACCATACACTCTCGTCCACTCGACGCAACCACAGATACCGCCGTTTCAAGCGCCAGACGTCATCACCAATCTCCATCCGGCCAACTGAAAATGTCAACACTGCACCGAACAGTAAAGCAAAAGAAATTACCAGAAACGCCAGAAATGTCCCTTCGTTCAGGTCGCGCCAGACGGCCCCTAACAGGAGAACCATAGCGATCAGAAACAATATAAAAAATTGCTGGTATGAAAATGCCCGAGCATCGGTATTATATAGTTTGCGCGCAGCAATAATCAGAGCAAATGCCGAGAGCAAAAGCACCGCACAGGCCAAGTAAATCCACATCGGTATCCCTATACCGAAAAATGGAACTTGCATACTGAGAAGCGCAAACGGTGTGCCCCTCATACGGCCTATATAGTAGAATAACCCTCGCAACCCACTCAATCCAAACATAAATACAAACATCACAATGAGAACCGTCTGCCCCTGTGCTGTACGCGTTTTCTCCCTCGCACTCGAGATCGCTAACCCGATTGACGAGAGGATTAGTGCACCACCTAGCAGGATACCGAAACTCGCCAGCACGTATTCCAGCCCAATCCCTCCGTATAGAAACGAGATACTAATGACGGGCAGAGCACAGAGCAATGCCAGCAGCACATAGAGCATTGTTGACGCCAAACCCCCGAGCACGTAGGAACCCGTCCTTATAGGCGTCACCCGCAAAAACTCAAACGTCTTTTTCTCCTTTTCCATCGTAGTCATTCCTGACGTGATCATAGGGGCAATAATTAACACCAGAAATCCCTGGATGATGACCACGGTGTAAAAAACTGCTTGCCCGATCTCGCTCAACAGCCTCAGCGTCTGCTGAGGCTGTGTTGGAGATACACCCTTGGTCGTAAAATAAAGAATCAGGTATGCCACCAGACTCATGAGCGCGACATAGATCATCAATCCAAACATCAGAGCCCGACCGCGCATCCGCCGCCGAAGCTCACGTACCAGAACCGCGTTGTCTAACAGATTGGCTAATCGCTCCATCATCCTGATTCGTAAGACCTCCTGCAATTCCCCTGAATCAGATTACTTCCCGAGCATGACACGCTCTGACGACAAACCACCCTATTGCACTGCACCCTTAGTAATCTTCATGAAGACGTCCTCAAGATCAGCTGCACTCTCTTGCACGGCAACTACTTTAATACCATTTCGCACCAGGATTTCCGTGACGAATGACGTGTCCTCAACGCTAAGCGGCACCTCTATTACCAGCTGATTCCCCTCCCTGTGCACCTTGGTCACTGAGGCGTGCTGAACAAGGACTTCCTCAGCATGCTCCGCATCGTCCCTGACTTTGACTTCCACAATCCGCGCCCCCTGCAACTGATCAATGATTGCGTTGACCTCACCGCTGCACAGCAATTCCCCCTGCTCTATGATCCCGATAGTGTTGCAGAAGTCGGAAAGTTCCGTGAGAATGTGCGACGAGATCATAATGGTCTTGTTCATCCGCTGGAGCTCTTTGAGCAGTTCACGGAATTCAATGCGAGCCCGCGGGTCCAGACCCGAGGCTGGTTCGTCGAGCAACAGCACCTGGGGATCGTGCACCAGCGTCTTAGCCAGACACAGCCGTTGCTTCATGCCGCGCGACAGCGCATCCACGTATTCATCACGCTTGCCGATCAGATCTGTCAGCTCCAGGATGTCGTCAATGACCTTCTTGCGCTTCGATCGCTCTACCTTGTACGCACTGGCGAAAAAGTCCATGTACTCCCAAACCTTCATATCGTCATACACGCCAAAAAAGTCGGGCATATAGCCGATGACGCGCTTCACCTTCAATGGCTGCGTGAGAATGTTATAGCCTCCAATGGTTGCATAGCCTTCGTCAGGCCGAAGCAGGGTCGCCAGCACCCGAATGGTTGTCGTCTTGCCCGCCCCATTTGGGCCAATGTAGCCAAAAATATCACCCTCGCGAACTGTAAGCTCCAGTTCCTTCACCGCTACAACATGCTTGAATCGCTTGGTGACCCCGTGGATCTCAATCATCGCTCTGCCTCTTGCCAGCTGCGTGCCCCGCGTACTCAACCTGGAACTTGTGAATCTTGGATGCGGTAGTCCGAGCGGGTCCCGTGGACGAGGGCGCTTGGGAAGAAATCTGAACGATCAGCTTGCCGGTAATCGGATTCGCATATTCTTCCGCAGGGGCCAGCGGATACGGCGTACCCGTCGCAAGCGGAAGCGTATCCCATCGAGATTTTGCAATGTTGTAAGCGGAAAACACGAGCGTCTGGTTATTCCCGACCATAAAATCGCTTTGCACCCTCACGTCCTGGAGCGTCAGTGAGTGCGGAGCAAAGGGCAGCTGCACCGACACGACATTGTTTGTATCCCTGATTTGTAGAGGTGAGCCCGGAGAGACCCGCCTGCCAGTATCACCTGTGGCCAGGACTTTCACCGGTGCATATCCAAAGGGGACAGCGAAGCCAGCCTCTGCGCCCACCACCGAAATCTCTACGATAACCATTGTGTGCTCCGAGTGAATATTAACGTGGCTGTTCAACTTGAGACCGGCTTGAGAATCCATTGAGAATGCAATCAGATAAACACGTCCGGACTGGGAGGAAAAGGAGCCCGCAACAGGACCACGATTAACCAGATTTTCCACAGCACTCCAAATCACTTCCTCGTGCATGCGCGATGCTGGATTTTTGGGGTCTGGTGCACTCCGCTTTACATGCTCCTTTGCGACTTTGGAGATCAACACTCCAACCCGCTGAAATCCGTTACGGCCTTCGATCGCAGCCGCCACATCAGGAATCTCAATATACTGCTTTTCCCCGACTGGAAAGTCGCCCAGCGGATAACCATATTCCCCAATAACCAAAAGCACGTCTTCAAGATTCATCCCCGTATTATTCACCAGATTTCCCTCAAGCGACTGTCCCAACCACACCAGTGATCCTCCTATCATCCCGCCAAGGTCGCGGACATGCTGCGATTCGAAAGAGTCCAGGGTCCACTGGTCCATCCGCTTGTTTTCGAGCCGCATGCGCGACCCTTTCTCGATCACCTCTGTTGGAGCTTCTGTCTCCGGGCCAATCAAGCCCAATCCGCGCCGTCTGGAACTCCCGGGCCGACGGCCGCCAGCGCTATCCCACGCCGCGAACTCAAGCAGCGTCTGGATCTTTTCCGGTGTTTGGATCGTATACGTTGCCCGTCTTGGCGAAAACAGGCCTACCAGCGAATCCACCAAGGCATAGCGGGAATTGCAGGTCGTCCGCACTACATTATACTCGCGCACAATCAGATTGCCGCCTTTTATCATGTAGCCCACGATATAGATGCCCGCGGCAAATAGTATTGCGATAGCTGGCACTGTAATCCACGCTAGCTCCAGACGCTTTTTTCGGCTAAGCAGCGCATAATTCACCGGCCCGATTAGCAGAATGTAGAAAATTAAAACAAAGCCGATGACGCCGACGTTCGGCAGACGCGCAGCACCGCCAAGCCCGAAATCCACTTGCTGCAAGAATTCCCGCCAGGAGTTCGGGCCCTCATCGTTCAGCGCTTTCGTAGGACAGATCGCACGCCAGATCACGTTCGCTACATCAACATCGAGCATCTCGCGATTTTGAAGATCCAGCCCGACGTACCAGATCGCACCTCGACCGTGCTGGCCATACACTGCCACCGGCGTCTCTTGGGCTTCGCATGCTACAGTGCCCGCCCGTACCTCCACATCATCAACCAGAATTCGAGTGGCAGCAGATGATTCCGTTTCAACCGCCCGTAACCGGCCTTCCCGAATTTCCATGGGCCGATTCCCGCGTATCACCACTGGCAGCAGAGATTCAAGGAAGCTGCCACGATACGTCGCCGAATTCATCCCGCCAAGCACCAACAGCTCTCCCCCGGTTTCCACCCAGCTCCTCAATGCCTTCTCCTGCTCTGGAGAGAACATGTTGGTCTGGTACCGTGGTATAACGACCATTCCCACGCCATCGTAGCCGTACCACTGTTCCGGCAGCTCGCCAGGTGCAACGACCACAGTCTGATAGTATGGTGCTTCAGCAATTGTCGGGAGATAAAGCGGGTCACTGCCGGCGGATGCAATGACCACCAGTGCGATATTAGGCTTCAGCGCCGTGAGCGCGAGATCCTGCTCCAGCACGACTTTATTGCGTGAAGTACTAAGCTCAAGCTTTTGAACCTGACCGGCACGAGGAAACTTTGCGTACAGCCAGAAATGCTTGCGCGAGTGACGCGGAATGCTAACCTCACGAACGAATATCATGGGCGCTTGCGCAGCGTCGCCTGCCCGCACTATTAACCGCCCCTCAAAATCTCTGACTTCCGTCTCGCCCTGCGCCGCATCCGGAAAATTCTCAACAACCACATGAACAGGTGTCCACGCGCCCGGCGTATAATAACCATCGAACCCTGGCCGTGCCGTCACGCTCAAACCAGCATATACTACCATGGGCACGAAACTGAGCACTAGCCCCACAATCGCACATACAATATTACATTTATCTACCAGCTTCACATGCATCCTCTTACGTTTAACAAAAAAATCGTTCTCCCCTCATTATATTGGACGCAGAAATACTGCGAAAGAAACACACGCTACGCTAGAGAACATGATCCGAAAAGTCAAAATATAATTAGATATTCCACTGGCACTTTTTGGCATTCTTGGCGATCTTTAACTGTTAATCAGCCCCAGAGGCTACATCAGGTACAGGAAATGATTGATAGCACATAATAAAAGTAAATGTCAAACCACGACAGCACGACTTATACTATGTTTAAAATATCGAAATTAGAAAGCTTCGTAGGGGTTCAAAATTTTGAACCCAACAGTCCCGCAATTACGGTGGAGTACCAGCGCCGCAAAGGGGCTTAATTGTCCCGATAGTATCGTGAAATGGAGTGAGGTGTTATTAGTCGGTATGACTGTCAGGAAAACCTTCTGCAATAGATCCATCGAATGTCCTTAGGGAGAGTTGATGATTGGTGTGTCAATAGTCTGCTTTATGAGTTTTTCGCAGGTGGGAGGATTTTTTCAAGCTCGGCAATCAAAGGCGGAAGGTCTTCGGTTACCGTCTTCCAGAGAATATCAAGATTGATGTCGAAATAAGCATGAATGAGACGATTTCTCATACCAATGATATTTGGCCAGGGGATTTGCGGCAAATCTTCACGACATTTTTGCGTTACCTTAGCGGCTGCTTCCCCTATGATTTCAATGGACTTGATAAGGGCTAGAACCAGCTTGCGATCAGTATCGAGCGATCCTCTAGTTTTGTTTTTAGCAAAGCTCTCAGCTTCCCTGGCGGCATCCAGCATATGGCGTAGACGCACAGCATCATCCTTCTGCATACTGCACCTCCGCTGAGTCAAGAACCTCCTGCCTGAAATAGCGGCTAAGATCTTGAGGTGTTCTTAAATCCACTTTACGCCCCAGCAGTTCTGTCAGCTCGATTTCCATTCCCGCCAGTTTTATGAGTCCAGGTACATGGTCAGGGTAGAATTCAACAAGGAAATCAATATCGCTATCTGGCCTGACATCACCCTGGAGGACAGAGCCGAAAAGTGACAATTTGCGAATATGATTTCTCTTGCAAAATTCAGCAATCTTTTCTCTGGGCAGATCAATGCGCACTTTGCTCATAATAGCACCTTCGCGATTTTTAAGTTCTTCAGTCTTCATTCAGCAGTTAGCATAGCCGCTGAATGCATTTTCGCTCAGCAACACTGTCCTGATATTCTTACATTGCTAAGGCAATGTTGCCTACTAATCCGCCACTCATATTTTTCACCCATCAATAGTACGATACGAAGGAAGGATGTCAATAAATATACGTAAATTTGCCTGTAGGATCAATTATGAGAGGAGAAAAAAAACCTGGATTAGGGATGCTAAATCTCGCGCAAAGACGCCAAGAACGGAAATTTTTCGTTCTCTTTGCGGTTTTGCGTAAAGATTCAATAGGCTTCGTAGGGGTTCAAAATTTTGAACCCCTACAGGCCCGGTGTGTCCGTGATGCGGAAAGTGCTTGAAGACCTGCTCGCCTCTGACTAACTATATCCCAGAGATAGAGATTTGCACTTGCATTTTTTGTGTACATCAACGGCTATGCTGAAAAGGTAGGGGCAGATTTGAAACCTGCCTCTACTAAAGCCGCGTGCATCCGCGGTTTCAATAATAAGAAACCACAGATAAACACAGATGAACACAGATAAATACTTAAAGAACAAAAATTTATGATGAACCAAAATTTTGAACCCTTACGCTTGTTCCAACGTGGCAATGAGCTGCATGGGGCAAGGGAGCTGTTCTATGAAAGCGCAACGCACGCAATCGAATCAATCATGGTTTGACCGTCATAAGATTTCGGTAGGCCTGGTTATTCTTTTTGCTGTGGCCGTGCTCTGTTTCGCAAATTCGCTCCAGAGCGAGTTCACGTTTGACGACAAAGATATGATCGTGAATAATCTGCTGATTCGCGATGTAAAAAACATCGGGCAGATCATGACATCAAGCTGGTGGTGGGGCGGTGCCAAACAGCGCTCTGATGAATATCGCCCCCTGACCATCCTCTCCTTTGCGATAAACTATGCCATCCACAAACTTGCGCCTTCGGGCTATCATGCACTCAATGTACTTCTCCACGCTGTCGTAACCGCACTCGTGTTCCTCTTCTTTAACGCCCTGACCCGGCGCTACTGGCTGGCCCTCGTCGCAGCGCTATTTTACGCCACGCATCCCATACATACCGAGCCGGTGAACAACGTTGTGGGCCGCGCGGAGCTTCTTGCAGCCCTCTTTTTCTTTCTGACCGTGTATTGGTACCTGGTGTTTGTAGTTCCCAAACGACCACGCTGGCTGCTCTTCTATGGGCTGAGCCTGGCAGCTTATTTCATGGGTCTGCTATCGAAAGAAACCGCCATTACCGCATTCCCAATCGTTATTCTGCTCGACCTTATGCATGCTCGCACTTCCGACCTCGCCTCGGGAAAAGGAGGGACAGATTATAATCTGTCCCTACATCTGTTAAAAGAGCGCCTTCCACTTTATGGAGGATTCGCAGCTGTCATTGTCATCTACATGATCCTCCGGGTAAACGCGCTTGGCGGCATAAAGTCAGACACACTGACGACCACGTTTCTCGACAACGTTCTCTACCTGTCTAGGCAAAGCGGCGAGGGCATGGTCGTCTTCCTAACCGCAATAAAGATCATTGGCATGTACTTCTGGCTGCTGCTCTTCCCCCTCAGACTTTCGGCCGACTATTCCTACAACCAGATTTCCCTTTCGCGAAGCATTGGAGAGCCTGCAGTGCTTGTGACGTTGCTGGTCATGGCTGCGCTGTTTGCTACTGTTTACATCGCGTGGCGACGCCGTGCCACCATCCCGGCGTTCGCCATTCTCTTGTTTTTCATCACGCTGGCACCGGTCTCAAACCTGTTTATCCTGATCGGCACGGACATGGGCGAACGTCTGCTCTACCTGCCGTCTGCTGGATTCTGCCTTCTGCTTGCCTACGTGCTGAATCAGGGGATTCATCTGATGCGAAAATCCAGAGTTTCAGCGCAATCGGCTGCTATGCCAATCGCTCTGCTGGTTATCGCAGTGCTGCTGAGTGGAGCATATGGTGTCCGCAGCTGGATACGCAATTACGATTGGCAAAACGACTTTCGCCTCTTCCTGAGCGCCACCCAGGTGAGCCCCAAGAGCGCCCGTGCCCATTTCAACCTTGGAAATATGTACATGGAGCGCGGCGACTACCCACTGGCAGATGAACACTATCGTAGGTCCTTTGTGATCGCACCAAATTATGGCGCTCCTCTCAATGGACTCGGCGAAATCCTACGCCTGCAGGGACGCAACCAGGAGGCGATCGCTGTCTTCAAGCAGGTTGTCCAGATGGAAGATCGCTATTTCCCTGCGCACCACAACCTCGGAACTGCTTACGCGGAGCTCGGCCAGTGGGAAGACGCGCTGCGCGAATTCCAGCGCACGATTGAACTCAAGCCGACCGTGCCTGAACCATACTATAACATTGGCGACTTGTACTTGCAGCAACAGCGCTTTGATCTCGCAGAACAATATTTCCGCAAGGCGTTGAATATCGCCCCTGGACTGTATCCTGCCTACATCAGGCTTGGCGCATTATGCCAGCAGACGCAACGTCCTGACGAAGCAGTGCAGCTCTATCAAACAGCTGCTCGGCTCCAGCCAAACAATCCCGAACCGCTCATGCATCTCGCCAATCTCTACGCCAGCCAGGGGAAAAATGAGGGTGCCAAACAGGCCTTCATGCGCGCTATCGAACTCGCCCCGAGCTGGTCTGAAGGCCACCTCGGCCTCGCGAAACTCTACTTGATCGCATACAAGGATCGTGCCAAGGCACGCTATCATTTCTCCAGAGCGCTCGAGTTAGATCCGAAACATCCACTGAGAGAAAAGATTCTGAAGACGCTCGACGACTTGAAAGACGACGCACCGTAATTTCTATTGATCTTTTGCGCGGGGCCTGCCATTGTAGTTACGAATCACGCCTGGAAGGAATAACGAGCGGGTGACCCATATCGCCTGGCACGCTATGAATCTTCTCACAATTCGTGGCAAACTATGGACGCACAGAAAAAAATGAACGTTGCGGTTCTGGCTTCGGGCCGCGGGTCAAATCTACAGGCGCTCCTGGATGCAGAAAAGCGTGGCGAACTACCCTGTGCACACATTGCACTGGTGATCTCTGATAACCCTGAGGCGAAAGCCCTTCAGCGCGCACAGGCCGCAGGCGTGGAAGCCGTGTTTGTTGATCCTACACCTTTCAAGAAAAGGCGCGCCGAGTATGATGGCGAAATTCTCAAGGTGCTTCGCTCACACCACATCGAGTTTCTCGTGCTCGCAGGCTTCATGCGCATTCTCAGCGACGTCTTGCTCAATGCCTATCCAAACAAAATTATCAACATTCATCCTGCGCTACTGCCTGCTTTTCCAGGTCTGCATGGCCAGCGTCAGGCACTCGAATATGGCGCCAAAGTTTCCGGATGCACGGTCCACTTCGTTGACGCGGGAGTTGACACCGGTCCCATTATTCTTCAGGCGGTCGTACCTGTGATGGATGATGATACAGAAGACACTCTGTCGGCTCGCATCTTGCAATACGAACATCGGACTTTCCCAAAGGCGCTGGATTTGATCTCACGGGGTCTGGTGCGGGTCGAAGGCCGACGTGTATTTATAGAAGAGGATCCCGAACAAAAATAAACCCGATTCTTCACAGGCTCTGAAGGGAAAGACAGGCGAATGAAATTGCCCGTAACGAAAGGTTTAGGAGGGGAGCGCGAGGGGCAACCCTTTTTCAAAAGGGGTCCCCTCGCATCAGGAAAATATTGTCCAAACACAAAACCCGGTTTAAAAAAGAATACAGTCAGAGCGACGCCAGCATAATAAAACACAAGGAGGGAAACACCATTCACTCATGATCCCACGCTACACATTACCCGAAATGAACGCCCTCTGGAGCGATCAGACGAAATTTGAAATCTGGCTCGAGATTGAGCTGCTGGCTTGCGAGGCATGGGCCGAGCAGGGAAAAGTGCCCCGCGACGCCGTTGAGGTCATTCGACGCAAGGCAAAATTTAGCGTCGAACGCATCGAGGAGCTGGAGCAAACGCTTCGCCACGACGTTGTAGCTTTCACAACCAACCTGGCTGAGAACATCGGCCCGGAGTCGCGCTACGTCCACCTCGGCCTCACTTCATCCGACATTGTTGACACTGCACAGAGCGTGCGCATGGTGCGCGCGGCAGATCGCTTGATTGCCGACGTCGAGGCGCTCCGTTCGCAGCTCGAGACCATGGCTCGCACACACAAAACTACCATCATGATGGGCCGCACACACGGCATGCACTCTGAACCGATCACGTTCGGCCTGAAATGCCTGCTCTGGCATGAAGAGATGAAACGCAATGCCGCACGGCTGAGTCAGGCAAAAGAGGCGGTACGCATGGGGAAAATTTCTGGGGCGGTTGGCAACTACGCACATACGGGAGTGGAAATCGAGCGCTACGTCTGCGAGCGGCTTGGGCTCCGGCCTGCTCCGATCTCCACGCAGATCATCCAGCGCGACCGCTACGGCGAATATCTCAGTGCCGTGGCGATTGCGGGTGCGACTATCGAAAAAATCGCGCTCGAAATTCGCAATCTCCAGCGCACGGAAATCCGCGAACTCGAAGAACCGTTTGGCAAGGGCCAGAAAGGCTCTTCCGCAATGCCTCACAAGCGCAATCCCGTGCTCTGCGAACAACTCTGCGGCCTGGCACGTGTGCTGCGCGCCAACCTTATGGCTGCACTCGAGAATGTCGCACTCTGGCACGAGCGCGACATCAGCCACTCTTCTGTCGAACGCGTCATTCTTCCCGACAGTACCATCCTGCTCGACTATATGCTCAACAATCTCCTATTTATTCTCACCAACCTGACGATCAACACCGAGCGCATGCGCCAGAACCTCGAGATCACCAAAGGCCTGCTGTTCTCCCAGCGCATCCTCCTCGAACTCGTCAACAAAGGGCTCATCCGCGAAGACGCCTACTCCATTGTTCAGCGCAATGCAATGAAGACCTGGACCGAAGGCCAACCGTTTCGCGACAACCTCCTGGCTGATCCTGAATGTACAAAACATCTCACTGCCGCTGAGCTCGATTCACTCATGGACTACCAGATTTTTCTCCGATACGTTGACACCATCTACAAGCAATGCGGCGTGGGAGGATGATGTGGAGATGTAGGGGCGTATGCAATACGCCCCTACTATAAGAAATACCCTGTACAAAATCGGGGACAGCCTCGCTGTCCCCATTTTTTTTCGTTTTTTTTTTGTCTTTGCCGTTTTTGTTTGTCTGCCTACCTTTTTGCCGCTTTTTCATCAATAAATCACCATATAGTCAATCGCAACACTCTCTATATTGATTGTGCCGCCCTTCGTCGAGTCTAAGTCAAGCATATCAATCGATACGATGAACCCATCCTCCACCACGGCTGGTGAGCCAGGCAGAGTTGGCGTCTCCCAGTACACCTTGTATTCAGTACCACCGACCTCCGGCATTGCGCCTGGGCCACCAGGGCCCTGACTGTTGAGCTCCATCGTCTGCGTCATCTGGTTATCTTCATTCTGGCAACGCAGTCTCACCTGTGGCATGTCGTTCCGGGCCGCTTCACTCGTGCAGCTCAGGATGTATGTTGCCCGATAGAGATTATCCGCCACATAGGTCAGCTCATTCGCCGTCGAGCCGGACTGCCAGAATCCAAAATTGCTGGAGCCAGCAGTAGTGGACGTAATGGAGAGCGTGCCAGTGCCAGCGCCGCCGGACGTAACTGGACCGTATGTACCAAGGCCTGTCACGAATTGCCAGTTGGCAAAGTCGGAAGAATCGGTATACGTCTTAACCGCTGTGCCAGCTTCCGGATCTGGGAACCGCTCCACGGCAACTTCATCCACATAATGCGTGCCATACTGCCGTGTGTCGAAGTCAAGCATATCAAAGGCAACACCTAAGTTGTAGTTCAGTATTGGCACAAAGTAGCAGGAGTATTCTTGCGTTGTTGGATCAATCGTCAGGGAGTTGCTGTACGAGCCTGACGCGTTCACAACCTGCGTTGCGGATTCAAGCGATTGCTCCTGGGTCCATCGCATGCGGAACTGCGGATTCCGAGATGCAGTGGCTTGACTTGAAGCGACTACGAACCTCGCCCTGTATACATTATCCGCCACGTAAGCAATCTCGGCTGGGCCGTCCCAGAATCCCACGCGGGCTGTTGAATCATTCGCTGAACTGATGCCCAGCCGGCCACCACTATAGCTGGACGATGCCCCGGAAAAGTACGGCAGAACACTTAGCCCTAAGAATGACCAACCCTCAAGCGATGTATCAAACGTATATTGCTTTGTGAAAACGACAAAAGGGCTAACCATGTCATACTCCCCATCAATCGAGAAGACCATCACGTCCTTAGAATCTTCGCTGGTGCCGTCAGACGCATAGAGAAAGATGAGCTTGCTATGCTGTCCTGACCCCTCCACAATCCCCGTGTAGGGGCCTGGATCCTCAGAATGTGGGCTTGCATAGATGTCCCGCAAACTGGGTGTAAAATCCGTCCCGCCTAAGGTCAAATCCTTCGCAGTAGGGGGTGGATTGGTATTGCCTACTGTGGTCTGCGTAATCCCGTTGATCTCGAACCAGTTTGCAGGTGTCCCGCCGGGACTTGCCTCTTCTATGAACGACCATGTCAGCAACGTCTGCGTAGTATCATGGTCTGTAACGTAGTCGAGAAACGAGAACACCTCAGGGAATTGAAAAAGGTTGCGATCAATCGTCCAGCCGTCTTCGTCTTCAATATCGCCAATTACGACGTCCGGTATGGGATTGATGATTGGCGGATAGGCATATACGCTGCCACTCAACATGGCAAAAGCAAAAATGGTCAGCATTACGAATAACACCTTCCGCATCGTAACTGTTTTATGCAGACTCTTCATAGCCACCATCCCCTTCCCGTTCGATATAGAATGGGCATTCTTTAACTAGAAGAGAAACGAGTACGTATGACTTAATAACAAATCCTGAATAGTGAAATCAATAAAAAAATTGCAAAATAATATATATCTTGGGCTCAAACCGTGCTCATCCTCTTGAGGTTTTCTGTGTGCGTGGATTCGTCCTGTGATGGGGCGATTAACGAAATAGACCGCTTGGTGCTCTAATCCGCAATCATGGTGACATGTTTTAATGCGAATGGTGCTGGGACTCTTCACTTCGTTCAGAGTGACAAGCGACGTCATTCTGACCCGCCGCGGCGAGTTCGCCGCCCGTCCCTGTTTCGCCTGTTGTGAGAGCTGTGTCCCCAGTGGTGGTGAAACCTTTGCATGATGTAGGGGCAGACCCGTGTGTCTGCCTTGAAAAAGGGCGAACGCGTAGGTTCGCCCCTACTATGCGTATCGGTAAGGTAAGTCATGAAATAGACTACTTAGCCGTGGTGTCTCTTCCTTGCTGATGCGGCAATCACACTGCCCATTTTATCATTGAATTTCCGGCATATCGGGGAATAGTATATTGTCAATTATGAACTCAATAGCGGCCAGAATTCTGTGGGTCTGTTTTTTGGTCTGGGCAGGCTCAAGCTGCCTCTTCGCCGATGAGCTGATCCTGACCAATAGCAATCGCATCACGGGCATTATTACACTGAAGGACAGCAAGCAGGTGAAGATTCTCACGGCGGGCGGGGAGCTCACGCTTCGTGTGAAGCAAATTCAAGCCATCCGCAACAGTTCGCCAGCTGAAAACGCGTTGCTGAGCGGCGAGATTCAGGCGACGAATGGCCAGCTAAGTGATGCTGTACGCGCGTACCAGAGCGCCCTGAGCCAGGGCATCAATCCCCTGCAGGTGCAACGCAGCCTGCTCGAGCAGCAGGGCCGATTCCTCAGCCGTGTCGCTCATCTCCCGGATCAGGAGCAAGTGGAGCTCGAGCAATTCCTGAGCCAGCTCCTGAGCGACCCTGCAACACAGGATAACGACTTTCTCTTCTTTTGCGGCTCGCTTCTCTTCGAGCTCGACAAGCGCGATCAGGCCTTCGCCTGTTTGGCAAAGATTCCTCAAAGCTACTATCAGCATGATGAGACAAAGAAGGAGTTTGTGCTGAGTTTTATTCACCTGGAGCTAAAAACCTTAATGGCCAGAGAGCGTTTTGAAGATGCAATCCGGAAGATTGAGTTCATCAGCATGATTGACAAGTCTGCAGGCTCCTCAAGTTCCATGCTCCTCTATCTCTACTGGGGCGCAGCCGAACGCGATAAAGGACGTTTTCAGGATGCATTGCAGCTCTATGTGGATCGTCTTCTGCCCGCATCGCCAGTTCTTGCGAAAAACCGAATCTGCTACGTTCTTGAGCAGGTCGCGCGCGACGCACGGGGCTCGCATCAATACGCCCATGCTGTTGATCTCTTTCGCACATATGGACTAAAGTATTGTGAGGAAGACTGCAAAGAGCCTTATGCCGACTTGCTTGAGGAGTATGGGCAATGGCTGCTTGCTCAAAAGCGTGCCAGTGATGCTCGTGAAGTCCTCCAGGAGTTCTGCAGCCTGAGGTCGTCGAGCAGAAACGCGCATTATCTGGCGCTATGCGATTATACCGAGGAGGCAGCCGCCCTGGCCTCGGATGATTACTATGGCCACTACCAGCTGGGGAAGATGTGTGTGGAGCGAAACTTATTGCCAGAAGCAGTGGAGGAGTTTTCCTTGGCCAGAGAGGCACCCGAGCTCAAGGAAAACGCCGATATGCAGCTGGAGATTCTAGAGCAAAAGAAGGAGCTTGCGCGCCTGAAAGAGGCATACGACCTCTATGGTGAAGCACACTATTTTGAAGCCATGGAGCACCTCAGTCCCCTTCTGGAGAGAGAAAAGGAGGGCCAGCTGAAAGCTGATGCCAAGGAGCTGGCTCAGCTCTGCCGAAAAGGGCTGGAAAACGAAAGCTCCCAACGTCCCTATCAAGCGGAAATCTTCCTCCAGCAAGCCGAACGGAGCTTTTTTTCAATGGACTACGACACTACAATTTCTACACTGTATCGTATTCTCAATGAATATCCTGATACACCGGCAGCCAAACGTGCCCAGCGCCTCATGAATCAACTTATCAACCGGATTCAGATAGCGCAGCTTGAGGGAAAGGAATTGCCAAGATCTTCGGTGCTTAATGCGCTCCAGATTCCGAATGTGAATCAAAAAGACGAGCTGAAAGAGGAGATTGCGCGAATTCTTCGCGAAATTCGATCTGAATAAAATCTGACAAGTGAACATAATGAATAGAGCGTCATCATACGAGGATATATTTTACGATCGATGGGGTGGGTTGCTCGTGGCACTTGCATTCCACGTGGCGCTCTTCTCTTTTCTGCTGACCCGGTACATTGTGCCTCCAGAATCCCTCAGGGAACCCGCGCTGCAAAAAATCTCCATTGTGCTTGCGCCGCCGCAAGAGCCAACATTGCTTGCTTCCACCAGCCCTGCGCCAGAGCTCTCACCAGCCGTGGAGACCACACCCGACATTGCTGATACCAAAATATCCACCGAGGCACCGGCAACCGAGCCTGAGCCAGCGGAACAAACCTCCTCACCACCTCCACCCCCGGCGACCAGCGCGCAGCGTCTCCTCTCTGATGAAGTAAGGCATGAATTGGAACGCGATCGCCAGGAGCTCGCGATGATGCGCAAGGACCTGAACAAGGAACAAACGCTCATGCATACCGAGATACTCAAGGAGTCAATCGCTACGGAAGGACGGAAATTTAAAATCCGCACTACCGGCAACCCAACAGGCGTATTGCGTACCCTCGAGCTCACCGACTACCCAGAGCCAGCTGTGGATCATGTGCTTCGGAAATACGGTATTCGGATCGTGCGTAAATTTATTCGAGACCAGGATTCCCGTTTTACCTACCTTAACAGTGCCGAGACGCGTGAGGGGCTATTTAGCAGTCAGCGCGGCATGGGCGTCTATGATGTCTTCAGTCTCACACCAAAAGCGATTGCGAAGATGAGCCAGCTGGAGACTGAAGAAATCATTCGGCGAGGCTACGATGCTAACCGCACGCGGGTCATCCAAGTGCGCTTCGGCATTGTCAAGGCCGGTGACGAATACGACCTCGGAATCATTGAGATGAAGGTGGAGGAGCTCAGGTAGGCCGCAGCGGAACGCGAGATGCACTTCACCTGTAAAAGATGCAGGGCGAAACCTTACGCAGCGCGCTACCACAGCGCACGCACAGTCGGCTTAGCTGTGCGTTCCCGATAAAGGAGTGAATATGGAAAGCTTCTTCGAGCGTTACGTGTTGAGTGGGGGCATCATCATGGGATTTCTCATCCCCTGCTCATTCCTGGCCTGCTATTTTATCGTACAGGGGCTGATCAATCTTCGCCGCCAGCGCATTGCTCCACACGATTTGATTAGCATGGCTAAATCCTGTAACTCCCCTGCGTCGCAGAAGACATTTATCTCGACACTCCGAATGAGACGGAGCTCCCTTGCCATCATTTTCGAGAAACTACTCGCCCACTTTGCAAAAGCTTCGGAGCTTGAGGACAATGAAGTGGTGCGCGAAGCTGTAGAGGAAGAGACCACACGTCTCTACCATAAGAACAGCCAGCTGGCGGTCATTTACACCATCTCCCCGCTGCTCGGCCTCCTCGGCACAATCCTCGGTATGATGAGAAGCTTCTACGAATTCAGCCTATCGGAAACTCGCTCTGTTGCCCAATTGAGCGAAGGAATTAATGAGGCTCTCGTGACCACCATGTGGGGACTCTTCATCGCTATTCCGTCATTTATCATGCTTAGCATTTTCAAACATCGGTTGTTTTACTACGAAATTGAACTCTTCCCCAGTGTCATCAAGGATCTCTTGCCGAAACTCAAGCGCATGGCTCAGAGCCTCCAGGGAACTGCTGATGCTGGCCAACCGGACAACCCGGGAGACAGAGGAGATTCCCGATGAGACATAAGCGCTACCTTATCTGGGTTTCGGAAGATTCTATCAACCTGACGCCTTTGCTGGACGTCATCTTCAACATCATCTTTTTCTTCATTCTGGCTACTACGATTCGCGAAGCTAAAAGCTTTCTGGAAGTACAGCTGCCCAGCTCCTCCGAGGCCGCAGCGCGAGAAGCTGAGACAGCGACGCTCATCATAACAGTCACCGATACGAATAGAATCTACCTGAACGAGCGGGAAGTCACGCCGAAAGATCTGGAGGCGCTGCTGAAGGAAGAGCATGTAGGGAAGGTGAGGGAAATTATCATTCGCGGTGATGCGAAGGCGTATAACCAGACGATCGTTGACGTACTGGATGCATGTGCGCGCGCAGGCCGCTATGCCGTATCTATTGAAGTGAAAGGCCGCGAAGGGCTTGATACATACCCGCCAGGCTCCGTGCCCTAGCACTGCCTTTTGAGCAGAAAAACATTCCCCACCGCGTGCGCGATGGGATTGCTTTGCTCTGTTTGCCTGTTGTGTGTTGCCTTATTGCATTCCTTTGAGCAATGGAAGGGCGGATTTCGCCTCCTGGTAATCGTATCCGCCAAATAAAGTAGCACCCTCCCGCACTACCACCAGAACTCCATGGTACTTCGTTGGGACCCAGAAATTCTCGTCGCCCAGCTTATTCAGAGCACTCGCCGTCTCTCCTGATGAGACATCCGAGGTTTTCAACTTCTCAAAAGCCTCGTGCGCAACCCGTGGGTCTTCAAAACTTGTCCAGAAGATCGTGACCGTGTGCTGCGTCTCCCCGGCCTCTAAAATTGCGCAGTCCGCCAGCCATACCTTGTGCATATACGGCTGGCCCAGAAAATTCCTGTAAATCATCTTTTCGCTATTGAGAATGCGTGAAGCGGGCAAATGCCTGAGCGCTGTAGGAAAGCCTCTTTGCTCCTTCATACGTCTGGCAACTTCTTTGCCGAATGCCTTAAGCCCCGCCTTCATCTCATCGGAAATCTTAAACGTTGATAGCCTCACGTAATACGGCCCAGCGTAAAAATTCAACGCCAGGTCGCCAAGGTAGCCTTGCGTGCCTATATCCACGAAGTTATAACCGGGCTGGCGCTCACTACTGTAAATGCCAAATCCGCGCTCTCCATCCCCCATGTCGTAGATGTCAACCACCACCGCTGCTTCCGGGTCATGCGGCAATGCATACTCAGCTGTGGCAAGCCGCTGAAATCCGTAAGAGAGGTAATGTTCGGCTGCGCCATTGATGTATTTCCATAAATTCTCTGGCGTATATAACGTCGGAGTTGTTTTCCGATCCCAGTGGCCTACCACGCCGCTCTCCGGCAGGAAGGCAAATAGTTTGGCCGCCTGACTCCCGCACTGAGCCGACTCGGGCGCCTGTTGCGCACAGAGCAGTATCGGAAACCCTGACAGCAATCCTGCCAGCACGACACCTCTTAATGCTCCCCACATCCTCACGGCTATTCCTCCTCTCCGCCACTTGGCGGACAAGTTCTAAACAGCACGCTCAAGCCTTGCGATTACGCCAACATCAATAGCTCGTGCGCCTCGCGCAATTTCGTCCTGACAGCCAGCCCATAAGGGCACACCGCTTCACAGGGTGCACTGCATCCGGCACATGTGATTACTGTTTTCGCAGGAAGCAGCTCCCCATACAGCCCCATGGCATGCTTCTCCATGGCATAATACTTAAAGTACATCCGGTAGCGCAAGATGTTAGAGATTTCAACGCCGTACGGACAGACGCCAGCGCATGTATCGCAAAACCGGCACATCTCGTGCGACTGTTGTGCCAGGTAGCGTCGTAAAACCTCCTGATCCTCCTTGGTAAACTGCTGGCCAGCCACAGCGCATAGCTCGCGCACGTCATCGAATGTCTTCATCGTAACAATCAGATTACTTACGCCTGGATTTGACAGCACCCACTTGAGAGCCGCCTGGCGGAACGTCTGGCCCGGGATTGCCTCAATTCCCTCGCGCTTGGCGCCGCCCAGGGTCTTCATCGCCACAAATCCAACGTTCTTCTTCTGTGCCAGCGCCACCAGATCGCCAAACCCTGGATGCCCGGCAAAATTATACTTACACAGAATCACGTCATAGTGCCCCTTATCTATCACCTCTTTCATCAACTCTACCAGATTCCCCGAATGACATGACACGCCGAGAAATCGCGTTTTGCCTTCCTTGCGAAGAGTCATCATGGTCTCAAGAACGTCCTCACTATGAAAATGCTCCGATGCACTTACGCCGTGGCACATCAATATGTCCACATAATCCGTTTGCAGTGCCTTAAGGCTTTCTTCCGTTTGCTTGCGAATCGCTTCTTTTGAAAGGCCCCCGCGGCGGTTCCACTTGGTGACGAGATAGACCTTATCGCGCTTTCCCTTGAGGGCTTTGCCCACGGTAATCTCGCCTTGCCCACCGATGTAGCTCCGCGCCGTGTCAATGTAATTCACACCCTGATCAATGGCAAATGCAATCACTGCGGGATCACTGACAGCGATTGCACCGTAGCTGACTTCCGCAACACGCAGGTTTGTGCGGCCAAGCGTGCGATAGCGCATACCGCCAGGCCCAACTGCCGGAAGTGGCGGCGTCGTTGTACTATCTCCGGCCTGGTTTTCTGGCCGTAATGCGGCATGCGCCAGATTTGAGCCAAATTTGCCCAGCGCGAGCCCTGCTCCCAGTGCTCCAAGCGATGACCGCATGATAAATACCCGGCGATCAATCCTGGGGGGTTGTTCGGTTTTTGGTGACCTTTCTTTTTCTCGCACGTTCTTCTCTCCTTTCCTAGTGAGCCTTATACACAAGTAGGTATGCCTATTCTTCCATAGCGCTAAGTGTTTTCAACTGCTTGAAACGCTGGCGTGCAGCCTCCAGCTCACGCTGCGCGTTGCGTAAATTGTGAACTCCAAGCCGCTGGACACGCTCAACTCCATCGTGCGTCTGGCGAAACGTATCGCTCATTTCAGAGAGTGAAATCTGCAGCCTGGTGGGAGCGCTTGCTGGTGATGCCCTCCCTGCCCATTCCATATTCATGCGCTTCGCCCATGCTGCCAGCCGTTTGAGCAGCTCCCGGCTCTCGCGATCCAGTTTTTCCTCCCAATACGAGAGTAATTGTCCATAAGTTGCGGGGTGACAGACCATGCATCGCTGTCGGACAATGGGCAAACGTGAACCTGGATCTTCCACAGCATGGCAATCCGTGCATTTGACCACCTTGAGCATCGGGTCTGCAAGGGGACCTGCCTTATCAAAAGCACTCTCCCCAAGACGAAAGGACTGCACATCCCCATGACAGCCTTCACAACTCTGGTCGCTCACCATATACGTTCCATCAGGATGGCACGCCGCACAGGCGACATGGCGATGAAGGACCCCAAGCTTATACTCTGTGGCTTTGTCATGGTCAAACGCAAGGCCCTCTTGCTCCCAACTCAAGACAGTATGACACTTCATACATTGATCTGACACCTCGTCGCCATGGGGCGAGGCATGACACGAGACGCACGCTGCGCTTGCCTCAGCGTAGGTCGAATCACTATGGCAATCCAAGCATGCGAGGCCAGCGTGGCGCCCCTCAAGCGCATAGCCGGTTGCCGTTGTGTGATCGAACTGCGCTGCGGCATTTGCCCACCGCTGCTCATCATGGCATGAGTCGCACGCTGCTCCCAGCTTGCCTTGATGCACGTCCATGTGGCAGTCACTGCAGCGTGTTGATACCTCTTCCCCCCATCCTTTGCGATGGCACTGCACACACTGAACCTCGCTGTGAGCGCCGTGCAAAGGAAAGCCAAAATCCTGGCCATGATCGTACGCAACCGCTCGCCCTGTCCATCCTCTGGCTGAGTGACATCTCTCGCACTCGGTTGACACTCTTCCAGAATGCGGCGTCGGATGACAGCCCATGCAGGTAACCGGCAGACCAATATATCGAAAGCGAACTTTCTCCTTTTTCTCTCCTTCTTGCAGATGGCAACGCTCACACGGCAGGGAAAGATGCTTCCCCTCCAGGGGAAATTGCGACAGTGCATGATTGAACTGCACCGCATCCAATTCGATGGGCACGAAATCCACGCCCTGATGATCTGAATGACAGTCAATGCATGCGCCTTCGAGAAAGCGGCCATGATACCCCTGCTTCTTCGTTCGCCGCTCCCAGATAAGATCGTGGCACGACAAGCATTTCCTTTCACCCGCTTCCCTGGCAATCAGATGACAATCCGCACAGTGGTCAAGTCCCTCCAGGTGTGCGTGTGCCGCGCAGAGCGGCCCCGGATTCGCCACTGTAGCAAGCGGGGGATGAAGCTCCGCGGCTGAGTCCAGAACGTGCTCCTTATCCGTCGCAACGCCCTTGGTTGCAGTGGCAAGGAAAAGCCCGACGAGCATTACGCCACAGCACACCATGATCCAGCGTGTAACCCTGCTGCGCTCCAAGGCCATCTGGTTTACCATCCTGTGCATGATCAATTTGATTCTTCCTGCTTCTGAGCACTCGAAGGCTGTGCGTCTAACGGAAAATCCCACGTGCCAATCACAATGCGCTTTTCCCCTTCCAGAGACGAGCGCTCCAGCCTTACCCGGATTTGCCGCACAGAAGCAAGATCAACACCTTCAAACTGAAACGGAATCTGGCGTTCCTTCAACGGCACAAGCTGCGTCCGTAATTCAATGAAAAAATCCACTGATCGCTCAGCCAGCGTCTTTTCGTCTTCATCAATTAACTCAGCTGCCAGTGTAGCCTTTCGATATCCATACTCGCCAGTAGGAATTCCGTGAGGTAGCCGATTCGTTACTCGCAGCATTACGTGCAGCGTCTGAGTGCCTGCCTGGTCTTGAGTCAGCTCAACGCGCACGGCATCAGGGAAATGCTCAATACTCGCGAGTGTCATTTCATGACTGCGCGTCTTAACTACGCGCGGTGTTGAAAACAACAGGCGCGACACAAGGCTGGGCTTCGCCATCACGCGGCGCTTCACAGGCGTCATGTGGCAGCCCTGACAAGTGTTCACGCGTGCGGCAAACGGCGCTGCCTGCCATTCTGAATAAGTCGCCCGATGACATACGCCGCACAATGCGCTGTGCCGGTATCGCTCCTCATTCACCACCACGGGATGCGCCTCATAGCGCACGGGCAGCGGCCCCCAGAACGATCCACACTGCAAATGGCATGCCAGGCAATCGACTCCTTCGTTAGCTTGCGTAACGCGTGGTGGTGGGCTCTGGCCATCAGTGAAAATAGTTACGGGCTGATGGCATCCCCGACAGCTATCAATCGAACCCCCATCCGAATAGAACTGGTAGTGCTCATTCTTAACACTGTCGGCATGAGGCGAATGCTGCCATTCGAGAAAAATCTCCTGATGGCAGCGGCGGCAGTCCGCTGAAGACACTTCAACCCCCGAACGTGGCATGAACGAAGTGTAACGACCCACGCAGCCCACAAGCCAAAGCACTATCACTCCCGCTGCAATAAGCTTCCAGCGCCTGTAAACAAATCCATGCACCAACCAGTCTCGCTTTCCTCCAACGCTCAAGAATGCCGGTGGACGGTCATTCCTTTACGCTCAAACGCGTGTTGAAAGGACTTGCGGCGTCGCCGCGCCCTGCCCGAGGCATCAACGCTATGTCCGAGATTTACACAGTGCGTACACGCACATCCAGTACGCCGAATCCACGCCCGTTGCCGCTCTGCCGCCGCCCCCAACCATACCGCCTTGAAGTCGTACTCCGTATCCCTAACGTTTCCTACCGGCTCCAATAACTCACACAAGCGCACGTCGCCGTTTGGCTCAATGACCCCGAGTGCAACACCCGCTTGACACTGCACCATAAGTCTCCCGCGCCGCAACATCTCTGCCTGCAACTGGTACACACTTTTTATATACGAAAGCCGCAGGGCCCGCTCATCAGTCCAGCGCTTGCCCATCAGCTCGAAATTCGTTTCCAGCATAAGAGGCACAATACCTTCAAATTCATCTGGTGAGGGAGGCTGCAATTTGCTGTCAGCCGGCACGCCTCGAATTACTTCGAACATCATACCATCAACGTCTGCATGCTGTTTTAGATATTCGATCAGTTGCGGCACTTCGCCAATATTCTGCTGAGTTAAGACGGTAAGCGTATAGATCTGGAATTTGAATTGCCTGGAGGCGGGGAGGCGTTTCAACACCCTGGAGCGCAGCTCATTCAACTGTTCAAGAGTGCGAAACACATACTGAAAGTTCCCCTTCACTCCGCGAATCGCATCGTGGGTAGCCTCCATGCCGTCAAGCGAGACTCCGATCGTCAGTAGAATATGAGGGTGGCTGGTTAGCACCGCTTCGGCAACCGCTGAACAGGGCTCAGGCAATAGAGCGTTAGTAGGAATATCAATACTGGTCAGCCGATTCTGGCGTACGAACACATCCAGAACCTGCTCAAGATCGGGCCGAAGAAAAGGTTCGCCGCCAGAAATCAGGAGATGCGGGAAGGCCGGCAACGAGGCAGAGATGCGCTCGATCTCCGCAAGCGACAACTCATCCTTAGAATCTCTATTCAGCCCCTGCCAGTAAAAGCAAGTGCGGCACCGCGCATTGCATTTCGACGTCACAAAAAACGTTAGCACCCGCAGTTGCTCTAGAAGATCTTTCTTTCGACGTCCCATGTCGGCTTGTCCGTTAGTCCGTTTGTCCGTTAGAACGGCAAAAAGCAACTTCCGCGCGTCCTCGTTCCTAACCATAGAGCGAGGTATGCAATAGTCATAAGTACGGGTGAGGTAAGATGTCAATGCTTTTCCAGGACGATTTCGACAATCCGAGGAAGGAGATAATCAATCATGGGAGTATCGTGAAAGTGGCTATGTAGCAAGAGATGACTCACATAAAACCCAAATCCACCCGAGAAGGTTTCCTTTGGATAATGAATCACTGCCATGGCTGTTCCGTAGGATGTGCCTGCCTGGTCACGCAAGACATAGATGGGAGAAAATGTTGCGCCCTCAGGGGCACTGTTGCCTGTCACCGGCCGGAAGCGGCAATCCTTCGTTAATGCTAATGGCACCTCATCAGGCAGATAACGGGCATACGGCGATTCCCGGTTCAACACGAAGCGGAACACCCGATTCTCGTTATCAGGCAGTTCAAAGGGTTTTTGACCTGGCCGTTCATCTCCGGGCAACAGGATATCCATTCCCAGCGCATGGTTTAGCCGAGTGCCCTGGGTTATTCGCACCCACCGATGCTGTTGCGCCCCAAAGCCGAAATAAAACGGCGTGGCGACAGCCAGATGCGCCAGGTTTCCTCCGTCCTTAACGTACCGTACAATCGCGGCAAACCCGTCGTCCGGCCGCCTTACTGAATTGTAGTAGCGCTCCTTTTCGTCCACATTGAGCAGCAGTGAAAAATTGCCAGGCGTCAGAGCTTGTGGCTTCACCATCTCCAGCGCATTCAGCCACTTGGCCTGAATACCTAGATCGTGGAGTACCCGCTGTGCCTGATAATAGAACGACTTCTCAAATCTCGTCTCGCGATCCACAATGTCGCCGATCAGCCCGATGCGAATCGCGCTCTGACCAGCGCGGCGTCGTGCTTCAAGCAGATCCCGCGTGCGTAACCGCGCATTAAAGGGAAAGTCAACCGTGAAGATCATCCCATTGCTCACCGTAAGTGCGTCGCTGTATAGCGGTTTCAGGGTAAGGTGCGTCGCGGTCATATTATCAAGTAAGCCACTGAGATGATCTCCGTTCACCAGCGTCAGCCGACAGATATAAGGATAACTCTCCGGCATGTAGTGGCGATACCCGGTTACGCCCGGTGGATTAGGGAAAACCGTATCAATGCCGCTAAAAGGGACTGCAAACGAGCTACCATAGCGCGGCTTGACAATAAGCGTTTCTTGCCTGTCCTCCAGCAACCTGCCTGCCACGAACTCTCCGGTCTTCATGAGCAGCCCGGTCTCCTCCACTTGCATCTGCGGCACCAGCTCTACGGCCTTCGGCTTGTGCGGCTGGGGTTCAAACATCCCAAAGACCTTTTTCCGGCCCAGCACTCGCTTCAAAATAGACCGCTTTGGCGATCTGGGCAACTGCGCCGGCACCTCGTAGTTCATTACCAGCTGTTCCACCCAATCCCGGTCAATCTGCATCTTCCCATACGGTGTCGAAACGTGCACTGTCCGAGGTGTCAAGCCGAACAGCTCCCCTTGTACCATATCCCCATTCTCTATATACGCAATCACCCCAGGCGGCTGTAACTCCTTCAGCCGGCCTGGCCTGCGAAATCCACGAATGTCTATCCTGTAGGCCAGTCCCGCATAACTGATCTTTCCGCCACCGACGTCTGATGCCCGAACCGCCAATACATTCTTACCCGCAACCAATAGTGGCCCAACCAGGAATTGCGCAACCTGGCCTTTTAACGGCATTGGCCCCATCTTGATATTCTCGCCATTCAAGTACAGTGCATCCAGTTGATGATCTACTGTTATCGAGAGTATGGCCGCTACAACGTGAAAATCCTCAGGGATTGTAAATATCTGGCGAAAAAGGGTAGTTTCGCCTTCGGTGTCGGACCATGACCTGGTACTCCAGACCCATGCTGCACCTGGAATATAAAACCAGCTATAATTCGGATGGGCATACGAAACCGCTTTCCAGTGCGCAGTAATGATCTGCTGGTCGTACCAATCGGGTGGCGCGGGAATCTTCGCCTGCCCTCGTCCTAAGGAAAAACAGCGCACGGTTCGGTCGCTCACAACCGAAAGCCGCTCTTCGCCACGAAAGTAGATGCGACGAATATGCTGAAGTTGTACGTTGGCCAAGCGCCCCTGGTCTTTAACCTGCAGGAGAGGCCGTGGCGCGGGTGTGGCAACCATCTCTGCTCGTGGATTGAGCATGCCGATCAGCGTGACACCCCTGGTCTGGTTGTCGAGCAACTCTAATACCACACCGTCTGGGGATTGAGACGTCAATAGCTCACGACCCCAGGAAGCCGGGCCAAAAAAGACCAGTAGCATCCAGGTCAGCAAGACTGCGATTTGCGGCTGCTTTATCGTATGCCTCATGGCTTGCTCTATTTGACCTCTTGCCATCCTGAAATCCTTAGCCTATCATGCCCCGTACGTCTCGTGTCAGCCGGTTGATCGGTTAGCCGGTTAGTCGGTTTCGATCGCATTATTCTTTTGCTGAAAACCCTCGCTGATACAGTCGGTGGATGCGCTTTTTTGCCACCAGCGTGGCCTTGGAATCGGGCGCCGTATTGACCACGTGGATATATTCCAGCAGGGCCTGCTGGTAGTTGTGCAAACGATAGTTGAGAATATCAGCAATCCCAAGCTGCACATACGCACGCGGGGGATTCTGCGGCCAGCGCTCCCTGTAGCTCTGAAAGAGTATTATTATCTCCTCCGGCGTCACCGTACCTTCATATTGCTCGCCAATTGCGAAACTCGTCAGCGTCTCAATGCAGCTCTGCACTAGCGTACTGTTTGGGTAGGATTCAAGAATCTCCTGATACAAGAGATTGGCAACCTCTGGGCTGCTCACGCGAGCGCGATAGTAGAGACGCAACGGCCGCCAGTTGTCTTGGCCATTCTTCGTAAGCAGTTCAATCCGGGAAAGAATAATGTCTTTCTTCTCATCTGAAATGAAGTGCGTGGGATAGTTCTCCAAACACTTCTCGTAATTCAGGAGAGCACTCTTATAGTCATGCAGAACATTAAAATTGACATTGGCAATCTGAAACCGGGCGAGAAATGCAAGCAGCGATTTCGGCTGGCGATGAGCTACCAGATAGAAGTGCTTCAGTGCATCAAAATACTGGCGATTCAGCAGATGCTGTTCCGCCGTTTGATACATCTTGTGGGTCTCAATGTAGTTCTGATCCTCTGCTGTATCAGTCTGAATAATTTCGTAGAACAACCCCTCAATCTTCTGGAACTCCGGAATGTAGCGCTCTTCCCCTGAGAGATACAAATTCAGCCTGATATTCGCCAGATCCTCCAGCACCTCAGATTCGCGAATCTTGTTCGAGACGAGCATCAACCTGTCCAATCGAGATTGTGGCGCAACTGGTTTAAGTGGCACAGCCACGCCAGATCCTGGCACTCTCCTGTCGCTCTCCCGCTCTGGCAACACAGATGCGATCACCCTTTCTGATCGCTCAGGCTCCAAAGCCACTGCCAGAGATTCCTCAGGCAGCCCCGGTGGAGAGAGGCCTCTTCCGCGCTCAAGAGCACTCCTCACAATCCGAGTGCCTGTGGCCCGACCAGCAGTTACTTCTGCTCCCGGTTCAGCTATCTCAAGCGTGGGGGGCTGTGACGTCTCGGTAAGGCGAACTGATGGAGTGAGCCATTGAAGGCTGGCCGGAGCATAGGCCACCAGATACATCCCACCTATCAGCCCCACGAGCACAAGCGCTGCTGCGCGTGTTAACCGAAATCCCAGGCCGGGCGCACTCAGCCACTCACTCATACCTCGCGCGAAGCGGCCGAGACTCATACGCGGCCGCTCTTCAGCCTGAAGCCGCCGGATTACTCGTGTAAATACTCGTTGAAAGTACGACTCTGGTGGAGAAACCTGGTGGCTGCTCGTGCGCAGCAACTCACGCAGCGCTTCGCAGGCCTCATGTTCCTCGCGGCAGGAGCTACAGGAGTGCAGATGGTCTTCCAGTGCCGAGGCCTCATGCTCCTGAAGTGTCTGCTCAACGTAATCGTCAAGATTCCTCCTTACATCATCGCATCTCATAAAATTTCCCCTCTCTTTCGCCAGAAATTCACGATGAACGAACCATTCCCGCATTGCTGACTTGAAAAAGAACCATCGCCAGGCCCGACGTGGTCGCCGCACTTCTACTCACACACGAGCACTTGCATCATAAGGCCACAAGCATTACAGGCCGGGCTCGGCACTACGCACCTCATTCAGACCCAGGGCTCATTTTCTGTTGTCTTATCCGCCCCAGATGATGCTGCAATTCTCTGCGCAGCTTCTTGCGCGCCTGATGAATATTAAACTTCACCGCCCCTTCGCTGCAGCTCAGTAGCGAAGCTATCTCACGGATGGAATGCCCCTTTACTTCAAAGAGCACAATCGCTGTACGTTGCTTGGGTGGCAGCTTGGCAATCGCTGCGTTGATCTCCCCGAGCACTTCTTTTTGCATAAGCACTTGCCTGGGATTTGCCACCTCTCTCGGCTTGAATCGACTCGACTCGGTCTTAACCAGAATCTCTTCGTTAAGGGGATAATGTTCCGTGCGATGCTTGCGCGAGCGATGTGTGTAGCACTGATTAATGGCGATCCGGATCGACCACTGCGGAAACTTCTCTGCCTCCTTGAGCGAACCAATGTGCTTAAACACCCGTATGAGACTTTCCTGTAGGACCTCATCCGTATCGTCGTGATTGCGAAGAATGGAAAAAATCCAATTGAACAGCTCGTGTGCAATCTCGCGATAGAGTTCCTCAAATGCCTCTGGGTCTCGTCGCTGACAGCGCCTTATCAACTGTATCGTAACATCGCGAATCGCCAATGGACTGCTTCCTGCATATGGATCACCCAGGTATCATAGATGACCTACAGTGATCCGAAAAAGTTTGGCCTTCTTTAGGTTGCATCACTGTTACGCAGCCAATCTTGCGCTGCAAGAATAGGGCTGCCTCTTCCACTGCATGCACTGAATATATATTAGCCAATCATGACAAATTTGCAAGCATGAACAAACGCCCGGCGCCTTACCACTGGATCAATGAGAAAGCCTCAGCCCATCTCCGATGCTCTGCACTTGCTCGCGATGGCCCTGCCCTTCTAACTTTTCGCCTTTCCCCATCTGGTTCTACGAAAGAATTCTCAAAAACCTAGCCCTTGACTTCTCGTGCGCCTTTTCCGAACATACGTATTCACATGCGGGAGGCAATACATACGAAAAATCATGAAAAAAAGAGTTAAAGCAATCGGTCTGCTCTCAGGCGGACTGGACAGCACCCTTGCCCTCAAGTTGATGATCGAGCAGGGACTCGAAGTCGTTGCCTTTAACCTGAAGACGATCTTTTGCACGTGCGATCATGGGAGCAACGGCTGCGTCAGCTTCTCGCGCAAGTTTGCCGCTGAATTCGGTGTCCAGCTGAAATCTATGGGAGCAGGATCAGAGTATATCGAGCTAGTTAAGAAGCCGAAATTCGGCCGCGGCAGCAATATGAACCCGTGTATAGACTGCCGTATCTTTCTCCTTATCAAGGCGCGCGAATTAATGAACGAGCTCGATGCTCAGTTTATCTTTACCGGAGAAGTACTTGGCCAGCGGCCCATGTCGCAACATCGCAAAGCCCTGCTCCTGATTGAAAAAGAAGCCGGAGTGGAAGGCCTGATTCTTCGCCCCCTCTCGGCACATTACCTACCGCTCACCGTACCTGAGCTACGGGGATGGGTTGATCGCTCCCTTCTGCTTGCATTTCAAGGGCGGACCCGTCGTCCCCAGATGGATCTAGCTGCCAAATACGGAATCACTGATTATCCGTGCCCCGCAGGAGGATGTCTGCTCACTGATCCCGGGTTTGCTGCGCGTCTCAGAGACCTCTTCGACCACGGAATTTCAGCGATGAACGACATTCTCCTTCTAAAGCTTGGCCGGCACTTCCGACTTTCTCCAGTAACGAAACTCATCGTGGGCCGCAATGAGCGAGAAAACCACACCATCGCCAACCTCGTGCAGTCCGAAGACATTCTGCTCGAGGTCGAAAACGTTGGGAGTCCCTTAGCTCTTATCCGTGGCCAGGAGCACCAGGAGCTTCTCCCATTGGCAGCTACTATTTGTAAACGCTATAGTGATGCGCGTGAGGCCGCAACCGCGCAGGTCAAAATCTGGCAGGCCGGTAGCCTTAGCACCTCTTATCTCGCAGCTCAGAACCCTGACGAAAAATATCTACGCAGCTTACTGATTACCGAATAAGACTCCTAACCATAGCCTTCATATCTGAATCTGAATTGCGAATAAAAAAACAGAATCCATACAATGGCCTATTTTGCGTCAATCGTTCTCCTGGCTCTCGTCCGTTTTGCTCATCAGCGTCTCGTCTTCAAATAAGATTAATGCCCAGAAGAATTCCGCTATAAAAGCCGCAGAGGGTTAGGGGCTTGGGGAAGGGCGGCTTGTCCGCCTCTGGAGGAAAGAGAAATCCACCGAAAGCCAATAGAAATGACAATGAAACTATTCCTGGAACTTGTGATACAGATAGCAGGCCACGGAATGCTCTGGGGTGAGCGACCGCAACCGGGGCTTGCGGCGTGCACAGACGTCGAGTTGATGTGCACATCGGTGGCGAAAATGGCATTCATCCGGAAGGTCTATGGGTGTGGGAACCTGACCTGGTAATCTAACGCGCTCCCGCTTACCAGAAACGACAATATCTGGCACCGCAGCGATCAACGCCTGAGTATACGGATGCTTCGGATGTGCAACGACCTCCTCTGTCGGGCCAACTTCAACCAGCGAGCCCAGATACATCACGCCAATCGTGTCGCAGAGATAGCGGGCTGAGGCCACATCGTGCGTGATGAAAACCATGGTGAGCTGGAATTGAGAACGCAACTCCACAAGCAGGTTCAGAATCCCCGCTTTCACTGAAACGTCGAGCATCGAAACCGGCTCGTCCGCAACCACGAAGATCGGTCCAACCACCAGCGCTCGGGCTATAGACACCCGCTGTCGCTGTCCGCCAGAAAGCTCGTGAGGATAGGAATCAAGCAAGTCATCGTCGTCAGGCAAACCCACGGTGCGAAGCATTTGCCTGATTCGTTCCTCACGCTCGTGGGCATCGCCCATGCGTTGGATCACCAGCGGCTCTACAATTGTATTGCGAATAGTCTGGCGCGGATTCAACGATTCATAGGGATCCTGGAAAATCATCTGAACGTTCTTGCGAAATGCACGCAAGTCGCGATGGCGCAGCGCACCAATATCCTGTCCTGCAATGCGTATCGTTCCGCGCGTAGGCTCGAGCAGCCTGACCAATAACTTCGCGCACGTGGTCTTTCCGCATCCGCTCTCACCAACCAAGGCAAAAATCTGGCCCTGCGGCACCGTAAAGCTCACCCCATCCACCGCTGTAATGCTCCTGGTTTTCCCGCTCAGCACGTTCCGCTGCACCAAGAATCGCTTCTCCAGATTCTCTACAACAACTGTCGCATCACCGTTCACGCCTGACTCCCATCTTTAGTGCCCCTAACAAAAAGAACTATCAAACCATGACCGCACGACGCAAACGCGCCTTAGGCGCATATTTTGATGGTCTCTCTTTGCCTACACGGGCAGGATGCCCGTGCCACCTTCTTATTAAGCTTCCGAGATATCTGTGTCCCAGAGATGTTCGAAACATTCATTTTGTAACGGGCTGTTAATACTTTTTTGGCTCTTTGTCAGATAGGTTAGCAAAATAGCGATCAAAACACATAGTAAATACAGGTTCCTTAGGCTTTTGCAGAGAGGATTGCGTTCATAACAAGCTGTTCTTGTAGCCCCCTCACCCCATCCCTCTCCCCGCTGGGGAGAGGAAAGTAGGGTTCTCCGTCGGCTGGAATATCCTCTCCGGACGAATGTCAGTGATTTTGTCTGTCATGATTTGGCTGCGCGAAAATGAACAGCAGTCTGCTCAGTGTTTTTTCCTCTCCTCCCTGGGGAGAGCGACGGATCTTGAGAGAAAACTTAAACTCATTTGCGTTTTTCCCTCTCCCCTGGGGGGAGAGGATCAAGGTGAGAGGGATTATCTTTCCTCATAAGAATGCTAACTCATTTGACAAAGAGCCACTTTTTTGATCATCCATGGAGATGGCAGGCAACCCAATGGCCTGGTTTAATCTCCCGGTACTCAGGTGCCTCGCGCCTGCACACCGGCATGACGTGCGCACAACGCGGATGGAACTTACAACCCGGTGGTGGGAAAATCAAACTTGGCGGCTCGCCACCAATGGCCGCCAATCGCCCTCTCTCCCCCCGCAGAGATGGGTACGACCCTAGCAACGCTTGCATGTATGGATGCTGGGGAGCCGAAAAGACCTTCTCGCTCGGCCCACACTCGACCAATCTTCCAGCGTACATCACGCCAACGCGCTGGCACGATTCGGAAATAATCGCAATGTCGTGCGAAATGTAGAGCATCGCCATTCCTGTTTGTGTCTGGAGTTGGACGAGCTCCGCGAGAATCTGATCCTGCACAATCACGTCCAGGGCCGTGGTAGGCTCGTCCGCAATCACCAGTGCTGGCCGGCATGCCAATGCCATCGCAATCACCGCCCGCTGCTTCATACCTCCGCTGTATTGATGCGGGTAGGCACGCGCACGTTCAGGATCCAGCCCGACCAACTGGAATAGCTCAACTACCCGCTGCCTGGCTTCATCTCGGCTCACCACCTCGTGAGCGCGAATTGCCTCAACAATCTGATCTCCCACTCGCTGCACCGGGTTCAGCGAATTCATCGCTGCCTGAAACACCATGGCAATCCCCTTCCACCGAATGCGTCGCATAGCATCTGGTGGTGCTGAGGCAAGATCGAGACCTTGAAACAAAATCGCGCCGCTGCGAATGTGACCATTGCGCGGCAGCAGGCCTAATAGAGCCAGAGCAAGCGTCGTCTTGCCACACCCCGATTCACCCACCAGGCCAAATGCCTCGCGCTCCCCGATCTCCAACGACACGTCCTCAACCGCTCGCACCGCGCCGTGTTGGGTTTGGTACACCACGCTCAGCTCGTGAACGCCTAGAAGTGCCATGGCATCCCTTCTAAGTCTTGCTTCCCTTTATAGAGGTGGCACGGGCTTCCAGCCCGTGTGTATCATATGCAATATGCCCATGTTACAACTCAACCTTCATTTCAAGATTAATGGTGTACCACGTTGAGCTCCTTCATTAACGCTCTTGCAATCGTGGGTTCACAACTTCGTCGAGTCCCCGCCCAATCAGGTAAAACGCCAGAGTCAACAACGAAATAGACAACCCGGGCGGCAAAATCCAATACCATGCCCGAAACGTGTGCCCTGAGGTGAAGCACCACTGAAGCATCATGCCCCAGCTCACCTGCGATGAGTCGCCCAGCCCGATAAAGCTCAAGCCTGCTTCTGTCAGTATTGCCCAGGTTACCAGAAAAGTCATGTAGAGAAACGCGAGGGGCAGCACATTGGGCGCAATGTGGTGTAGCACAACCCGGGAATGGCCAGACCCCGCAACACGCGCTGCATCCACAAACGGCCGCTTCTTCAGCGATAGGGTTTGCGACCGCACCACCCGCGCGGTAGACGGCCATCCCAGCGCTCCGATAATAACTACGATTATCCATATGCTCTGCTTTCCAATGGCCGCGCCAATGATGATAAGAAGTGGGATGCTCGGCAGCGTCAGCACAATGTCGGTCATGCGCATAAGCACCGAGTCCACCAGCCCCCCAAAATAGCCAGAAATAAGACCTATCAGGGTTCCAATCACTACCGACGTTAAGGCAGCAATGATTCCTACGGCGAACGCTAGCTGGCTTCCTTTCATGATCTGCCCGAGAATGTCGCGTCCGAGAAAATCAGTGCCAAGCGGATGCTTGAGCGACGGCGGATGCGATCCCAGGATTTCAGGGTCATACCCGGTCAATGGTTCGTACATTGGTTCACGAGCGGCATAGAATGGAGAAGCTACTGCCAGCGCCAAAAAGAACAGCAGAATGTAGAGCCCAACGACGGCAAGCTTGTTGCGTCGAAACACGCGCCAGACACCTGTCAGCTCGCGCCTGACCCGACCTAGTCGTCGCGTAAACTCCCTAGCCATCGCGCGTACCCCCTGCACCAGACGTTCAGCTCTCAAACCCAATACGCGGATCTAGAAAAATATACAGAATATCCGCAATGAGGTTCGCCACCAGCACTATGACCGCCAGAAATATGAACGCCGCTTGTGCCAACGGATAATCATTCTTCATAACCGCATCAATCAGCTCGGTCCCTAGCCCAGGCCAGGAAAAAACCTTTTCTGTCAATACCCCACCGTTGAGGGAAAAGGCGAGACTCAGCGCCATCGCAGTCACTACCGGCAGCATCGCGTTACGAGCCGCATGCCGATTCATAATCACACGATCCTCCAGCCCTTTGGCTCGCGCGGTGACAATGTAATCTTCTTCCAGTGTATCGAGCATGCTGCTTCTCATGAGCAACATGAAGCGCGCAAAGAAGATCAACACGAGCACAAAGAGCGGAAGAAGAAGATGAACGGCAACGTCCAGCCCTTTCGTCAGCGCACTTGCAGCCGGATCAGACCAGATCTCCGGCGTCATCATCCCTCGTAACGGCAGCTGTAGCACACCACCCCACGGCAGCGGTATCCCCTTATACGCAAAAAGCCAGATCATGATCAACGCCAGCCAGGGCAAAAACGTGGTGTAAAAGAAAATTCCCACAAAGGTCACTACCGCCTCAGTCGGCGTACCACGCTTCCACGCAATTCGCTTTCCAATCGGAACGCCAATCAGGTAGGCCAGCACCACTGCGCTCGTAAAAAGCAGTAGGGTGTTGGGAAGTTTGCGCATAATAATGCGAAACACGGGCTCTTGCTGAAAAAACGATACGCCCCAGTTTCCGCGAGCTGCATTTTTAAGGAAAATCAGGTACTGCACGACGGGGGGCTTGTCTAATCCGAACTGAGCGCGCAATTGCGCACGTGCCTCTGGCGGCATTTGCGGATCAATGATTGTCTTCACGGGATCGCCCGGCATCACGCGAAACAAAAAGAAGATCAGCGTCACAATAATAAGCGTCGTCAGGGCGAGCTGGAAGAGCTTACGTCCGAGATAATGCCAGAAGGTCATGCGCGAACTTCCCCAGTCGAACGAGACGTGCTTACCTGGGCTGGACTGGCTTGATGGTCAAGATTGACCATGGGTTTCCGATGCCCATGGGTTCATTCACCCAGCCGGTAAACCGATCTTTTCGGTAGGCCTCGATCACATCCTCGGCATAAAGCGTAATATAAGGAACGTCGGCTGCGATTATTTCCTGCATGCGAAAAATTATCCGGCGCCGAGCCTCGCGGTCCATTTCCGCATCTGCCTGCGCAGCGAGGGCATCGTAGGCTGGATTTCTATAGCACGAAGTGTTGTTGCCGTCTTTCACGGCCTGGCGCGACGTGAACAGCGTGCTCAGATATTCCGGATCAATAGGCAAACGAATCCACCCAAGAATGTAGACATCAAAATCGCCGGTCGGATCGGCTCGCCGCAGAATGTCGTTTACAGAGGTCGGCACCGCATTCACTGGAATCCCAAATTCCTTCCACCATTGCTGAATATACGTCCCGCTTATAGCGCGCAATGGATCATAGTCTGCAGTCGGTGTGAGCAGCGAAAATGTCCTCACCGGCTCTCCATTCGACATGCGGAGTCCCTTTCCGGGCGTCACGGCGCCATCCTCACGTATCTCCGGCGGCACTACCCACGAGTAACCTGCATTGGTGAGAATCTCCTTGGCTTCGCGCCACCGCTCGGCTTTCGTCATCCCCTTCCCGATCACCGGCACATCAGGATTATGCCAGAACTTATTCACTGGCGGCACGACGTTATCTGCACGCTGACCATGTCTCTGCAGCACCCGCTCCACCAGGAAATCTTTATCAATCAGCCAGTGGCATGCGCGGCGAAAATTCACATCACTAAACGGCTCACGATTGCAATGGAAAGCGAGGAACTTCCACCCATTCGCCGGATTCGTGGTCACCGCAATGTCGGGATGCCCCTTCAACTCGTCAAGATATCCCGGCTGTATCGGCCACCAGATGTAGTCAATGTCTCCCTTCTTCAGTGCCAGAATCGCAGTATCAGTATTTCTGTAAATTTTGTACAGAATCTCGTCCATAAACGGCCCGAACTCTAGCCCTTTCAACTTCAGTCCCCGACCATAAAAATTCGGGTTGCTCACCACCTTGATATACGATCCCCTGCGCCATTCAACAAACCGAAACGGCCCAAGCCCAACCGGCACATTCGGCTGGTACTCCATCAAGTTGCCTACGGGATCCGCGGTGAACTTGATGTCCTCCACAACAGACCTCCACCGATGACGCGGCAGAATAAAATTATCCGGCAACAGGGTGTTCGAGAAAAACGTCGCACGGGGTGTCTTCAGCACGAACTTGACCGTGTAGTCATCCAGCGCCTCGACCCGATCTATAAATTCCCATGCTGCATAGTACAAACTCGGAATCTTGATCTGTAAGTGCATGTTCGCTGTGAACACAACGTCTGCAGCGGTAAACGGTACGCCGTCATCCCACGTAATCCCACGCCGTAATCGCACAATGCAGCTGGTGGTGGCTGCATCGTACTCCGGCAGGCTTTCAGCCAGAATTGGTACCATCTCAAAATCCACTGGCCCTTCATCATATAATGTCCTATAGAATCGCCCGAGCACGTAACCTGACCAGACGCTCTGATAGTTCAGGATATTCAAGGTGCTCGGCTCTTCTTGCATACCTACCTTCAGCACCACTTTGCGGCCCAACAACGGCAGCTGGGAGCCTCCGCACTGACACATTACAACCATGCTCCCCAATACTGAAGCACACATCACAGCAAATAGATACCGGCGAACCTTACCGTTTGTTTTCACTGCTGGCCTCCATCCTTCTTTAGCCCAAGCGTGAATGAAAAATGAAAATATCTAAATGCAAATTGCATAATTATTTCATTCCGTTTTTCAATTTACACTTTTCATTTTGCATTTTGCATCTAGTAATGATGTGCAATGCTCGTACATCCGAATCACCCTTCCCTATAAGTAATGAGTTGCAGAAAATCAAGCGGAATCCCTCGCGCAGTTAGCGAGTGATGATTGGCAGTTCGGCCTGGACACCATCACAGGAGATATGAGGTTTAAAATGACTTCCAAATTGCTCCTATTTGAATATTCTTCTTTCAAGATTTCAGAAGATGTAGGGGCGTTTAATTAAACGCCCCTACGTAGTAGCTGACTGTACTGAATCTGACAGGTAGAACTACTTGCTTCACTCTGAGATTGTCGAAGGGCATATCCATCAAAGATTGTGTGATGATGTACTGGACACCTGGCCCGCACACCGATACATAAGAAGCGACAAGTCTTGACATCGCCCCGCCTCTCGATTAAACGAATAGAGTAATGTGGGTTAGACTAAAACATAGGTGGCGCGACAGGCATGACAGTCGGGATGCACGTTGATCATCAATTGCTTGAGGCAGCTGTTCTTGGCGGAACAGTGCTCGGTGGTGGCGGTGGTGGCGCACGTAGTGAAGGGATGAAAATGGGCCGCGCTGCTTTGGATCGCGGCACACCCCGTTTTTGCACGATTGACGATCTTGCCGACGACGCACTCGTCGCTACGGTCGCTGTGGTGGGCGCTCCGAGCCAACGCGATGCCTTCGTTGCGCCGGAGGATTACGTTCGCACTGTTCAGAGCCTGCAAGACCTGGCGGGTAAAACGCTCGCCGCGCTCATCACGAACGAAAACGGTGGGTGGGCTACAGTCAACGGCTGGATACAATCTGCGGTTCTCGGCCTTCCGCTTCTCGACGCTGCCTGCAATGGCCGTGCACATCCCACCAGCCTTATGGGCAGCATGGGTCTTCATCACCAGGGCGATTACGTGTCGCTTCAGGCCACAGCAGGAGGCAATCCCGCCAGGCAGAAGCACATTGAAATAGCGGTAAAAGGTAGTCTTGAGCAGACCGCACAGATCGTTCGCACGGCATCAACTCTGGCAGGCGGGATGGTCACGGTTGCACGCAATCCCGTTCCAGCGAGCTACGTCAAATCCCACGGTGCGCTCGGAGCAATTTCACATGCCGTCAAAGTAGGAAACGCCGTTCAGACAGCGCTGCCGCAGGGCGCTCGAGCCGTCGCCATCGCCTTGTGCGATGTCCTGCAAGGCCAGCTGCAAGACGAGGCTTGCGTCAGCACCATCCGGCTCTCCACCCAAAAGGGCTTTGATATCGGCATCGCGCAACTCACCGGCTCTGCCAGCTCGTACACGTTAACCGTCTGGAACGAGTACATGGCATTGGACAAAGACGGCGTTCGCCTGGCCACATTTCCAGACCTCATTATCACCATTGACGCCCAGAGCGGTTTGCCCTTGACCAGCGCTGAGCTGGAAAACGGTCAATCTATTCTTCTGTTAACGGCGCCGAGGCAAAGTTTGATACTTGGCGCGGGAATGCACGACCGTACCCTGTTTGCCGCTGCCGAACAGGCCCTGGGCATCTCGCTCATCCCTTACGTATTTCCAGAGGAGAGCGCATGACTCCGAAAATCGGTCTTATTCTCATCGGCCAATCTCCACGCCCGGCGCTCGTCAAGACATTGCAAGGGCTCCTCACTCACGAAGTGAAAATTATTGAACGCGGCGTTCTTGATGAGCTAACACCGGACGAGCTGCACGCACTCTCCTCTCGCCCTGATAAGCAATGTCCGCTCGTCACTGCCACGCGCGATGGTACTCCTATTCAGGTTGATAGGGACGACGTGATGAAACACATGCAGCACTGCATTGATCGGCTGGAGACCGAGGGATGCAAAGTGCTCATTCCGGCCTGCACCTGGATTGACTGCACGTTCACGAGTCGCGCGATCGTGCTGGCTCCGTACGCGTTACTTCACTCACTCGTGCCCGCGATTCTCCCCCGCGGACGGCTCGGCGTGATTGTGGCAGCAGAAAATCAGCTCGAGCTGGCACGCAAGGTCTGGGAACATACTGGATTTGAACTCGAGATTGCCGCGACCGCTCCTTACGGCGAAGGCACAATGCGGTTTCACGACGCTGCACTAACCTTGCGCGACCGGAACGTTGATCTTATCGTGCTGGACTGTTTCGGGTATACGCCTGATGTGCAAACCTACGTAGCACGGCTCACCCGCATTCCGGTTATTCTGCCCCTCACCCTCACTGCTCACCTGCTGAATGAACTGATCGTTGCGCTGTAAATTTGGCAGCGCCTTAAACGGAAAGAACCACAAGGGGCTGCTGGAAACCATTTTCATTAGGTCACAAAAAGATAAAGCGATAAGTACGGGCTATTTCATCCACCGAAGCCTGGCGAAGGCGGATGAAATCGCCCATAAATAAAGGTTTAGGAGGGGAGCGCGAGGGGAGACCCTTTTTCGAAAGGGTCCCCCTCGCAAAAGAGAAATATTTTCTAATAAAAAACCTGGGTTTAAACCTACCCTTACGGTCAGAATTTTTAACCACTACGACACAACGTATAGACAAAATTAGGGCGACCCATCGGGTCGCCCCTACATGTTTTGTACAAGATTGTAGGGGCAGGTTTGAAACCTGCCCCTACCACTAAACGTCGTGCCGTTGTGGTTCTTTATATACCCTAAAAATAATCCATGGGACACGTAAAAGGATGATCGAGAGGGAAGAGCATCTCCAGCACTTCGCGCAAGAGATCCCCCACATGCGCATCTGCCCGCTCGAGTAACAATGGAATCGTCCAGAAGCCCACAATCGAGCGCACAAGGAGGTTCTGGGGCACCTCAAGCCGCTCAATGTCTTTCCGCGCTTGCGCGTCGCTTACCGTTACAGCCCCATTGTTTATTGTCACCATCGCGCTGCCCGCATCCGTTACAATCTGGAATTCGGCATCATGCCGCGCGAAGTGCGAATTCGCCAGCCGACTGCTTAACTCGTCCTGTATGCATTGCAGGAGCTCCAGCAGGTTCATTATCCGCAGCATACCCTGACCAAAACCTTCATACGGCACAAGAATGGTATTCTTAACCCCTATCGCCTGGCATCGCTCGACAAATGCGCAGTTGGGTGCCATATGGAGCTCCACCTCGGGGATCAGTGCTTCAACCGCGCGGCGCCCCATTTCTGCCAACAGAGTATCCGCAGCTTTCGGCTCTGAAGCCACCGCCTCGTTCACAACAATCCTCTCACGCTGCGCAAGGTCAAAAATTGCATAGCCCTTCACCACGTCCCTATCCGTAACCACAATCGTGGACTTCGGATTCGCAATACGATACCAATGCGTCTCTTCCCGCCGCATCGAACAGGTCTTGTTTGAAAATGCGTCGTTGTAGAGGCGATTCAGCACGGGAGTATCCTCTGCATGAAACGGTCGCACTGTCAGCACAGGCTTGTACGCACGAAGATGACGCGTAGAAATTGCAGTCCAGTATTCATTAAGCGCCTCGATATAGCCAAACTTGTGATAGAAATCTTGAATCCCGTACAACATTGACAACGGGTAGTGATGTTCACGCATATATGCCAGTGCATCCTCCATCAGCATCCGCGAATAGTCCTTCTTGCGATGCTCAGGCAACGTATAGACATCCCCAATTCCCGCAACTTTTACCACCCCGCTTCCGATGCGCATGTACTTCTCAATGATACTCACGTGGCTTACGATTTTACCGTCCACCTTGATTATAAATGAATGTTCAGGCTTGTAGTACGGATCCTTGGTCTGGTAGTCCATGCGGGATTTATAGAGGTCAAAATAGCTGCGGCGTGTATAGACCTTCGACATCACGTCGGCGATCTCTTCCAGGTCTTCCTGTGTTTTGGCAAACGTCCGCTCCATGTTTCAATCCTTTCGTCTTAAAAAACCCATGTTGCGAGAACCATACGGACTGAGAATATCGTTTTCAAGAATAATTTATCGGCGACTTGTTGCTGGGCATCTGGCGCAAAAGGTTCAGCTTGAGACACACGACATTAAGTCTAAGCATCAACGGTTTAGCTTGACCTGAGCACCATAATAATTATAATTTTCTAATAAAAATAGGCCATACAGCCCAAAGATAAGAGCGCAAACATGAAAAGCACCTATCCACACTTAGCATTCCCACTTTCTTATTACTTACGCATCAAGCTGGCAACTATATGCTTTTTCGCTCCAGTACTCTTCTGGCCTCTAGGCTTTGCTTTTGTTAGCGACTACACACTGGCAGGGGGAGTTACTTATTCAACAGCGCAAGAAGAATCAGCACAGGCGGTTGAGCTGCTGGGAAAAAGTCCCGCGGTGTTCATCGAGAATCACGGGCAGTGGGAAGATGAGACGATCCGCTTCGCTCTGAGCAGCATGGGCGCCAATGTTGGCCTTAGCGACGAGGGAGTGCGCTTTCAGCTCTTCCAGCGCGAAACCCTGGACGGAGCATCCGCCTGCGGCGGATGGCCTGACACGGGCAGGTCGCCGACGCGCCAAAGCCACTATGGCGACGGCACGATGCCCGTTCCACCGGAGAAAACAGAAATCCCAGCAAGGGGACTGACTCCAGAGGAGCGGAGCGACGACGTGTCTGTCCCCACCAAGGGCCGGTCTACACGGCGCATGCTTGAGTTCGCAGCGCGCTTCGAGGGTGCGCGGCGCGTTGTGCCCGAAGGCCAAGCCCGTTCCGAGCAGGTCTTCCATTACCGCCTTGGCGAGGGCGCCCGCTGGCGTGAGAATGTGTCCTCGTGGGACGCAGTAGTTTACCGCAACCTTTACAATGGCATTGACCTGCGCGTGACCGGCAAGCGCACTGGCATCAAGTTCGAATTCATTGTCGCACCAGGAGCCGATTGGCGGCAGATCCGCGTGCGTTACGACGGCATCGAGAACTTGGCGCTGCGCGACGACGGCTCACTTGAAATCCACCCTGGCGAAAGATGGGCGCCCCTTGTTGACACCGCGCCGTATATCTACCAGGAGATTGACGGCCAGCGCCACCCGGTCGAAGGCCGCTTCGTCCTCGTTGATTCCAAGAGCTGGCGTTTTGAAATCCAGGGAGATTACGATCCCACCCGTAAGCTCATCATTGATCCTGAGCTTGAGTGGTCCACCTACCTGGGCGGGAGTGATTATGACTATGGCTATGGAATTGCAGTGGACGGCTCGGGCAATATCGTGGTGACCGGCTGGACCACTTCCATCGGCTGGGTCTCAGGCGGTTTCGATACGAGTCATAATGGCAGCGACGACGCCTTCGTGGCGAAACTTAGCCCACAAGGCGCACCTCTCTGGTCCACCTACCTGGGCGGCAGTTCTTATGACTCGGGCTATGGCATCGCAGTGGACGGCTCGGCCAATATCGTCGTGACCGGCAGCACCCGATCCAGCGGCTGGGTCTCAGGCGCCTTCGATACGACCTATAACGGCGACCGGGACGCCTTCGTCGCGAAACTAAGCCCATCAGGCGCACACCTCTGGTCCACGTACTTAGGGGGAACTGATTCAGACTGGGGCAATGGCATCGCGATGGACGGCTCGGGCAATATCGTGGTAACCGGCTCGTCCCGTTCCAGCGGCTGGGTCTCTGGCGGCTTCGATACGACCTTTAAGGGCGAGCGCGACGCCTTCGTGGCGAAACTGAGCGCAGCAGGCGCACACCTCTGGTCCACCTACCTTGGCGGGAGTAATGAGGACTATGGCCGTGGCATCGCTGTTGACGGATCGGGCAATATCGTGGTTACTGGCGCAACCCCGTCCATCGGCTGGGTCTCAGGCGGCTTCGATACGACTTATAACGGCGGCTCCTACGACGCCTTCGCGGCGAAACTGACCCCATCAGGCGCGCACCTATGGTCCACCTACCTGGG
>JAUWMI010000053.1 GCA_030613245.1 Candidatus Sumerlaeota bacterium
CGAGTGCCGCAGATAGATGGTGGATCATTAGAAGATTACATCTACATGTATTATGGCAATGCAGGAGCCACCGATGCGCAAGATGAAGCGGGCACTTACAATACCAATTACACGGGGGTATGGCATCTTTCAGAAGTCCCCGAGGAAGCTTACGGATTGACCGAGGAATCGTCCGTACCGGCACAAATCGATAATGGTATAGAGTTCCTAGCAACAGGACCAGAGGATGAATATATTGAAATTCCCGACAGCGATTCACTTGATATGACGACTGCGATGACCATTAGTGCGTGGGTGAGCATCGACCAAAGCAAGCGGTATCATGCTGTATTGACCAAGGACTACCCCGACGTTTCCTGGTGGTTTGGATTAACTTATGCTGAACCTGTCATTTATGTGAGTGCGAATGGATCATCTTTGACTTATTGCCTGTCGGGTGCCAGTGTTACAGTGGGTAGTTGGGCCCACATAGCAGTCGCATACAACGGCAGCCAGATGCAGTGGTATATCAACGGCATGGCTGCTGATGCTCCTGGTTTTTCTGGCCCGATTTATGTCAGCGAGTCGGATGTCTGGATTGGTGAAAGTGATAGGTGGTCTACTTCTGGCAATGCTTTTGATGGGATCATTGACGAAATCAAAATATCAAACACAACTCGTTCAGCTGATTGGATTAAAGCAGAATATCTATCTGAAAGCGATGTATTTATAACACATCAGAGCGATGAAAGCTTAGCGCCCTAAAGAGAATATTGGGACAAGCTCCAGTCAAGCCTTAGTTGATGCTATAACTATTCTTTTGATTAAGCGGTTGCCGTATATATACTCCGCTCTTGCCCATAATAAGACTCGTAAACGTGCTGATATACAAGTTGGCATTTCTCTTTATAGATCTGAGGCAAAAAACTCTCAGGAAGACTGTGATCTAAGAGATCCTGAATAGTAACGAGTACCGACGCTCTGGATTGTTGTCTCTTCCGCCAGTCAAGAACAAGCTTCCCTCTCTTTAACGTTTCCAATAATTCTCTAGCGACTTTTTTAATTTGCGTCTTTTTCCTTCCTAGAAAGCTTAAGATCGGGTTTTGTTAAAAGGTCGAATACAGCTAGTTCCTCCTCGCTCAGCCGTTCTGCAATGACTCGCTTTTTTTCTTTATCTAGTTCCTTCGCAAAATTGATCAGATTATCAAAGAATGTCTCGACATTATGAGAGCCTGAATTATATGCGTCAATCATCTGCTGGAATTTTTCAAAAAAATGTATGCGAGTTCTGTTCAAGCGAACAAGTCTCTTTAATTTGCTATTTAAGATACCTCTGAGTCTTTCTGCTATAATTCGCTTGCGGCTTTTTTTAAAACGTTCTTTCAACTTCTTAAAGTCGATCTTGCTTAAATCGACAAGGTGCTTTGTCCCATACCCTGGGGACAGCATTAACAGCTTCTCCTTTGTCAGCAATCCAACGGCAAGTAGTCATTAATCTCTCTTAACATTAAATTCTTGCATATCTTCATACAAGATGATCTCGCACCGACGAATGGCACTTAAGGCTTTCATATATAGCAACTTTTTTATTGACTGGGCGTAACATCGACGTTAATTTTTTCACAGAAGAATTGGAATTCATTGAACATCAGATTGTTGAGGATATCATGAAGCAGAGAGATGATAATGAGTGGATCCCATGGCAAGGAGAAAGTCACAAAAAAATAAAAGAGTAGCTTTTTCATCTTTTGCCCATACTGAAAGATTCACGAAAATGGTTAGTTTTAAATAGGAGGAGTATATATGAAGCGGAGGATTTCCATAAAGGATATACAGGACGAAATTGCCCAGATTCGGAAAACACATCCCAAGCTGCGAGACGACTCTGCGTTTGTGCTTTGGTTCTTGCGAGCTTTCTTAGCAGATTCAGAGACTGCAGCCTTAGAATCTTTAACCGGTGACACAAGCGACAAGGGCATCGATGCAATACTAATTGACAGGAGAGCTAAGCAAGTCCATGTCGTTCAAGGGAAATTCCATCAATCATTAGGCGAGTATAGCGAAAGGCGAAACGACGTACTGGGCTTCGCAGATTTGGGCACTCTTCCGTGGCAGAGTAAAAATGTTCTAAAAGTGTTCTATTCAAAACTAGACCCTCTGGTACATCAGAAATTTGAGGAATTAAGGCGTTGTGTACGTCGCAATAGATATGAACTGCGTCTCTATTATGTGACAACAGGGCGCTGCAGCAAGACCATTCGCAATGAGGCAATTGAACGAGTCCACCAGGCCGAAGGGCCGGTGGAGATTTCTATTTTTGACGGGACCCAAGTCGTGATGATATTCAAGGACTATTTAGAGGGCGTTGCTCCCGCGGTTCCGACACTTTCGCTCAAGATTGCACCTGAAGGTTCTATTCAGACTGAAGGAGCTATTCATCGTTTCGATTCAGAGAAACAGATCGAGTCTTGGGTGTTCTCTATGTCTGCAAAGGACGTGGGCGAAATGTACGCGAAGGCAGGTGTCCGTCTATTTGCGAGAAATGTACGAGGCTATTTAGGTCAGTCCAATGATATCAATGAGGCTATGGCTGACACAATAAAGAAAGAGCCTCGCAATTTCTGGTATTATAACAATGGTGTTACAATGGTTTGCGATGAGGCAAAGCGCGAAATACAAGGGGGACAGGATGTCCTGCGTGTGGAACGGCCGCAGGTGATTAATGGTCAGCAAACAACAAGAATTCTGCACGAAAATCCCTCGGGTAAGGCCAGTCTTCTAGTAAAGGCTATCAAAATTCCAAGAAATCTTGGGGACGAAGATGAGTATGACGATCTGGTGAGCTCTATAGTGAGGGCAACAAACTGGCAAAATGCTATTAAACCATCCGACCTCGTTTCCAATGACCATATACAGGTTTTTTTGGAACGTGAATTTAGAAAACGCGGATATCAGTACATTCGCAAACGCCAGACAAAAGCTGAGGCAAAGCGTCTATTTGGCAATCAAAGCTATTACAGGATTAAGAAGGAAGAAATGGCGCAAGCAATAGCTGGTTGTGAGTTTGACCCTGCACTTGTGCGCAAAGGGAAACAAGGTCTATTTGAAGAGCAGCATTATCGGTCCATATTCGGCAGCCGTTCGATCTCGTTCTATCTTGCTCGCTACTGGTTGATGCGTCGGGTACAATCGGCAGCTCGTGGGTTTCCTGAACGCGCTTATGCAAAATGGCTTGTTCTTCATTTTGCTTGGGACAAAATATCTCAGTATATCAGTTCCGGATATGGGGAACAACGCTTTCGCTATGCCTGCGAGTACTATGGGGATGTTAGCACTATGCATCTTCACAAAGCTCTCAATGGCATATTTAGGGCAGCCCTTGCATTTTATCGTTTAAAGCGCGGTAAGGGAGCAGAAGCCAAAGATGTGTCAACATTTTTTCAATTGTCAAGACTAAGTCCAAAATTTGCCACGTTTTGGCGCTCAAGCAAGAATACTCATCGGAAGCGAGTCGAAAAAAGACTAAGAAAATTTCAACTTGCATTAGATAATGTAGAAATTCCCGGATAGAAGTGAGAAGAGGTGGCAATTTGTTTTTCCTCAAGAGCGCCGCTGGATTCGGACGCAGAGTTCTCGCCTTCACGAGGCGATTAGGATAACAGAAGAGCGATACCTAAGGCATTACAGAGGTGGAAATGAATCATTCGGAAATAGTCAGCTTCATCTGGGGTATCGCGAACTTGATCCGCGATACCTTTAAGCGCAGTAAACACCAGGACGTGATCCTGCCGCTCACCGTTCTGCGGCGGCTCGATTGTGTGCTTGCACCTACCAAGAAGAAAGTCCTCTCGACCAACGCTAAGTTCAAGGGCAAGCTCGAGAACCTGGACCCTCAGCTCCGCAAAGCCTCGGGCTTCGCCTTCTACAACACCTCCCGCTATGATTTTCAATCGCTGCTTGCCGACGCGCCCAATGTGGCCTCGAACCTCCGGAACTACATCAATGGCTTCAGCCCCAATATGCGTGAGGTGCTAGAAAAGTTCGACTTCGACAACACCATCAGCAAGCTCGACGAAGCGCGCTTACTGTTCAAAGTCTTGGAACGCTTCAAGAACGTCGACCTGCATCCGGACCGCGTATCAAACCCCCTGATGGGAACAATCTTCGAAGAGCTCATCCGCAAGTTCAACGAAGCGCTGAATGAAAATCCTGGCGAGCACTTTACCCCACGTGACGTGGTTCATCTGATGGTTGATTTGCTCCTTGCTGGAGATGAAAAAAGGATACAGGGCGAAGGTGTCGTGCGGACTGTTTGTGATCCCTGCTGTGGCTCAGGCGGCATGCTCACCATCACCAAGGACCACATCCTCGGTACCAATGAGCGGCCCGCCATCAACCCTGAGGCGGACATCCACCTCTTCGGCCAGGAAGTAAACCCCGAGACCTTCGCCGTCTGCAAGTCAGACCTCTTCATGAAGTCTGCCGACGGACGCGATGCCGAGAACATTCAGTTCGGCAGTACTCTTTCCAATGACCGCCACGGAGGTCGCCACTTTGACTACCTGATTGCCAATCCTCCCTATGGAAAAGATTGGAAACGCGACGAGGAGGAGGTCAAGGCCGAGCACGAGCGCGGCTCAGCAGGTCGCTTCGGCCCCGGCCTCCCGCGCATCTCTGACGGACAGATCCTCTTCCTCTTGCACATGCTCTCACACATGAAGCCGCCGGAAGAGGGAGGCAGCCGTGTCGCCATTATTATGAACGGTTCACCGCTTTTCACCGGTGATGCTGGAAGCGGCGAAAGCGAGATCCGCCGCTGGATCTTTGAGAACAACTGGCTCGAAGCCCTAATCGCCCTCCCGGAACAGCTTTTTTACAACACAGGTATCGCCACCTACGTCTGGGTGCTCTCCAATCGAAAGGCGCGCAAGCGCAAAGACAAAGTCCAACTCATTGACGCCTCGAGTTTCTGGGCCCCCATGCGCAAGAGCCTTGGCGATAAGCGCCGCAAGATTCCCTTCGAGAAGACAAAGGAAATCTTGAAGATCCTGAGCGGCTTCCAAGAAGGTGAGCATTGCCGAATCTACCCGAACACCTATTTTGGATTCCGTAAGATCACCGTGGAGCGACCACTGAAGCTCAACTTTCAGGCGACTCCCGCACGTATCACCCGCCTCGACGAAGAGCGTGCCTTCCAGAATCTGGCTAAGTCGAAGAAGAAGGGAAAAGCCGGTGAAAAGGAGCAGGCCGAGGGCCGTGCCCGTCAAGAGGCAATCCGCGAAATGCTGCGTGCCCTCCCAAATAAGTTGTTCAAAGACCGGGAGTCGTTTCTGAAGGCCCTGAAAACCGCAGCCAGAGGTGCGAACCTCAAACTCTCCGCGTCGGAACAGAAAGCCGTACTCTCCGTTCTTTCAGAACGCGACGAGACGGCAGAGGTCTGTCGCGACAAAGACGGCCACCCGGAGCCTGACCCCGAGCTGCGCGACACCGAGAGCGTGCCGCTTTCGGAATCGATTGAGGACTTCTTCGAGCGTGAAGTCAAACCCCACGTCCCCGATGCTTGGATTAATACGGCCATTCGCGACCACAAGGATGGAAAAATAGGTAAAGTTGGCTACGAGGTCAACTTCAACCGTTACTTTTACAAATACACCCCGCCGCGACCACTGGAAGAAATCGAGGGAGGCATCCGGAAGATTGAGAAGGAGATACTCGAGATGCTAACTATAATCGCGAGTAAGAATGAATGAAGAAGAGCAAGGGTAGAAAAGCGAGAACAGAGGGCAGCACCTCACGGGTCTCCGGCCCCCTGTCTGTTTCCAGCAGCCAGTTGCTTAATGACATCCGCAAACTCATTGTGACGGCCCGGGAGAGAACTGCTCAGGCTGTGAACGTCGGTCTGGTGGCGCTGTACTGGAGCATCGGCGACCGTATTCGCCGGGAGATACTGGGAGAGAAGCGAGCCGGATACGGCGAGCAGATTGTCTCCGCAGTGGGGAGAGAATTGTCTGCCGAGTTCGGGGACGGCTTTTCCGAGAAATCTCTGCGGCACATGATTCGGTTTGCCGAGGTTTTCCAGGATAGAGAGATTGTCTCCGCACTGCGGAGACAATTGAGCTGGACCCATTTCAAGACCATTATCTATCTTGATGACCCTCTAAAACGCGATTTCTACGCAGATATATGTCGCCTTGAAAACTGGAGCACCCGGACACTGCGGAAGAAAATCGGCTCCATGCTCTATGAACGCACCGCGCTCTCCCGAAAACCCAGACAACTGATACGGCGAGAACTGAACACTTTGCGGCGGGAGGATAAACTGACCCCGGACCTGGTCTTTCGGGACCCCTACATGCTTGATTTTCTGGGTCTGCGGGACACCTTCTCAGAGAAAGACCTGGAAGCTGCCATCCTGCGGGAGCTCGAAGCCTTCATTCTCGAGTTAGGCGTTGGGTTCGCCTTTGTGGCGCGGCAGAAGCGTATCCAGGTGGATGATGAGGATTACTATCTTGACCTGCTTTTCTTCCATCGGAATTTGCGCCGGTTAGTGGCGGTTGAGCTCAAGCTTGGCAAGTTCAAGGCTGTCGACAAGGGACAGATGGAACTCTACCTACGCTGGCTGGACAAGCATGAACGCCAGCCGGGAGAAGAGGCGCCCGTCGGACTTATCCTCTGTGCGGGAAAATCCCAAGAACAGATCGAGCTGCTGGAGCTGGCCAGAAGCGGCATTCGGGTAGCAGAGTATCTCACTGAGCTGCCTCCTCGTGAACTGCTGGCCAAGAAGCTCCACGAGGCCATTGAAGTAGCGCGCGAACGCCTGGCGCGGCGCATAGAGGCCGAGGCTAAGGGAGGCAATCTCACGGCCTCCCCTACCAGACCTGAAGACGGCAACCTTCCAATAGTCCGGAAAGACCGTGGAGATAACAAACCATGAGCTGGATACGCTATCCAGAATACAAGAACTCCAGTGTAGAGTGGCTGGGAAAGATCCCGGCGCATTGGACGTTTCTGTCTCTAAAGTTTGCGGTGCAACCAAAGTGGGGCGCGATAAAACCGGGTCCGTTCGGAAGCCAGCTTCTATTGTCGGAGATGCAGTCTGGAAATATCAAAGTCTATAACCAGAAGAATATCATTGAGAATGATTTCCATTGGGGCGAAAACTACATAAGTGATGAAAAGTATCAAGAATTGAGGCCTTTTGCGATCGAACCGGGAGATATCTTGGTAACAACACGAGGAACCATCGGTAGATGCGCGATTGCCCCCGATAGTCTTGAACCGGGCATACTTCATCCGTGTTTGATGCGGATACAACCAGATGCGAGGAAGGTATTACCGAAATTCCTTGTGGTGTTAATTCAAGATAGCTTCTTAGTCCAGGTTCAACTAATGTTGGCGAGCAATGCAACAACCATTGACGTTATCTATAGCGACACCCTGAAGAGAATGAGATTACCCTTACCACCTCTACCCGAGCAGGCGGCTATTGTAGACTTCATCGAACGGGAGACGGGGAAGATCGATGCGTTGGTGGAAAAGAAGGAGCGGCTGATCGAGCTCTTGCAGGAGAAGCGCTCCGCACTCATCACCCAGACCGTCACGAAGGGCCTCGATCCGAACGTCCCCATGAAGGACTCCGGCATGGAGTGGCTGGGCCAAATTCCTGCGCATTGGGACATGACGTTCCTCGACAAGGTGGTCGATCCTTTACGTAAGATCACCTATGGAATCGTGCAACCCGGAGCGCCGGACCCAGAAGGCATCTTGATGGTTCGCGGTCAGAACTACTCTCGAGGCTGGAGTAATCCTGAAGAGATCTTCCGCGTATCTCCTGAGATCGAGGCACCTTACAAGCGGGCGCGACTGCAAGGTGGTGACATCGTGATGACAATTGTTGGGGCAGGCACGGGGAATGTCGCCATTGTTCCGGATTGGCTCGAGGGCGCAAACCTCACGCAGACTACTGCTCGGATAGCGGTCTTCCAGCGGAAGGGGAACAACCGGTACATCGCCTATCTGCTTCAGTCCGTGGTCGGAAAGGTGAGTGTCGAGCTCACCGTGAAAGGTGCGGCGCAGCCAGGCTTGAATCTCGGTCACATTGCAAAGTATCGCGTTATTCTCCCACCCGATGGAGAGCAAGAGAGGATCGCGGATTTCCTCGCTAGGGAGGTCGCAAAGCTTGACCGACTCATCGACAAGATCCATGAATCTATCGACGGCATGAATGAATACCGCATCGCGCTGATCAGCGCGGCGGTGACCGGCAAGATTGACGTGCGGGAGAAGGTAGCTTCGTGAGTCTTGATAGGATAAACGAGATCTGGAAAGCGTTAGACAGAGTGCGGGGAACAGTCTCCCCAGACGACTTAGCTGGGCTACTTGACGCCCTTAGGGAGGCCGGTATCTCAGTTGGCCCTGAAGAACTCGAAATGCTTCTTCAACGAATGCCACGCAAGTCTTCTCATTACTACTTCCCGATACAACTTGCTCGCTTTGTCGCGGACATACTGGTTCCTTATTCGCCACAGTCGATTCTGGATCCATGGACTGGGGCAGGCATTCTTTCGGCAACAATAGCTGAGAAAATCAAGCCGTCTTTATTCGATGTGTTTAATAAAAGCATGGATGCGCATCAGGTGTTGCGGCGAGTAGCCGGAGACCTTGGTCTTAACGCACAAGTAGGCGACCCGCTTTCTGCTCTGGCTGAAGACGGCCCCGGTTATGACGCGGTCGTATCGTGTCCTGCATTCGGGATGCGGAGCGCGGAGCCGATCTCAGTCATTATTAAGGAAAAGGCGCGAGAGATCCGTGATGATTACGGGCATCTCTTGATTTTGCGCGCCTGCCAGCGGCTGAAGGAAGGAGGCGTTGGAGTCTTCGTTGTCGTGCCCGGGTTCATGTTGGAGCGGAGGGCCGCGAATGCACGCGGGGCTCTGCATGACTTGGGATTTCAAGTCAGAGCGTGCATTGAGATCCCGTCGGGTACCTTCCATCCACTGACTAGTATTCCCACAAATCTAGTGGTCATCGAACGCGGCGAACCTGGGTTGCTCTTTGTTGCTGAATACTCCCGTGACACCAGGCACCAAGAGACAATTCGATGTAATTTCCTTGAGCGCCGGGAAGGAAAGCGTGCCGCGCAAGGCCGACTCCTTCCCGTTGGAGAGTTTAAAAGTTACTCGACGCTCGCTGCGTCAGAGCGGCTCTACAATTTGGCCAAGCGTATGGGGCTCGAGGAAGTTCGGTTCGGCTCGATCGTTAGCGAAATCAATCCGGCCAAATCAGGTGCCAAATTCGAGCGTCTGCCGGAAAAGCCGAACAGTGTCTACCTACCGCTCATGGCAGCCACACCGGCAACCACCTCCCAGGACCGCCTACCGGAGAAGCTGAAGAGCTATCTGCAACTTGTGATCAAAGAGGACGTTGCGGATGCCTCCTTCGTAGCCGGTCTGCTGAATACTTCATTGGGCCTGGCCATCCGCGATGCCGCGCGCAGAGGGGTGACGATTCCCAGGATTGATCAGCGGGATTTGCTGGAACTTCCGTTCTTCCTACCGCCACCGGATGTGCAGCAGAAAGTCGTCTCTGCTCAGGCGATAATCACTCGTCTGCGGAACGAACTGAATGAACTTGAATCAACTCTCTGGGCACATCCCAGATCGGTCGACAAGATCGAGGCAGTGCTCCGGAACCTGAACAAGGAGGATCGTTTCCAGGACTGGATCGATACACTTCCTTTTCCGCTCGCGTCTGTGCTCTGGCGCTATCACGCCTACAAGGGAGCCCCAAGGGAGGCATACGAGCGACTGCTCGCGTTCTTTGAGGTTCTCACGGAGTTCTGTGCTGTAGTACACCTCAGTGCATTCTCCTCGAATGAGGCGCTGTGGCATGAAAAGAGGAAGGATCTCAAAGCGCTGCTCAGTAAGCAGTCCTTATCGCTCGAACTCTCGACCTTCGGGACCTGGAAGTGCTGCGTAGAGTTCCTTTCATCAAGGGCGAGGAAGATGCTGCACGACTCACCGGAGCTCTGCTTTGAAATGTACCGTACCCACGACCGGAGGGTTCTTGAGGCAATTACTTCCAAGAAGCTTGTAGGTATCATGCAAGAAGCCAACTCGATCCGCAACAGCGCTTACGGCCATGTAGGGGCAGTGAGTGAGACGAGTGCAAAGAGCATCCTTGCGGCGCTAACGGAACACTTGGGTCGGGTACGTGAAACCTTTGGGGACATATGGGCCAGCTACGAGTTACTCAAGCCGCTGGAATGCAAGCACCGCTCCGGGGTTTTTCATTACAAGAGCCAGCGGATCATGGGCACCCGGAGCATGCCCTTCGAGACGGTAGAAGTAGTTCTAACAGAAGCAATGGAAGACGGACAGCTTCATCTGTGGAGCCCGGGCGAAAACCGCGCTCTCAGACTCTTGCCAATGGTCAAGATTATGCCATCCCCGAAGACCGAACAGAACGCTTGCTATTTCTACAACCGGCGTCAAGCTGATGGCATTCGGTTCCTGTCGTACCACTTTGAGACCGATGCTGACATCGTCGAGTTATTCGAGGACACCGACCGAGTTCTCAATACGCTCTTCGGCGCAGGTGCCTAATAAGGAGAAGGAGACAATATGTCATGAGCCCGGAGATCTCCGAGAAAAGCTTTGAAAGAGCCATCGAGTGTGGGCTCCTTCGATACGGTCCGGACGCGTGCCCGGGCGACGCCACCAGTGTGGCCGAGACAGAGCTGCCTTACGGCGAGACAGTCTCCGGTGGCTACGTTAGGCGCTTACCCACCGACTACGACCGCAAACTCTGCCTTATTCCCCGCGACGTAATCGCCTTCATCTATGCCACCCAGCCCAGGGAGTGGGAGAAGCTTAAACAGCACTACGGCGCAGAAGTAAAGGAGCGTTTCCTGTCCCGGCTTTCTCGTGAGATCGAGCGCCAAGGCGCTCTACACGTACTGCGGCGAGGTATCAAGGACTCGGGCTGCAAGTTCAGGCTTGCCTTCTTCAGGCCGGTGAGCCGTCTCAATGAGGAGTTGCAGAGGCTCTACGAGGCGAACCTCTTCTCGGTTGTCCGTCAGCTCTATTACAGCGAGAAGGGCGAACAGAGCGTTGACCTGGCTCTTTTCTTAAACGGCATTCCCGTTTTCACCGCCGAGCTCAAGAACCCTCTCACGGGACAGACAGTGGAGGACGCCATCAAGCAGTACAAGTTCGACCGTGACCCGCGGGAGCCTCTGTTTGCCTTCAGACGCTGCCTGGCTCATTTTGCGGTGGACTCTGATCTTGTCTATGTGACTACCAAACTCGACAGAGCCAAGACCTGGTTCCTACCCTTCAACAAGGGCAAGTTCGGTGGAGCCGGCAATCTGCCCAAATCCCCCACCGAGGAAGGCTATGCCACAGACTACCTTTGGAACCGTATCTGGGCTCGGGATAGCGTGTTGAACCTCATTCAGCACTTCATCCACGAGGTGGAGGTAGAGGACGACAAGGGCAGGAAGACAGGGGAACGTAGACTTATATTCCCCCGATACCACCAGCTTGACTCTGTGCGGCGATTGGTACGCGACGCCCGGACATACGGCACCGGTGAGCAGTACCTGATACAGCACTCGGCTGGCAGCGGGAAATCATACTCGATTGCCTGGCTTGCACATCAGCTCTCAGTGCTCCATGACGACGAGGACCGGCGGGTTTTCGACTCCATAGTCGTCATCACCGACAGGCTTGTGCTTGACCGCCAGCTACAACGCCACGTTCGTGCGTTCGAGCAGACTCCTGGGGTCCTGGAGAACATCGACAAAACTTCAAAGCAGCTCAAGCAGGCCCTTGAGGAGGGTAAGACCATCATCGTCAGTACCCTACAGAAGTTCCCGGTGATCGCGGACCAGATCGGTGAGCTTCCTGGCAAACGCTTCGCCGTGATCGTGGATGAGGCCCACTCATCTCAAACCGGCGAGAGCACCAAAAGTCTTAAGAGTGTATTAGCCACAGACGACCTTGCTGCTGCCGCTGAAGCTGAAGAAAGCCCGGAACCTGAGGACATGGGGGACCGTATCATCGCCGAGATGAAAAAACGCGGCCGACTCCCCAACGTCTCCACCTTCGCCTTCACGGCCACGCCCAAGCCAAAAACCCTGGAACTCTTTGGCACTAAGCTAGCAGACGGCAAGTTCGAGCCCTTCAGCCTCTACACCATGCGTCAGGCAATCGAGGAGGGATTCATCCTCGACGTACTGGAGAACTACACGACTCACAAAACCTACTGGCGGCTGCTCAAAATTATCAAGAATGACCCCCGCTACGAGAAAGGAAAGGCCAACTATCTGCTCAAGCTCTTTGTAGACCTGCACGAGCATACCATCGGCAAGAAACTGGCCATCATGGTGGAGCATTTCCACGGGCAGGTAGCGCACCAGATCGGTGGTAGGGCTAAAGCCATGATCGTCACGCGCTCGCGTCTTCATGCTGTGCGCTACAAGCTTGCCTTGGATAAGTATCTGAGGGAGAAGGGCTATCCGTATAAGACGCTGGTGGCCTTCTCAGGCACGGTGCGTGACGGCGGTCAGGACTACACCGAGCCGAATATGAACGGCTTTTCCGAAGCTCAGACAGCAGAGACCTTCAAGAAGCCGGAGTACCGCTTTCTTGTAGTTGCCTATAAATTCCAGACAGGTTTTGACCAGCCGCTTCTTCACACCATGTACGTGGACAAGAAGCTGGCTGGGGTGCACGCAGTGCAGACTCTCTCACGCCTTAATCGGACTCCTCCAGGAAAGAACGAGACAATGGTGCTGGATTTTGTCAACGAGGCAGACACCATCAAGGAGGCGTTCGAGCCCTATTACGAGAAGACACTCCTTTCGGAAGGGACCGACCCGAATCTCCTCTACGACCTTGAAAACCGTCTGCGGGACTTCCACGTATATAATGAGGCCGATATCGAAGCGTTTGCCCAACTTTACTTCAATCCGAAAACAACCCAGGATAAGCTATATGCAGCTCTGTCACCTTGCGTGGAGAGGTTCAAGGAACTCCCAAAGGAGGAGCGGGACGACTTTCGTGGCCAGCTTACAGATTACGTGCGGCTCTATGCTTTTCTCTCCCAGGTGCTCACTTTCACGGATGCCGACCTGGAGAAGCTCTACGTATTCGCGAGGCTGTTGAGACGTTATCTCCCAAGCGACCGTGAGGAATTACCCCGAGAAATTCAGCAGAACATCGACATGGAATCGTATCGCGTACAGCAGACTTATAAGGGGAAAATCAAGCCCAAACGCGGTGAGGAAGAACTTGAACCCATGGGCGTCAAAGGGGGCTACAGTCGCCTCGAGGAGATCGAAGCACTCTCGCAAATCATACGGGAGCTCAACGAGCATTTCGGGACTGGCTTCACCGAAGGGGATAAAGTCTTTATCGAAGAGCTTGAAGAGAGACTTGCCGGAGACTCCGCGTTGATAGCCAGCGTACGGGCCAACGTCCCGGAGAACGCACGGCTCACCTTCGATTATATCGTCTCCGACCGTCTCCAAGACATGGTTGACACCAACTTCGAATTCTACAAGCGCGTGACCGACGATCGGGAATTTTCCAAGTTCTTCCTGGACTGGCTTTTTCAGCGCTTCCGAAAATCTATCAAGCCCGCCTGAGTATCCGATTCTGGCGCGCGTCCGCTGCAGCCCCAGCGTTAAGTCAAGTGGAAGGGACTGAAATGAAGCTCATCCTGAGCCGAAAAGGTTTCGACTCGCAGTACGGTTGTGTTCCCAGCCTGATTATGCCAGACGGGGCTCTCTGTGCTCTGCCTATTCCTTCTTATGATAGACGTCGTTTTCGCGATATTAATTACAGGAAAGAAAACCTCGGCAGGATTGTGAGTAGTCTCACCAAGGGGCGAGTCCGAGGGAGTAGTGGTACACACCTAGACCCTGACCTTAGTAGAGATGCACTTCCGCGGCTACGGAGGTGGCTGCCGATGTTCGGCCAAGTGGGCGCAGCACAGACGCACTTGGAAAAGAGCGATGTCGGCGTGGGCGATCTTTTTCTGTTCTTCGGATGGTTTCGCCAGGCCGCGCATCTGAACGGGCGGCTGACTTACGACACCAAAGCTCCTCACCTGCATGTTATTTTTGGGTGGCTTCAGGTAGGCACGATCCTCAAACCAACGGTCACCAAGTGAGGCGTTCCGCGGTGGGCAGCTGCGCACCCACATGTCTACGGCGCAAATTCCCCCAAGATTTGTCTCAAGAGGTTGATACCTCCTGCATCGCAGCATCTATAACGAATAGCATTTAGAACGGGCTTTGAGGTTTTCCGGTTTGAAGAAAGAGTACAACAATTTGTCTGAAAGATATGGCGAAGAACTCCCTGCGGGGAAAGCTTATTGAACGGTGAGTTCCATCTGTCAGATCAAGTCTTGGCAAGTGCCCTTAAAATCCATAAACTATGCCACAGGTTCGATCGCGGGCACTGGTTCATCTCCTCTAATGCCTTCCATCACAATACGGATTTTTTTATTCCGCTGTTTAGCGCTTGCGCGTCACTCGACGCCCCTGACGGATCAACTGCACCCCTTCGCTACTTGAGACAACGCTCTCCTTACTATGCTTGGGTTTTAGGTTTGTCATCTCAACGACCTCCCTGAGATTGATTCTATGAATCTGCGGTAGTGGGTCAAGCTTAACTAACTCGTAATAACTACACATTATGCTTTTACCCTGATGTGGCCATATTACGCTGACGGGAAACAACTGACAAAGACTGGGTGCCAGATTCTGGAGGTTGTCCAATATCATAGAGATGCAGAAAGTTGGGGGTGTCTTCATATGTGCTTGGAAGGACTACTTGTTAGACTCCGAAGACAGATCCCTATTTTCCTATCTGTATTACTACTTATTACCTTCCCGTAGTAACCCCTTTATCAAAGAGTTAAGATTCTAAAACCTCCCATTTTACCGTCTATCGTACTAATCTAGAAAAACACCTAAAAAACATAGGATTAAGGCTCTAAGTGTAGAACTACAAGCCGAGAGGCGTTGATAGTAGTGAGGGGTTGAAATGATTAAAGAGCTCTGCCAATACTGTAGCAGACCGACCAAAGAGGATGACTTAGTCAAGTGGATGTGTTCATTATGCCGTGCATTTCGCGGGCATATCCCTGACCCAGCTGAGCGAACGATGGTGCTTAAGCAATTGCGGACAGTGTTGACCCGTGATATTGCTTTGCTCACAGATGGGATTAAGAGGCTATCTCAAAAGCCCGCGGTGGGCTGGAGTTCGTGCGTAAAAGAGGATCGCCAAATACTTGTTGGGATGCAAAGAGAGTTAAGCCGAGTGAAGCAACTCTTGGGGCAGCAAATAGAACTCACCGGCCAGGACGTCAGAAATGATAGGATATCCCAAAAACTCAGCCAAGCGGAATACGCCAAACTTTTAGGTGTTACACCACGCCACTTGAGACGTGTTGAGAAATGCCTAAATGGCATCAATAAAAAAATGCTTACCAGGCTTAAAAATGTCCGCTTTTAAGGGGAGTAAGGTAATTCATCGTTAGGGCATTGGGGGCGTTTTTTACAACACTGATAATGGCTAACTTACAAAACCGAAATGTCCCCTTTTTTACACTGTTAGCAACATTTCAAAACAGGGGAATCTGGACAATCTGAGAAAAGAAGCAAAAGGGTAGGACACATAAAGCAGACTGTGTAATTAGAGCGTGAACTCCAAACTGTACTCAACATAGAGAATCTGGATGCAAGGACGCAGCATGTGGCATCACGGAAAACCACGCTGTTTGGGTGCAGCTCCAGTAACTTGCGGTCATATCAGAAGAGCGGTTTACTTAAATTGATTTGGTCCAGCTTTATCATTGTGGCCATTTCTCAGGTGTTTACAGTGTCTATGACGTTCATTAAGACATCGAATAGGCAAAAAATGGAGATCTTATCTGCAATATTCTGAAGAACCGCCGTGGTACACTTGCAAGGGTGAAGGTGCATTATAACACACGAAAGATACGCTTTTGCGAATTAGCTCCCGAGTGGCATGATGAGAAAATAAACCATTATTACGCGGAGATGCCCTAATCATAAGGGAAAAGCAGTCCGGGTAAAAAAAATATGAAATGTTAACTTTATACTTGACACTGTTAAACAAAAAATGTTAATACCTCTTCTATGGGTGAGCGTAAAAAAAGAGAAACAAAGGATGCCCTTCTGGCAATGCGCATCAATCCGAGAGTGAAGAAGGCTATGGAGATTGCAGCACAGCGAGAGGCTTGCAACCTGTCTTTTCTGCTCGAAACGCTAATGCGCGATTACCTTAAGAGCAAGGGCATAGACATTACGAAAATTCGCTAGCCGCTCATAGAAGAGGGTGTGACGGGTGCGTAAGAAATGTTCAAGATTGACCCAAACACTCTCTATAGCAAGGACGATATTCAGCGGGAGCTCGGTGATTCTTTAGACGTTGACACATTTCTTAACCGTTTGCAGCCACGAAAGGTGTTTAAGAGCCTTTATCGTGGAAAGGATTTACTGGACGCTTGGGAGCGATGTTTATCTGAAGATATAAATGTTGCCCCATTCTTAAATGGAAAGGAGGTGAAGCGAGATGCCAAAGGTCACCCGCAGGAAAATCGGATTCGTCTTGATAAGGTTCTTACCCGAGCGTAAGCAATGGCGAGCGAGTTTTAGAGACCAAGACGGTCGCTACGTCCGCAGGCTGCTCTGGACATCAGACTATGCGGAGGCGGTCACGATAGCGGAGCAGATAAACCGGAGATTGCTTCAGGGCAGGGGGTATTTGCCATCGGCTCGACGCACTGACAACCACAGCGTGAGAGAGACTCTTGAGGAAAGCATCAGGCATTCTGGCGGGAACGAAAAGACAAAGAGAGACTACGTCTACTTCGGAAATTACTTTCTTGCATGGCTAAAGAACACTCATTCTGGCATTCAAAACTGGTACCAGCTTTTACCAGCACACGTCAGAGAATATCAGCTCTATTGCCAGCGTAAAGGTTACGCATACGACACGATTCGCCAGAGGCTCTATGTGGTGCGAATGGCAGCAAAATATATGTCAAGCAACTATCCCGAGCGCTATCGGCTGATTACGCTGGATTTGAAGCTAAAGCGAGACCGGAAGCAGGCAGTCCGCTATCTTACGCATAAGCAGCTGGAGGGCTATCTCGGTTTTCTTTGCGAGCGATACCCCGATATCTATCCAATTACGATGCTTCAGGGACTTGCAGGACTTCGCATTCTGGAAGCGATCAACCTGAGACGCCAGGATGTTGACTTCGCTAGCTCCACAATAACCATTACTGAGACACCCAAACATAAGCCGAAAACGTTGAGCTCTTACAGGCAAATACCGATTGCTGGACGGGTAGTTGAGGCGATTCAGGCGACGCTCGAATGGCGAAAGATAGTACCTATCGAAGGCTATATTTTCACAAACCCGAAAGGCGAGCTCTGGAGCACGGATTGGATATGTCGCAAAATCAAGCGCTCTCTGAGAGAATACGCTGCCATGTTGAGAAATCCAGCAGTTGCTGATCTTCGTCCACACGAGCTACGAGCCACTTTTGTAACTATGATGTGCTCGTTCGGGGTATCAGATCGCATTCTGAAACGCTATATTGGCCACACGATCGATGATATTATGGGTAAGCATTACGAGGGAACTTCGTTAGAAAACCTGCGGGTGGTTGTAAGAGAACTTGAGAAGAGATGGAATGACAAAAACGAACCTTCATTGCACTCTAATTACATTGAGAGGCAGGCCGTCCATGCAGGCCGTTGGGATTAAAGAAGTTAGCATCCTAAGACGTCTGACTCTTAATCAGGAGGTTGGAGGTTCGATTCCTCCACGGCCCACTGTCCTCCTTTTATTCCATCACCAACAAAATCAACTTTTTACATCAATTGCTCATGCACTTTTCTTTGACTGAATAATGCTGGAATATGGCTGTAATAAGGGCACGATGTGGGCACTAAATGGGCACTTGAGTTTTTTATTAAATGCTAGCCCAATATCAGGGGAGGAAGATCAGACCGGCAAGGGCGGAATAATAGGAGCGTTGAGGGGTATCGAGATCATGGGATGGAAAGATGGAAGATTTCAGCGCAGTGCTACAGGCAATTGGCTATCTGGAGGTTAATTGAGGCCAAGTCTGACTCTCAATCCAGCAGGACGGCCAGGGAGCGCTAATTAAGCGAACCCGGATCAGAAAGAAGGGCGGTGTCTCCTGTGGTTGGCAGCTCCCTCATTTTCCCTTGCGATATGCCTTTCTTAACCTCAGAATTTCTCTCTTGTCTTTTAGAGAAAAGCATAGATTGTGACATAACAATATGTAGGATAAAAGGCAGACTTCAACCCCAGGTGGGAGTCTATTCAAATAAATGTCTTCTCTATATAGAGGACAATATAAAAAGAAACCAGTTGTCTTTAGTTGAGCTCACAAAAAACAGGGAGCTCAGCAAAAATATTATAAAAGAACAAGAGGTCAGAACTTATGGAGAACCTCAAAGACTTTTTTTTAACATTAATACTAGAGAAGATTTTGCAAAAGCCGAGGGAATGGTAGAATGGAGTATCAGGCAAGCTACCTAAGACTTTCACTAACTGACAGGTGTAACTTTCGCTGTTTCTATTGTATGCCAGAAGCAGGCATACAATACATACGACGCAACGAAGTCCTGAGCTTTGAAGAGATAGCAAAGATAGTTCATATCTTTGCGGCTTTAGGGATAAAGCATCTGCGAATAACTGGTGGCGAGCCTTTGGTGAGGAAGGACTTGGACAGACTTGTAGAAATTTTAGCGGGAATAGACGATATAGAAGATATATCACTTACCACAAATGGTTCTCTTTTACCCATATATGCAGAAGGACTTAAAGGAGCAGGACTTAAGAGAGTAAATATTAGTCTTGACTCCTTGAAACAAGATAAATTCCGAAGTATTACAAAGACGAATGCATTTTATCAAGTAATGGAGGGAATTGACAAGGCAATAGAAGTGGGATTTCAGCCGGTAAAGCTGAATGTGGTAGTGATGGGAGGAATAAACGATGATGAAATAAATGACTTTGTGGACTTTGCCCTCGCAAGAGGCTTAATCTTGAGGTTCATAGAGTTCATGAGGATCACGCCGCTCTGGAGAAGCGATTATTTTATACCTATAGAAGAGGTGAAGAGGATTTGTGAAAAGAGATTTAAATTGAGGGAAGCAGGAGATAATGGCTTTGGTCCTGCAAGATACTTCGAGGTAGAAAGGGGGGGAGGGCGCCTGGGTTTTATCAAAACCGATGAGGAGAACTGTAAGAGATGTTGTAGATTAAGGCTTACTTGCACAGGGGAGTTGAAAATCTGCCTCTTTGAAAACCGGGGCCTTGCTTTAAAGCATTTTTTGAGCGAGGGAGTAGATGATGAACAGATAATGAAAATAATAAAGGCGAAGGTTTTGATGAAGCCAGACGTTACATACAAGAAGTGGGAAACCAGTAAGATATATATAAGTCAAATAGGAGGATAACGCTATGTTTGGTCTTGGCTCGCAGGAGATACTAGTTATGGCTCTTTTTCAAATGAGTCAGCATTTTGCTCAAGAAATGATTCCTACGCACAAGGCGCATTTTCAACCTCACCTCAATCCTCTCCCGCAAGGGGAGAGGAAGCAAGGTTGGGCAATGACTGGAGATGCCGAATAGCAAAGAGCACCCTGTCAATTCACGCTATCTTCTTCAAGAAACCTTCAACCATTAAAAGCAAAATGCAGTTGGGGAAGAAGTCGTATTAGAAGCCTGCAAATACTCAACTGTCTACCTGACACATGACTATTCTTGCTAACCTATCTGACAAAGAGCCTAAAAAAGAGGCGAAGAAAGAGCGGAGCCTTTAGTGGAGAGGAAAAATAAAGGAGAAATAGTTGCAATTTCCATTTCTAAGAAGAAGGGGGTGCTGAAGAAAAATGTTAGACGTGCCCTGGTTGAAAAAGAACATGGAATAGTAGGAGATGCCCACTCTGGCAGCGAAAGACAGGTAAGCCTACTGGCTCTTGAATCCATAGAGAAGATGAAAGAAAAAGGTCTGAATGTAAACCCGGGCGATTTTGCCGAAAATATCACGACGCAAGGAATTGACTTATCGAAATTAAGTCTGGGAATGAGATTGAAAATTGGAAAAGCTGTAGTTTTAGAAATCACTCAGATCGGTAAGGATTGTCACGAGAGATGCAGTATCTATTATCAGGCTGGCGACTGTATTATGCCCCGCGAAGGAATATTTGCGCGTGTTCTGCAATCAGGAACAATAAAGCCAGGAGATGATATTGTTATCCGGTGCTAATGCTCCTTGAATTACTTGAGGCCTCGGAGTTAGGCTAAGTGAGGAGGAAAAATGACGTACAAGGTTGCAGTTTTAACCATAAGCGATAAGTGCTCTAAGGAAGAAAGGGAAGACAAGAGTGGGAAGATTGTTATGGAACTTCTGAAGAAGCATCCTTTTGAAGTTATAAAATACGAAGTGATACCTGATGAGCCAAGTATGATTAAGGAGAGGCTTGTTGATTATTGCGACAATCTAAAGGTGTCTCTGGTTTTAACCACAGGAGGTACAGGTTTTACTCCCAGGGATTTTACTCCTGAGGCGACAAAGGAAGTGATCGAAAGGGAGGTTCCTGGGATACCCGAAGCAATGCGAGTAGAATGCTTGAAGTTTAGCCCACGAGCAATGTTATCCCGGAGCATTGCTGGAATCAGAGGTCGCACCTTGATTGTGAATCTACCTGGTAGTTCTAAGGGTGCTAAAGAATCCCTGGAAGTAATTCTCGATGTTTTAGCCCATGGCATAGATATGATTGCAGGAAAGGAGCATTGAGATGGTTCTGATAAAATTGTTTTTGGCATTTTTAAAAATTGGATTATTTGCTATAGGAGGAGCTTATTCTTTCTTGCCTCTTATAGAAAGAGAGGTTGTGGAGAGACATCACTGGCTGACAAATGAAGAGTTTCTCGATATTCTGGGAGCAGTCAACGTTCTTCCCGGTGCCATCTCTATTAAATTTGCCACCTATACAGGCTACAAAATAGCAGGAATTCCAGGCCTACTAGTAGCAAATCTGGGAAACTTCCTGGGCCCCGCAGTTTTGGTAATCTTTGCCTGCATTCTCTACACTCGATACAAGAATTTAAGCGCTGTTAAGGGAGCATTTGATACGATTCAACTTGCTGTATTTGCAATGATAGTTGCTGTGGCTTTTCGGTTAATAAGTCTGAATCAAGTGCTCCACTTGAGGGGCCTGTTGATAGTTGTTGTTTCGTTCTTCCTTTTTTTTCATACAAAAATTCATCCGGCTTTTGTCATTATTACTGCAGGAATATTCGGTGCTCTTTTCAGCCCTCAAACACAGTGAACGATTGGAACAATATTTTATTGTATAAGTGAAGTGTTGGGTTTGATACCTGTAACAGGGGGGTAGCTAGTATATTTCGTTTTGTTCAGTGTGTGGGAAACTGGAAGAGCGACTGATCTTAAAGGCTGAGTCGACAAAAAGTACTTCAACTTCCGGCAGGCGCTCGCTTAAATACATTCCTCTATCAGGACCCAGGACGAAAAAAGCCGTGGCCAGGGCGTCGGCCGTCTCGGCATTTTCCGCAATCACCGTAACGCTGATGCATTTGTCGGCAGGTCGGCCTGTCTTCGGGTCAAGAATGTGATGATATCGCTTTCCGTTAATTACCACCATCTCTTCATAGTCGCCGGATGTAGCCACGGCCCTGTCTTCCACTTCAAATTTCATCATCACTTTTCCATGCTCTTCCCGGGGTGCCTGGATACCGACTTTCCAGGGACCGTCAGGTTTGGAACCCATGGCATAGAGATCCCCCCCGGCATTAATCAGCGCATGCTCAAATCCACTTTTACGCAGACTTGCGATCCCGACGTCCACGGCCGCTCCCTTGGCAATCGCTCCGAGATCAATGCGCATGCCCTTACGGCGTAAAAACGCTGTACCTTTTTGTGGATCTAGAATCAAGTCTTTGTACTTAACCAGTTTCAACGCCTTTTGGACCTGCTTATTATCCGGTATGAGCGGGTTGTCCTTTTCCAAACTCCACAGCTTGCCCACAGGCGAAACAGTGACGTCCAAGGCGCCGCCGGACAGTTTGGATATTTCCCTTGCCCGCAATAGAACCCGCATTAACCGTTCATTAATCTTGATAGGTTGTTTCCCCGCATTGGCGTTTATTTTTGAAGTGTCGCTTTGCGGATCCCAGGAGCTGATAACGTCGACAAAATCCTGCATGGCTGCCGTTGCCCTTTCAATCGCCTTTTCTGCCTCTTTTATACGATCCTTTGGGGTTACTACTTTAAAATCCACAAACGTTCCCATTAACGGAATTCGTTTAAAAACGATCTCTATCTGGGTGTCGTTTTCAGTGGATGCAAAAGTCATAGGCAACTGCATGGCCATCAACAAAATAACAAAATATTTTTCCAGGTGGAATAGAGATGATCGTGAAGTGTGGTAGAATCCAAAATTCATGATCGAATGTCTCTTCATAGCCATATCACGAATCATAAGCATGAAAATAAGTCCTCAGCAGCTCATTCCGTTCCATGATTTGCGCTTGTTTTCAAAAACCGGTCGAAAAAATCCGCCGCCTTTTCGTAAAACTCCAGCACATGGTCGTGAATGAGAAATGCGTGCACCTCATCTGGATAAACTAATAATTCAACATGAACGTCCCGATCACGAAGCAATTGATAAAGCCCGGTAGTTTGTGAAAAAGCCACACTGCGGTCATCGTCACCATGAGCTAAAAAGACGGGGGAGCGCCAGGAATCGATATAGGCGATGGGTGAGGACTCATAGGCCACCCCCTCTCTTTGACCTCCTGCTCGCTCGTGGCAACCATTCAGGTCAACCCCGGCAGCAAACACATCCGAGTTTTTAGCCAACCCCAGAGCGGTCAAATACCCTCCATAAGAACCGCCACAAAGGCCAACTCGTGCCGGGTTCACCTCCGGGCGGGTTTGCAGGTATCGACCAGCCGCCAAGACGTCGAGATACTCTGCCCCACCACCTCGACCCGTGTTCGGCGCTCGACTGAAAGAGCGCCCATAGCCGATTCCCATTCTGTAATTGACGGACAACACCAAGTAACCCCGGTTGGCGAGATATTGATTGAACGCATACGTCAGCGAATAGTAATGCCTATAGTGCCAGCCCAACAGCATTTGACGGCGGGGTCCACCGTGAATGAAAACCACTGCAGGACGCCCATCCCCCGGCTGAGCATCTTTGGGGAGAAAAAGCTGGCCGTAAGATTCAAAACCATCCTCTGCGGTCAAAGTCACTGGCTCCGGAATTACCAGTTCCCTCAATGGGAACTCTTTTGGCAGCTTTGCGGGTGCGATAACCCTCGATTCTCCTCCTTTTGTTGAAATTACGGCTATGCACAAGGGATGACGGGCGGTGGCGATGAAGTGTGCGACCTTAGTGTTCGAGGACAGCACCACGGGGTAGGTTTCGATGTCTTCACTTTGAGTCAGCCTAACCGCTTCCTGTTCACCGTTGGTGGGGACTTTCCAAATGTGCCGCCGGTCCCTATCGTTGGTGTTGGTGTCGAAATAAATCCATTTGCCGTCCGAGGAAAGGGAATAGTGTTCAATGATACCACCGCCGGGAGTCAATTGCCGCATTACCCCTCCCGCGACGGGAACAGAGAAAAGATGGGTCCATTCTCCGAGCGGAGAAGAAAAAACAAAATGGTCACCGGCCCACTGGAAGTTTCGTATTGAGGCAGGCATTTGCTCGACCGCTTTTGGGTCCCAGACCCGGCGGCCTTCTCCAGTATCCGCATCAGCGATCCAAACGGTGAAACGCCCGCCAGAGCGAGAGGGTGCATGGTCGTAGAACCCCGCGCCGCGGCGGCGAAAAAATGCAATTTCTTTCCCATCAGGCGACCAAACAGGGTTTCCGTCGCGCTCCACGCTGGGGGCCATCCAGGTGATTTTGCGTGTTTGGCGGTCGATGACCCCGACAAAGCGATGATCCTCTCGGTCGCTGACGAAGGCCACTCGCCTGCTGTCGGGCGACCAGACGAGGCTTCCCGTTTGCCCCAGGGCGCGAAACAGCAATTGAGGTTGCGGTGGCGAGTCAGAAGCAGACCGATCGGCTCGGACCGGCACCTGATAAACCGCGTTATCGCGCATGAATAACACCCACTGGCCGGAAGGGGAAAGAAGCGGGTTGCCCGTGACAGCCAGCTTCCAGGGTTTGTCGTTGCTGGTTTTTATCGCCCAGGCGGCCTGTTCGGCGCCATTCGCTACACTAAGGGGATTGGGATGCACGCCTTGTCTGTTGGCGCGGCCACCGCGAACATAAACGATCACCGAACCGTCGTCGGAGATCTGAAGGTTTGACAACTGCTGGCCGTCCTGTTCCTCATAGGAAGTCAACCGCCGAGGGTCAAAGCGAGGACCGATGGCCGTATAAATGTTACGCAACCCTTCTTCGTAAACTACCCAGGCGATTCGGTCTGTTTTTTTTGCGGAGACCAAATGAGTTGGATGGGGGGCGCTCATTACCTCTCGGACGGAAAAGGGCTTTTGAGCGCCGGCTGGCAGGGCAGCAAAGAGAAGTAAAATCGAAATGAAATTGCGTTTCCAAATCAGCGAGTAGTTCATCATGGTTCCTTCCGTCTGTTATCATTTGAATTCACCGGAGGCACCTTGGCCGAGGCGGCAAAAGGTCGGCTGCGAAGTTCATCGAGCTCGGCATCGTTAAAACCACCCCAGGCGACTTGTTAGCCAGGAGCGATCTCCACCTTTGAACAGCTCGGTGGGAAAACCCGGGGAGATCAGCAGGAGATTACCACCGCCGTCGAGATAGGCAGCGAGTACAGCGCGATTGGCGTTTATTTTTGAAGTGTCGCTTTGCGGATCCCAGGAGCTGATAACGTCGACAAAATCCTGCATGGCTGCCGTTGCCCTTTCAATCGCCTTTTCTGCCTCTTTTATACGATCCCTTGGGGTGACTACTTTAAAATCCACAAACGTTCCCATTAACGGAATTCGTTTAAAAACGATCTCTATCTGGGTGTCGTTTTCAGTGGATGCAAAAGTCATAGGCAACTGCATGGCCATCCACAAAATAACAAAATATTTTTCCAGGTGGAATAGAGATGACCGTGAAATGTGGTGAAACCCA
>JAUWMI010000041.1 GCA_030613245.1 Candidatus Sumerlaeota bacterium
CGGCCCAACGCCGACCCCAACTCTACCATTAACAGTAAACCCAAGGCGGACGCCTCCCCCGACAGTACCAGGCACACCAACTCCCACGCCAACTCCAACAGGAACAGGTACTGCAACTCCGACACCGACGCCAACCGCGACACCAACGACAACCACACTCGTCAAGCAATATACGTTTGATACGGGTCTTGAGGACTGGGGATTCCTGGGGTTAAGTGGTTCGGGGTTCTCCGGCGCATCGTCCAGCTATAGCGGTGGCCGCATAGGCATCAGTTCAGCGGATGATACAACGAACCGCGTGGGATTCTGGAACGGGCCAACGGAGATTGCTTACGTGGCGGGTAATGTGTACCGGGCAAGGTTCCTGGTCTCCTCCAGTCAAGCCACGGCATCTCAGAATCCGCAGTTCCGCATGCGCTGGACCCATGATCAATCTCTTGAGTCCGCAACACAGGTAGTGAATGCATCAGTCCCGTACAGCAACTCCCTGTCAGCTGACCCAACAACGAGCACATATAGCTGCTATTTTGCGCCGGTGGTGAGCGGCAACCTCGGTGTTGCCTTTGACATGCTTGACTTCAGCGCAGCGCAGTATGGAGTGCACTATGTGGATGAGGTTACCGTGGAGCGGTTCCCAGATCCGGCAGCAGGCGCAGCGGTAAGGACGTATGCCAGTGGCGGAGACTTTTCCAACTGGGGATTCGTGACCAACGTTGGCTTTGGTCCAGTGACGTCGGGCGGAGCAGGCACGGGCACGCTCACGATTGCGTCCGGCACTACCAGCGCAAGTAATTTTGGATGGGGGCAGTCGAGAGCAACGGCAACTGAGCGGACCTATGTAGCGAATAAGCTCTATCGGGCTACGTACACGCTGAGGTGCGCGAGTGATGCGGCCCGAAACACCATGCCACAGGTCAGACTGCGTTGCCAGAATGAAGACAGCCAGATGACGCAGACCATGGAGCTGAACAGCCAGGGCACTGGCCCCGGAGCAATGCCGACAGTTGGTGGTACTGACTACGGCCTCTACTTTGAGACGCCGACTCTGCCCGGCTCACCGACGACGGGACAGGATGGATTCATTGTGACGCTTGACCTGCTCGACTTCAGCTCAGCCCAGGGCGGCACCATCTACATGGACAGCGTTGCGGTTGATTATCTCACGATTCCTTAGAGACACTATCAAAATGCAATTCTAATACGCCTAGGGCGTATAAACCACTACGACACAACGTACACGACGGGAGTAGGGGCGACCCGGTGGGTCGCCCCAACATTCTCATCCTCGACCGCGCAACTATCGAGATTCTCTCACCGCCGACCTTACCGTGATTTCGTAGGGGCAATTCATGAATTGCCCCTACAATAATTCTCGGAATGTACGGGTACGCCGTGGCGCATCCCTACTATTTCCTACCTGCTTTTCTTGCATTCTGGCAAGCAGTCACACACGATGCACTGAGGCTTGGCCAAACCGGATTGAAAGTTACACTAAAAGAAGAAGTCGAAGAACAAAGGGCATGAAGGAGACCCTTCACGCCAGATGAGCACAAGGTGTTATTAGAAAATGAGGACCGGTTCGTTAATAGGGAAGAACCGGAGGCCACGTTTGCGGGAGATGGGTGGCAGGGAGAAGGTCTGCGCTCGGGCAAATCCTACCTCGGCGCCGCGCATGGCAGTAAGGCCGGTGTAATAGCGCATGTAGTCAAAGCGGGCGACTTCGCCACGAAATAGTGCGTGGCATTTCAGCGCCTCGATCCATTCATCGTACACTTCTGACACGTCAATCCATAAATCCGGCTTATAGTGAAACGGATCTTCCCAGTTCTCAGCGTAGTAGAGCGCGGTGAGCTGATGTGCGGGGAGCTCGCGCTTGATGCCTGGCAGCGCAGCGTAGAAAGTGCCTTCCATCACGAGTTCGTAGCAATTGCGGTGGTCGCGATGAAAGCTCCCCTTCCAGTGAGTGATGACGATATCGGGCTTGATCTTGCGCATGAGATCGCAGATAGAGAGTTTAACCTCTTCTGTGAGCGGCAATTCGCCGTCTTTATAGTCTAGGACGATACATTTTGCCCCGAGGATGTTCGCAGCCGCCTCAGCCTCTTTAATCCGTTGTGCACGGTATTTCTCGGGTGGCATTTTGACGTTGCCCTTTTCCCCAGCAGTGAGATGAACGATGGTAGCGGCATGTCCGGCCTTGGTGTACTTACGAACGGTTGCGCCTGCGGTAATCTCTGCATCGCCGCAGTGAGCGCCAAAGACTGCGATGTGAAGCTGCTTGTTCGTCATGGTGCAACTCCTTTTTGATTACAAAATGCCTCGGTGGCTGCACTGTAGATATGGCTACAGGCTTCGTTTCATAATAGCAAACTTTCGGGCACTTTGAGTCAGTTATATATTGGCCATTCGTTTACCGACGATTCCAGTCCGAGAAAATAGCTGTCCGCTGCGCCTGCTGTGTAGGCGCTTAGCGATTCTGAGGAAGAATCAATCCGGTAGTTTTTCGTCGCACTTGCATAATTAAACCAGACACACGCTTTCATTCCGGGATAGGTGTTTGTTAAGCTGCTGAACCACTCGGTAATCCATTGAGGCTTATTGAAGGAAGTTGTTTCAATTGCCGCTCCTTCTGCGATCATCATTGGCTTGTTCGAGCTATAATTACCATAGCCCTCTGAAATAAGCGCCGTAGGTGTGTCACTATCTTGAGACGAATACACACTCAAACCTACCCAGTCTACGTACTGATGCCCTGGATAATAGTTCGTCATATTATTCCATGGCTCATTGGGGTAACTTTTTGCATTCGGCGACCAAACAAATATTTGTTTTTCGCCGGTAGCTCCAACCTGTTCAGCGATGTTATACATTCTGCGCCAGGCCCACCGGTATGTTTGGGAGTCTCCTCCGTACTTTAGATAACCTGAAGAAGTACTGAACGTCCAGGAACCGTTCATCTCGTTCATAGGTCTTATCCACACCGGATAATTCTTATTCCTTAAATCGGTAAACCAATTTTTCAGAAAAGTATCGTAATTTCCGGATGCGATTTCCCCACTTGTTGCGTTGTAGGGAAGGAATCCCACTTCCAGATAGCGGCCATTAAGATGAGTATCTATGACATAGCCGATGGAATTCTGGAAAGGGGTGGTCCAATCGGCATACCAGAGAACCATTACTATTGATTTTTGGGCAAGTGTTTCGAAATTGGCAATATCGAGATATCCATGTCCACCAGTATCCGTGGGATATGCCCCATGATAGCATCCATAAGAAGGAACGTATTTTGAGCTGTCCTCAATCGTCCCTTCTACCCGTAGCTCGTCCAGAAAAACCCAGGAACCACTGGTGCTTACGCTATACTTTACGTATCGGGTGTTGACCCATCCACCGTTGGCGGTAACCGAGGCAACAGAATAGTCAGACGTGTCCGCTGGGAATGTTAGAGGACTACCATACAGGGTCCAAGAGGTTGCATCCGTGCTGGCATGAAGAACTACGGATGATGGATAAGCAATCCCCAGGGTTGTCTGACTTCGGGCGTGAAGATGCATGTGAGAAACCGGATACACTTTGCCAAGGTCCACGATGATCTCAACGGACGCGTTGTACCATCCCACCCATTTATCCAAGGGCCAACTTTCTCCGAGAAGTTCATCAGTGAGTTTCACACCATCAGTAAATTCATTGCTCCATCTGTCAGGATACGTTGACGATGGTTGGACCGAATAGGTGTAGAACTTCCCAACGCTTAGATTCCCCCATGTTGTATTCGCAGAACAAACGGGGTTTAATAGTGCAACGACTACAAAGATAACCCACACTACACACAAGAGGTTAGAAACGCGATCTGGGTATCTGGTGTCCATCGAGGCGCTCACTTGCTCTAAATATAACGACCATAAGGAGTGTTATAAGCAGTACTCATTCAGAAGCTTTTTTGAGAGAAGTTTTATTATGGATCTAGCCGGGAATAGGTGTCAAAGAGAGAAGGATTGTAAAATGAACATTCCCAATATCAACTTTTAAATTTTCATTTTTCATTTTGCAATTTACAATTCAGCACCGTTTGTATGGCTACACGCTTCGTTTCATAATAGCGAATTTTCGGGTGGCATGGAGGCCAAAACGTTCGTAGAAGCGCGCAGCATCTTCGTCGGCCCAATTAAACCATACCGTCCTGCCATCAGCAGCCTTGATGCGACGCACCGCTTCGACGAAGAGTTTCGCACCGATCTTTTTCCCTCGAATGTCGGCGCGGACGCCAAATGGGCCGAAGTGTTCTCCTTCCCACTGGCAGTAACCCACCACGGTATCCTTAACCAGCGCGATGAGTACTTCATCGAGAGGCCCGGAAGCAAGCTTGGCACGAGCTGCAGCGTTCCAATCGCCCTTAAAGTGCGTGGCGAGAAATGCGAGAAAGTCCTGTAAGCGTTCCGGCGTGAGCGCCTCGACGACGACTTCCTCCCTGCCAGTTGACCAAGCCTCATCGTAGCACTTTTTGTAGTCAAAATCAATAATGTCACCCGACATGGCAATGGGTTCGTGGTCAATAGTAAACCCGTGTTTTTTGAAGAATGCGAAGCCCGAGGGATAGGCATCTCCATCGACACCAGGGAAGATGTAGCCGGGGGCTGAGCCGGTGTTGCCGCAAACCCAGACCGTACGGCGGCCGTGCGATTTGAGAAAATCAAGCGCAGCATGAAGCAGCTGGGTGCCGATCGTTTTGCGTTGATATTCCGGCCGGACAAAGAGAACAGAAATCCAGCCATCGTGCTCTTCAAATCCCAGGCCATCATTAGGGGCAAGGCGCATGATGGCGCGAATGAAGCCGACGATCTTGCCCTGGGTCTCAGCGACGTAGCAGCCGCGCGCATCCGTTGGCGAGAAATTAATATCTAGGTGAATGGAACTGATAAGGCGGCCAACGGTAATTGTATCGCGCACGAGCGTTTCATTCCACGCTTCGAAAATAGAGAGAATATCTTTTCCGGCCATAGTGCGAATAGTGACGTTTGAACTCATGTGAGCATCTGCCTCTTGGTTTTTGGCTGCCGTAAGGGCGTATTATAATACGCCCCTACAATTGCTATTTGTCCACTTCCTTCAGGAGCTTCAGGAGCGTCTGGTGGAATTCAGGATCGTCTGTGCAATACTTAAAATCTTCTGGCTTGACAGCAAAGTTGCCCGGCTTGGTTGTTGGCACTGCCCGATCTTCCTTCCACACGTGGTGTACCTGATTTTTCCAGGTTCGGAACACGTCTTTTATCGCCTCAAAATCCTTAGTGATATAGAGCCAGTAGAGCAAGCCGTGCTTGTTGTATTTCGAGCCGAGCAGAAGCTGCTTGGCATAGAAGCCGGTATCGCGTTTCATTTCAGGCGTAATGTCTTTCCAGTTGCCACTTGGGGGAACAGCGAGAGGACTTTTGTCCCAGGCACCCTGGCCAATCTCGCCCTTCGCGTATGCCTCAAGCCAGAAGTAGCGTTGAATAGCATACGGTGAGCGAAGGCCGTAGTCGTCATAGGATAATTGGATGTAGTCGCTGATCATCATGGCCTGAATTTCGGGATGTTCGCGGCAGTAGTCATTGACCTGCTTGTTGGTCCACTCCTTTTTCACGCCGTAAGGTGGACCGTAAATATTCTTTACGTTCGTCACGGTAATCTGCCAGGGGCCGATAGTGGTTTGGCCGATCATGTCGTGAGTCTCCTGAGCAGTGGTGCGACCCCAGCGCTTGTCAGGCTTGTTGAACAGGCTCCGGCCTTCTTTGATTGCGTGAGCCCAGAGGTCTTCGATAGAGACAAGCGGCCATTTGCCTTTTGCTTTGCCTTTGGCGAGGGCAAAGTAGGCGACATCGAGCACCATACGGCCACCCGGGGCATATTCATCTATGTTTTGCGAAATGCGTTCGTACTTCTCCAGCAACGTAATGAGGGGATCTGCTGTTGACTGGGTGGTCTGAGCGCAACAAGGGAGTGGTGCCCATGCTGTTGAGACTGCAAAGATCGTGAGTAGCACAAGGATGGAGCGGATAACGGCCATGATCGTATCCTCCTTTATTGAGTTGTGAACTCTCATTAATTGATATAGGTACTTCTTTACTGACAGATATACCGCTATGAAATCTGCCTTTAAGATGAGACCCTAGCCCGCTGAGCGGATGATTTCAAGGCTTTTTTCCAGTACGTAACATCCTGCTGAGCGAGCGCTGGAGTGCGGTGACGCTTTGCTCAAAAGAAGAGCGCATCGAATCTTTGCGATTAACCGTTACTTCTACATGGGCTCGTCATTAAGAAATGCCTTGCCATGGGTAAGTTTCTCCGGGCCGATCCAGCGTACGGTTTCGCGTACGCGCATAAAGCTCATGCCGAGGTACTTGGGTTTCTTACTCAAGCCACTGATGTATTCTTCGTACGGGACATCCAGCGTTGTCTTGGCGCTCATGCTGGCGTGACGGAAATAGGCCTGGCCCTTTTTGTTCTTGTAAATCATGAGCATGTGGGCTGAAAAAATAGCTGGCCTATTCTGGATGAGCGATACGATGTCGCCTGAATTCAAGCGATCCACGACCTTGGAGAGGTTGGCCATTGGGATGTACCAGATTGTGACGTCGCGGTCGGGCAGCACATCGCGGACATCGCTCAGGCCTTTTCCCTCGAAGAACTTCCGATGACTAATCGTGCGAGTGAGCGTGGTGGCGAGATCCCCGGCCACCTCGCGGGTGATATCGCGCAGACACCAGGTGTTTTCCGCAATCCAATCCGCCATGGTATAGTGGTTGCGCGTGGCCATGCCGATGATCCCGTCGCGATAGCGAATGTGCTGAAGCACATTGAACATCTCTTCGTAATGCGACGAGAGTGCCAGGGCTAGCACCTGTTCACAATAGGTCATGCAATTGATCTGCTGGAAGTTCATCAGGGGGCCGGTCTCATAGCGAGCGTAGGGGCCATCGCCCTGACAGACCAATTCGTAGCGAGTGCCGAGAAATCGGCTGCTGTAGTAGTCAATCTTTTCGGCGTTGCTCATGGGCCCAGCGCTGATCTGGCGAATCAGCTGGTCTAACTCGACGACAGAGAGTTCGCCGAGGCGCTTTTCCACTTGTTGTCCCATCAGCCCAAGGGGAAGCAAGCAGAGGATCGCAACCACCATAATTGAGCCGAGGAAGTGTGCAGTGCGCTGTGATTTCATCCGAAACCTCCTTCCACAAAATGTTTTATGTCAATAGTGAGTAGCCCGTGAGGATGTTTCCCATTACCAGACACGGAATCCAAACTCCTTAATAGTGGCGTGATTGAGTGCTTGATTGGCGCGCGCGAACGAGTCAAGAGTGCTGATCGCGAAGACGTACGAGTTAATCTTCAGGGCATATACATGTTTTTGCTTGTGCAGCCACGCGATGAAGTTCCCTGGCGCATCGGGATTATGCCCTTCATGAAGGTAGCGAGGAATCAAAGCAAGGGTGTCGCGCCGGAAGTAGTAGATCGGGGGGATGGCCCAGTTGGACTGCGGCTGCTGGGGCTTTTCTTCAAAGTTGCTGATGCGACCATTAGATTCTATTACAGCGATCCCTGTGCGCTGACGAGTCGCCAGATCGTCAACATTGCGTGCAACTACGCAGTCGGCCTGCTTCAAATGGGCGAAACGAACGAGCTCTGTGAGCGAAAACTGAAAGATATTATCGCTGCCCAGTACGAGCACGTCGTCCTCAATATTCTGACGTTCAATTGTCAGAGCCAGGTCTCCGATAGCGCCCAGTCGCGATTCATTCGATACGGTTCCATCATCAATCAGCGTAATCTCAGAAGGAGGCCTTCGCCAGTTCAGCCAATTCTCAAAATGTGGGTAAAACTTATGGTTGGTGACAAGGGAGATGTTCTGAAGCTCGCTCAGATCCAACAGCTTTGACACCAGATAGTCAATAATCTGCACACCACCAACAGGTAAAAGCGCCTTAGGGCAATTTTCCGTAAGCGGAAGCATGCGCGTGGCATACCCTGCAGCTAGGATGACGGCGTGCATAGTTGACTCGATCCTTGCCTTTATCGTGGTACGCGTGCTCTCAACGATTTCTGTCTCACTATTTCAAGTCTTTTTACAAGGGGCAGCGTCTGCAGATAACGCGACGAACATGTAAACAGGGCGCTTCTCACGGAGGTGGACAAATCACAGATACTCAAGGAATAGTGCGGTGTCAAGAAGGAAGGCGCAGGGTTGTAGGCCAGTTGTGGATGGGTGGCAATTGAGCAATGCTAAGCAAATCTTAAGAAAAGCTTGGCGGCGAAAGGTGTACTATTGCACCGTCACGCGGTTTAATATTGATTTTCATAATCTGATTAGATAGAAGATAAAGATCTTCCGAGGCGGGTATTCGATATACAGGATTGAAGACTAAACAATATTTCTGGCATGATTGCCTTGAAAGTACTCTCGTTTTTTCGGGGCATAGGGAACTTTGCAACGGCGAGAAAGATGCGGGTAAAGAATAATGGAAAGGATATACCTTATGAAACGTGCCTCTTTAATCCTATGTGGCGTATTGCTGGTTCTAGAGATGCTTGGATGCGGACTGGTGTTTGAGCGGCAGCAGCCAGCGCGTGAAGCACCGGGAACGACAGAAATTTGTCTGTGGAAGGGTGATAAGCAGGCAGCTATTAGCCTGACGTTTGATGACGCGCTTCTGGGGCCAACGCAGACGTACGTGCAACTGCTCAATGCCCGCGGCATGCAGGGCACTTTCTTTGTGCCCACGGATTGGATTGATAATCCGGATGCTGAAATCAAGGATTATGCGAATGTGGATGTTGATCATGGAACGTGGGCCGACTGGCGCGCTTTTGCCGCGCACGGGCATGAAATCGCCAGCCATACGCATACGCATCCGCATCTGGCAGAGCTAGAGTCGGAAGATGTAATTCGCGAGGAATTGAATCTCCCAAAACAGATATTGGAAAGAGAGCTTGCGCCGCTTCGCTGTCTCACTATCGGGTTTCCTTACGGCAGTTCTGATGAGCGGGTGCAGCGCATCGCCGCTGATTACTATATCGCAGGCCGTGCACCGCAGGGGATTAACGCTGCACGACCTCCTGATTTTTTCGCTATCAAGCGTCTCGGGCCGCGTTCTAATACCGCGCTTACCACCATGACAGGTTGGATGGACGAAGCCATTGCCGAGTGCGGCTGGTTGATGGTGACATTTCACGGGATTGATGGTGTAGCATGGGAGCCGCTGTCCCGAGAGCGGTTCATTCAATTTCTCGACTCCGTGCAGAATCGGCGTGAAATGCTCTGGGTTGCGCCATTTGTCTCTGTAGTCAAATATATAAAAGAAAGAGAAGATGCCAGAGTTTCAGACGTATCAGTGGACGCGGAGAAAATCACATTTCAGCTGACCGACGACTTGCCGGATGACATCTATAATGAGTCGTTGACCCTGATCACATACGTGCCGCAAGCATGGACGAGGGTACTCGTAATGCAAGGGAAAAACTGGCAGCGGGTGGATGTGTCTCGTGATGATGAAGCGACGTACGTACTCTATGAGGCGGTGCCCGATCAGGGACATGTTCGCATCAGACCTATACGGTATATTGATAAATGATACCAGGCGAAGCGGACGATGTTTGGGAGTGGTTGTGGCGAAGCGAGCTGTGCGCTGCAATGCTCCGGTGTAAATGTATATCTCGCGCTTACAAGATTGTGGTTTGTGTAGTCTCTTAGCGAGGTATGACTTGACAAAGGCGGGGCACTGCGGGCAAGAATTTCTTAATAGACAAGCGGTGGTGCAAGGTTATTCCCGACTGAACGAAAAAGTTGCGCGCAGGGTAGGCCTTAACCAGATCATGGGAGGGAGAAGAACATGAGAGTTTTGCAGCGTGAGTTTTCGAAAAAAGAGAAAGCGGAACGCCTGTTGTCGAATCTCGAGAAGCTGAAGAGCGAAGGAGCAGTTGCTGACGATCAGTATGAAGCGCTGAGGCAGAAGTATAGCACTGCGATTGAACTGGCGAGCGACGTGATTACCGCGCGAAAGGAAGAGATGAAGGCGCGACTGGAGGAAGCCGAGAAGTCCGTGGTGGTGTATGCGCAGGAATTGAAGAATCTGGAAGTGAAATTCAAGGTTGGCGAGCTTCAAGCTGATCAGTATCAGCGCGAGGAGCAGCGTAACAGCCTGCGCCTGGCAAGAGCCAAGCAGGAAATCGCCAAATTGCAACAGGCGATCGCCTCGACTTCATCGGAAGGGGTTGGAGGATTCATTGATGTGGATCTGGAGGCAAGAGGAGCCGCAGCCAAGCTGGGCGAGATCGAGATGCTCACAGGCCCGATCGAGCTTGGGGCTCCGGGAACGGTGCAAGGTTATCTCCAGGATGCTATCAATGCGATCAAGAATCCGATGACCTTTTTTGAGCGGATGCGCGTTGGAACAGGACTGCTGGAGCCGATGATCTTCGGTGGCGTCGTCTGTTTCATTAGCACGTTCCTCAGGCTCCTGTTTGGTGAAGTGCCGCTGGGTATTGGGATCGTGTACTTTTTGTCTCTTGTAGTCGGGGTTGCTGTTGGTGCTATTGTGATCCTGATTATGACAAAGCTCTTGCAAGGGGAAGGAAATCTGGAATCATCGGTGCGGATTACTGCCTATAGCATTCTGCCGATTATCGTGTGGTTTATTCCGTATAATATTGGGATCCTGATTTCTCTCTATGGCGTCTACATAATGTTTGCGGGAATACAGAAGCTTCATTCCCTAACGGCAGAGAAATCCGCAGTGGCTGTCCTTGTGACGATCGTTATTTACGCACTCTTGCTTTCTCTGTTGCGGTAGGCTGATTAGCGCAGAGTCTCAAAAGGGATACAGTGGATTTGTGTGCACTAAGAGCGCTTCTTCCACTGATAAAGCGTTGTACAGAAATCATTCTTGCTGTGCTCGTATTAAGTTTTACTCATACAGGTGTATGTGATTCGCCCTCCAAATTTGCTATTTACGTAAACATGTGATTCCCAATTTTTGAGATATGTAATAATCTTTGCCTACAAAATCCATCCCCCCCCCATATCTCTATAAAAATCAATCGTTTATAAAGCGCCCTTGCAATCCGGTTTAATCCTGTTTATAATTGCTTTAATTTTTTTTCTTGAAAATGTAATTACCCCTTATGTATTGATAGAGGCAAAAGGACTAATGGGGCGAGCTTAATGATTTCTTGCCCTGCCTAGTTTTTAGAAGTTTAGATGTAATATTAATATTTTGGAAAAGGGGGGTAATAAAATGAAAAAAGCAAACTCAGTTCGTAAGATTTTTGCTCTTTGCGTGTTGCCGGTAGTTTTACTTGTTGGTGTACTCAGTATGTTCAGGGTCTTAGCTGTAGCTGAACCCCAACACACCACTACAAAAATCGAGTCTTGGGCAGAGTACTATGATGCCTCTTTACAAAACTTGAAGTCTAACTGTAAAATGAAATACATTCAAATCTCTGAAGCTCCGGGACCCCCGACCCCGGATAACCCAATACCCCAAAGTACTATGTCGCTAGAGCCCCTTGACCTTACTGATGAGCAAGTCCGTGCAATGGCGCAAGAATTGTCGGAAGGCTCATTCTCGATTGAAGATCATAGAGTGTATAGAGTAGCAGAGGTATATTATAGTCAAGGTAAGTTCAAGTACGTATCGAAAATATTCTCAAAAGAAGCGCCTGGAGGTTTCTCTGTGCTAGTAAGCGACAATTCAGGCCCTGTTTGGCTGTATTACGAAATAAAAGACGATATGCACCGAGACCATAAAGCTCTTGTATTGGGTGTAGATCTTGATAGGGCCCTATTTACAGCTCTAACACCGGATATGTTTCTACAGGACTATATGTTTTGGTCCTGCGGAGAAGAAGACAAATTCATTCATATTCAATATAAAGATCTAATTATGATTGCCGATGAAAAAACGATTCAGGAAACAGGTAATGCTATCTGTTTTGATACAAAGTGTTTCAGTTATGACCTCGACGGACAGATTATTCTAAACGACGAATCAACAAAGCAACGTGTGGCTTTTGAAATCGATAAGTCAAGTGGACTCATTTTGAAAAGTAGTTGGTTCAATTACACCGGAGATCACGCATCGGATCTGTTTATCACTAAGACAAAATCCATTGGCGATATAACAGTTCCTGCACGAATGTATAATGAAATGGTAAGACCTGATGGTAGTATTTTTACGAGAAACTTATTTCTTGTCTACGATGCTAGCACTGAGCCTATCTCGAATGACGAGTTCGAGATGAGTAAGATCGTGCCCGCAGGGGTTCCTATGTATGATAACGAGCTACAGCTCGGAAACTTGACTTATCAGCCGTAAGATTGGTAATGTCAGCGGGATTATAGTCATCCAAACTACAAATATAAATTGAATTTTGCTAATAAAGAATATAATAGAAGATCTCAATAGTTTGCTACGCCCAGCGATGAATACGGGCAGTCGTCCCAATAGTTTTCCCTCAAATAATGTTTATTATAGTTCTGCCCTGTAGTTATAAGTTCCCTAAATACGAGTCCTTAAACCTGCAGGAAAGTTGGCAAAGAGCTGTGCTTATTCAAATGAGTAGGACAATTAAGCTTTTTAAAATTGTAACCTATGTTTTAATAAGTTTTTCATGCAGTTCAGTTGCTTTTTGCGAGGCGCAGGAAAAAGATAAATTAAATAGCAGCGTGTCAGCCTTGTGGTACATAGCACAGCTAAAGGGATTGCCTATTGGCATTGAGGAAATCGAAGCTTTTCTTCCACAAAAAGCTATCGCATGTGAAATGGATGACTTGTCCCAGGCGGCGGGCGAGGCTTCAAGAGCGCTATGAAGGACGTTAAAATACACGAATTATCCACGATGGCTTTAGTTGAGGTTCTGAAGTCGATCTCTTTCGCCATGCCCTCGATGCACGAATAATCCAGGCTCTCTTCATTTGAGGCCGCCTTGAGGCGGTCTCTCCTTTGCACCCATCTTCAGGGGGGGTGAAAGCGAAAGTGGGCTAAATAACAACCACCAGGGCGCTTTAGCGTCGCTTATCCAATCCCGCGGCTTTAGCCATTGAAATCTGACCAACTGCGAGAAGCCACGCTGAAGCGCGCTGTGCGAAAGAATTCTTCTTGAACCCCCCAGCTAAAGCAGGGGGCAAAGAAGAGTCCGCCGAGGCGGACTAAAACTAAAATGGCAGATTCTCCTTAGAGCCTATCCCCAAAATCGCGTCTTCCACAATGTCATTCTGAGCTCTTAGCCTCCGCTCAGGATAAACTCAGCGAAGAATCTCACCGCTTGGAGATGCTTTCCCGCCGTGGCGGGTCAGCATGACAATTTTGAAATAGGCTCCTAGAACAATGTGGCGAAGGCGTCACAGGTGAAAATCGAGAGCTGCGGGAATTTCGTTCAGCTCGCCACGCCTAAGGCGGGCAAGCCTCGCGAAAAGGTTTTGTATTCAGGCCTTAAAGCGACCGAAATTCACCGTGCCAAAAGCGGGTAAACCGCCTCGACTACCTTGGCTAAGGCTGCCAGTAGTTCTTACGGCTCGAAGGATTCAAAAAGTTCTAAAGCTCACTAAATAGTAGCACATAAGAGGCATCCATCAGTATTGCCGAAACAAGAATTTAAAGCTCGTAATGCGATCACTACAGGAGCTGTGTGACTGCCTGGGCCAGTAACGTCGGAGGTGAACTAGAGCAGGCAAAGGAAACCAGAAGATCAACTGAAATATACGACTGCGCGGCACACACGCAGAGGCATGTTTGCTCACCGCCCCGATGGAATCTGTCTCCATGGGGGCGATGGATTAGTATATCCTGCGCCTTTTGGGTGCTGTTCGGACGCGTAGGATTCTGCACCAGTGGCTTTAGGGTTGTGGCGAGAGCTTAACATTTGCCGAAGCTGTCTCCGTTCCAGCAATCTGGAGCTCGATCGTAGTCGGTTTATGATTGATAGCCCGGACAGTGAGTCGGTATGTTCCTGGACGGAGAAACTTAAACAGGAATTTCCCATCCGCTTCGGTCTGAAACGGCAGTGTGTCGTTTAGTACGATATAGGCATTAGTCAACGGCAAGCCTGTCTGCGTATTCACCACTGAGCCTTCAATTTTTCCCAGCCGGGTGTCATCCAGCCCACTCAAATCCAGGAAGCCATAGAGCACTGACAATGCTTCTTTGCGATTGCACGCAATGCGCGAGAGTCGCTCGTCATTTCCTGCGGCAGTCATCATCAACGGACTGACCTCAAACGCATTGAATTCCTTTTGAGCGTGCATGATTTCCCAGGTGGACGACGCGATGATGTTTCCTTCAGCAGTGCCGAGCATCTCGACCATGTGGCGGGGAAAATGCTCGGCGAAGCGCCTGGATTCCGACCATTTCCAGTACGCACGGGAGATGTTCCAATCAAGCGGTTCGTTATGGCCTGGAAAAGGGGCACGGTGGCCAACGGTGATGTAATAATCGGCATCTCTGTCGAGGCCGAAGAGTACGCGCTCGATGTTGTCCATGGTTTTGTCAGTCTCGCGTGTCATTAGCACGGTTGCGCCTGCACGGCGCAAATAGTCAGCCAGAAAGTGCCCAACGCGGAGGTTTACGTCGCTGGCACGAAGGCCATTTTTCCCGCGCTCGCCGGTTTTTTCGCCGCCAAATTCCGGGTCAACAAGGATTTGCTTCCCCTGCAGCGCGCCGCCAAACAGCGGCTCAAGCAGAATAGGTGCGGAGGATGAGGGGAGTTTTTGAGTTAGTGTCCAGTAGCCTGGAGAGCGAATCGTAATCGGCGCATTTCTCTCATAGCCTGGCTCAAGCATGAACCAACCATTGGGATCGGAGATAGCGAGGATTTCGCCACTAGGCGCACAGAGCAAGGCGCCAGGGATGCCGCGCCTGGTGCGTGCATCGCGGATGAAGTTGGTGTAACTCTGCTGTGTTGGCTTGTTAGGATCAATTGGAACCGGGAACTCATGGCTGCTCTCGTACTTTGCAAGCTGTGGGGTTTCCGGTTGAATCTGTAGTTTAGTTGTAATATTGACATCACACTGTAACTGTATTTGTCCTTTCTTCAACGGGGATTGCACGTCTTCTCGCTCGGAAGAAACATTTTTCAGAGGATCCGGGCAATTAAAGTAGATCAGTATTTTTCCATCCTGCACGGTGGTGCTAGTGGTTAGCAGGCCCAGGAGCGAGGATTCGATCGTAACTGGCGTGCCATCCGGAAGTGGATTATTCCATTTGTCTTTCTGTGGAACAGCCATGCGTGCATTGGTAAGATTTTTCATCGGGAAGGAAGAGGGAAATATCTGAATATTGCCATTCGTCACGCCTTCCCAATCCAATTTAACTTCGATCTCCTGGCTGATAACATGGGCGCTATTGCCGTTCAGATTTTTCGCCTCGATGCGCAGCGGATATTTGCCTGCGGGCACTGGCTCTGGAGCGGCAGCATAGAGCATCTCGCTATCCCAATCATAGACGCAGAGAAGGAGTTGATCCTCGAGCCAAACGCGGATGCTCGTAGGATCAATCAGGGCGCGGTGATCAGAATCCTCAATCCGTGCGACAATCTTCACCTGGGGGGACTGTTCAGCAAGGCTGGTCATGGTTATGCCTGGTGTCCCCTTTTCAAAAAAGCGCTTGATGCCATGAAAGTATGCCAGGGCTTCGGAGCGGAGCCGTTCATCGGTGCGTAGCCGTGCTTCCTCTTGGGGGTTTGAAATGTAGTGGGCTTCGCCCAGAATAGCAGGGAACGTATTACGCCGCAGCACGCCGTATGCCCAGCAGCAATAGCTTTTGCTGTCAGGCAGGCCAAAGGCCACTTCCAGTTCGCGCAGCACTTCACGCGCTGCATCCTCAGACGGGCCCCCGAGATCCTTATAGTGATAGAACACTTCCGTGCGGTTTTGCGTGCGGTCACTCTGCGCGTTGGCATTATGGTGAATCGAAACGAAGAGATCGGAATTGTGCTTCACATTGAATTCTGCGCGCTCGACGATACCGACGTCCTCGTCGTCCTGCCGCGAGAAAATCACCCTGGCACCTTCTTGCTCGAGGAGGTCTTTCAAATACGAGGCCACAGTGAAATTGATCGCCTTCTCCTCTAGGCCTCGGATGCCAACCGCGCCTTTTGCGCTGCCGCCGTGGCCTGCATCAATGCAGATGAGTTTGCCGCGCAGTGCCTTATCAGGCGAGGCTGCGGATTGGCTGTATCCTTGCAATGCAGCAGTAAAGAGCAGACATGCACACAGCATGCCAAGCACAAGGTAGACCGCTAATTGCCGCATCAAACCGGAACGATGCATGATTTCTTCCTCCCTGTTCTATGATGAGGCTAACCTGCTGGCAATTTGGCCAGTCAGTTTCACGAAATCCTGGAACGATATATGCAGAACAGCCACAGGCTTTCAAGCGCTTTTTCCTGGTGCGAACAGCCTGAGGCCCGCATAAGAGGGGTAGCGCTAAGCCTTATGGATGCAATCATGTTGGATGCAGGCTAACAGCGAGTGCAAAGCGGGGCCTTGGCGTTAGAATCCGTTGGCGCCTTTTCTCACGTCTTTTCCGGCAGGAGTCCTCATTGTTTTTTCGCTGTTGACACTCTGAAAATTTCTCTGATAATGTAAACCCCGAGTTATTGCGGACAAGGCTCTTTAATGCCCAGTTGAATTTCCCAATTCTGTGCCATTATTATCGTGGTCGACTCTTATGGTTCTAGTTCTAAACGGAAGGAGCGGTTGAGCTGATGAAATTTAAAACGGCAGTTGGATTCTTTGCAGTAGTTATTGTGCTGGCGGTGCTTGGTGGGGGTGCCGTGTATCTTTCCATGCACTATCAGCAAAAGCAAGCAGTCGAGAAGTTGACTCTTGCTGAAGCCTTGCTCGCCAAGAAGGAGTACGAGGGAGCGGTGAAACAGCTTGAGGAGCTGCATACAAAATATGGGAAGATGGCGTTTGACGCGAAAGTGACTGCGCTGTTGGCAGAAGCACTTTTTCATCAAGGTGCCTACGAAGAGGTTCGCGAGTATAGTGATGAGATATTGGAGAAGTATCCGAGGAGCGCTTACGTGGGCCAGGCAATGTACCTTAAGGGAAAGAGCCTTATGGAAGAGGGCCAGAACGTTGGCGAAGCAAAGACGCTCTTTAAGGACGTCGTTGATCGCTTTCCCGAGGACGAGGTGGCTGATCGGGCGATGTATGGGCTTGCTGAGATAGCGAGGAAGCGTGGGAATCTCGTCGAGGCGAAGGAATACTTGGACAGGTTGCTTGAGACGCATCCAGATACACTGGTGCGCGGTGAAGTTGAGACGTTGCTTGGAGAAGTGAACATAAAGATTCTTTTCTCCCGCCAGACAGTCAACGGCGATATTATCTACACGGTTGAGGCAGGGGATAGTATTTATAAATTAGCCAGGCAGCAGAACGTGTCGCAGGAGCTATTGCTGCGAAGCAATCAGATTCGCGACCCGCTCCTGCTGGGCGTGGGCCAGCGCCTGAAAATTCCCAAATGCGATTTTTCAATTGTTGTAGATAAGAGTGACAATACCCTGACCCTCTATTCCGGGGAAACGTTTTTTAAGAAATACCCGGTTCGCACAGGGGAGTATGATTTCCAGACGCCGGTTGGGGAGTATGTGATTGAAAATAAAAAGAAAGATCCTGAATGGTACAATCCGCGCGATCATAAGCGGTATCCGCCGGGGCACCCGGAAAACGAGCTCGGCACGCGCTGGATGTCGTTTTATAGAGATCAGCTGGGAATTCATGGAACCATACACCCCGATACCATTGGCCAGTATGCTTCCTTTGGCTGTGTGGGGATGCTGAAAGAGGACGTTGAAGAGTTGTTCGACATTGTGCCGCTCAAGACGCCGCTCAAAATCATAGGTGAGACAAAAGCGGAAGGACAAATCTAGTATGGTAGACAAACTGCTCAAATTAGGCTTGCCAAAGGGAAGCCTGCAAGCTGCCACGCTCACGCTCATGGAGAAGGCGGGCTACACGTTTCAGGTAGGGCCGCGCTCTTATCATGCTGCGTGTGACGATCCAGAGATAACGGGCATGCTCGTGCGAGCTCAGGAGATGGCTCGCTACGTGGAGGCGGGGGTATTCGATGCAGGGCTGACCGGGCTCGACTGGATTAAAGAAAGCAAGGCCGACGTGGTCGAAGTGGCCGATTTGATCTACGCGAAGCAATCCATGGGGCCCGTGAAATGGGTGCTCGCTGTTCCGGAAGCGTCGTCCATAACGTCAGTGAAGGATCTTGAAGGCAAGCGCATTGCCACAGAGGCGGTCAATCTGACAAAGGCCTATCTTGCGAAGCACGGCGTGAGCGCACATGTCGAATTCTCCTGGGGTGCTACGGAAGTCAAGGCGCCGGAGCTGGTAGATGCGATTGTTGAAGTGACGGAGACGGGCGAGTCGCTGCGCGCGAATCAGCTGAAGATTCTGGATGTGGTGTTGGAATCGTGGACGAAGCTTATCGCCAATCGAACGAGCTGGCAGGACGAGTGGAAGCGCGAGAAGATCGAAAATGTCGTGCTCTTGCTGCAGGCTGCGATTGCGGCTGAGGGGAAGGTCGGGCTGAAGTTGAATGTGGAGAAGACGCATCTCGACACGGTGTTGAAAATTCTGCCTGCCATCACCTCGCCTACGGTCTCGTATTTATCGGACGACCGGTGGGTGGCGCTGGAGACGATACTTGATGAGAAGGAAGTGCGGCGGCTGATTCCGCAATTGCGGCGGGCCGGTGCTGTTGGGATTATCGAGTATTCACTTAACAAGGTGGTCTATTGAACTACGCAAGGCCATTTGCAGGGGCGATTCATGCAATTGCCCCTACGATCTGAGCCGGACGGCTTCTGCATGGGATTGGGCTTTCAATGAATATCATTTGTGTGATTCCCGCCCGCTATGGGTCTACCCGGTTCCCTGGGAAACCGCTTGTCGAGATTCTAGGCAAGCCGATGATCCAGTGGGTATATGAAAAGGCCCAGGCATCGCAGCTGCTGCGAGGAGTTCTGGTGGCTACGGATGATTTGCGGATTTACGATGCCGTGGAATCCTTCAGCGGCAATTGCGTGCTGACTAGCGAACAATACCATTCGGGCACGGACCGGATTGCAGATGCCGTGCATGGCCTGGAGTTTGATGCGGTTCTCAATTTGCAAGGCGATGAGCCGCTGATGGACGTGCGAACCATTGATCTGGTGCTACAAACATTTATGGAGGATGCGAAGCGGGAGATTGCTACGGCGATGGTAGCGATTAGAGACGAGCAGGAGTTTCTGTCAGCCGACGTAGTGAAAGTGGTGGTTGATAGCCAGGGCTACGCGCTTTACTTTTCCCGTGCACCAATACCTTGTCAGGAGCGCGTAGTGCCGTCTGCACAGAGAGAGCCCGTAGTGTATGGCTTTAAGCACCTTGGCCTCTATTGCTACCGCAAGGATGTCCTCTCGCGCTTTCCACAGTTACAGCCAACGAGGCTTGAACAGATCGAGCAGCTCGAACAATTACGATTCCTCGAACACGGCTTTCGAATCAGAGTTGCCGAAACGCCGTACGATTCCAAAGGGGTTGATACGCCCGAGGATTTAGCCTGGGTGAAAGAACGTCTGGAAGGGGAGACAACCACATGACAAAGTTTATTTTTGTTACGGGAGGCGTGGTTTCGTCGCTGGGCAAGGGGATTGCTTCGGCCTCCATTGGCTGTTTGCTGGAATCAAGAGGCCTGAAAGTCACCTTGCAGAAGTTCGACCCCTATATCAACGTTGATCCAGGCACGATGAGTCCGTTTCAACATGGCGAGGTGTTTGTTACGGACGACGGGGCGGAGACCGATCTAGACCTCGGGCACTACGAGCGGTTTACTAGTGCGACCATGACGCAGGACAATAATGTGACCACGGGCCAGATTTATTATGCGGTGATCATGAAGGAGCGCCGAGGGGATTATCTGGGTGGTACGGTTCAGGTGGTGCCCCACATCACGGACGAGATCAAAGATTCGATCTGCCGGCTGGCAAACAAGGGCAATTTCGATGTGGTGATTACCGAGATTGGCGGTACGGTTGGAGATATAGAAGGGCAGCCGTTCTTGGAAGCAATTCGCCAGATTCCTTACGACGTGGGCCGCGAGAACGTTCTGTATGTGCATCTGACGCTGGTACCGTTCATTCGTGCGGCGAGTGAATTGAAAACCAAACCCACCCAGCACAGTGTGAGGACACTCCGCGAAATTGGTGTTCAGCCCGATATCCTTCTCTGCCGTACGGAGCGACGCTTTGACGAAGCCACGCGGGCAAAAATAGCACTTTTCTGCAACCTGAACGTTGATGCGGTGTTTCAGGCTGTTGACGTGGATGAGATCTATGAAGTCCCTTTGCTGTTCACGCAACAGGGATTGGATGATATGATTCTTAAATGCCTCCATCTTCCAGTCACCAAACACAATCTTACCGAGTGGAAGAACCTGATAGACCGCATTCGCTTACTCCAGGAGAGTGTGACTATTGGCGTGGTTGGCAAGTACGTTCACCTGCAAGATGCTTACAAAAGTATCTACGAGTCACTGCGGCACGGCGGATTTGCTAATGACGTGAAGATCAAGATCGAGAGGATTGATTCCGAAACGCTAACCGCGGACAGGCTGGATCAAATACTGGGCGGGGTTGATGGGATTTTGATCCCCGGGGGGTTTGGGACACGTGGGATCGAAGGCAAGATTCGCGCAGCGGGCTATGCACGCGAGCATGGTATTCCTTTTCTGGGCATCTGTTTGGGCATGCAGTGTGCGGTCATCGAGTTTGCCCGCTCTGTATGTGGATTAGAGGGAGCGAACAGTACGGAGTTTGATACGGATACCCGATATCCGGTGATTGACTTGCTTGAGTCGCAGAAGGACGTCAAGGATCTCGGCGGAACCATGCGGCTGGGGGCATATCCCTGTCGCCTTCAGCCGGGGACTAAAGTTGCCGAGGTTTACGGAGCCGAACAGATACATGAACGCCATCGGCACCGCTTTGAGCTGAACAATCAGTTTCGCAAGGTGTTTGAAGAGAAAGGCATGGTCGTCTCGGGGATTTATGAGGAGAGCAACCTGGTCGAGATTGTAGAATTGCGGGGGCATCCGTGGTTTGTGGCATGTCAATTCCATCCGGAATTCAAATCGCGTCCTTTAAATGCACATCCGTTGTTTCGTGGATTTATCAAGGCAGCGAAAAGATGGAGCGCTACCCGACAGCGCACAGAACAAGCGCAAGTCACGGCGACCGAGCAGGAATAGCCCCGTCTTAGGCTCCCAAATCTTCACCTGCTTCAGTCATCTGAGCTAATAGAGACTGTCGCCACCGGCTAATAAGGTGGAATTCAAAAGAACGTGGGCCGCTTCGTCGTCCATGCAGAAGGCCCGTTTCGCGGAGGAGCGCATAGAGGATCTCATATGGAAGAGAGCAACGACCTAAAAAAGCATCTCCAACAGGTGAAAGTGCTCATTCTGGATGTGGATGGCGTAATGACCGATGGCGGTCTCCTGCTGGGAGAATCTGAGGAGTGCAAAGAATTTAACACCATGGATGGAGCGGGTGTGAAGTATCTGCAGCGTGCGGGGATTCGAGTGGCCATTATCACAGGACGTTGTTCTGGCGCAGTGGCGCGGCGTGCTCAGGAGCTTGGCATTAGCGATGTGCATCAGAAGGCATTGAAAAAACTCCCGGTGTTTCAGCAATTGTTGGCAAACTATAATCTGGTTGCCTCCGAGATCGCCTACATTGGAGACGACCTTCCCGATTTACCATTGCTAATTAGGGTTGGGTTACCTATTGCCGTTGCAAATGCCTGTCCCGAGGTGAAGGCTCGCGCAATGTACATCACGACAAGAGGTGGTGGTAAAGGGGCAATCAGAGAGGTGGCGGAGCTCATTCTCAAAGCGCAGGGTAAATGGGATCGAATAGTTGAAGGGTATCTTGAGTAGGCGGTGGTTAAAGAAAATTACGCGGCCTGTGCGTCATTGGGCCGTATACGTTGCGGCGCTGTGTATGCGCCGATTGGTTCTCTTGCTTCCCCTGAACAGGGCAATTCGGTTTGGTGGAGCGGCTGGCTGGGTGGCCTATTTTGCTTTGCGAAGAGAACGGCGCATAGCATTGCGTAATCTCGAGCAAGCCCTTCCAGAAGTTTCACCCACGCGCCAGAGGCGTAAGCTCGTGCGGGAGGTCTTTCGCAATTGCGGACGCGGCCTGGCCGAGGTCTTCTGGTTTCCTAAATATACCAAAGCGCTGGTTGCGGAACGGGTCAGTATTGTCGGGTCCGAGCATTTGCTTGGTGCGTATGCGCGGGGCCAGGGGTTTATTTGTCTGAGTGCGCATTTCGGCAACTGGGAACTGCTTGGCGCATATGTGGCGCAAGTTCTGGGAATTCCCTTCGGGGTGGTTGCTCGTGATCTCAAAAACCCGCGGGTAGACGAGCTGGTGCGGCGCAATCGCCAGAAGATGGGAATTAACGTGATTATGCGAGGCAAAAGCGGTATAGCAATTTACCGCCGGTTGGGTAAAGGCGAGTGTGTAGGGATTCTGGGCGATCAGGATACGAGAGGCGAGGGTATTTTTGTTAATTTCTTTGGGCAGCTGGCATATACACAAAATGGAATTGGACATCTCTGCGTGAAGACTGGAGCCGATATTATCCCGATATTTATCATCCGTAATCCTGATAAAGTGACGCACACCATCTATGTTGAGCCTCCACTCCGGGTTGAACGAACCGGGGACCACCACCGTGACGTCCAGGAGATTACTCAGAATTTTACGAAGGTCATTGAAGGCTATGTCCGACGCTATCCCGCACAATGGATGTGGTTTCACCGGCGTTGGCGGCGCAAGCCACCGGCTGACCTTGCAAGAATCTCAACACCGCAGGCCCGTTCTACCTGAGCAGTAGAAGCGCCTGCGGCAACGCTGCCTGAAGTGGCGTTTGTCCACACGTTAGGCGACATTCTACGAATGTCGAATTGTAAATTGAAGATTGCAAATTGCAAATTTTAAAATGGAAGAAAAAGCAACGGAACTTTCAGAGAGATTATTAGATTACGGTGTTGAAATTGTAAAACTTACTACAAAGCTTGGCAAAACGCCAGGTAGGAAGCATATAGCCAATCAATTATTACGATCAGGTACTTCTGTTGGGTCTAATTATGAGGAAGTGTGTGGTGCGCAAAGCAAAGCGGATTTCATACATAAACTTCAGATTGTTTTTAAAGAAATTCGCGAATCATTGTATTGGTTAAGATTGATTGAAAAGTCAGAAATCTTAAATGGACAAAGCTTAAGTAATATTATTAAGGAAACAAGACAAGTGAGTAATATTATAGCTAAATCAATCATTACGGCAAAAAAGGGGAAGTAAATTTGCAATTTAAAATTTCCAATTTTCATTTTACAATTTTGTATTCACGAAGTATCAGAACGTCGCTTAACAAAATATTCACGTCGCGGTTTTTTCGCCCTTGCCGTTCGGGAAATCCCCTACCGCGAGTTCGTGAATACAAGACGACATGTCCTGGAAATGGGATAGGTAGACCATAATGAATACGGTTGGGAAACGCATAGGCTTGTCCATTATGGTAGCCGGGTTAGCCTTGATACTCAGCGGGTGTACGGAGATTCAGTTTCTTGATCAAGACACAGCCGAGGCAAGCAGTGAACAGACCATAAGTATGAGTGAAGTGGAGGTGTACATTACCAAAGAGGGCGAGGTGCAACAGAAAATCGAGGCTGCAAAAGGGCAGCTCTTTGAAGTTCAGAACAAGATCGAAATGATGGAGATAGGCATCACATTCTATTCTCACGATCAGCCCGTAGGCATTATCAATTCAGATAAGGGTATTTTCTACCTTGCGGAAGATAAAGATAAGCGTGTGAATAAGAACGACTTCGTTCTCACTAACAATGTTCGCTATACTGCGGAAGATGGCACTATGTTGGTGACGAAAGAAATCCGCTGGAACAGTATCCTTGAGCGAATTATCTCCCCCTTCGCGTTTTCACAGCGCAAGACTATGCCCGAGGGTATCCTGCTCTTTACCGGTAAGGGTTTCGAGACCGATAAAACTTTTAGTAGTTGGGTCTATAAAGGTGGCGAGATGACCATTTTGCCAAGATCTGATACTCAAGAGGAGTGACACATGAGAATCTGCTGGCAGCACGGGAAGGTGGCAATCTTGTTGCTCTGCACTGGACTGGCAGTTTTGAGCGGCGCCCAGGAGTCAGAGGAAGATACAGGCGGTCTGCCAGGCATCTTTGGTGTCTTCGGTATGCGCGCGAAACTCACCACCGACCCTGACGGCTCTATAACTATGATAACAGACGAGAAAACCAGAAAGCTTGTGTCAATTATAGCTAAGAAGAACGTTCGACTGGATGCAAAAGATCGCGATTTGTATCTGAGCTGTGATCGGCTTGTGTATGATGGCAAAGAAAACAAGCTTACTGCGACTGGGCAATCTGTGCACGTCAAGATGCGAGCCGCCGAGGCCACCTGTGGTTTATTCGAGTACTTTCCCGAAACACGGCGCTCTGAACTCTCCATTGATCCGGTCATTTACAATGAAGATCCAGAAGGCCGCAGAACTACTACCACGGGTAGCCGCATTATCATTGAACAGAACGACCAAGGGATGTCCTCCATGATTATTAAAGGCGAAGGCAAAGTGCCGGTTGAGCTTGTGCTGAGGCCAGTTGAGGAAATAGCCACGGAGGATCGCCCCACCACACCTACTGGCCCCGTTAAGATTGATGAAAACAACGTGAACGAGATCAAGGAGCTGGAAGTTACAGAGTAGGACACGATAAAACCTCTGTGGGCATCGTGGAGCACAACTGAACACATTGAGGTTCCGAAAGACGTTGTCCAAATGCAAAATGCAGGTTTATTTTATTTTCAGTACCTGAGATTCTCCATCAATTTTTCCAACAGTTACTCTACCTGCTAATGCAGTGCACTCGGTTGCTGCAGCATAAAGGATAAGGAAGAATGGCAAGTGTTGTCACAGGAGTTGCGGGCTTCATCGGCTCCTCGCTCGCTGAGAAGTTGCTTGATAGAGGCGAGCAGGTAATAGGAATTGATTGCTTTATTGACTACTATCCCAGGGCATTGAAAGAGAAGAACCTGCAGGGATTGCTTGCCAACGCCCGATTTCGTTTTATAGAGCAGAACCTGGTTGACGTGGACCTTGCGTCTCTCTTGGCCGATGTGGACATAGTCTATCACCAGGCCGCACAGGCAGGGGTGCGCGCCAGCTGGGGAAAGGATTTTTCGATCTATACGCGGAACAATATTCTGGCTACCCAGCGATTGCTCGAAGCGCTAAAAGGGACGAAAATCAAATTGATCAACGCCTCATCATCGTCCGTCTATGGCGAGGTGGTGACGCTGCCGATGCGCGAAACGGATATTCCGCAGCCAGTGTCGCCTTATGGGGTGACCAAGCTGGCAGCGGAGCATCTCTGTTGTCTGTATGCCAGAAACTATGGCGTGGAGGCTGTGTCGTTGCGTTACTTCACGGTTTATGGGCCGCGTCAGCGTCCGGATATGGCCTTCCATCGGTTTATCAAAGCCATGCTGCGCGGCGAGGAAATCGAGATATATGGCAATGGGGAACAGACGCGCGATTTCACGTACATCCAGGATGCCGTGTCGGCAAATCTGCTCGCTGGAGAGCGTGGGCAGCGCGGCGAAGTATATAATATCGGTGGAGGCGCGCGGATTACGGTGAATAACGTGCTGGAACTCCTGGAGCGCCTCACCGAAAAGCCCGCAAAAGTACGCCATCGCGAGCCGCAGAAAGGCGACGTCACGCACACCTACGCCGACACTCAAAAAGCGCAAGATGACCTCCTGTTTAAGCCCACAACGACGCTTGAGGATGGCCTCAAGCGCCAGATTGAATGGATGCAAAAGGAAATCCTACCCTTCCAGTTCTGAGTTCACAAAACAGAATCAGACATCACCCATCCAGAGCGGGATATGTACGCATTGTGGATTCATTAATAGTTGTAAATATTTGTAGGGGCGACCCGGCGGGTCGCCCTCGCATATTTACTTGCAAAATCAGCTTCGTTTAGCAAACGAGTATAATGGAATACGAAATATGATTAAGACAGGATGTACAAGATTAACAAGATTCATTTCTTAACTGGTCTATTTCCATGGCGCAATGGTGAAGCTCTGTCCGATGATAACAAATGTAGGGGCACGCTGCAGCGTGCCCCTACGGGTTTTATTTTTTTTGCGATTAGAAATGTATGCTATGGGGGCGGGAGATTATAGCGATTATAAAAGTCCTGGCGGCCGTTACGTAACTCGACGCGTGAATTAGAAAAAAGCACGCATTCTTCTTCCCGTGTCTCTCCGTGCGGATAGGGGATCTCCTCTGATGGTTTGAAACTGCGTTCATAGGGTACCCACAGACACCGCACAAACCAAATGTCGCCTGAATTGTACTCAATATGATCAGCCCCTCCTGAAGGGCCTCCTGTATTCAATGCCGAACTGTTATAGGCATAGCGAAAGTTCTGCACGCGGCCCTGATAGCGCTTCTTTAAAGTAGGACAGAAGAGATACTCATCGCTTGAGAGGTAGCCGAGTGTGACCAGCAGACGCGGCACGCCATCCCAGGAGCCGTTTGCTGCGGGGCCGTTCCCTACCTCGGTGCGGTTTGGTGTTGGCTCCAGGCCTGCAACGCCGTCAGCCAGGGGATAGCGGTTGCAATCAATTCGATAGGCATAGAGGGCATAGGCAATCGCTTTCAGGTTGCTGCTACATTTAGCGACTTCCGACCGCCCGGTGGCTAGCATGAGATTTGGAAGTGCAATAGCGGTCAGAACACTAATAAGTGCCACTACAATGAGCAGTTCGATCAGCGTAAAGCCCCTATGGAAGGGATCCAGGTTTCTCATGATTTGCATGCTTTTATCCCGGAGTTTTCATTTGGGTATTGCGAGGGGGACCCTTTGGAAAAAGGGTCGCCCCGAGCGCTCCCCTCCTAAACCTTTAGTTACGGGCGATTTCATTCGCCTTCGCCAGGCTTCGCCGAATGAAATCGCCACTTGCTCCTGCCTCACCTTGTGGTGAGCCAGGAAACAGTAGTGATACTAGGTGTTAGTGACAGTGTCCTTCCTTTGGTAAGCGTGCTTTTAGCTGCTTTTCGCTCCAATGAAACTGCAATACTTGGATCTATAGCCCATGGCAGCCGATTATTGGTAAAGATTCCAATTGATCGACGCGCCGCTCGGTGTCCAATCAGCCGAGTTGATGGCCGCAACTGCATCCAAATCAAAGCCAAGCTTTCCGAAGGCAACATCCGCTGTTTCATTTCCCGGATCGTCAACTGCGTCGCCCTGGCTGTCCTTCGTCTCAGTTGGTGTGCCTGGGGTACCAGTATCAGTGATCTTGACGAATCGTGCCCATGCCAGGCCAACATCAGCAAGGTCAAAGAAATCACCGCCAGAAACAGCTGGATCAACCGGACTAATCCCATTGGTAGGATTTGAAAAGACCGGATGGATGCCAGCGAAATTGATGTAGTCGCTCATCCCGCCAAGACGGCCTTCTTCCGGGGGTGGTATGAAGTCATAGGGAAAAGTAAAAAAGGTCTCGCCATCCTGGCTGACTGCCACGATCGCTGCTTCGCAGAAGGAATAGCCCACATCCCCAATGGCGATCAGCGGATTTTCAAACACGGCCAGATCTACTCCTTGGCCATCAATAACGATATTGTCCAGGAACTCCAGCACGATCTCTCCGCCATCGCCAAGACTCAGCAGGTGGCTCTCAGAGGCCTGTGGGATTGCCTCGCTTTCATTGCCGTGTGGTGGCCCCAGCACATTTCCCGGAAAGTAACCTTCTCCGAACCCAGCTCCAATCCCGGGCTGAAAGGAGACAACCCGGTCGGCAAACGGATCGCCGCAGAATCCCACTGACATGAAGCTCCAGCAGAGACCTATAAGGAATGCTAGCCGGACGACTTGTCCTGAATTTATGTATTGTATATGATGGTTAGAAGGCATTGCCCGAAGAACCTCCGGGTAATGCTTTCTTGTTACGAAACGTGACGCAAAATTCAAAGCGGCTGTGTACATTGGTCTAGTAGTCTAAAAGTACCTTTCAAAATGAGCATTGCATTTTCCTTATCCCAAGCAATTAGAAGTTAAGGAAGACGTAGCATGGGCATCTTGCCCATGCCACTCAGTGATAAAGCGTCCAGAACTTAGCCTGTGTTGGCGGCGACGGCATAATGATGGTAAGGCATCCATCGAAGTCACCATCCGCAATGATCAGTTTTGCTGCGTTTGGACCTGATTCTGGACGAAAGGATTTCATAGGGTCATCGAAAACCAAATCGCCAAGAAAATAATACGATGGAAAGGTAGCAAAGTCTGAGACGGCTCCTGTGGCCCGATCAACCAGTTGCACACGGTTTCCGTTTGTAACAAACAGCCGCTCATCCTTATCAAGAGCGATGTCGTAGATGCCCGACAGTGTTCCTGATGAGATAATATCCATCTCGCCAGCGTCAATGGCATCACCATCTGGTGGCACGGAAAGGTCACGCAGCGCGAGTAATCCCGCGGGATTCGGAAAAGAGCTGTTGCCGACGTACAGAGTGCCGGTCTGGTCAAAGCCAAGCCCTGCGCCGTAATCAAGGCCTTCATAAAAGACAGTGATCGAGGGGGAAGTGATTGGCGACGAAATGCGCAGCACTTCGCCAAGGCCACCTCCGTCGGCAGTGACAATGTACACATTGTCCGCAGTGTCTACTTCAGCTTGCTGGCCCGTGAATCCGCCCCAGCCAGTGCCTGGGAGGGTGTTGATCGGCGTGATAAGCTCAATCACCTCAGGTGTTGGAGTTCCTCCGACATCAACGATGTCCCGGGCATCGCCGTCGCCGTTAAGATCTCGTGCCAGGTAGATCGTGTCGCCAGGAACCAGTGGCGGGCCGGTGATTTCATTATTTTCAACAATGATCAGCTCACCAGTTGAAAGCACCGCCAAACCACTTGCAGTGGCAAAAAGAGAATCCAGGGCATTGTCTTCGTCATCGGGCCCTGTCAGGTTATACGCTCCAGTGGCAAAAGATGATGTTGTGGCTGTATCGCCCGAGAGGTCAATCCGAACAATACTGTGCGGGCCCCAGGCTCCAGCTGTGGCATAGAGAATATGGCGATTTGTTGGATCAATAGCCAGGGAAGGGCCTTCAGGCAGGGACGAGATGCTAAGCAAATGCACTTCATATCCAGAGGGAATACTGATCTGTGAAATCGCATCGGGAGCCAGGAGGGCAGCGAGCAGTATTGTGATGGAAATAGTATGTGATAAACGAGACACAGTGTATTCTCCTTGAAGAGATTGGTGTGGCATAGAGTCCACGGAGCGATTAGGGTACGCATGGTAGCCCGTTTTTCGTGACGATACCTGTTGAGAAAGCGTGCGTACGCTAGAGAATACAGTTCATCTTCACGCAGACGCCTGGAAGGTAGAGGTGGTGGGTTTGCAATCAGGTCATCCTGGCATGGCTCCCATAAAAAATCCCTCTTCGTTCCCAGCGAGGGAAAGAAGAGGGAATGAGAAAAGCGGCTGTCATCACCCTTCACCTTCTCAGACACGAAGAAGTTAACATGAAGCACGCAGAGCCGGGTCTTCTGACTCTCGGATCGTCCTACTCCTTACACCTTCCCATCCGCCAACGCGGACAGTGGTACGTTGTAAGTTTCGTCCCCGATTACAGCGGCGTGTCCGTGATGGTCTTTCACCATCTTCCATCGCTCAGAGCATTACTGGCTCTTGAGCTACGCCTCTGCGCAGAACTGTATTCTTGGACTTGTTTGTAGGCGTTGCAGACAGTGTTGTCAAGAAAAAATATTGCATTCTGGCCCGATAGCGGATAGGGAATTTCAATTGAAGGCTGGCAGTGTCGTGGCGAATATGAATTTTTGGTAGATTGCAATGAGCCTACTTGAGTTAGTAATAGTCTTGCTGGTGGTCTATGTTTTGCACGGCTTCATTGATTTGCAAAGCCCGTGGTTTCCTGTTGCTGCGGTTGCGGTACTGGCAGGGGGCATTGGGGTGGCCCTGCTTCTCACTCGTGTGGTGGGAAGTATGATGATGCGCTTTCTTCTTGGTGATGAAGGTGGAACACCCAGCAAACCTCGCAAGCATCCTTTGGTGTATTGCGCCCTGCAGGAGCATCGTGATACGGATGCTGAGGTTCACTTGAAGCGCATCCTCGCCGAGCATCCCGACGATGCGGTTGCCTCGCAGTGGCTGGCAGACCTTTATTATAAGGCAGGGCGATACAGCGAATACATCGCGGAGCGAGAACGATACATGGAAGCTGCGTCTAACTTGCGAAAGGAAGAGAAGTGTAGCATTTACAACCGGCTTGCAGACCTTTGTATGGCCAATCTGCATAATCCAGCCAAGGCACTTCTTTACCTGAACAGTATTATTCTAGACTTTCCGCAGACAAAAGAGGCAGTGGATGCCCGCAAGCGGATGCAGATCATCACGGAAGGGCTTGAGAAGCGCATCCCGGGTGACGATGAGAAGAAGTGAGAATTGACAGTGAACGCTGGCAGGTGGCAGCAGCCTGTAATGATGTCTTTTGATCATAACGCTACGCCACGGAACAGGGACGCAGGAGCTCAGACCTGTGTTGAACCTGCACAAGGGAAGGTTTAGGAATAGGCCGGTCACGGTGGCTTTTGATGCAAGTTAGCCTGCACGAGGCCTAGACGACAGCCGTATAAGGGTAAGATTCTTTTGACAGTTAGGGACAATAGACAAATACTTAATAGATTAACACGGCAGGGATACGTCTAGATTTCCTACAGGCAGAAGTGAATCTCTTCATTTCTGGAGGGGCTAGGTTTTTCGCAAATGGAGAAGAGCTACTATCAGATTCTGGGAGTTTCGGAAGAGGCGCCGGAAAAGGAGATCAAGCGGGTTTATCATAATCTGGCGCGGAGACTTCACCCGGATAAGGCCGTCTCTCCCGAACAGACGGCGCAGTTTGAGGGCGAGTTCGCCCTGGTTTCCAAGGCATACAATGTTCTGAAGGATCCAGCCAAACGAGCCGAGTATGACAAGATATTAATGAAGCTGGGTAATAAGCGCCAGGTCGTTGAGGCTGAAAAACCGAAGGCCGCTGCCAAGCTGTCAAGGGTAGTCACGACCGAGCGGGCCAATATTGCTCAGAAGGCCTATGCCAAGGGAATGCAATTGTTTAATATGGAAGAGTATGCACGGGCGATTGACTTTTTCGAAGCCGCGATTAATAACGATGATACCGAGCCGAATTATTACGTCAAATTGGCGCTGTCATTAATGCGCAGCCGCAAGAGCTTCACCCGCGCGGTCGAGGCATGCAAGAAGGCAGTTGAACTGGATCGCTACAACATTGAGCTGAAGATCAATCTGGCAGAGATTTATGAAACTGTGGGTAGCACCTCAATGGCGATACAGGCTTATGAGGATGTGCTGAAATGGGATGCGAACAATGAGCAGGCTAAGCAGAAGCTAGCGCTGCTTGGTGGACATACGAAGGGCAAAGGGATTTTGGGAAAGTTTTTTAGTAAGTTCAGAAAGAAATAATCCATGGGACGAACTATCGGCATAGATCTGGGCACAACAAACTCTGTCGTGGCGTTTCTTGAGCACGACCGCGCAGAGGTAATCCCCAATCCAGAGGGAAGTAAAACTACGCCCTCAGTGGTGTTTTTTAAAGAGGACGGCGAGATCATTGTTGGCGAGCTGGCCAAGCGGCAGGTCGTTAGCCATTCGCGTCATATCATCCGATCCGTGAAGCGCCTGATGGGCCAGCGCTATAGTCAACTTAAGGATAATCTGGACAGGTTTCCGTTCGAGATAGTACAGGGTGAGGACGACCGTATCTTAATTGACGTTGGCTCAAAGCGGGTGTCGCCAGAGGAGGTTTCCGCAGAGGTTCTGAAGAAGATGAAGGCCACAGCAGAAGGCTTTCTGGGAGAAATTATTAACGAGGCGGTTATAACAGTACCTGCGTATTTTAACGATAACCAGCGCCAGGCAACCAAGAAAGCAGCCGAGTTAGCCGGGCTGCAGGTGATGCGGATTATTAACGAGCCAACCGCAGCTTCGCTCGCCTACGGGTTGCGAAAGGAGAAGAACGAGAAGATTTCAGTGTTCGATTTTGGCGGTGGCACGTTTGACATTTCGATTCTGGAATTGAGTGAAGATATCTTTGAGGTTCGCAGCACGAATGGCGATACGCACCTTGGCGGTGACGATATTGATGCGATCTTATATGACTACATTCGCCAGCGGATCCAGGACACCCACGGAATAGATGTTCAGCAGGACGTACAGGCTGTGCAACGAGTATGGGAATGCGCGGAGAAAGTGAAGTGCGAACTGTCCACGCTAAAAAAGACGACCATCAGTCTGCCCTTCATTGTAGCTGATGAGTCAGGTCCGAAGCATTTTGCGGAGGAACTGTTGCGGGAGAAGTTCACGGAGCTCATTCAGCCGATACTCGAGCGCCTGATTCCGACTTGCCGCCGTGCTCTTATGGACGCCAAACTCTCAACAACTGACATCACAACGGTGTTGCTCATCGGTGGCTCAACACGCATTCCTGCCGTGCAGGAGATGGTTAAAGAGTTCTTTGGCAAGACGCCGTGCAAAAGTGTCAATCCTGACGAAGCAGTGGCGGTTGGCGCAGCCATCCAGAGCGGAGTGATATCGGGTGCATTGCAGGAGGTGTTGTTGCTGGATGTGACACCCTTGTCGCTGGGTATTGAGTTGCAGGGCGGAATTTCCTCGGTACTCATTCCACGTAATAGTAACATCCCCACAACTGCGACCAAGCGTTTTACAACGGTCTCTGACAATCAGACAGCTGTTCGGATCCACGTGCTACAGGGCGAGCGGAAGAGAGCCAGCGAGAATCGCACATTAGCGTATTTTCGCCTTATAGATATTGCGTCTGCGCCGAAAGAAGTCCCGGAGGTTGAGGTGAAGTTTCACATTGACGCCAATGGCATATTGAATGTTTCGGCAACCGATCTGTCGTCCGGCAGTATGAAAGAGGTTAAGGTGGAGGCGCATCAGCAGGTCACGGAGGCAGGGATTGATCAGATTGTCCGTGAAGCCGAGGAAAAAACTGAAGAAGACCGGATGTTTGTCGAGCAATCACGTAAAAAGACACGCGCTGAAAAGATCTACTCCATGCTCTCCTCCTTTATAGAATCCGAAGGCGCCAAGCTTACAGAGGAAGATCGGGACGAGATTAAAGAGGCGATGATTAGACTGGATTTTGCTATCCAGCAGAATGATTACGACGAGATGGAGAAGGCGGAAAAGATATTGCTGGAACTGGGCGAGAAATACTCGGAGCTTTTTTATATCTACAAAATCACCGAGATGTAGACCAACGAGGAAATCACTATCTGGCTGAGGACGACTTCGGACTGGGAGGAGAAAAAAACACTTGCGCTATGCCTGGAGTGGTGCTATAAAAAGACTGTTTAAATAAAAGCAATCTGAGAAAGGGACCGTGAGAAAAATGAAGGTCTGTTTCCATGTGATAGTGTTAGCATTGCTTGCGGCAATGCCACTGGCCACGGCACAAACAACGCTCGATATTCAGGGGTTCCGCTACGAGGAAAAGGTCATCGAAGGATCGGATAGTGTCGAGCGGGTTCAATATCCGCTTGCTGAAAAGGAGCGCCTCGACCAGGAGGCCGTTCAAAAGATTCTTGAAGCACCACAGCAGGGGACAGGACAGGGACCTGGCCAGATGCCCCTGTACATGATGGAAGGAGGACAAGCACAGGCACAGCCGGTAATGCAGGTACAGCAGGGACAGGATCCACAGGCTGTGGCTGCCTGGACTTACTTCTGGGAACAGCTGAAATTGTGGCAACTCTATATTGAAGAGCGCATCTTCTACCGCAATCTGGCCGTAAAGGCGGGGGATATGATTAACTTTGAAGATCCAGGCGGATTGCCAACGCAACTTACGGGTCTACTTTTAGCTTTATACCAACAGGCGGGTGAAATTGATGAGGAAAAGTTCGAGGAGACCCTGGCATATCAACAGCGTCTGGTTAACCGTGCTAATTTGCGCGAAGCCTACAATGCTTGGCTGGAAGGCCAGAAAGAGCTGGTTCTTGAATTTTCCGGACAATGGTTAAAGAAAATGCGCGGCGAGGAAGTTACCATTGATGGCAACCTCTATCTTATCTCGTCCGAACCCTTGCGTCGTGTTCCTCGAAATGCAGTCAATATCATCACAAACAAGCTGACTCCGTACGATATTGTGAATGAGGACGGCACATTGAAATCCTATTCTCCCGAATAGAGCCGCGGTAGCCCTAGCGGCTCTCGACCCGCAACATCAAACACCCCTGCTTCCGCGTCAATCCAGAGCATTTTTACCTTTGGTGGAACAGGCTTCTAGCCTGTTATTACTAGTAGCTAGAAAGGAACCGCAGGCAAGGATGCCTGCGCCACCATTTGTAAATTGTCCCGCGCTGCTGTCTGCACAACACAAAACTGGTAAACCGGAAAAACCTCGCAAACCAAGGAACTGAGAATATCAGAGCAGACTGGCGACCATGTCGCCGACCTCGGTGGTTGAGTAGCCCATCTTGCCGGCTGCGAGGCTTTTCAATTTTTCTGCCGTGACCTTCATTACCGCCCGCTCAATAGCGTCTGCGGCGTCCTCCTCGCCTAGGACTTCCAGCATCATTGCCCCGGCGCAGATCGCTGCTAGTGGATTAATCACATTCTTCCCGGTGTACTTTGGCGCCGACCCTCCAATGGGCTCAAACATTGACACTCCCTCAGGATTGATATTTCCACCAGCGGCGATACCCATGCCCCCTTGGATCATTGCACCAAGATCAGTAATGATGTCGCCAAACATGTTGTCGGTCACAATCACGTCGAACCACTCGGGGTTCTTGATCATCCACATGCAAGTTGCATCCACATGGGCATATTCACGTTTTACATCGGAGAAGTCGCGCTCGCCAATTTCGTGAAACGCGCGTTCCCACAGGTCAAAGGCGTAGGTCAAAACATTGGTCTTGCCACAAAGCGTGAGTGTGCGAGTCTTATTGCGCTTGTGCGTCAGCTCGAAGGCGTAGCGCAGACAGCGCTCCACGCCTTTGCGGGTATTGACGGAGGTTTGGATGGCAACTTCGTCGGGCGTACCTTTTTTCAGGATGCCACCGGATCCCGAGTAGAGGCCCTCGGTATTCTCCCGTACCACCACGAAGTCAATTTCCTCAGGTCCTTTGTCCTTGATCGGTGTCCAGACTCCGGGATAAAGCTTCACGGGCCGCAGGTTGATATACTGGTCAAGGGCAAATCGCAGGTTAAGCAAGATGCCTTTTTCCAGAATGCCTGGTTTTACTTCGGGATGGCCGATTGCGCCTAGATATATGGCATCCATTTGTCTGATTTCCTCTAGACCGCTCTCAGGCAAGACTTCACCTGTACGTTTGTAGCGTTCGCCACCAAAATCGTATTCTGTGGTCTCGAGCGTGAGGTCAAACTTTTGGGCAGCGGCTCGTAGTACCTTCAACCCTTCGCGAACAACCTCAGGCCCGGTGCCATCACCTGGAATCACAGCGATGCGGTAAGTCTTTCCCATTGATTAAATCCTTTCGTTCGATTTGATGTAGGGGCAGTTCATGAACTGCCCCTACCGGCTCCCCAGGCAAAAATGCTCGACCGAGCTTGTACGGAGAAAATACAAGGAATGTCAACGCTTTTTTGGTGTGGATTCTGACTTAGTGTTGCAGCGACTTGTGTTTACTCTGTGTCTCAGTGCCTCAGTGGCTTTATTACGAGCAGCCACGAATTTCATTCAACGTACAAAGCACAAAGGTGCACTCGCACGTCATGCGGACTGCTTTGTATAATTGAGTAGGCCGCCGGCTATCAGAATGGCGCGCTGACGCTCGCTGAAGGGATTCTGCATGAGATACTCGCGTCCTTTGGTGGTATTCTTGACGCGAATCGGCTTGTCTGCCTGGAGCTCTTCCTTAACGTTTGGCAATTCGAGCCGGTCGCCCGGCGATATCGTGTCATAGTCCGCGGGCACTTTGAATTGGAGTGGCAGGATGCCGAAATTAATAAGATTTGCCTGGTGGATACGCGCGAACGACTTTACCATGACTGCTTTAATTCCAAGATACATGGGTGCAAGGGCTGCATGCTCGCGGCTGGAGCCCTGGCCGTAGTTTTCGCCACCTACCACAAAGCCCCCACCAGCGGCTTTTGCACGGCTGGCAAATTGCGCATCAACAACCGAGAAGACGTATTCGGAGATCGCCGGGATATTCGAACGCAGAGGCAGGATCTTCGCGCCAGCAGGCATGATATGATCCGTAGTGATGTTATCTTCCACCTGCAGCAGCACCGAGCTGGACAAGGCATCGGGCAGCGGTTCGTTTATGGGCAGCGGTTTGATATTGGGCCCACGAATAATCTCCACCTTATCGGGCCGTCTGGAGGGAGGAAGAATCATCGAGTCGTCAATGATGAACCGGGTAGGCGCCTTAATGCGCACGCCTGCACCGAGTTTGCGTGGGTCAGTGATTTCGCCGTAAATGGCTGCTGCTACGGCAGTCTCCGGGCTGCAAAGATAGACCTGGGCACTCTTTGTTCCAGAGCGTCCGAGAAAGTTGCGGTTGAACGTGCGCAGCGATACTGCGTCAGAGGGTGGGGCCTGGCCCATGCCAATACAGGGGCCGCACGTACATTCCAGCACGCGAGCGCCGGCACTGATAATATCCGCAAGCCCACCATTGGCTGTAATGTTCTGGAGCACCTGCTTTGATCCGGGTGAAATGCAGAGACTGACATCTTTGTGGGCGCCGTGCTTGCGCAATACGCGCGCGACCGTCATCAGGTCCGTATAGGATGAGTTCGTGCAGCTCCCGATTGCCACCTGCTGCACCTTGGTGCCGCGCAATTTCTTCACTTCGATGACATTATCTGGAGAATGTGGTTGGGCAATGAGCGGCTCGATTTTCGAAAGATCGAGTTCGATCACTTCGTCGTACGTCGCATTCGGGTCAGCTTCGAGAAGCTTCCAGTCCTTGGGCCGCTTTTGCAGTTTGAGGAATTCGCGCGTGACTTCGTCGCTCGGAAAGATCGAAGTTGTGGCTCCGAGCTCGGCGCCCATGTTTGTAATAGTTGCGCGCTGGGGCACACTGAGCGACTTGAGGCCTGGGCCGGCATATTCGATGATTTTCCCGACGCCGCCTTTCACAGTGAGTCGCCGCAACAGCTCGAGAATCACGTCCTTCGCACTCACCCATGGGCTGAGTTTGCCTGTGAGCACGACCTGACAGATTTTCGGCATTGCCAGGTGAAAAGACCCGCCACCCATAGCCACTGCCACGTCAAGGCCGCCGGCGCCAATAGCGATCATGCCAAGGCCACCAGCAGTTGGCGTATGACTGTCGGACCCGAGCAGGGTTTGTCCCGGCATACCAAAGCGCTCCAGATGCACCTGATGGCAAATGCCATTGCCTGGTCGCGAAAAGTAAATTCCGTATTTGGCAGCGACAGATTGCAGATAGCGATGATCATCCGCGTTCTCAAAGCCTGTCTGCAAGGTATTGTGGTCTACATAGCTGACCGACCGTTTGGTTTTGACTTTCGGGATTCCCAGGGCTTCGAACTGAAGGGAAGCCATTGTACCCGTGGCATCCTGGGTCAGGGTTTGGTCAATACGAATAGCGATTTCACTGCCAGGCGTGAGATCGCCTGACACGAGATGCTTTTTGAGAATTTTTTGCGCAAGTGTAAACCCCATGGTATTCAGCTCCTTTCAGCTGACAACTCCTGTAGCGGTCGCATTTATGCGACAATGGGTGCTAATTGTCGGACGGCATCACAATTCGTGATCTGTGCGGCTCAGACACAACCGCCTCTACGTTTTTGCCAATCGGCAGCTGTTTAATCTACGGCGCTCCCCGGGGAAGTCAACAGCTTATTTCCTGCTCAGACGGCTTGCGTGCACCAACGCCCCTACAGCTTATAGCGTGGCACTACAAGAGGAAATAATGCTCGATACTGTTGTTCTGTAATGTAAGGGCGTTAAATTTAACGCCCCTACGCATTGGATGGAACATTTGTCATCGCGACTAGGGTTTACCCATCGTGCGAATATTATGGCCAATCCATATGTAGGGGCAGACCTGCGTGTCTGCCCTGGGTATGTCTAGTTTCAAAAAGGGCGAACACATGGGTTCGTCCCTACAGCTTATAGCGTGCCACTTACAGACCTTTCACGACATGCGTACTAGCTTTTCTTTTCCGGGAGATCATTATAGCTAGGAATGATTGTAAGGGCGTTAAATTTAACGCCCCTACGCATTGGATAGAACATTTCTTATCGCAGCCTGGGTTTACCCATCGTGCGAATATTATGGCCAATGCATTTGTAGGGGCAGACCTGTGTGTCTGCCCTGGATGTTTCTAAAAAGGGCGAACACCTGGGTTCGCCCCTACAGCTTATAGCGTGCCACTTACAGACCTTTCACGACATTCGTACTAGCTTTTCTTTTCAGCGAGAGTATTATAGATTGTAGGGCGTATTGCAATACGCCCCTACGCATTGGATGGAACGTTTGTCATCGCGACCAGGGTTTACCCATCGTGCGAATATTATGGCCAATGCATTTGTAGGGGCAGACCTGTGTGTCTGCCCTGGATGTTTCTAAAAAGGGCGAACACCTGGGTTCGCCCCTACAGCTTATAGCGT
>JAUWMI010000077.1 GCA_030613245.1 Candidatus Sumerlaeota bacterium
GATTATTCTTGTTTGTAAGAACATATACATATCCTAATCTATTTCTCATATCATTAGTCATTATAGGAGTAAGATCCTTCGTCGCTTCGCTCCTCAGGATGAGCAATCGGCGTTATAGAAAACTCCCCGACTGCTCAGTTAGCTCATGCTTAAAAATATCGGTTAACCATTGCCCATCCTGGAGCTACGCCTGGCGCAGCAAAGATTCCATCCGCTCGGCCATAGCATCCCAGGACTGTCTTCTCGCCATTTCAATTCCTCGGTTAATCAATGTGGTATTATCGCGCTGAAGGCACTGGCCCACCAGAGAAATAAATTCTTCCTGTGAGCGGGCAATCTGCACGATGTTGCCATAGAAGCGCTCGACATCCGGGATTGCGGTGGAGATTACCACTTTGCCAGCCGCGAGGTACTCGAGCGTCTTTACCGGATTGATAGAGAGCGCCGCTTCAGTCAGGCGAAATGGCATCAGGGCAAGATCGAACTCCCTCACATACGCCGGAATTTCCTCATGCGGCTTCAGTCCCAGATAGTAAATATTTGAGCGCCTGGGAGGAGCGCCGAGCTTGCCATGAATGGGGCCGACAAGAACAATCGAGACGTTCGGGTAGCGATCTGCCAGGCGCTCGATCAGTTCCAGATCAATACGTTCGCTGAGCGTGCCGATATATCCAGCGATCGGCTTCGGGATCGAGCGAATGTCGGCTGGCACAGGCATTGTGCTGTCGTTCTGAAAGAGTTGAAAATCCACCCCGCAGGGAATGAAATGAATATTTGAGTGCAGCGGCTTCTTTTTCTCGTAAAGCGTGTGGGTTCCTGTAAAGACAACATCAGCGTGTTCCAGGATATAGCGTTCCATCTGGGCTGAGCATGGTGGCGCCCAGCTGAAGGCAACAAATTCGTCTATTACGTCATAGATGATCTTATCGAAATAGAGCTTCTTTGCCAGATAATCAACGAAGGGGCTGTTTGTGGCAAAAATTACGCTGCCGGTCCGGAAAAGCAGCAAACGAATCTCGCTGAGGATCAGGGCACGATTGAGGTGAAAGATGAGCGCTGATTTATATTCACCCGGCAGTATGAGCGGTGTTTCAACCGTGAGCCCATGAGGTGTCTGGATGCGCGTGCGGCGTTGCCAGCGAGTCAGCGTGTCAATGCGGCGATGTACAGGCACAGGGCTGAAAAATATCACCGGCCGATAGTTCGACAACCGCATGGCGCATTCCTGCGGCCGCTGCCAGACCTCATGCCATATGACTTGTGAGTAGAGAAACAGCGGAGTGGGCCCTTGACTGGCACGCCGAGGCCAGAGTCTGCGCATGGCGTACAGCACCTGTCCGAGCGGATATATAATCGCGAGCCGAATGAGCACGCCTATGCTTGCGAGGCTAATCTGAGCGATCTGTTTGATTGAATATCCTCTTATCATACCAGAAGTTCACTCTCAGCGCTCAGGGAAGTTGGACAAGGACAAGGAGGAGAAAGAAAATAAGCAGGCAGAACCGCAACGGCTCTTTCAAGAGCGGTAATCTGAACCCCGCACGCAAGCAGGTCGAAATGTTAACCGGTGCCTTATACAATAGCAGGCCTCACAGGATGTAGTTTCGGCGTTTGGCAAATTCTTCTTTCTTCTGCACAAAAATGGAATTCCACTCAGCACTATACCTGGGAATGCGGCGTTTCATTGACTCAATCATGCTTTCTACTTCCGCGTCAATCTCATCTTCTGTGGCAAGGTCGGCCATTACGATCCGGGCCAACCGGGTGACCAGCGCGTTGGGCAGGCCCTTATATTTTATGCGTTTTTTCTTGAGCAACGCATTATAAATTTTGGAACAAATAGTGTCGATCCGATCTGCGGATAATCGCATATTAATATCTCCTGCGGAAGCGTTTCAAGAGTCGCTTGGCACGGTTCAGAACACGCTCGGAGGCCAGTGCACAAACGTGTGATCGGTGTTCCGGAGCAACTAGATTTCTAGTCCTCGCTCGCGAATCAACTTTTGCTTGGTGCGCCGGAAAAGAATCGAGTAATCCAATCCTTCGCGATGAATACGGTCAATGTGTTTTGACAGTATTTTCCGTACCTCTTCATCCAGTGCATCCTCGGCCTTCAAATCCTCCGTGAAGACCCGGCGCATTTCGTGCAAAACCTCAGATTCTTCCGCCACCAGTTGCACGTCAGCATTAGCCTTCAGATCCTCAAGCATCTGAGCAGCCAGACTGGCAATCTTTTCGTCACGTAATCTCATTGAGCTCTTCGCATTGATCGCAGAGTCATGTCGTTTTATACCTCTGACTCCTATCGCAGCCAGACCAACATGTTCAAGAAAAAAGTGAGCGTGTCAAGACGTCTTTATCCTTAAGATCCTCATTACCAGTCAGCGGAACTGGGGTTTCAGGATTGAGCATGCCGACAGAAGAGGCAAAACTTGCGATTCCTTTCCGACGATCAAGGGGAAAAACCTGGAGTGCAGAGCAAATAGCACAGGTAGTGTTCACTGGCATTATAGAAATGAAGTGGTGGAGGGTAGGGGATTTGAACCCCCGACCTCCGCGTTGCGAACGCGGCGCTCTCCCAGCTGAGCTAACCCCCCACGCGCAGAAAGGCGAAAATACGCAGTAACTTCTGAAAACTTTCTTCTTCTTGTGTGAGGCAAGTCGATTAATTTCTCACATAGGAGAGAGAAAAAATCAATGCTTTTTTTTCTCATAGCTGAGATAGCAGATGACCATTTATGGGCCGACACGTTGAACATCTTCGGTGGATAGACTCAGTATGGGCTCATGTTCCTGGAAGTGAAAAAGGGATCATAGCAGATCATATTCAGCGCAATGGTGGGGGAATTGCTCAAAATAGATTCCGCTATAATCCCGTTACTCAAAGCCGACGATGTTTCTATTCCGTAATCTCTTGAAGCTGCTTTTCGACGGTCGGCAGGATCACGACCACCGAACGCCGGTTCTTCTGGCGGCCTTCCTCGGTCTCGTTATCTGCCACGGGCCGAAACTCGCCATAGGTAGTTGCAGAGCTCTTTGCCGGATCGAAGCCCTGGCCATCAATCAAATAGTGTAGCACCGAGAGAGAGCGCGCAGCACCGAGTTCCCAATTCGACTTCCATCCTGAAGAGCTGATTGGCACATTATCGGTATGGCCCTCAACGTCAATTTCTCGATCGGCAAATCGCTCCTTAATGATGGCAGCCACTTCGCCCAGAACCGATGTGCCCTGCTCGGTCATTGTGGCGCTTCCAGAAGCAAACAGCACACGTTCTGCAATAGTGAACGTAATCCCCTTTGGTGTTTTTGCCAGTTCGACTTCGAGGAGATCCAGATGCTTTTCCAGATCATCCACGGTGGATTCTCTTTTGCTCAATTGGCCCTCGAGCTCCTGAAGCCGTCTGTCTTTTTCCTCTGCAGCACGCTGTGCTTCATCAACGAGGCGCTGCTTCTCGTCGAGACTCGCGTTCTTCTGTGCCAGGAGCTTCTCCTTCGCCTCCAGCATGCTTTGTAGATTATCAATTTCTCTCTCCAGATCCGCTTTTCCCTTATCCTCAAACTGATCACCAAGAAGAGCGCCAGCCAGCCCGCCACCTGCGCCACCGACAAGTGCCCCTTCGGCAATACTCAGCTCACCGGCACTGCCGGCCCATGTCCCGCCAATTGCCGCACCAGCGAGTCCTCCGATTGCTGCTCCTTGCTGAACAGTGGTACACCCCAACAACCCTACTGGAACAAGTAGCATTAACAACAGCAGCCGTTTCATAAATCCTCCCTCCCTTCAATTTATTAACTAAAGGCTAATCCACTCCCTGTTTGAATGTCAATAGCGAAAGTAGCCTTTTCCCTGACATGCAAAATAGTTCCACCCCACCTCCAGTCCGGTGTGCCCTGTTTTTCACTTGACTTTAAAGGAATCGGGCTTCAGGAATCATATCCGAACGTCCGCAGGGCGTTTGAATAGATCACGGCCAAGAGACGTCCGGATCACATCTGGCAGAGGAGGATACATGGCAAAAGAGGGTAAGCGTCGGGTGCGCGAACGGTGGACAACGCGGCTGGGGGTTATACTGGCGGTTGCTGGAAGCGCTGTGGGACTGGGCAATTTTCTGAGATTCCCTGTTCAAGCGGCGGAGAATGGTGGCGGCGCCTTTATGATTCCCTACTTTTTTGCGTTCTTCCTGCTCGGGATTCCGCTGTGCTGGGTCGAGTGGTCAATGGGCCGCTATGGGGGGCAGCTTGGGCGTGGGAGTGCGCCGGCCATTTTCAGCGCCTTCTGGAAAAGCCCCGTGGCAAAGTACGTTGGCACGCTGGGTGTTATTGGGCCGCTCATCATCTTTTTCTACTATATCTATATTGAATCGTGGACCTTAGGGTATGCCGTTTATGGGATTTTCGGAAAGTACATGGGGTTCAGCACGCAGGGAGAGCTCGAAGCGTTTCTTTCTCAGTATCAGGGTCTCGGCGAAGCTGGAACCCTGTTACCTGCGTACATATTTTTTCTGGTAACCTTTGCTGCCAATTTTATCATCATCTATTTGGGTGTTTCGCGCGGGATCGAACGTGTCAGTAAGGTGGCCATGCCGATCCTGGCCATCCTTGGATTGATTCTTGCCGTTCGGGTGCTCACACTTGCCACTCCTGACATGGCCCACCCTGATTGGAATGTAAACAATGGATTGGGATTCATGTGGAATCCCAATTTGCGCATGCTCGGCAATGCAGATGTATGGCTTGCTGCTGCGGGCCAGATATTCTTTACCATGAGTGTGGGAATGGGTATAATCCTGACATATTCCAGTTACCTTCGCAGGAAGGACGATGTTGTACTATCGTCACTTTCTGCGTCCAGCGCCAACGGCTTTATGGAAGTGATTATCGGAGGAAGCGTGGTAATCACAGCGGCGTGTGTCTTTTTCGGGGCCTCAGAGACCGTGAAGATTGCCGAGAGTGGGGCGGTCAATTTGGGCTTCGTGACCATGCCTCTGATCTTTACCAAGATGCTGGGGGGGCAGTTCTTTGCCCTGATCTGGTTTGCTTTGCTCTTTATCGCCGGGATCACGTCATCAATTTCCATGCTCCAACCAGCAATTGCATTTATGGAAGACGAGCTCCGGTTCAGCCGCCACAAGTCAGTGGGACTTCTGGCCCTGATATGCTTTGTCATGTGTCAGTTTCCAATTCTGGGGCTTAAACGGGGCTTATTGGATGATCTTGATTTCTGGGGCGGCACTTTTCTAATTGTGCTATTCGGGCTTGTGCAAGTAGTGATCTTCGGATGGGTTTTTGGCATGGGGCGCGGCTGGAAGGAATTACACACTGGTGCGGATATTCGTATTCCCCGAATCTATCGGTTCATTATCAAGTTTGTGACGCCCACGTATATCGCGATATTGCTGGTGGTGTGGTTCATTCAGGAATCTTTTTCAGTGATCACAATGGACAATTATCCACCCCAAGACCGGCCCTACATTCTGGTACTTCGCCTGATCTTATTGGCATTGTTTGGTGGATTCTGCTATTTGATACACTACGCGTGGAAAAAATATCCTGTTAGGGAGGAGACGACGTGACACCAGGAGGATGGATCTTCCTCATTCTTTCATGGGCCGTAATTATTGGCCTGTGCGTCTTCTGCTTTCGCAAGGTCTTTCAGCTTCAGCGCAGTAACACTTCCGAACCGCCGGAGATTGAGACTGAAGCGGACGTTCTTCGGAGCGACAGCGAAGGGAAAACCAGCTGACGAAAATAATAGTAGCACCCCCAACTAAATGTGACAAATGGGCCAGAGAGGCTGTCTGACAATTCTGGTTTTGCGATGCAGGGGATAACAATAGTAGGGGCGTTCAATTGGACGCCCCTACATTCTTGCTATTCATATTATTCTGGCGGGTAGAGCTGTAGGGGTTTGATTCATCAAACCCCTGTTGTTCTTTGCCCAAAGAGAGCAGGATGCCCTCCCGACTGCCCGCCGGAGGCGGGCGCTACATTTTCATCGCCGCGAAGGCACGTCGAGTCTGACGTTGTCAAGGAACAGCGATGCAGTGGCGGTGGCTATGGCATTGAAGTTCCCGAGATCAAATGCGAGGCGCAGGCGATGTTGCTCACTCTGCTCAGCAAGCCTGTAGGTTACTATATAGTCCCGCCGGTGGGACGCCCCGTATACGTGTTTTTCCTGATTTCTTCCTCTTGTGCTTTCTCCAGCCCCTCTATTACTTAACCTGTCCCTGCATTTTTCCCCCGCATTTTTTTAACGTGCGGCTTAACCGGCGCGCCGCTTGCGGCGCGTCCCGGTTGACGTATTCGTTCTTGCAAGCGACTTAACTTCCTCAAACGGAACATTAAATCGAGCAACATTTTCAGGAAATAGATCGATCATGAAGAAATGTTGAAAGTGATTCTCGAAAAAAGGCTTTTCTTTGCGCTTAAGCACGCGACGAAGGGAACCTTTGCCCGGGCGTTTGCGGGCCTTCATTTTCTTGAGCTCACGGGAAATAAATTTAGCCCGGTCTTGGAGGACTTCCGGGGAACAATCGTTTCGCAAATACGCGGCGTAGGCAATTTTGAAGAAGCGTTCTGCAGTTGTAAAATAGTAATTGCCACTTCCCTGGCTCGTGCGAAGTAGAGCCTTAAGCGCTCTGTCGCCGTCTAGGGACGTTAGCAATTCTGAGTAGAAAGCACTGAAGCTACACAAGAGGTTTCCGGGGCGCACCGCCGAGGCCGGACCAAGCATGCCCCAACAAGGGGCACGTTCGGTGAGCTGGATTATCTGCACGAGATGACCTCCATGGCAGGCCGCCAATACTATCAGCAAGTTGCAACGCGTTGCGACATTTATTTCCGTCAAAATGGGTTTGAGCTCACGCCAGCTCACAAACGAGCCGTCTGCAAGTACTAATCCGGTGGTGTCATTGGCCCCATGGCACTCAATGTGAAGAATGGGATATTTTGCATGTCTTTCGGCATCCTTTTGAACATCGGCAAGACACGCCAAAAAATCGCCGCGCGTTGGAGCCTCTCTTAGTTCTACTTCAAGGCCATCTCTGTGAAAAACCTTTAGCGTTTCGATGTCCTCGTGCAGGCGTTTCCCAGTGCTGAGGTGACCGGGAGGGAGAGATTCCATTACTACGATTCTTGAGAACGTTGATGACCTCATTGGAATACAACTTTAACGACAAGGGTGCGGTTTAGTTGACCCGCCAGCCTGATAATCTCGGTTTATTAGAATATTAAATTCGCTATTAATATAATAGCCAATCCTCTACTGCAGAGAAGCTTTCGCCTTTGATGCCCAGACTATGATAATAGCCTGCCCCTACTGCCAAAACCCCCGTGTTCGGCAAGGGCACATTGCATTGGCCATAACCATTATATCCCCACGCCACGATCGAGCCGTCGCCCTTGACACCCATACTGTGAACACCGCCCGCCGCCACCGCCACAAAGCCCGTGTTTGGCGACGGCACATTGCACTGGCCATACTCATTCCATCCCCATGTCACGATTGAGCCGTCCGTCTTTAGACCCAGACTGTGATACTCGCGCGCCGCCACTGCCACAAAGCCCGTGTTCGGCAAGGGCACATTGCATTGGCCGCTGTAATTACTTCCGCATGCCACGATCGAGCCGTCGGCCTTGAGACCGAGATTGTGAAAAGTGCCTGCCGCCACTGCCACAAAGCCCGCGTTCGGCGACGGCACATTGCATTGGTTATCCCAATTCCCTCCCCACGCCACGATCGAGCCGTCGGCCTTGAGGCCCAGACTGTGAACATAGCCTGCCGCCACCGCCACAAAGCCCGTGTTCGGCGAGGGCACATTGCACTGGCCATAATAATTATATCCCCACGCTACGATAGAGCCGTCGCCCTTGAGACCAAGGCTGTGACCATAGCCTGCCGCCACTGCCACAAACTCCGTGTTCGGCGAAGGCACATTGCATTGGCCATAACCATTCCATCCCCAGGCCACGATTGAGCCGTCGGTCTTGAGACCCAGACTGTGGTACCTGCCGGCCGCCACTGCCACAAAGTCCCTGTTCGGCGAAGGCACATCGCATTGGCCGGTATAGTGGTGGATGTCTAGAGCGTAGAAAGAGTGGTTATCGTCCGTGTAATTGCTTCCCCACCCCACGATCGAGCCGTCGGCCTTGAGACCCAGACTGTGAAACCTGCCCGTCGCCACTGCCACAAAGCCCGAATCCAGATTCACCCCCACGACCTGGGATCCCCAGCCGATAATAGAGCCGGACTCAGCCGCCGTTGCCGGACCGACGCACTGAATCAGCATCCCGGCTGCCAGGACGAAGCCGGCAAGCATGGCAGGAATATCTTTTTGCTTTTTCGATGATCGGATTCCGGTTTTCTGCAAATTCATGGTGCTTCCTCTCCTTGTTTAGGCTTTAACGCGATGTGCAAGTTTTTAAATCGGAATGCAAATGGGGACAGGTATGTATTTCCCTTTTCTTTTTTCGTACTGGTTTCTGACGTATCAGACGACGGCCGAGCAGCCTCTCTACTTTTTATATGAAACTACTCGTGCCGCTCGGATAGCCCGTTTACGTATTTTTCCTGATTCCTTCCTCTTCTGCTTCCTCCAGGGCCTCCATTACTTAACCGGCCCCCGTATTCCCCGCGTGAAAGATTGCGAATGCAAAGATGGAGTGGTACACTGATGCTTTTCTGCCATCAAGGTCGGCCAAGTGTTCAGAGTTCTTACTAGTGCAACCGGATGTTTAGCCCGGTGGCCAGGTGAACATTCTTCCCCCGAGCACATGCATGTGTAAATGGAAGACCTCTTGCCCCGCCTGGCGATTGCAATTCACCACCAGCCGATACCCGTCCTGGTCAATCTGTGCATCCCGAGCCAGCTTCTGCGCAACGAGCAGCATGTCGCCCAACATATCCCGGTGCTCTCCCTTCAGGTCGTTAAAGGAAGCAATGTGCTCGCGCGGGATGAGCAAGATGTGCGTTGGGGCTTGTGGGTTGATATCACGAAACGCAAGGAATTGCTCGTCCTCGAAC
>JAUWMI010000008.1 GCA_030613245.1 Candidatus Sumerlaeota bacterium
TTACGGGGGCGCCGCATGTTCATATCTATGAATCCGACTTCTGGAGCAAGGGCTACTTGACTGAAGCTTCGCTGCCGCAACGACCACTGCCTCGCTACCATGATCTTCCAGTCTTGTACTCAGCCCGAGCTGAAGGCCAGCAGTTTGTGAATGAAGAGGATCGCCGTTCCGAGCTCCTCATTGATATTGTTGCTTCGGTCTTTTTTCTGGCCACGCAGTATGAGGCTGTGGTACAGCGGGAGCGCGATCAGCACGGCCGATTTCCCGCATCAGCTAGTTTGGCATTGCGCGAAAATTTCTTGCAGCGGCCGCTTGCGCACGAGTATGCTGAGCTGCTCTGGGCGCAGTTAAGACGCCTAGTCCCTGACGCCAATCGGCGCACCTGGCTGTCTGATGCTGACTTTGCTGTTTTGATGAGCCACGATGTGGACGTGTTCTGGAAATATTCGACTCGCTCGCTCCTGGGACGTCTTCTTGGCAGAGCGGGGAACCGCAGCTGTGGTAGCGATGAGCTAAGGCAATTCTATAGCGGGTTTGTGCGAGTTCGTTTTCATCGGCAGCAGGATCCATATCAGGGTTTCAGTTACCTGCTTGACCGAGAGGAGCAAGCAGGATGCCGTGCAAGTTTTTACTTTCGCGCCGGGAGGGGAAGTTCGCTTGATGGGCCGACATATCTGCGCCGCCGGGCGGTGCGCTCCGTGCTCTCGGCGATTCAGGCACGCGGGTGTGAAATCGGACTGCATGGGAGCTATATCAGCGCGTACTCGTTGCGCAAACTGCAGCGCGAAAAAGCCCGTCTGGAGTCAGTGGCCAGACAGCCAATCGTGGGAAACCGCTTTCACTACCTGCGATTTTGTATTCCGGACACATGGCGCTATCTCGCGCAGGCTGGCTTGAAATACGATGCAACGCTTGGATTCGCTGATAATGAGGGTTTTCGCTGCGGGTTGTGCGTCCCTTTTCGACCATATGACCTTCTGGAAAATCGGGAAATTGACATCTGGGAGATTCCATTGATCGTGATGGATACGACGCTCAGATTCCACCGGGGGCTTATCGCCGACCAAGCCCTCAAGACCATCCTGACTCTCCTGGAGACGGTGAAACGCTTCAGAGGCGTGTTTGTGATCGTATGGCATAACTCATCGTTTGACGAGCAATTGTGGGCTGGATGGAGGAGGGTTTTTGAGGACTTGTTAGACCATCTGCATAGTGAACGTGTCTTCTGCGGCACCGGTGCTGAAATCATTGGCATGTGGCAGAAATACTTGCGGCAATTCGATACCACAGGTACGGGCCACGGATCGGACTGACTTGTAATCTCGGGGCCCAAGGAAGCCGCTTTTGAACGTATTATGAGAAACCGGAAGGGGACAAACGAATGCGTGCAGTTATCCTGGCCGGGGGAAAGGGAACCCGGCTTAAGCCCTTTACGACGAGTTTGCCTAAACCGCTAATGCCTATTGGCGACACGCCGATCCTTGAGATCGTTCTCAAGCAACTCAAGAAATATGGGTTTGATGACATCACCCTGGCCGTTAGTCATTTGTCGGAGCTGATTCGGGCCTTTTTTAACGATGGCAGCAAATGGGGTGTGCGTATTAGCTATTCAATCGAAGACACACCGCTTGGAACCATGGGTCCGTTAAAGCTGCTTGCAGATTTGCCAGAGAATTTCCTGGTGATGAATGGTGATGTGCTCACGGATTTCCATTTTGGTAAATTCTATGAATCCCACCTCCGTGATCGGGCAATGCTCTCTGTTGCGACAATTCAGCGAGAGGCCCCTATTGATTTCGGTGTCTTAACGATGGGGGAGAGCCAGCAGATAACAGGCTTCAAGGAAAAGCCCACCTATACGTTTGACGTCAGTATGGGAATTTATGTGTTGAACCGGAAGGTACTGAAGTTTATTCCTGATGGTACGCTATTTGGCTTTGACCATCTGGTACTGGCTCTGCTTGGATCTGGCGAGCCTGTTCGCGCCTATCCGCATCGCGGATTCTGGCTCGACATCGGTCGGCCCGAGGATTACGACAAGGCTAATAGCGACTATGTAAATTATGGAACGGAGGTCTAGCACTGTGGACTGGAGCGGGAAGAAAGTGCTGGTGACAGGGGCAGGGGGATTTATCGGCAGTCATCTGGTGGAGCACCTTGTCGCTCTTGGAGCCAGGGTTCGGGCGTTTCTGCGCTACAATTCCCGGAACAGCTATGGTTGGATTGATACGTTCCCTGATGAAATCAGAGGCACAGTGGAAGTATTTGTGGGTGACATTCGTGATGCAGAAAAAGTTCGTGAGGCAAGCGAAGGGATCGAATACATTTTCCATCTCGCAGCACTGATTGCCGTTCCGTATTCTTATTCTGCTGTGGAATCCTACATTGACACGAACATTCGGGGTACGTTGCACGTTCTCACGGCGGCGCGCGCTGCTGGAGTGTGTCGCGTCATCCATACGTCAACGAGTGAGGTATATGGCGCTGCGCGCAATTTCCCGATTCGCGAGGATGAGCTGCCACGGCCTCAGTCGCCCTATGCTGCGTCAAAACTTGCTGCAGATATGCTGGCGCTGAGCTTTCACTGGTCGTACGATTTGCCAGTGGCGGTGATTCGTCCGTTCAATACGTACGGTTCTCGCCAGTCGGCCCGTGCCATTATCCCTACAATAATTCTTCAATGCCTGGAAAGCGGCAACGAAATTGCCCTAGGGGCTACGCATCCGACCCGTGACTTTCTTTACGTTCCTGATGCAGTTAAGGGATTTATTCGCATTGCGGAATCAGAATCAGCGAAGGGTGAAATAGTTAACATCGGCACCGGAACCGAAATTTCAGTCCGCGATGTAGTAGATCGTCTGCAAAAGCTGTGCGGTCGGCAATTTCGCATTACGCAGAGTGCGGAACGATTCCGGCCCGAGCAGAGTGAGGTGGAGCGGCTCTGCGCTGACATTCGCAGGGCGCACGAGCTTATTGCCTGGCAACCTGAAGTTGAGCTGGACGAAGGGCTTCGGCGTACGCTTGAATGGTTCCGCGATCATCGGAACTATTACAAAGCCAGCCGGGACTATGTGATATGAAGTTCCTGGCGAATTTATCATAGCGTTGTGCCCAGGTGATCAGTGTAACTCCATGGCGCGCCAGTCTTTTATAGATGTGGCTGGCCGGAGATTTGTGAGGCGCACTACGACGCAATATTAGCGTAGTCACGTCGCGAGACAACGTCGGTGAGTCGAAGTATGGCATCCAGAGACAAACAGAGCAAAAAGCAACACGGGCGCAGAGGGCATAAGACCCAAGCTGCGTCTTTCTTTCAGCAGATTCGCATAGACAAGCTGATGCTCGGTATTATCGTGATTGCCTGTTTACTGCGGCTGCCCGACCTTGGGCGCCAGAGTCTCTGGATTGACGAGATGTGTGTTTACAACGATTCGCTCAGCAGTCCGGAGAGAATCCTTAACACGGTGCATCCGGTGACATTTCTACTGGCTCGCCTGAGTATGGCGTTTGGACAGTCGGAATTCTTTCTGCGGCTGCCAAACGCCCTTGTCGGCATTCTGAGCATTCTGTTCATGTTTCTGCTAGCCAGGCGGCTTTTCGGCCTGCAGACGGCATACGTCGCGGCCGTGCTACTCGCCTTTTCTCCTTACCATATTTATTATTCGCAGGATGCGAATTACTATTCTGAAATGGTGTTCTTTTCGCTGCTAACGTACTACTTGTTGTTCACCTTTTTTGACAAGCGCACGTTCGGACCGCTAATTCTGCTTGTTCTGGTAAGTTTTGTAAATTTCAAGGTTCATCTATTTAATATATTCGTCATCCTCAGCGAAGGGATGCTTCTGCTGGGATGGCTGATCATTGATGGCAGGTTTTTGCGTGAGAAGGTTGCTGCAGTCGCTAGGCTGTTTCAGCGCGCTCGTGCGGTTGCCATACCCGCAGTTGGACTGTTTCTGGCTGGTATGGCCTATCCAGCTTATCTCATTATCGCGAAGGTGCTACGTCTGGCTGTGGCCAATATGGGAGCTGTGCGAGCTGAGAATGTGGAGTTTAGCTTTGGCTTTTTCTGGAAGCTCGCCACTGATTACGGGATTGCATTTCAGGATTACTCATTGCGAAATTTTATACTGACTGGCGTGGTTGTCTTCTTTTTCCTCGTTGGCCTTGGCTATTGTGCTCTTCGTCGTCGCGATCTCCTGTTTCTCGTGCTCATACTGTTTTCCATGCCGTTTGTTGCACTCATGATCAAGCCTGTTGGGCATTTTTATCACCCGCGCTACACCAGTTTCATTGTCCCGCTTTACGTGCTCTGTATCAGCCAGGGCCTCCGGTTAAGTGCGGGATGGGCTGCACAACGCCTGACTTCCGGCGCCGGCCAGAACCGTGCATCAAACGTAGTCCTGGTGTGTCTTGTGATTGCGTTTCTGGCAGGGTTCTTTCCTAATCTATATCGCTACTATACCGGGAATAAACAGAACTGGCGAGGAGCTGTGGAACATTTGCGAGGGAACGTCCAGCCTAGGGAAGCAGTGACGAGTTACCTCTTTTGTGATAATTCGAGTCTCCACTTTTACTACAATTTGTTGCACATGGATACGTCGCAGCTTTTCAAGTTACGCGAGGTGTACGGAGTTCCCGTTATGGCGCTTAATCAGCTAAAGCGACTCTGTTATGAGAAGCCCGGTGTGTGGCTGTGTTCGTCATACAGACGCTATGAGCCACGCTTACTCTTTGAATGGGTGGAGAAGTACTTCACCCAGGAGCTCTACTTACCCTCGCTTCATCCAATGGAGATTAACCGAGAACAGAAAGAGGTGGTCGTTTACCGCTGGAAATACCCGGAGCATTACGTCTATCCGCCAGCAGTTTACCGATATCTTTTTGCGACGAAGCGTCAGGTGGACGACTTCCCCGCACTGCCTGAGCACGGAATCATAGATGCTGAAATGGAGAATACCTTTGTCCCCTTTCCGCAACTCGGGGAACTGCGGCACGAGCTCCTCTTTGAGAGCACTTTTCCCTACACTATTCGGCTAACGGCAATCAATAGTGGCGAAACGCAAATCCCGGTTCACATTTCTCTTGATGACCGCCAGATTGGAACTCTTGTTCTAAAGCCGACGAACAGGGTTCAAGTGCAGACTCTGACAAGTGTTCCGATTGAAAGCGGAGTGCACATTGTAAGCTTGCAACTGGAACGTCCCGATAACTCCGAGCCGCAGGATCTTCTTATTGAATGGCTGGAAATTGCACCACCGACTGATGTGCCATGGCGCATCGAGGCTGAGGCTCCCTGGCAAACGCATCCGACGTCGTTTAACAAGATTCGGAGAATTGACGACCGCATGAGTTTCGTCATGAAACGCAACAGTTTTGCTGATTATGAGACCGTGATTCCGACTGATGGAACCTATGCCTTTACGCTCTCTGCTCTCAACGATCGGCCTGGCCCGGTGCTGCTCGAGGTGCTTGTGGATGACCGGGTCAAGGGAATTCTGTCGTTCAGCAAAGCAGACGACACATGGAGTACCCAGACCTTTCCACTCCACCTTGGCAACGGTAGCCATACGCTGACGTTGCAGTTTGTCAATGAAATGTCCGTGGACGAAGGGTTGCCCCCCGAGCAAGATAATGATGCCGTGCTCGATTACTTCACACTGCAGCAGATATTGCCAGGCGAAACAATTGAGGATGATCGCATTGATATCAGCAAGTCGTTGATGCTGCCACCAGTTCTGGGCCGTGTGGTTCTGGAAGATCCGAATCAACCCAGCGGCTTGTCAACAGGATGGCAATTCACCAAGCTGGTAAAGTATAAATTCGAAGCAATTGACGAGCTGGAAGGCGAGACAGCTATCCGCATTGACGTTGACCGTGATGAGAAGTTGATGGCGCTGTTCACACCTCCTTTTCCAGTTCAGCCGCGCGCGCTGATGTATTTTTCTGGAAAACTTCGCGTAGAGAAGCTAGCCAATCAGTCCGCCAATATCATCGTGGTATACTTTGACAAAGGCGGCCAGACCCTCTACCCGCAACAATGGGTGAACATGGAAGGAATCACCGGCAGTACTGACTGGGTGCGAGAAGTCTATTTGCGCAGTGTGCCTGAGGGTGCCAGTCGAGCAAGTATCGGCTTTACGGTCTATGCCAACTCTATCAACTACTATCCGGAATCAGGAAGAGTATGGTTCAGCGATTTTCGTTTCGAGCCGTACGGGACTTTAACCGTTCGGGAGTCACCTTAAGCTTCCATAATATTCAATCCCCATTCCTAGTCCTACGAGTTAGCGTCGGACAACCCAAATGGCAGCGCAAAAGACAAACAAGACAGAAATGCTTGCTGGCAACGGACGCTCCAGGCATCGCCGAAAGTCCAAGATCAAGCGTATGCGAAGTGCTATCGGGAGGCAGCACGGTACCGGACTTTTGGTGCTCGGAATTTGCGTTGTACTTGCGATTGCGCTCCGGATTCCCACCCTTTCGCGTCAGAGTCTTTGGTTTGACGAGATACGGTCGTTTTACGATGCATTGGGCGCAGGAATTTTTCTCAAAAAGCCGCATCTGCTTGTGTACTTGCTGATGAAACTCTCGATGGCCGTGGGAGGTGAGAATGATTTTCTTCTCAGACTCCCGTCCGCACTCGGTGGAATTCTGGGCGTCATCGCCATATACTTTGCGGGCGTACGCGCTTTTGGCGTTCGGGTTGGTATTCTGGCTGCATTTATAACCAGTATCTCTCTCTATCACGTCTGGTACTCGCAAGAGGCACGCTACTATGCGATCATGATGTGTTTGGCTAGCGCGTCGCTTTATTTCTTGTTCGATTTTTTGGAACGAAAGCGCCTTGTCTCGCTACTGCTCATGATAGTAATCAGCTTTGTAAATGTTTTCGTTCATGTGACCGCCCTCGTCTTTCTTTTTGTCCATGTCAGTTTTGTCGTGGTCTGGGTATTTAGCCGGCCGGAGTTGCGCCGCGAGCTCGCACCAAGACGGATGCTAGAAGCATTTCGATCTCATCCCGTGCGTGTTGGTTTGCCAGCAGTTCTTCTTGGGGTCGTTCTGGTTTACGTGTTTCGCCGGGTCCTTCCCTGGATGCTTTTAGGCGTGACTGATCTGCGTAGCAATCTTGGAATGACGCCCGGGGTCAATTTGAGCTGGGGCTTTCTCTGGCAACATTTTACTGCATTCACCACTCTTAGGCTTTATGACGGCTGGGCCGTCGGTGTTTTCTTGTGGTTCGTGGGGGGAATTTTTCTGATCGGAATGGTATGGTTATTCGTCGAGAAACGCAAGTATTTCTCCTTTTTTGTTTATGCGATTGCTGGGAGCTTTGCAGCAGTTTTTGCCGTAAGATTAGGCCAAGTCTATGCTGAGAAATACGTCAGCTTCCTCTTTCCATGCTACGTCCTGATTCTTTCCTATGGCCTGGAGCGGCTCGGAGACGTTAGCAGCACCTTGGTTCGTCGGGCTGCCAACATTCGCTGGTTGGCAAAGACAACTTATGTCGCTCTCGTATTGCCCCTAATTGTAGCAAATGGGTACGCTCTGATGGGCTATTATGGCGGCGAGCGGATGAACTACAAGGATGCAGTTAAAGAATTCTTAAAACAGGCAGGCCAAGGAGATGTTCTTTGTGCTTATGGGTTATCGCACTTAAACGTCAATTACTATTTTCAGCAGCATAGCATATTCCCGCATCAGCTGGTCAACCTGACAAGCGCAAGTGGAACTGGGTTGTTATCGTTACATAATCTGAAAAGGCAGTGTTATGAACGGCCAGATGTATGGTTTATCCAGGGATGGGTTTACGACACTCCGCGACCATTACTTGAATGGGTACAAGAACAGTTCGAGCTCGTGAAGACATTTCCGTCATTGAAAGGCCCGTACTGCTGGGACGTTAATCTCTACCGATGGAAATATCCGCAGCGTTACGTTTACTATTCTTTCCCCTTACAGCTTGAGCTTATGGATGAGGCCAAACCAGTCGAGGAACTTGCGGACTCCCGCTCCAAGGTCATGCCACCTTCTTCACCGTTAAGTGTAAGAAAGGAACTCCTGTTTGAACAGGGCTTTCGCTATAATGTAAGTTTAATGGCGAGAAATCGAAGTTCGGAGTCTGCGAATGTTGGACTTGTGATTGACGACTCTGAATGCGAGGCTTTTACCTTTCCCCCAGGAGAGCAAGACCAAGAGGTGCATATCACAACCCAAATTGCCCCAGGAGTGCATATCCTGGGACTTAAACCAGCGGCTCCACGGTCCTTATCTCCGCTTTCCTTAAATTTCAAGCGCCTGACCATTCAGCCAGATCCAACACAATATGTGATCATCAATGCGGAAGAGCCTGTTTTTGCCCATCCGCTTTTTAAAAACCGCGCAACCAGTTTCCAGGGACGAGAGTGTTTCCTAATGAAGCGCAATGGCGTGTGCCAGTACGACGTGTATCTGCTAACTTCGGGTGAGTATTTGCTTGAAATTGTTGCGCTCAATGATAAGCCTGGCCCTGTGGGGCTGGAGCTGCTCCTGGACGATGCTCCGATTGGAATAGTTTTATTTGAAAAGGCAGATAATACATGGGGGAGTAGAGGATTTGTATTCCCGGCGACCGCGGGCGAACATCTCCTTTCCGTTCACTTTCTGGCCAATTATTTCAAACAGAGCGGGGATATTGCGGATGAGGACAATGATGCTATAATTGACCAGATGAGGTTACGGCTTGTTAGTGACTACAGCGACTCTCGATATCCCGAGGATCGGCTTGAGCTTCACGATTATTTAGCATCAATTCCTGGCGAGCTAAGGCAGGGTTTCGACTTATTTCGCGCGGATGGAAAGCTACCTCCATGGTGGTCAACAGATGGCAATTTCTCCTTTCGCCTAGATAGAAGGATTAAGTTCAACGGCGATTTCTCAGTGCGCTTCACCGTGCCAGCAGAGCGTATTAAAAATCTGCTAAGCATCCATCCTATGCCAGTGAAGCCCGGCGACGGTCTTTACTTTTCAGCCAAGATTAAGACAGCGCACCTGAACAATCATTCAGCTAATGTTGCGGTGATATGGTTTGATGAAAACGAGCAGAGGCTTGCCCACCTTTGGGTGAATGAAGATGGGGTTACAGGTGATTCAGAATGGGTGCGCGAGGTGTTTTTGCAGTCCGTGCCCGAAAGGGCCAGGTTTGTCATTATCGGCTTCGCCATTTACCCAAACAGTGTGATGCCGACAGTTGAAACCGGGTACGTGTGGTTTGATGACTTCCGCTTTGAGAACTACTCACTTCACTAGCATAGCACGTCTGGAAGGACCGCAAGACAAGCATGGAGATTATTCAGCGTAAAGGATCATTGGTAGTTCAGACGTCGCGCTATTCACTTCATTGGCAGGCAGCAAAGGGGCTCTACGTCTTTCTCAACACCGCAGGATTTCACCAGCCGCTGTTAATTCCTTCTGCATGCCAACCTCCTCACAAACAAGATTACGAGATGAAACTAGACCGGCAGCCTCGAGTGATGCACAAATCTGCGTCTGAGCTGCATTTGCAGTGGAGTGGCAAAAGCAGCAGATGGACGCGCAAAGACTATGTGTTCGTGTGCAGAGAAGATGTGCTCGAATACTTCTATATACTGTATGGGAAGGGACGAATTGACACGCTGCAGTTTTTTGAAGCAGCCCCATCGGCCAGCATGCGCAAGGCATGGGGAATTCAGAGTCGCTCAAGGCCTCAGGTCCACCAGCGCGCCATCCGGTTGGCTTCTCCTGTGCGGTTTGGTGCGGTGTTCAATCCTGAGCCCAATGGTGAGGATCAGCAGCTTATCAGTGCAACGCAGAATGCAAAGATCAGCGTGAATAACGATCCGGCCTATTGCGGCCAGAATTGGTTTTTTACCCCTGGTATTCTCTGCTTTGCGTTTGGCAAGCCCGCAGAACGGCACTGGCTTGGGGCGGGGCTCGTTGTTAGTCCCGGCAGCTATAACTTTAGCGACTATGAGTATCGCGGTGGCACAGGCTTTGGCCTTTCCCTGCGCTACTTCGGATACACAAAAGTTCAGGGACGTTTCGAGTCGCCCCATCTCCTGTTTACCTTCGGGAGTTCAGGGGCAGAGGTAGTGAAACGCTATGTCGAGCGGCTGGCAGAGCACGGTCACGTTGACCATCGCCCAAAGCGACAGCCAGGTTGGTGGCGCGGGCCGATTGTGTGCGGCTGGGGCGAGCAATGCTATCAGAGCGATTTTTTTAATCTCAAAGGGCCAAAGGATCGGCCGGAGGAAAAATCCGCTCCCATGTACGCCAACCAGGCTAATTACGAGCAGTTCGTCCGGCTACTCAATCACCGGCGGCTGCCATATCGTATATTGATCATTGACGATAAGTGGCAGAACGAACGGGGCCTTCCAGCGACGGACCTTGGAAAATGGCCTGATCTGCGCGGGTTCATTGACCGCATGCATCGGCAGGGAAAGAGGGTGTTGCTCTGGTGGGGACTCTTTACGGGCGAAGGAGTGCCCAGCGAGATGTGTATTGTCCAAAACGGCAGAAAGCTGAGTGAGGATCCGACAAATCCGGCATTTCAGCGTAAGCTCAGGCGTGCAATTCGGCTCATGCTTTCCTCTGGTCGCGGCTGTTTGAACGCCGACGGATTTAAAATTGACTTTACGGCAAATATTCCGAGCGGTCATGGGTGCCGCCTGCATGGCTCAATCTGGGGCATCGAGCTTTTGAAAGTCTATCTGGACCTCATCTATTCGACGGCCAAGCAAGTCAAGCGCGATGCACTGATTATTGCCCATGCAGCGAACCCCTATTTTGCCTCTGTCGTTGATATGTTGCGTTTGAACGACATCTGTAACGCACGGCCATCTGTAGTTGGCAAAATGCGCTTTCGCGCGCGTATGGCCAGGTTGGCTAATCCCAATTGGCTAATTGATATGGATAACTGGCCTTGCCCAAGCCTGAGAGCCTGGCGTGAATACATGCGTGTGCAGCCACGCTATGGTGTTCCCTCGCTTTATTATCTCACGCACATTGACACGACCGGCCAGCGGATTCCAGATGCCGCATGGAAGGAACTCCGGACGCTCTGGAATCGGTACCTGAAAAGCGTGCGGTGAGAAGCCGTCTATCAGCTTACATCTCTGGTGACATCCTCCTGGTGGTAAGAAAGGAAGTCATCTTTGGAGGGATGCGGCGGGAGTGTATGGATAAGGATGTTCTTTTCAGGAAGCATTTTCTTAAGCTCTTTGTGAAGAGGAGGACAGAAGAACACCGAGGCATTGTTGAGCTTGTTGAGAAGTCGCTTGCCTTTGTCGCTATAATTTGTCACTTCAATCTTTGTTTTGCCCGGATAGGCCTTCGCGAGATGTTTGAGCATCTTAAGTGTTTTGACGTTCTCGCCGGCCAGGTTGAGCGTAATTCTTATAGTCACCTCTGCATCTTTTTGCACCTTCGCCAGGGTGTGGATGCAGTGGGCTCTTATCATGCTTTGGTCTTTGTTGCCACAAATGCGTCCACCGATCATCACAGGTAGGGTGCTCGTAAGAGCTCGTCCAGCGCGTTTAGCAACTCTTGGGGGGACGCTTACCAGATAGCCTTCGAAGTCCAGAATCAGTGCGGTGTCGCTGCCCACCAGGGGGCCTTCGCGATCAATGTGGTCAATGTAACCTACCAGATATTGATAAGTCCCTTCGAGTTTCGGCGTGATACCATACGGGTTGATCGCGCGTATTCTGCGAATAAGATCCTGATACGGCGACAGTGGATCATAGGTTATGGCGTATCCGCCAGAGTCAATTTCATACTTGATAAGGGTTTCAAGTGGGAGCTCTGCCACCTCTGATGTCCCGTCGTCCGAGGTTGTGGTTGACTGTACCTTAACTCCGGGCAAGTCAAAGAAAGACGGCGTAAGGTCCTCCTCTCCCTCCTCCTTTTGACGCGTAGTCTGGATCAGCCCCGGAAGCATTTGCAGCATCTGTGAGCGCTTGGTGCCAAACGAATCCAAAACACCAGTTTTAATCATACTGACAATCAGACGTGCATGCAGAAGTTTTGGATCTGTGCGCTTACACAAATCTTCCAGATCGTTAAATGCTCCCCCTTTTCTGACAGTTTCGATTTCAAGAAAGGCTTTTTCACCCATGCCGTGTACAATCATCATGCCTGTGCGGATGGCCTTGCCTTCCTGAGTAAACGTATAGCTGCTGAGATTGACGGCGGGAAGCAGAATTCTTATCCCCATATAGCGCGCTTCGCGGAGGAGAATAGTGAACCGCTTGCGATGCTGATGCGAGTTCGTCAGGATGGCAGTCATGAAGGAAACCGGATAGTGAGCTTTCAGATACGCACACCAGTAGGTCAAGATACAATCAGAAATTTGATGCACAATATTGTGATCGCTTGCGCTCGTCTTTGTTCGATTCTGAGCGCTCTCGCTTTTGACCTTCAGCAGCTGGAGAATGTTACGGGGCCGATGAACCCGAAGCAGAGACTTCAACGTTATGGAGTGGAACGGTGGAATGCCGTTCGTAAGTCCACGGCTGAGGAGCTGAAACGCAGGCGGGTCGTTCAAAGGAATTTTTTCGAGGCTGAATGAGCGGTTTTCTTGATTGCGGATCCAGAATATCGTATCGTCAAGAATGTCGAGTAGGGGACGAGCAATAATATTGAGATGAGGGAGTCCAAGTAGATCGAGAGATGCAGCTTCCATCTGGGTCACACCAAGCGGAGTGTTGCTGAACTCACGTGGCACCAACTCGTTCAGATGCTCACCGGAAATCACCAGGTGCCCTGTCATTGGCTTTAATGCGCGCGGTCGCGGATGCAGCGAGGCGATGATACTGGAAAGGAGGCGCGGAGTTGTAAGCGCCAGTCCCTCCGAATCTTGATTCACCAGATCCCCTAACAAGCTGGCTGAGCACGATGATTGCGACTGGAAAGCAGGTGAGGCCAGCAATCCTCCGATGCGGTGCTTCGGTACGTTTGCCCACAGGCATAGTTCCGTCAAGAGTGTTCCTTTGTGCCAATACTGGTACTTTCCCACGGTTGCAAGGCATGACTCCGGATACAGCTGTTGCAGATAGGTCGTGATAGTCGTAAGGTGCTTTGTTGGCACCTCAATGGTCAGCACGGGAGAGTGCGCTTCGCCTACAATGAATCCCTGAAACTTGATATGGTACTCAAGAGGATCAATGTCTGTAAGGCCCAGCACGTATGCAACAACGCTGGAGACAATATTTCCCTTCCCGATCCCTTTTATGATGGCTTTTTCATGAAGAAACTGCGTGAGTTTCTGAAGAAGGATGATGCAGTGAATTAAGCCGTTATTTTTGATGTAGTCGAATTCTTCGTTCAAGCGGTCTTTCAGCTCGTTGCTGAGGAAACCATACTTTTTTGTAGCTTCACGAAATGCCAGATCCCATAGAACCGACTCAGCGTCCTGTCCCCGATCAAAGTCCAGTAGTGGAAAACGCGGGGGACGCGGCTCGAGCACAAAGCGACAGCGCCGTGCAATCTCTATAGTCGCCTGGATCGCCCCAGGATGCGCAGCAAATTTCTCGCTCATCTCCGCTTCGCTGGCTAAATTACGGGTGACCTTACCAGCGCGGTATAGAGCATCCACTGTCGCGTCAGGTCGGACAGGCGTGCGCTTGAGAAACTGGAAGCACAGTTCTTCTTCTGGATGTAGGTGATGCACGTTATTCGTAGCCACGGTTGGAATGCCGAGGAAATGTGAAAGTTGAATCAGGCGATTGTTCACAACTCCTCGCTGCGGTTCTCCTGTTTCCTGAAGCTCGAAATAGACATTCGTCTCCCCCAACGCGCTCACCAGTGTCTCCAGGTATCGCTCAGTTACCTCAGGATTACGTCCGAGAAGCAGGTGTGCGAGTTCCCCCCGGATGCAGCCTGTCAGGGCCAGCAGCCCTGTGCCATGTCGCGCGAGGTCGCTAAAGGCTACATAAGGCGTACCCGTACCAGCGTTTCTATGTGCCAGCGTTATCAGAGAGACGAGGTTACGATAGCCTTTTTCGCTCTCTACAAGGAGGGTAAGGTGATGTGTTGAGCCAGAATAATGGGAAGTCTCAAAGGGAAGAACGTCGAGTTCACATCCGATGATTGGCTGAAGCCCGCAACTGCGCGCCGTTCGAGTAAATTCGATAATCCCACCGAGGGAGTTATGATCCGTCAGTGCCAGGGCTCTCATGCCAAGCTGCTGCGCCTTATGCACCAGCGCGGAAACTGACGGAACACCATCGCTGAGGCTGAAGTGACTATGAACGTGACAATGGACAAACTGCTGGAGCGCCATTCCTACAATCGTCTCGAGATCGGTTTATATACTGCCGCGTCACACTGCGCAATGGATGTCGGAAATTCTTGAGCAACCCTGGATATGCGTCTGCTTCAACGCTAGTAATCTTGCGTACCATAGTGGCAGATGTCAACCGTTTAAGCATCTGACGGCTAGTGCGGCTGGTATGGAAATTTTGCATATTGCCACGTTTTTTTGCTTTACTGCATTAAAGATCGCCTGTATTTTACGTCTGAGTTTGGCTGAAGCGCCCTTCTCGGGTTTGAAGGCAAAAGAAACAGGTTGCAAATAACAGAACGTGTCTGCAAGGAAATCCTCTACTATGCAGGCTTTGCATAATGCACGGTCACGGCCATTAACGTGGATTCTGGGATTTGTGTTTCTTGGAATTCTTGGCGGCAGTTTTAATCTCTTCGGCACCCGATTTGCTTCAACAAGCCTTTTCCTGGGATTTTATCTTCTTCTTTACCCTGCGGCAATCGTTTTTCTGATAGTGATGCTCAGCATCGGCATTGGCCATGCCGCTTTGCAGATACTCCGGCTGTCTTTTCCCCGACATCGCTACGAGTATTATTTTTCAGCCATTCTGGGTCTTGGCATCGTGTCGTATGCTGTGCTGGTTATGGGCCTGTTGCAAGGTTACCGGCATCACTGGGTGATGTTTGCAATGCTGATCGGGCTTCTGGTTGTGGCCAGGCGAATTGCAACGTTTTTCCGTCTTGTTTGGCAATGGCTGAGTAGGCAGGTTGTGTCCCCATGGCAGGCGGGCGAAATGCTCCTGCTATTTCTCGTGGCGGTTTGTGTGATCATATATTTCGCTGCTGCCATGATGCCGCCCGTATATTACGATGTGCTTGAGTATCATCTTGGTGTGCCGAAGACATATATCCAGCACGGAGGGATTTGTCCGATCCCGTACAACTTCTTCAGCAGTCTTCCTTGCAATGTTGAAATGCTCTACGTTCTGGGATTGTTGCTGGAAGGGGGGGTAAGTAATGGCACGCCTCACCTGATCACTTTTATCTTTTACGCACTGAGCGGGGTGGGAATCTTTCTGATGCTATTGCGTCTGGGGCTGAAGCGCATGTGGTGCCTTGCTGGGCTTGTTTTGTTTTCCATCCATCCGATTATCTTCAAGAGCGGTCTCGATGCATTTAACGATCTTGGTACCAGCGGCTTTATTATTGCAGCGCTTGTGGCGTGGGTGTTTTGGATTCAGGAGCGCCGCCGATCGTATTTTCTGCTGAGCGGGGTGTGTTTAGGATTTGCCATTGCTACGAAATACACAGCTATAGGTCTCTATGTAGTTCCTTATTGCATACTACTTCTTCCCCTGGGTCTATTTTTGTGTGGTATCGGCAGGCGCACGACAGAATCACCGGCCCAGGACGTCACTCCAGGTATCAAAGCAGCTGGCAGTGACGTAGCCGCTAAAGCTCAACTCACTCGATTTTTTAGGGCGTATATTGTCTCTTTGATCTGTTTGGTTGGGATTATCGTGCTCGTGTTTGCGCCAATTGCGATCAAGAATCTCATTTCAACTGGTAATCCTGTGTACCCATTTCTTTCCGCGATTTTTCCCGCATCGGGCTGGACATCGGAGCAGGCCGAGTTTCTGGTGAATGTTCATCATCCCGTTCCGCTTTTGTCTTCTACATACGTCGCGACAGTTCTGCGGCGCACTGCGATGCCCGGCATCTTTTTTCTGGCCGTGCCTGTTCTGGTTCTCTTTTTGCGCAAAGTCGTATCCATCGAGGTTGGATTAATGGCATACGGTGTACTGGGTTTCCTGGTGTGGAACCTCCTGGCAGAGAGCGCAGATAGGTTTCTCACGTCCTACATTGCGGTTGCTGTAATTGTGGCAATGCTGGTGATCAGCGAAGTTGGCTCATGGCGCGTTATAGGCCCTATTGTACTGTCCGGATGCGCACTCTTCGGCCTTGCCGGGATGTATGTACTCTTCGCCAAGTCTCAGGCCTTCCACATTCCCCAGGTAGCTATGGCCATCGAGTCCCGAAGCGAGTTTCAGAAGCGATTTCTGGGGCCGCTCGCTGATGCTGCACACTATGCCAACACGCAGCTGGAGTCGGATGCCAAACTCCTGTTCATTTACGAAGCACGGATGTATCCGTTCGACAGACCGGTGCTTGTCAACACGGTGTTTGACCAAAGTCCTCTATTGCTCATGGCAAAACAGGTTTCTTCTGCCCAAGCGCTCGCAGGCCTGCTCAAGGCAGAAGGCTTTACGCACTGTCTTGTAAACGAGCATGAACTCAAGCGCCTTATTCAGTTTTACGGGCCACGGGATGAGCTCCGAGAGCGTGGACTTGAGCCGTTGCTGGAGTCAGCGCCGCATCACCTGATTCGTTACCCGGAGTTCTACGCGCCGTATTTCCTGGATCCAGAATATCCACAGCACGAAGGAAAGTTACGTCAGTTTCTGTGGCTTCTGCGCCAGTCCGTTATATTTCAGGAAGGACGTGAAGGTGGGCCTCAGCTTTACATTGCACGGGTGCCCTAGTTACGTTTTCCAACAACTTCATGGAGAGGAGGTAGATAAATGTCGGCTGATTTTCTTCCCAATCTGTTGAGTGAGATGAGCAATTGGGCCTGGGGCCCGCACATGGTGATTTTGCTTGTTGGAACCGGTTTGTTTCTAAGTGTACGGCTGAGGTTTCTCCAAATTCGCAAGCTGCGCCACAGCGTTGAATGCATCTCAGGGAAGTATGACGATCCGCGAGAAGCAGGCGATATAACGCACTTCCAGGCACTGTGCGCCGCGCTCTCCGCAACAATCGGCACAGGCAATATTGCAGGTGTCGCTACAGCCATTGCTTCGGGCGGGCCAGGGGCGGTCTTCTGGATGTGGGTGACTGCCATTGTCGGCATGGCCACAAAGTATACCTCCTGCTCCCTGGGGCTTAAATACCGTATAATTCATAAAGACGGCAGTGCTAGCGGAGGGCCGATGTATTTTCTCGCGCGTGGGCTTGGTTTTAAGTGGCTGGGCGCGATGTTTGCCTTCTTCGCAATGATCGCTTCGTTTGGAATCGGCGACATGGTGCAAGCCAACTCTGTGGTTGACGGCCTGGGGTTTATTCTGCCTGAGAAGATTGGCGGGGTTACTCTCTTCTCCGTTCCCGTTTATAAGTGGGTCGTGGGCCTCGTGCTTGCCCTGCTAGTGGGTCTTGTCATCATTGGCGGAATTCGCCGGATCGCCAAGGTAGCCTCGCGCATTGTTCCGTTCATGTGCGTCGTATACGTTCTGAGCGCTCTGGTTATTCTTGTCATTCATGCGGATAAGATTGTCGAGGCATTTGGCTTGATCTTTCGCTATGCTTTTACACCTTATGCAGCAAGTGGAGGCTTTATGGGAGTGGTGGTGCAACAGACGATCCGTTTTGGCGTTGCCCGCGGCGTATTCTCCAATGAGTCGGGTCTGGGCAGTGCGCCTATGGCACACGCAGCCGCAAAGACCCGGGAAATGGCGCGCGAAGGATTTGTAGCTATGATCGGGCCATTTATTGATACCCTCATCATCTGCTCGATGACCGCACTCGTGATTATCTTAACCGGCGTTTGGAACAGCGGCGAGACCGGTGCCGCGCTATCGGCGATGGCCTTCGAGGCTGGACTCCCCATATACGGCCTCGGCAAGTTCATCGTCTCCTTTGGGCTGATCTTCTTCGCCTACTCGACTATGATCAGTTGGTCGTATTATGGCGATCGATGCAGCGAATATCTGTTTGGGCCCAAAGCGATCATGCCTTATCGCTGTCTGTTCATCGTGTTTGTTGTTGTTGGAGCTGTGGTGAGGCTTCAGCATGTGTGGGATATCTCGGACATCATGAATGCCTTTATGGCTTTCCCAAATCTGGTTGCCTTGCTTGGACTATCAGGCGTTGTGGCGGCAGAGACCAGGAGCTATCTGAAACGCTACAATGTTTAACAAGACCCAATCTCGGTGCTTTGCTCCGGAGCACAACGTAATGTGAGGTTTTATTGCTTTCCGCATAAATAAAGAAACAGCCAAAGCCGCTGAATAGCTTATTTTTGTGCGAATGCTTGGTCTTCAACTGTGTCATTCAACGTGGCACGGGCATCTTGCCTGTGTAGAATCATGGCCAGGATGGCCATGCCACGCATAGTTGTAGGGACGTTTAATTAAACGCCCCTACATGCTGTACCGTTATCTATACAAATCTCAATAAGAAGTCTTGTACAATGTTTAGCGGATGCGCCTGAGTCTGGCACCGAAGAAACCGTCTATCTGATGAATGTGGGGAATGGTGCGGAGAAAACCGTCTGATCCCAGGAGCGCCTTGAGGATGTCAGGGATTTCCTCACGGCTCGTATCTGCGCGAAATCCGGGGTGAGTTTGGAGAAACCGTTGGATAATCAGCTCATTCTCATCAGGCGTCATTGTGCAGGTGCTATAGATCAGGAGCCCATTCGGCCGAACAAGGCGGCTCGCGGCTGAAAGAATATCCAGTTGAAGTTCTGCCAGGCGAGCGATGTCTGCCCGTCGCTTTTTCCATTTAATATCAGGGTGACGCCGGATTGTTCCAAGTCCTGTACATGGGGCATCCACTAAAACTTTATCAACAGGATAGCGAGAATAATGATCCAGTAGCTCGGCGCTGAGCACGTGTGGCCTGACGGATCGAATGCCAAGCAATGTGCAGTTTTCAGCGAGACGTTGAAGCTCGTCCGGATACTGGACGCAGGCAAGAATTTCGCTGCCATCGCTCTGGAGCTGGGCAAGATGGGTTGCCTTGCCGCCAGGTGCTGCGCAGTAGTCAATCAGCCGTTCCCCTGGCCGAGGGTTTACGTAATGTGCGATCAGCTGCGATGCTTCGTCCTGGACGTACGCCAGGCCTGCCTGAGTCAGTGAAGCCACTGTCTGCCACGCCTCTGCAGTGGGTGGCTTAATCCGCACGGTATCTGCCGCGAACGCCCCAAAGTCAATATTTGCCCTGCCAACCGTCTTTTTTATCGTGTTAATCAGCTCATCTGGAGAGGTGCGAAGCGTATTCACACGCAAATCCAGAGGCGCGACTAGATTGTTAAATTCCAGGAGTGCTTCAGCCTCCTTCTTGCCATACCACTCAATGAAGAGCTTGACCATCCACGGCGGGTGAGAATATTTGATGCTGAGGTAGTGCGCAAAATTCCTGGCCTTGTCTGGAAGTGGGGGAGGGGCTTCGGCACGCAGCAGGTTTCGTAAGATCGCATTGACGAGTTTCGCATGGGCAGGCCGACCGTAGCGCTTTGCCAATGTGACGGCTTCATCCACAAGGGCGTATGAAGGAATTCTCGTCAGGAACAGAGATTGGTATGCGGCGATCCGCAGGATATGGCGGATATCGTCTGGCAGGCGTTGCATGGGTTCGCGCAAAAGTGAGTTGAGTACATGATCAAGATATCTCAGCTGGCGCACGACACCGTAGCTCAGTTCGGTAGCCAGGCGAGCATCGGCGGCTCGTAACTTGCTGGCCTCGAGATACTCGTGGAGAACCTGATCGCACGGAGGCCCGGAGCGGGGCAGTCCTCGTTTAAGGACCTGAAGTGTAATTTCTCTGGGATTCGTTAGTTGGTGTGCAAGAGGGCCCTGTTCATCACGTCTCATCTTAAATGATATATGTGCACCTCAATAAATGGGACATGCCTCCAGCAGGTGGGAGGGATCTTTAGATAAAGGGCAAGTGACCTGCGCCTTGTGTTCCTGATCTGCCGAGACGTATGCCACTCTTCAACAGCTCGAACCGTCAGGTGTGCTTATTCTACACTGTTCCTTTCGCTTTGGTCTATCAGCTAGACTTCAGACTCCTTCTCCTCAGCTTCTCTTTCGGCCTTCCTCTTCTGAATCGCCGCAGCCATGTATTGTCCAATTCCCCAGAGAACGTACATGCCAAATCCGATAAATACCAGCAGCTCGATAAACTGGTTCAGAAACACCAGCATGGAGATGATCACACTGATCGAGACCAAGTAGTCAAAAGGATTGCGTTTCTTTACCTTAGTGTTCCTTAAACTCGGGTATGGAATTTTGCTGACCATTAAATAGGATAGCCCAACCACTAAAATTGGGAGAAAGATTTTTTGAGCGGCGAGGTGCTGGTATTGCTGGAATAGGAGAAAACTCGATACAATTGTTCCTCCAGCAGCAGGGATCGGAAGCCCGATAAAGACTTTTTTCTCCTCCGAGGAGGCCTGAACGTTAAAGCGCGCCAGTCGCAGTGCTCCGAAGATGATATACATAACTGAGAGGCTTGCAGCAAGCCGCAGGTTTATCGGCTCCAGGCATGTGAGAATCAGAAGGCCCGGGGCTACCCCAAAAGAGACAATGTCGGCCAAGGAATCGTAGTTCAGGCCAAACCCACTTACGGTTCGCGTGAGTCGGGCAATCTTGCCGTCTATTCCATCCAGGACCAGTGCAAGCAGAATCAGCCAGCATGCCTCAACAGTTCGACCGATTGTTATATCAACCAAAGCCAGCACACCGCATAACAAGCTGGCAGTGGTAAATACATTCGGTAGAAGATAGACCTTTCTCATTGTGGATTCCTTTCCTTCCTCTCTTGCTCGTGCACCGGGAGAATCCCTATAATGGTTTGGCCACCTCGTACTCGCATCCCCGGATACGCCTTTAGCGCAGTTGTTAGCGGAAGCCAGATCTCTACGCGTGACCCAAAGCAAATCAGCCCTACACGCTCACCCATGCCAACATTCTCACCCACACGACGCTGGCAGATGATCCGCCGTGCCAGTATGCCGGCGATGTGCTTAACAACAAGCACCTCAGATTCGCGTTGAAAGTGCAAAAGCATGTGCTCATTATGATCCGACGCTTGATCGCTCAGCGCACTGAAAAACTTGCCCGGACAATGCGTAACGGACGTGATCCTACTTGCCCAGGGCGAGCGTGTGATATGTACGTCAAGCAATGACATAAAGATACTGACATGCAGCGCTTCACCATTCGGAAAATCACTGTGTGGAACTCGCTGAACAGACAGTACTTTCCCATCGGCTGGCGACAGCACAGCATTGGGCACTACAGGAATCGGGCGATCTGGATCGCGAAAAAAGAACAACACACTTCCTGCACCCGCCCAGCAGATTACTGCACCCCACTTCAGCGGCGTCAGAAGTAGCAGCAGCACTCCAACACCCAGAAGCGGCAACGCCATCTTCCACGCGGGTTTTGCTATCGGGAATTTGAAACGATTATCCATGCGCTAGTATCCTGGCACCGCCATACGAGCCAAACGGTTGTTCGGTACCTGCAATCACCTTGTGTTCAGCTCTCAATGCAACGCACCCTTCGCGGCGCACACTGACCCTCTATTCCTGCCATACCTCAAGAAACATACTTTCTTCTTTTTCCCCGTCTTTGTTAAACTTAACTTTTCTCCCTAGCACCGGCATCGAAGGAAATCAAGCGTTTATTCCGCTTCCGGCGCAGTTTTGCCTTCGCGTGGCGAACGAAGATAGCGTCGGACTGCTTGGTTATGCTCCGCCAGACTTTTTGAAAAATAGTGCGTTCCGTCGCCTTTGTAGCAATAGTAGAGAAAGTCCGTTTGTGCAGGCTGCAAGGCCGCCTGAATGGAGGCTTTTCCCGGACTACAAATCGGCGCTGGCGGTAGTCCTTTATGCACATACGTATTGTACGGTGATTTGATTTTAAGATCCTCACGGGTCAGAGGCGCATCCCATTTATTCAGGGCATACCGCACAGTTGCGCAGCTCTCAAGGCGCCGTCGTTTTGCAATACGATTAGAGTAGACCGAGGCAATGGTGGGCTTCTCGAAATCGAGCCGGGCTTCGCGCTCAATGATTGAGGCAAGAATCAACGCCTCATGTGGGGTTAGCGAAGATGAGGAGCTCCCAAACAGATTGTTCGTTACCGCGCGGAATTGTTCCACGAATACCCTGACTATCTCTTCCTCCGATAGCCCTGGTGGTATAAAATACGTATCAGGGTAGAGGTAGCCCTCTAATCTTGTTGCAGCAATTCCCAGCGACTGAACGAATTCATGCTCACTGCAGAGTGCTAGGAACGTCTCCTGTGACATGATCAATTTTCGTCTCCACAGAAGAGCAGCGGTTTGTTCAATCGTGTATCCCTCAGGCACAGTCACGCGAAACTCTCCTGACTTGCCTTTAGCCAGCACTTCGTGAATCTCTTGCACACTCATGGAAGATTTGAGCAAATAGACCCCGGCCTTCAGGGAGGTGCGTTTACCTGAAAGGCGATGGAGAATCAAAAAAGGCTCTATCCGGCGCAGAAACCCTGTTTCCATAAGAGCCCTGGCAATTTCCCGAATGCTTTCACCGTGCCGCACTACCACAGCTCGCTCAAACGCCACCTTGCGCACCGGCTTCGATACCAAGGCCTTGAAATAGAGCCCTAACGCAACAAACACGATCACACTTACTCCAGAGAGCAGGAGAACCAGTGCCCGGGTTCGGATGCTAACAGACCTGAATTTTGGTAGGAGTCCGATAGCCATAACATTTTTCTCGCTACATCTGATCGTTACATAAGCGGTTTCGGGCCGTTGTTGCAAGAATATTCTTGTGCCTTTTTCGTATTGGTAAAATCAAGAACTACGTGCCTCTAGCCCTGGAAAACGAGATTGCGAGAATGCATTTTGCTGTTGATTCCATCTCGGAGATGTTGTAAGAAAAATACGGTTTATCCTCGTTAGTGCTGGTGCTATTTTTTCAAACGCGGTAGTGAAGTCCATGCCCGAGCAAAAAGCACTCATACTGAGTGAGAGTGAAAAGAAGGCGCTTTTGCAACTTGCCCGGGCAACTCTCGAAAAGTGGGTCAAACGGGGCGATTCGCTAACCAAGGATGAGCTGAAGGCTTTTGAACCCACTGACACCATGCGTCAGCGCTCGGGTGTATTTATTACCCTGAATATGAAAGGGGCGCTACGGGGTTGTATCGGCTACATTAAGGGGAGCACCGCACTCTATAAGGCAGTGATTGAAAACACGGTGAATGCTGCCTCTAACGATCCGCGGTTTTCGCCCGTTAGGGAGAACGAACTTCCCGACATTGACATCGCAATTTCTGTCATGAGCCCGCTGGAAGAGATTCGTGGACCCGAGGAGATTGAGGTAGGGAAGCACGGCCTCGTGGTTGAGCGCGACTGGTCGAAAGGATTGCTTCTGCCCCAGGTGGCGCCCGAGTGGGGCTGGGATCGTTATGAGTTTCTTGAGCAGACCTGCCTGAAGGCCGGGCTATCGCGAAACGCATGGAAAAAGGGTGCAAAAATCTTTCGCTTTAGTGCCCAGGTCTTTGGTGAAAAGAGATGTTAGGGGGCAAAAATGAGCATGGCCGAACGATACAATCGCTCGGCCATTTCTCCTAAGATTCCGACGGATTTTCCTACCAGTTGTTCACGTCATCAGTTTCCAGACCGCGGTATGGCACAGGGTATGTATAGCCATTTGCGCCCACGGAAAATATCTGAATAGTCTTTGGATTGTAATAGGTCTCGCTACTCCGATACGGATCGCTTGGCCAGAGTTCTGTTCCGCCAAACCGTATATAGTCCTGATGTCGAGTGTAGGTATAGGGTGTTCCCCACGGATCAAGAAATTGGATTTGCGATTTTGGCGTACTTGATGTGATAGGGGCGCCGTTGAGATCAGACAGCTGCACTTCGTCAAACTCCATATACGGCCCAAGCCATCGCTTGTCCAGGGGCTGGTAGACGTTACCACTGAGGCTATGAAGCAACGCGAGCTGCAAATAGCCGCAGCCAACGGATGGACCTAACGGACTGACAGGAGAAACCGTCGGTCCGGAGCTACTTGGCGGATACTGGCCGACATCAAGCTCATAGCGTGCTATGGCTAGTTCCAGACTGCGGACCGTGTGATATGCTGCTGCAACCCGGGCACGCTCAACCTGGCCGACATAGACCGTCACCGCGATTGTCGAAAGAATTCCAATGATGAGCACCACCACGAGGAGCTCTAACAATGTCACCCCTGTTTTCTTTTCAGGTTTCATCTGTTTTGAGTCCTTTTGATCTATTCAATCTTGCTGGCCAAACTAACCCGCCAGACCAAGATCGTTAAGGAAGCCCATCTATTCCTGAGCTTCAGAATATACGGAACATTGACTCCGTTGCCACGATGCCGAAGTAGTAGAAAACGTCATCTCCGGTAAAGGATACCCCATCCGATAGGTTATCACGCCCGAAGCTTACAATGGCAAAGCGGTCAAAGCGGTCATCGCTTGTCGTGAGTCGGCCGTTGCTGAAACTAGCAGTATTGAAACTACCGAGATTCGTAGCTCCTGCACTCGAGCCGACAATGCCGACCGGTGAGTACATCCGGTAGGGCTGACCCCAGGGATCCAGCACGTGGTCGCGGCGAATGAGATCCTCGGAGAGCCGCTGTGGTTCTGCACTCGTCTCATCACCTATATGTACGCGGGTAGGATTCAGAAATGGCCCTTGCCAGAAATAGTAGAGCTTGTGCACACGTGGATTGGTGTCGCGGTCTTGCAGCGTCGGCTGCGGTGGACTGCCAGCCATCTGATCTTGAACATTAACGAAAGGATCTATCAGATACAGCGTGTCGGTCTCGTTCTGTAAATCGTCGGTTCGAGTGGTGCGGCTAGTAAGGTCAACCGCAATGTCATCGAGCACCTGAATGGGTACGAAAAACCCGTGGTTTAAGGCAACCATTTCTTCGGCTTTGGCGATTTCGCGCACCTCCTGTTGCGTGGTGCGGACTCTGGCTTCTTCGGTTCGCTGAACATACACCGGAATGGCAATCGTGGCCAGCAGACCGATTATTGCAAGTACCACAAGCAGCTCGGTCAGCGTCACACCCTTGGCCTCGTGTCTATCACTCCGTCTCATCATTATCCTCCTTATTTTTTGACACTAATTTTCAATCCCCATGCTTAGGGGGTCACTCAAGCTAAAATTGTCGCTTCAGATCATCGCTATCACCGAAATCTGTTCCTGCACCCGAGCCGGGTAATCCATTGGGGCCCAGCGACAGGATGGTTGGTCTGTCGAACACCTTTGCATCATACGACAGTCCATCGTTGCCTATGTACACGTTGCGAATGTCGCCGTCGGGTTCTAAAACGACACCGGCTTTTGTAAAAAACATATAGTCATTTCCCCATGGATCATCACCAATATCATTGCGATTCATATCGCGCTGCCAGGTGATATATCTGCCGTGCCAGTTGAAGGCAGTCTCATTTGCAAGCCGAATGTTATTGTCGTAGTAAATATCAGCATTGATAAAGAATGCGCCTGTTTTGACGTCAATAAAGATCCGCTTTGGGTTTTGATAAATCTGATTGCTACTCTCGTCCAGAAGACCGTCCAGTACGTCCGCTGAGTCTCCTAACCCGTAGCCATCACCCGCCCAATTATCGTCAAGCACGTACAGGCGATAAAAGAATCCTGTGTCAATGCCTGCCCGTTCTTGAGCATCCTGAATGTGTTGCATATCTAACATGGCGGCCCTGTGCTGCGCTTCCTTAGTTCGCATCGAGAGAATCGGAACGATGACGGCGATCAGGAGCCCAATGATAATTAGAGCCACCAGCAGCTCAATAATACTAAAACCCGAAGATCGCTGGAATGGTTGGTTCATCATATTCCTCTTTTGCTCTTTCTCCGCTGTGCCCGAAAAGGCTCACAAGTCGGTCGAACGGAACACTTGCCCGCTGACTTGGCTTAAAACTCACGTACCAGGTCATCACTACCGGTTTCGCCCAGGACACCAGTTTCGCGCACATAGAGATATGGATCGTAGCCCCGTCCGTTGCCAGCCTGTCCGTCAGGTCCCAAGCTGTAAATCACGGCAGTCCCGTAGTCTGATTCTTGAGCTGGGGCTAGTTCGCCCCTCCTGCCGGTACCGAAAAAGAGATAAGGATTGCCCCAGGGGTCAAGCGGCATTTTATCTTCCAATGCGTCATCGTTCACCAACGGGGTGCCCCCATCAAGCGCAATTGACCGCGATTTCATATCCATAATAGCCCCGCCCTCACCTGCCGCACTCTGAAACAAATACGGCTTCCCCGCAGGGGGTGTGCTTGTCAGGAACTCATAGGTGACGTACTTTGGGAGACTTGTTAATGGACCTTTCCACGTCGTCATCAGACTGCTGCGTTGTTGCTGGCTCAGGGCACCGTTCCAGACTGCCACCGGCACGTCCCTGTCAGACAGAGGGGGTTGTTGAACTTGCTGGGTATTATCGAGGTCCTGAAGGCGGAAGTAGTAGCCAGTGTCAGCGAAGGCAGCCATTTGGGCGATTGCAAGCGACCTCATATCGTCGAGGGCGGCCGTGATCTTTGCTTCCTCGGTTCGTGTCCGAAACAATGGGAGAATGAGCAGCGCAAGTATCGCAATTACTGTAGCAACCATGGCTATCTCTACTGCTGTAAACCCTTGCTCTCCCTTCTTGATTATCATCATCAGGTTACCCTCCACCCCTGGATGCTTTTAATCTCTATCGCTAAAATTCAAATATGATGTCGTCAGATCCCGGATCTATAACTCCGACTTCATCTTCGCTGATTCCCGTGCGACCAATTTTGGTCAGAGCCTCGAGCCGGGTTTGGTTATATTCGGCAGCAGTGAGAGCAGTATATTGTGCGGCACGCGGCCGAGCATATATATCAGTGCCACTACCACCTTCTATATAGAGGCGTTCATTCTTCAAACGATTAAAGTCGCCTTGAGGAATTGGTATGTCTGGCCGATACCCGGGCACCCGGTTCCGGCCGTAGCTTACCACGGCCGCAAAGTAAGTTGCCTCGTCCGTGGCTGACCTTACCCATTCCAAGGCCCCCGTGCGATCAACACGAATCAGGTAAAGCACGTAGGGCTCGCCATAGGCATCCGCTGGCCAATCGGTCACAATACCCGTGTTGGGCAGAAGCATGGACACTATGCCGCCAATTGCCCGAGCAACTCCGCGTCGCGTGTGCGAGATTGAGTAATACGGGCCGCTCCATTCCGACAAAATTGTCGACTCGAGGCCGAGGCCAATAGAATACCCCATATAGTCGAAATCGTTACGCAAGTTAAGCTGTCTTACATTTTGATCAAGCATACTGACCTCGGGGTGATAGAGCGCTTTATTGAGAAAATTCAGTTTCGGGAAAACTCCGGTGTCCATTTTAACAAAGGAAAGCCCAGAATGTATCTGGCGTACTTCAGCAATTGTGATCTTGCGAATATTGGCGAGATATTGTCCCTGGATATTGAAGATTGCAATGCCGGCAAATAGGGCAATCAGCGCTCCAACGATGAACATCTCAATCAGTGTGAACGCCCGGTTGGTTAGAACAGATCTCCTTTTTGCCGAGTTCACTCTGCGCACCCTTTATATATATATTTGATGTTCGTATATGACGCCTCTGGCGAACTGTCAACAACTTTTAACGCCTAAGTGCCGATTCTAGAGGCGCCTTTCTGCTTTAAAGGCCTGAACCTAGGGCACATCGTACCCTCTATATTAGACGTTCGAGAACGCAACTTGGCCCAGATCTTTGAATCATCGTAAACCAAATTTGATGGAAGTTAATTTTCACCGTGCGCTTCAGTTCAGGTATCGCCAAAAGACTACCCGTGTCGGCTGTTCATCCGTTGCCAGAATGGCCTTCAGCGCTATAGGATTGGCATTATCCGTAAGCAGACCCTTGGGAGGGGTACTTTTGGAGATGACTGAACATGATCGCGATTTCACTGTGATGAGTTTTGCCAGATTGATAAAGCTTGCAATTCGTTTGTTCTCGCCCTTGTCGGGCCAGAGGACGTTATTGTATAGCAGGTCGCTGATGTTATTAAAGAAGCTTGGATGAGATGACGTTGATCGCTCAGCCTTAGCCGCTAATGTGCCCTCACGATAACGCATGATGCGTTCTGCGTCTCGCTGGTCAATCCCGGGAAGCGCTTGAAGAACTTCCACTGGTGCGGTATTAATATTTACCTTGCCAAGTACTGGTGGCTTTTTCAGCCTCGGAGAAATGGACGAAACATTCCGTCTGTGTGTTTCATCGCGTTTTGCCTCAAGTGAGGGCGACTGGCCTGTAAAATTAATCAGAGTAAATAGGTCAATGATTCGGCAGTCCAGCTCCGCATCTGTGCTATTTGAAATCATCGGATATACCCAGCACGTCCCTTGGTGTCCCCCTGCTGGTGCCCACCCGGAAGAGACATACATGACTTCTGCAGGCGACGTGAACGCATGATCTTGCCATTCCTTGGCGAACCTTGTCTCATCCAGATTCTGCGGCGAATAATTTGCATTAAGTGCAAAAGGCATGCAGGATAGTCTTTGCCAGAATCGAACGCGTGGATCATTGCGCTGCAAACTAATATTCGCTCCCCCAAAGACCCCTCCTAGATAATAGAAATAGTCAATTAAATCGCCTTGCGCATCGTGCAGATATATCGTGCCGCTGGCATTGGGAATGTTCAGTGCCGGCTGTTCAATGATACGTTTCGTTGTACCATTCGGCACTAAGCCAAAAATGTCGTAAAACGATCCATAGTTTACCATTTGGTCTTCCGGGGTTGGGTCATTCTCCTCATTATAATCATCCGTAACAATAACGAACCCTCTTGGTGCAATGTTCCCATTGAGATATGCAATAGATCCACCACAATTTAGCTGCCATCCCTCTATGCTGATGGGATGCGAGTACGGATTATACAGCTCAACGTACTGCCCATCATCTCCGTCTTCCTCTAGCGTCGGCGAGTCTGGAAAAACCTCGTTGATAGAGGGAGTCTGCTCAATGCCGATTATAGGATGATTAGGATTGCTTCCTGGGTAGAGCGTAGGAACAGTATCGGGGTCTCGGAAGTCAACGATGTTTGCGGCAAATTGCTTGAGCAGGTCATCGTTTTTGCGTGGGAATCGAGCGCGAAGGGTAGAATAAATTTCCGATGGAATTGCATGGTTCATGCTACACTTACGCACAAGCTCGGAGCCGTTAAAGTAAGTCTCTTCCGATGCCGAGAATATGGTAAGGCACGGCTCCAGAGCAGCATAGATTTCCGGGGTGAAATTGGGCAGAAGCAGGAGCTCCTCCAAATTGTAAAATGGCTTGTCGTCTCCGTAAGGAGGGAGGCGCGGATCACCGACGTATTCATCCGGGATATCGGATTTCCCGGGCCTTCCGTCGGCCCCGAGGCGATGGCGAACAATTTCACGTGCCAGCGTTGAGGCAAGTCCCGAACGGAGGTCATTTTTGTGTAATAGTGATACAAACAGTGCTTCCAGTATCTGCTCATTTGCCGTATTTACGTTAATCTTTGCCGATTCGTCAAAGATGTATATTTCTGATAGCGAGCTCTGAAATAGCTGCTTATGCTGCTCAGCAGGCCGAGCCAATTCGCCCGCCTGGGAGTACAAGAACCCGTTAGGGTGGGCCCATTCCTGTATCAGACTTGTATACTTGACCTCCTGGTTGAAGAGAGCTGCGGCGCGAGCGACACCGGTTGCCGCGCCCATGCGCGACTGAATGCCTTCAGAGAAATTGCTAGCCGCTATGATCTCCAGCCGTGAGGTGAACGACAGAGTGGTCGCAATGAGCACCAGAAGCGAGAGAATTGCAATCACGATGATAAACGTTGACCCTCGATTTGGTCGTCCTCTATATAAGCAATGGTTCATCATAGGTTCAACAAATGGGTCTGATAGCGCTGGTCTTTTAGCACCTGCTCAATGTTGACAACCGTCTGAAGCGTAATGGTCTGTACCGGATTGCCCGGTTTATACTGTTCGATCGGCTTCGGATCCGCATAAACCGACACTGCCAGAAAAACCGCAATAGGCAGCTCGATGCCAGGTTGCACGAAACGTGGCGCATCGAATGAGTTCCAGGTTGTGGTCCAATCTGGCGGAATGCGGTTCGGATCCCAATAGAGTAAATAGAGCGACATCACATTGAAGGCGAGGGGTGCTACCTCTACTGTCCTATTTGGGGATGATGGGTTGTGAACAATACGGCGTAAAAGGACATGCTGTTCGCCTTCAAATGTTCCGACCTCGAATGTAATCAGATCGTCACGCCTAAGGGGATTATTCGGATCAGGGAAAATCCGAAACGTCAGCCGATCAAGGTCGAATTTGCAGTCCTCGTCAACGTGACTATCTCCCAGGTCAGGAGTATTAACAAAGAATTGCCGCTCAAAGAGGCCGCCTACCACAGCATGGCGATCATCACGTGTTGGATTCCAGTCTGGGCCAGTATAATCATCATCACGTCCGTTGAAGAGCTCTTCGTCAATCACTCCATCTCCGTCATCATCAAGCCCGTTGCCATAGGCCAAAATATAATCTTCACCCACGAAGTGCTGCAACGGCTGGCGTGGATCAATGCGGGCCGCCTTGATGTCAATAGCCATCATTTCCAGTGCCGCGCGGGCATTGTTGACAGCCTCCAATTTCGTCTCTGCAAGATTAGTAGCCCGCAAAATCTGAATAAACGCCGCTACCACGCCACCCATAAACGCCATCGCGACTGCCACAGCAACCAGGAGCTCCAGCAAGGTCATCCCTCTGGTTCTGGGATACTTTTGAGCCATGTGCACATTGCTTCTCATAGGCTGCAGGTTGTCTGTTTTTCGGGGCGTCGCCTTGCCCGTTAGATTATTTATGCCTAAAACATCAGGCCGAAAGCTACCATTGGATTTAAATTGCTGATTACTTTTACACAGTAACCGACAAACGGACAAATAGTAGTTCTGCATTATTCATCAAAGCGCAGTTCATAAATGATATTCTGGCTGCTTTTAAAGCTTCTATGGTACCGAATGATAATTCGTGCAACGCCGACGTCGTCCCGAGGGTCGCCAGGATCGTCCTCTGTATCAATCAACGACACGCCGCAGAATGAATAGGCCAGATGAGGGCTTTGTGGAAATTGAATGGGCTCGGTTGGTGTGCGTAGAATACGCAGCTGTTGAATGAAATTATGGCGTGGAGAATTATCACGCCGAATTTCCTCTGCTTTCTGGTGTGCTAACAGGGCAGCTTCCGACAATACCGCCGCATCATTATTGGCTTTCAGACTCAGAGGGAAGAAGTTGACGATGGCAATAATTCCCGCCAGCAGGATAGCAAGGCTGACCAGCACTTCGAGGAGAGAGTATGCGCGCTGGATGGCCCGTCGGGGACTTCGACGCATTATCAAGCCCCCCTTCATCTACGGGCATCCGGATAGATACGAGATTTGGCTGTTGAGGAGTAGAGCCTTATGGTGTAGTAATTCTCCCCAACTGCAGTATCTTCGCTTTCGCGGATGAGATGCACTGTTGCGTAGTCCGAGGTTCCATTGGGACGAAACAGAATGTGCACAACCCCCGAAGTCTCGGTTTTTGAATTCACCGTGACATCGGTAATTCTGACAAAATCAGTTAACAGCTTAGGTGTGGTGATTTTTGGCTCGCTAATGTTAAAGAGGTAGTTAACCTTGTCAATCCAGATGCGTCGATTGGTGATATCAATTGTCGCCTGAAAGTAACCATTCTGCTCAATTGCCTTATTGCGAGCAGTAGAAAACAAAGTGTTTATCTCTCGTGCGGAGCTCTTCAGACGAAGGCTTTTGCGATAGGTACCGTATGACAGGATGGCAAGGGTGGAGAAGATGGAAAGAATAATAAGAACAACTAAAAGCTCAAGCAGGCTATACCCCTGCTGCTTTTTTGTAGGCAATCGTCGCACCCGCACAATTCAATCCCCATCAATAGACCGGACAGAACTATCGTTCCCTTGAACTAAAAACTGCCCATTTTCAGGAACTCTTAATTTATGTAACATCCCGCCACGAATGTCAACTTAAACCCTTAAACCCGAATAATCGGGCACCACGAGCGCATTTATACTGACTCAGGGGCCAATTCCTGATTAGTCTCGACCCAGGATCTTCGGGATCGTAAACAGCGGGAGATAAAGCGCAACCACGATCACGCCGACAATTCCGCCAAGGCATACGATCATCAGCGGCTCAAGGATTGAGGTAAGGCCATTTATCGTATCATCAACTTCCCTCTCGTATGCCTCTGCAACCTTCGTGAGCATTTGGTCTATCGCACCGGTTTCTTCCCCAACAGCTACCATATGGACAACCAGGGGAGGGAAGACTTTGCTATCGCGCAATGGCTCATGAATACTTTCGCCATCCTTCACGCTTGTGTAGACCTTCTCCATAGCCCGCGCAATGACCTCGTTTCCTGACGTATCGCGCACGATGTCAAGCGCCTGCAAGATAGGCACACCAGCCGTGATAAGCGTTGACAGAGTACCGGCAAAGCGGGTGATTGCAATCTTGCGCAGCAGATCCCCGAACACCGGAAAGCGCAGCTTCATCCTGTCAAGCGCGTATTTGCCATTACGGTTTGCATTGATCTTCTTGTATATGAAGACTATCGCAACAATGCCAAGGACCACAAGCCATGTCTTATGGACCAGGACATTGCTGGCATCCATCAGGAATTGCGTGAGTGCAGGTAGCTCCGCACCCAGCTGGGCAAAGATATCTTCAAACTTTGGAATGATCGTGATCAAGATAAAGGCCACGATACACCCAGCCAAAACCATGACCGTTACAGGATACATCATGGCCGAGCGGACCTTGCCGATAAGGGCCTGGCGTTTCTCTAGAAACTCGGCCACCTTGTTCAGGACTGCTTCCAGCACGCCGCCGATCTCACCGGCTCTCACCATGTTTACGTAGAGATTGTCAAATACTTTGGGGTGCTTCGCCAGCGCATCAGAGAGCGACGCGCCTGCTTCGATATCCTTTGCAATCTGGCCGATCTTCTCTTTAAAGACAACGGATTCTACCTGTTCCTGGAGAATGTAGAGACTCCGCAGAATCGGCAACCCCGCGTCAATCAGTGTCGCTAGCTGCCGGGTAAATGTCATGACATGTTTTGTTTTGATGCGGTGAGCAATATTACGAATAAGGGGAAGCGAAAACAGGTCAATCTCACTGGCCTTCTTCCTATGAGGAACAACCTTCAGAGGGTAGTACCCCATTCCGCGAAGTTTTTCGATAATGACGTCTTCGTTGCTGGCGTCAATTACGCCGCGGACTTGCTTGCCCCCCTTATCTAGGGCTTCATAAAAATATTCTGACATGACCCTTACTCCTTCGAAGACCTCGGCGATTTTTGTCCGTCACCGATCTGGTGGGGGCTCGTAGCAGCCTCGTTGTCCCAGGGTTGCTTTGCAACTGGTTGAGATGGCGCGGGTACTTCTGCCTTGGGCGCTTCTGCGACCTTTTTACCAGACCGCGCCTCTCGGTCGCTCTTTACCTTTTTGATGGTTTCTTGAATAATCTGTTCCATTTCCTGCGAGATCTGCTCCTTGGTCTCCCTAGGTGTTTGACGTGCAACTTCCTCGAAAGTTGTCGCCCCCAGGCAGATTTTCAACCACCCGTCGTTGCGCATCGTTTCCATGCCTTGGTGGACCGCCATCGCATGTATCTGGTCAGTGGTGGCTCTTTGCAGCACCAGTTCCCGAATCTCTTCGGTCATGATGAGTAGCTCAAAAATCCCCAGCCGGCCCTTATAGCCAGTATATGAGCACTCGTCACACCCATTTCCTTTGTAGAACGTAATATCATGGACATCCTTGGATGTAGCGCCGAAGTCTTCAAGCTCTTCGGGCGTCGGTGTATAGGGACGCCTGCAGTTCTGGCAAAGCGTGCGAATAAGGCGCTGGCCCACAACCGCCTCAAGAGTTGAGGTGATAAGAAATGGCTCAACCCCCATGTCAATAAGCCGGGTGATTGTGGCTGCTCCGCTGTTGGTGTGCAGTGTACTAAAGACAAGGTGGCCGGTCAGAGAGGCCTGAATGGAGATCTGGGCGGTTTCCAGGTCACGCACTTCACCCACAAGAATGATATCAGGGTCCTGCCGCACGATATGGCGGAGGCAAATTGCGAAGTTCAATCCAACTTTAGGGTTAATGTTTACCTGGATGATGCCGGGCACTTCGTACTCCACTGGATCCTCTGTGGTGATGATTTTGCAGCTTGGATCGTTAATTTCGTTAATTGCAGCATAGAGGGTTGTTGTCTTTCCACAGCCCGTGGGACCGGTTACCAGAACTATTCCGTTAGGCTTGCGAATCAGTTTCATGAATTTATCCAGTGTCTCTTTTGTCATCCCAAGCTGGGCAATCCCCAACATCATCATTGATTTATCCAATATACGGAACACGATGCTCTCGCCATGGACGGTAGGAATGCTCGAGACACGAAGGTCAATTTCCCGTTCAGAGACGGTCAGACGAATCCGGCCGTCTTGTGGCATCCGAGTTTCCGCGATATTCATGTTCGCTAAGACCTTGAGGCGGGAACAGAGACCGAGCTGAAGTGATTTGGGGGGCGATGGAATCTCACGCAGGACTCCGTCTACCCGGTAGCGAATGCGCAGGATACCCCCGAACGGCTCTACATGAAGGTCGCTAGCACGATCCTTAATCGCCTGGAGTAGAATGAGGTTTACCAGTCGAATCACCGGTGGCTCATGCGCGATGCGCTCCAAATCACTCAAATCCATTTCGTCAACATCCCGGATCAGCAGCGCTTCTTCGTCTTCCTTATCAAACTCCTCAACCATTTTTTCGATGGTTTCATCCCCAATTCCGTAATACCGTTCTACGTATTCCATAATATCATCTTCGCCAGCGACAACAGGCGAAACGTTCTTATCCAATAAAAGTCTAAGGTCATCAACAATTGTGATATTCAAAGGGTCTGAGATAGCCACGACGATGGTGCCGTCGGGCTCTTCCCTCAGGGGAAAGACTTTGTAAGTGCGAGCAATCTCGGCCGGAATGTATTTTAAGATTTTCAAATCCTCAACGGGATACTCGGAAAGGTCAACGTACGGGAGTCCGGCCTGTTCTGATAGCATTTGCAACATGTCGGTCTTGGCCACGAATTCTGGCCCTGCTTTTTCAGAGGCAAGTCTTGAACCAGCCTCGCCTTTCTCCAAAACACTGCGCCCAACCGTCTGTTCATGCTTGGCGGCTTCCCCTTTTATGAGTTCTTCCATTTCCTTACGATAGCTTTTAAACCGGCTGTCAGGATTGCTATTAGCCATGATCACTCACCCATTTCCAGATCTTGAAATCCTTAGTATCGAATTAAGCACCCTGCGTTTATGTCGTGACTGCCTCTTGGCGTGCGCCCATGAGTTTGACGCGCATTTCATCGGGATAATGGGCACGCTCGAGGACTAGCTCGCCCGTGATGTGCCCTTGGCGATAGAGGTTGAGCAAGTAGTCATCGAGCGTAATCATACCGAGTTTTGCCCCGGTTTGAATAGTAGATACGATGCGGTTCGTCTTGCGTTCCCGGATCAGGTTAGCCACCGCAGGAGTATTGTGCATGATTTCGAATGCCGCAATTCTACCTTTTCCAGAGGCCCGGGGGAGCAGCGTCTGAGAAATCACGGTTTTCAGGGCCACCGAGAGGATAGAACGAATCTGTTCCTGTTGGTTTACAGGAAACGCGTCAATAATGCGGTCCACGGTTTGAGCAGCACCAATAGTATGCAGTGTCGCGAAGACCAGGTGGCCGGTCTCGGCTGCCACAAGCGCGGCTTCCATTGTTTCCAGGTCGCGCATCTCGCCCACGAGGATCACGTCCGGATCCATTCGCAGAGAACCCCGGAGAGCATATGCAAATGAGGGGGTGTCAATGTGCAATTCCCGATGTGTAACAATTGCCTTCTTATGGAGATGATAGTATTCAATCGGGTCTTCGACGCTGATGATGTGCACGTAGCGCTCGGCGTTAATGTGGTCAATCATTGTGGCCAGGGTAGTGGTTTTCCCACTCCCTGTTGGGCCAGTAACCAGCACCATTCCACGGTGAGAATGGAGAATCTCAACGATCGAGTCTTTGGGCAGTCCGAGTTCTTCCCAGGTGAGGATGCGCGACGGAATCAGCCGCATACTAATCCCGATATTGCCGCGGCTCCGGAACACAGCGCAGCGAAACCGCGCCAGGTCACTATAAGCATAAGCAAAGTCGGCACTCCCGTGTTCTTGCAACATTTGCTGGTAGCGCGGCGGTGTGATTTCCTTCATAAGGCGCTCGGTGTCTTCAGGCGTAAGGGTATCGGGATCAATGACATCCAGTATCCCGTGGAGTCGCATGACAGCGGCCTTGGCGACGTGCAGGTGAAGGTCTGAAGCATCGCGCTCCACGATAATCTTGAGCATCTGATTCATTTCAAGCATATGCTCTCTCCCCTTACTTCTTTCACGATCGCATACTGGTAACCCGAATTTGATCGGTTATCATCGCGTCCTATGCTACTCGATATCAGATTGCGTAATACGTAGGACTTCAGGAATCGTTGTAATCCCCAGGAGCACCTTCTGCCAGCCGTCCATCCGGAGAGTTTGCATTCCTTTGCCAACCGCGTAGGCCTTTATTTTTGTGGCAGACTCTGCCCGAATAACCATTTGCCGGGTTGCCGAATCCATAATGAATATTTCATGGATCGCAGTTCGGCCGCGGTAGCCGGTTCCGTTGCAGCGGTCGCAGCCACTGCCTTGAAAGAACTCGCGATCGCGATATTTCTCAGGATTATAGCCTATCTCTAGGATCTCTTCTGGGTGTGGGGTGTACGGCTTTTTGCAATGAGTACAAGTACGACGTATGAGGCGTTGGGCAATTACGGCCTGGATGCTAGAGGCTACCAGGAATGGCTTTATCCCCATATCCATGAGGCGGATCGTTGCACTCGCCGCATCATTCGTATGCAACGTGCTAAAGACCAGGTGGCCAGTCAACGCTGCCCGGATGCCAATCTCAGCGGTTTCCAGGTCACGAATTTCGCCCACAAGGATAACGTCCGGCGATTGCCGCAGCATGCTGCGAAGCCCTTTGGTAAAGTCCAGCCCAATATCCTCGTTCACCTGCATCTGGTTGATGCCTTCAATCTGATACTCGACCGGATTCTCAATGGTTATGATTTTCGTCTCTGGATTGTTGATTGTACTCAGGGCCGAATACAGCGTAGTGGTTTTGCCGCTTCCAGTTGGACCAGTCATCAAAATAATACCGTTTGGCGTCTTGATCAACTCGCGAAAGATCTTAATGTTATCCGGGAGAAACCCGACGTCCTCAAGGCCCATAATAACGGTGGTTTGATCCAAGATACGCATGACAATACTCTCACCATAGATCGCCGGGAGCGATGAGACACGCAGGTCTAACTTCTTATCCGGCATATTGAGCTTGATCCGGCCGTCTTGTGGGACACGCTTCTCCGCCAGATCGAGCCCGGCGAGCACCTTCAAGCGCGAGATAATGGCATTCTGCCAGCGCTTCGGAGGGGACGGAACTTCGTGTAGCATGCCGTCAACCCGGAACCGGATCACCACGCCATGGCGGGCAGGCTCAACGTGAATGTCACTGGCCCGGTCGTGCACCGCCTGCTTAAAAATCAAATCTACGAATTTAACCACTGGCGGCTGCTCAGCTTCCGAGACATTCAGGTCAACCTCTTCATAGTCCTTATAGGGGCTCATCTCCTGATCAGCCTGATCGGTAAAACCTTCGTATAGCTCCGCCACCTCGTTGCCTTCATAGTAGCGCTTAATAGCCTTCTGGATATCTTCGTCTGACGCCACAACTCCGATGACCTTTTTGCCAAGAATCTTCTCCAGATCGTCCGTAGTCTGGATATTCAGAGGATCTGACAGAGCTACATGAATAGACTCATCGTCATAGCGAACGGGGAAAACCTGGTATTTCTGGGCGGTTTTTGAGTCAATCTGTTGTACTAGCTCCGGCGTAACCCGTAAATCCTGGAAGGAGATTTTCTCCATGCCCATCTCTTGCGCCAAGGCATCAAGAATATCAGATTCCCGGACAAGCCCCTGGGAGATTAGACTTCGCTTCAAGCTCTGTGCACTCTCATCGCTATTGCGCACGACGTCGCTGATCATTTCTTCATTGATAAGACCTGCCTCTTCAAGAATAAGCCCTAGGGTGGGAGTGCTACTCTTGTACTTCTTGGCGAGTGTCCGCTTGTCGAAGAATGCTTTCTCTTCCTCGGTCGGTTTGCGAACCGGCTTCTTTGCTCTTTCCCGCTCGCCAATTTTAGGATTATCTTTTCTATCTGTTCCGGCCATGTCGCTCACACTTCCTTGTCACTAAAATTTTTTCTGTTTGGTGACCTGGATTTACGACACGATGCTGGCGTTACTGAGATCATTACGCAAATTTCAGAATCGTCCCTGGTTGCCATCAATAAATACTGGCAAACCACGCCAAGAGTTAAAAGCATTTTTGCTTCTTTTTCTCTTACTATGAACTACTAATTAGAATATAACTTTGAGCGTGTCCATGTCAACTATAAACTGTGGGTAACAGATACCATAAATCAGGTATGGCCTATTGAATATGCAGGACTTATTTTCTGCACTCTTCTGTGCCGTTCTCCTGCTCATCGGGAATCTGAGAGGATTACTGCAAGGCCCACCATTTTTTCTGTTTACGAAGGGGAGCCGACCTTTGATATCTGTCGGTACGAGACCTGTTCGCGCCAGGCAAAGAACAACCCGATGAGGATAATGGGCACCATCTGGAGCGTATGGATAACAAGCGAGAAGCCGATTGCCGTAGACGGGTTCTCTTCAATATTCAGTACCCGCAGCGCGAACACACATCCAAACTCATACAGCCCCCAATAACCCGGGGCCGCCGGAATGAGTATTGCCACACAGATAATGATCGTAATGGCCATTGCCTGGGGAAATGTGATGCTCAACTCTTCGAATCCGTACGCCATAATAACCAGAGAATACCCGACTATCCCCCAGACCACCAGCGAGTAGATGACAATGAATATGAGTGCCCGTATATTGCGCAGGGATGTTAGCCCTGTAGTGAACGAGTTAAAAATGTCCACCGTCTTTTCTTTGACTCTTGCGCTAACCAGTGGCAACCGCCGGATACCCACCTGAATGAGCTGGCGAATCGGATTAATCAGCAAAAGCAGGATAAGCACAAATGCAATGAGCATGATCATGGCGAATTGTTGGCTCAGGGTCTGCAAGGTCTCGCCATTGATGGTGTATACCTTGCCGATCGTATAGATTTTCTCGCTGCTAACCAGCGCTCCGCACCAGAGTGCAATCAATAATGCCAGGGTGATTAGACTTAGCCCTCCCAGGATTGCTGCCGGAATCATTGGACGCTGAGCCCGGCCACACGATTCCAACATCCGCAGCAGGCGACCTCTCACCCCCCGCTGGAATTCTGAATTCCGGCTCGTCAAGGTGGATTGTAACCGCCTGCGAATAGGAGGGAAAAAACATCCCCCGCCCAGCACGAGAGTTAGAAAGAGGAGCCCAAGCACCACAGTCAACCCTAACTGTAGTGCCGAGCCTGAAATCATGTGCCGTGCATCCCACGGAGGGAGGTTGGCAGTTGAATCGAATATCGGTATAAACATCAAGATAACGGCAAACAGAAAGAGCATCGTCAGGCCATCAAAGATTCGTTCCAAAACAACCGTGGCAAATGCCGCGCTGAATGTCATCTTCTCTTTTTTACCGAGCACGTAGGCTCGGGCAAATTCGCCTGCGCGAGCCGGAAAGATACCGTTAAAGGCAAAACCAATCATTAGAGGGGAAAAGAGACGCGACGTCGGGATTTTATAGGATGGCAAGAGCAGGTAGTGCCAGCGCATGCTTCTAACATACATGCTGAGCAGCGTCACTACCACGAACGGGAGAGTCCACCAGTAGTTGATAGATGCAAGGGTGACCCACAGGGTTTTGAAATCAACGTTGCGAAATGCCAGCCAGAGAAAAAACGCGCTTATCAGGCAGCCGATAAAGAAATGAACCCATTGTTTTTTCATGATGCTTTCTTTCGCTGTTTCTTCTCTCGAAAATACGTGAGCTCAATCTCCTTTACCGCGCTGTTATAGATAATTAGGAGGGGAATCCCCGAGGAACGCGCCAGTGCTTCGCAGCTACTATACTCCGGTGTGACGCGAATGAGCTCGTCGCCCCAGTACCCTTCTTTGACCTCGACTTTGCCGTGGTCAGTTCGAATCGAGGCCTGTTTCCTTCGGAGGCAATATCTATCCACCTCCCTCACCTTCACGCCGAATGTTGTCGTTTCGCGGATAATACAGTCAATCAGAGCGTGAAGGAGCTGGGCACTGCAGAGCACCTCCAGTGTGACACCCGGCCGATTTTTCTTCATCTGGATGGGCGTGAGATGCGCATCCAGACAACCCTTGGCAAAGAGCCGATCAAACAGGTAGGTGAAGATCTCGGGATTACAATCGTCAATTTCCGTTGAGAGAATGTAGAGCCGCTCTTTCTGATACGCGTGATCCACTGGTGCGCCTTCTTCTTCTCCGATTATAATGCGCAGGAAATTCGTCTTGCCTGGGAATTCCAGCGTGCCAGCCCCGTAGCCGATCCGAGTGCAGCGAAACTCAGGAAACGTACCGAATTGCTCGGCAAGGGTTGTGATGATCGCTGCGCCTGTAGGCGTCACCAGCTCAGCTTGGATGTCGCAGGGAACCAGGGGAACGTCTTTCAGCAATTCCATGGTCGCTGGTGCAGGCACCGGGTATTCGCCGTGATGAGATCTAGCTGTTCCTCCTCCTATTGGGAGGGCCGAGGCGTAAACGCGCTGAATCCCTAACATCTCAAGGCCAAGCATGGTGCCTGTGATGTCCACAATGGCATCCGTACAACCCACTTCGTGAAAGGTGATGTTTTCAATGGACGACTGATGAACTTTTGCCTCGGCACGGGCAAGTTTCCGGAAGGCTTCCAAAGTGCGCTGTTTTGCTAACCGAGGGAGAGAGCTACGCTGGATCAGCTTAGTGATGTCGCGAAATTTTCGCTTCGGCTCACGCGCCTGGCGTACGACCACATCCACTTTAGTGGCAGAAACCCCGCAGCGTGTTATCCGCCGCGTCCGCAGGGTATATCCAGGAAGATGGAGAACCCCCAGGGCTTTCCTCAGTGCTGTGAGCTTTAGGCCTAGATCAACCAGAGCACCCAGCGTCATATCGCCACTTATGCCACTGTAACAATCGAAATATGCAATCGTCACGAATTTTTCATCCTCGGGACAATCTGGTTTCCAGACCAAAATACGTTGCGAGAAACGTATGCACCCTAGGGTTTTCCCCTCACGAAATCAACGAAATTATTCCAGCGGTTCAGGGCGAAAAATGACATCTGGTTTCTCAAGCGGACATTTGGCCTTATGAAGCGTGTGGCTTGAATTTCCCGCTCAGCTTTCGGCTAAGAAAAATGCTTGAATGTCTTATCACGAAGACGCCGCACTTTCCCTGATGCATCGAGAAAAACCACGCCTCGACCCTCAATGCTGCCGATCTGGCTGACAGGGGTTTTGATTCTATGGCGGCGAAAGAGCCGGGCGATTTTCTCCGGTGACGCACGTGTGGTGAACAGGAGCTCGTAATCTTCGCCACCAAACAGCACGTAGTTGAGGGCATCCTTGTTCACCGCATTGCAGAAGCGCCTCAACGTAGCAGAACAAGGCAATCGCTCTAGCTCTATTTGAATCCCCTTGCGACTCGCAGCAGCGAGCATATTGAGATCACTGTACACGCCGTCGCTTACGTCAATCATAGCAAGATCGTGAAAGTGCTGCGACAGAATCTCTCCTTCTCGAACACGCGGCGTTGGGCTGACGTGGCGCGCAATTAGCCGTGTAGCCGTGCGGCCAAGCCGTTTCCTAAGACGCCACGTTCCTCGGAGCAGCTCGAGCCCGGCTCCGGACTCCCCGGGAGATCCAGTGACATACACGTGTTGCCCCTTACGTGCCTTTGATCTGTAGGCTGGAGGCTGACCAGCTTTTAGCATTCCAACCACAATAACGTCCAGAATCAGACATTTAGCTCTTACAGTGTCGCCGCCAATAATGCGGCAGCCGAATTTTTTCGCCTCTGCACGCAGGCCACGGTATATGGTCATAATGGTTTCTGTGCGGAAACCCAAGGGAAGCCCTACTGATACCAGCATGAACCGTGGTGCACCCCCTATTGCAGCAATGTCGCTAAAGTTAATTGCTGCTGCTTTTCGCCCCAAGGCAAACGGCGAGATGAAGGAAAGAGAGAAGTGAGTGTCTTCTATCATCATGTCCGCTGTAATGAGGATCCGTCGCGAAGATGTTCCTGTCAGTTTAACCACAGCCGTATCGTCGCCAATGCCACATTCAACAGCCGCAGTGGTCTCGGGAAGCATTTGGCGAATCCGCCGGATGAGTCCAAATTCGCCAAGAGAAGCCATTGTTCCAGATAGGTGCCTGCTGCGCGTATTGCGCATCCGTTAGTCTCCTTATAATCTACGTGTGGACGACTGTAGGGATATATGTATACACCAATGGGCTGAATGTAAATTCTTTTTCACCGGGAGGTCGGCACTGCCCAGCGACAATGGGGAATGCTCTGGGTAGTAGGCCAGGTATTGACAGTGAGGCAGACGCTTCACAACTGGGAGAAAAGTCTCTTGAGCAAAGCCATTGAGGCTAGTCGAGGAATTTCACTCCTGGCGACGCGGTTTTCATCGAACAGAGATCCCCACACATGGTACACACATCGCTGCTTTTGGGCAGACTTTCCGTGCGATACTGTTTCGGTCGCTTGGGATCCAGGGCGAGCGTAAACATCTTCTCCCAGTCGCGCTGTTCTCTCGCGCGCGACATGGCGTCGTCCCATTCGCGGGCACCAGGTAAATTCTTTTCAATATCGCCGATGTGGGCCGCAATCTTGCTGGTGATCACGCCCAGCCGAACGTCCTCAACTGTGGGCAGGCGCAAATGTTCTGATGGGGTCACAAAGCAGAGGAAATCTGCACCCTCGGCTGCCGCTATCGCCCCGCCAATTGCCGATACAATATGATCATAGCCAGGCGATACGTCGGTGACCAGGGGCCCCAGCACGTAGAACGGTGCACCTTTGCAAACCTTCTTCTCGATCTGAACGTTGGTTTTGATCTCACCAAGTGGAATGTGGCCTGGCCCTTCAATCATTACCTGCACACCAGCATCAATGGCGCGATCACGCAGCTCTCCCATAACGAGCAGCTCGTCAAGCTGAATATTGTCCGTGGCATCGTGGATACAACCCGGCCGCAGTCCGTCACCCAGGCTGAAGCTCACATCATACTCTCTAGCAATCTCTATAATCTTGTCATAGGCAGTAAAAAAGGGATTTTCCTTTCTGTGTGTCTGCATCCAACGTACCAGGAACGAGCCGCCACGGCTAACGACGTTCATAATGCGATCCCTGCGCTTCATTTTGCGCACCGCATTTAAGGTAAGTCCGCTATGAATGGTGATGAAATCAATCCCGTCCGCCGCGTGTTTCTCGATGGTAGCGAGAATTATCCGCTCGGTCAGATCATCAATATTTTTTCCTGCGCGCAGAAGTTCCACCACCATCTGGTAAATTGGCACACTTCCTACCGGTACTGTTGAATGCTCAAGCATGATTTTTCGGATAGTATTAATTTCTCCGCCAGTGCTGAGATCCATCACCGTGTCGGCACCGGCTTCAATCGCCACACGCAGTTTTTCCAATTCCTCGTTCAGGTTGCACCGATCCTGCGACGTTCCGATATTCGCATTGACTTTGGTTCGGAGTGATGTGCCAATCCCAACGCAGCTGGATTTTTCATGGTTGCGATTTCTCGGAATGATGACCTTTCCTTCTGCAATGAGATGGCGAAGCCGCTCGGAGTCAATCCCTTCTGCCTGACTCACGGCGCGCATCTCGTCTGTAATCTGTCCGCTTCGTGCCTTGTCGTATTGTGTCATGCCTGTTCCTTTTTAACGCTTTCCATTTCTTCAATCAATTCGCGAGTTGCCAGAGTCAAGTCCTCAGCACCCATCACAGCCGAAGCTATAGCCACGCACTCTGCGCCTGCCCTGACCACATCGCCAATATTATGTTTATCAATTCCCCCGATTGTCACGATTGGCAACCGTGTCTGCGCCTCTGCCCAGCTAATCATCTCGGTTCCCAGGGGCTTATACGGAGACTTCTTTGTTTGCGTTGGGAAAATGGGGCCCAGTCCTATGTAGTCAACCGTCATGAACTGGGCACTCAAGACCTGCGTCTTGGTGTGCGTTGAAAGTCCAATAATCTTCTCCTCCCCAAGAATTTCACGAGCAATATCGGGCGGCATATCGGTCTGACCAAGATGTACACCGTCCGCATTGATTTCCTTGGCTAAATATGGATTATCGTTGACGATTAAAAGTGCACCGAATTCCGCAGCAATGCTTTTGAGTGTAGGCCCAACCTTTAGCAGATCCTCGAACGGCGTAGTTTTATCGCGCAGCTGAATGATTTTAGCCCCTCCAACCACTACGGCTTTGACAATGTCAACGTATGAACGATTTCTGGCGAGCCGTTGATCAGTAATTACATAAAGCCCGCGCAGCTTATTCCGTACCATGTTTACAATCCTCAATATAGCACAATGGCATTGGCTTTGTGGGCAACAGCGCCACGCTCTGCGCTATACTTCTTGGCCTTGCTCAGGTGGTCCATCTCTGCTCCCATATGCACGACGCATATGGTGAGCTGGTAGCCGCCCGCATCAATCCTCCAGATCGCGTGTCTCTATGTCGTAGCGTTGCAGCTCGTTAATTTCGCTTGTCAGCACAAGAATTTTCCCGTCAAGTTCCTTCTTGCGCTCATTAAGCTCATCCACGCGCCGCTGGGTTTCTGGGATCAACTCTGAGCGGATGCGCTCGCACTCAGTTTTGAGCTTATTCAGCGTTTTTTGCAACTCAACCGCCTGGCCGTCACGTACCCTGATCACTTGTTCTTTCAACTCACGAATCTTCTGACTCGTTTCGTTCCGCAGGTCGTTCATAGTTTGCTTGATCTGTTCGATTTCTGCTTCAGTTGCATTTAACTTGCGGAGCGAAAACGCATCAGTACTGTCGTGCGATACAAGGTTGAGATACTCATTCCGGCGTTCTTGCAGAGTGTCAAGTTGCCGTGTCAGCCCTTTCAACTCACTGTTTTTATCGAACTTATACTCATCAAGATTCCGCAGGATTTCCTCAATAGCCTGGTTCATTTGCAGGAGATTTCCGTTTCAGGATTAGAATGTGTCAGCAAGTTCTGAGATTCCTGGATTTTACCCGCGCGAAAAACGCTAAACATTTGCAAGTACGTTAATTATCAATGGTATAAAATAGGGTTGCCTCTAGTCCGAAGTCAAGGAATCTTTTGGCAACTTCCCCGCTTGGTGGGTAGATATGCTGCTCCGAAATGTAATAGCATGCTTTTCTGACAGAGAGATTGGAGATCTGGGTGCAGAAGATAGCAGAAAGGAGGATGACTGAACTGATTTCAGGGTACGTTGAGAGATTCGACAGCGACGGAATTGAGCATCAACGCGCCGTTTGAAGCATCCGCGGGGTCAAAGTTCAAGATGTCAAATGCCGCGAGAATGCTGTCTGCTTCTGTGCCGACCAGCGATTGTGGAGGATAGAAATAGAGGTCGTAGGTACGCCCCGAAGGGATCGGGCTCATCTCCGCGCTGGTAACAGAACTAACGACCTTCACTATGCTTGACTGAAAATCTTCACTTGATGTGCGTAACCGAAGCTGTGGCACCTGTTCCTGAACCGTAACGTCCGTGCTCACGGTAAATCGCAGCCGATAGAGTTTGCCTGCCTCTGCCTGCACCAATTCCGAAGGCCCACTCCAGAAGCCAAAGGTGTTCGTATTGTTCTGCGCTGTGAGCCAAAGAGCGCCACTGGCAATAGTGCTCGTGGGCGGAGTGAAAAAGATCGGCGCAGAGCCAAATTGCCAGCTCTCAGAATCCGTGTCGAAGATCCACGTCTTTAGCAAAGTCGGCGTGTCCAACGTTTCCAGAGGAATCGCATCCACAACCACTCTATCCAGCATCACTGAGCCATACGCAGCATCTGAAGGGTCAAAATTCAGAATATCAAATGACAGGATCAAATCATCTTGATCCTCTGGCTTTCCCAACGCGCTCTCTGGCGGGATAAAATACATCTCGTACGTCCGTCCATCCGGAGTCGGCGAATATGAACCATCCCCCGTACTACTCACCACCAAAATATCCGCCTGTTGAAGATTCTGGCTATTCACGCGCAGCTGCATATGTGGCACCGCAAGAAGATCCGTAACGTCTGTTACAACTGTCCAGCTCGCCCGATACAAGCAATCCGCTATCACCGGCACAGCATCCAGCTCGCTCGTCCAGAAGCCATACGTATTGGTATTATCCTGCGCAGTGAGTATAATGTGCCCTGGCAGATAATAACATTCTGGTGGTGTGAAGTACCTGGAAAGTGTAACCGAAGTCCATCCCTCCTCAGTCAGCTCAAAATCATAATCCTGCACTGAGAACGGACCGAGAAATTCATCTGCACCAATGTCAAAGTCCGAGCCATCGCCACGCGGTTCACTGGTGCCATCCATAAGTCGCGGATCGCCTTCAAAGTCCTCAGTCAAGCCATCAATATAGCCCCCCGCATCTATACAGGGCGAGCTAGGCAACAAATGAAAATCGCCATTCAGTGGGTCAACGAATTGTGGATCAGAGGAGATATTACCTTCGCCGCCCCCCGCCAAATCCTGAATGCAAGAATAAGAAGGTTTGACGCAATGGTAAAGTTGCGCTCCTGAAGGGGCAATATTTTGCCAGATAATACAGTTTCTTATGGCACGGCTGCAGAATTCAAGCCCGCCGCCATAATCACTGGCCAAGTTGCCGTGAATAGTATTATTCTGGATACTAGCGTAGCACCCATAAAGCCCACCCCCTGTTCGAGCTGAATTGGCCAAGATTAAGTTGTTCTGGATGGTACCGTCGCACTCATGGAGCCCACCGCCACGATAACCACAGGAGTTGCGAGAGATCACATTATATTGAATGATGCCGTCACAGTCCGTAAGCCCGCCGCCATAGTCCTGGGCTGAATTGTCCGAGATTATATTATTCTGAATCGTGCCGTCACAACCGTAAAGCCCACCGGCACGATTATGAGCCGAATTGCCGTAGATAGTATTGTTCTGTATGGTTCCGCTGCAATAGTAGAGTCCGCCGCCACTCCAGGAAGCCGAATTGCCCGAGATAACATTATTCTCAATCGTGCCATTGCAATTATAGAGCCCGCCGCCTTGAAGAGCCGTGTTGTTCAAAATTTTGTTATTCTCGATGCTAGTAAGCGCTCCATTGCCACATATTCCTCCACCAAGGTATCCTGAGCCATTGCGAATGGTGAACCCTTTAATCACGCTTGTCTTATTTTCCGTCCCGTGCAATAGGATAACCGTAAACACTGCACCCCCTTCAATTATAGTATTACTAACAACGCCATCATCGGAGGGATTAGTACTTTGCAGAATTAGATTCTTTCCAAGAAAATTGAGGTTCTCATGATAGGTCCCAGGTGACACAGTTGCTACTTCTGAGGGGAAAGCCAGGAATATACCCTGTTGAATGGATGCATATTCAGCACCTACGGATATTCCTGAAGGTGTATTGTAGAGAGCGGGGTCAGTTCCGCGAAGTATTTCTACACCATCTTTTAGACCGTCCCGATCGCTGTCTGAATTGCTAGGATCGCTATTGTAAACAGCTTCTTCGATATCCGCCAATAGGTCGCCATCAAAATCCAGGGAGCTACCATACTCATCACTTCCAATATCAACTGAGTTTCCTGCTAATCGGCATCCCCCATCTATATCTGCAATATACTCACCGAAGAAGTAATACGTATTCCCGGCATCAATACAGGGAGAACCGGACTGAAGATGATAATCTCCATTCCACGGGTCAACAAATTTGGGGTCATCTGATATGTTGCCCCTGCCCCCCTGGGTCCAATCTTGAATGCATGAATAAAAAGGGGTGCTTGAGTCATAGACCTGACTGCCATCAGGAGCAGAGTTTCCCCAGATGATGCAGTTAATGATAAATCCCTTGCAACGATCCAGGCCTCCGCCTCCATCCCCAGCGGAGTTTTCTATAATGGTATTGTTTTGAATGGTGTCATTGCAGTCATAGAGGCCGCCACCATGATTTCTGGCCCAATTCCCAGAAATGGTATTATTCCGGATAGTGCCACCGCACTTAGCGAGTCCGCCACCTGCACTGAATTCTTGCCCAATAGCCGAGTTGCCCGAGATGACATTGTTCTGTATAGTCCCATCGCAATAGGAGAGTCCACCACCATAACCATTATAGCGCCCGCCGTCTGCAATATTGCGCGAGATAATATTGTTCTGAATAATGCCATCGCACCCACGCAGCCCGCCACCATAGGCGGCAGTATTACCAATGATTATATTATTTCTTATGATACCTGCGCAGCCAGCTAGTCCGCCGGCCAAGTTACCTGACACAGTATTTTTCTCAATGATGCCGTTGCATCGCGATACCCCGACGCTCTGGTTGTCCAAGATTTGGCTATTCCTTATTGCTAGCAGTGCGCCGTTGCCATGAATTCCGGCCCCCTGCAGTCCACCTCCGTTACGAATAGTTAGACCCTCAACTTCGCAGCGTTCATCTTCCGTGCCTTCAAAAAATATCACAGAGAAACATCCGGCCCCATCGATTGTCGTAGAACTCACCATATCATCATCCAGCGGATCGGTACTCTGCAGCGTCAGATTTTTTCCTAGGAAACGGAGATTTTCATAATATGTACCTGGTGACACGGTGATTACTTCCAAAGGAAAGGCCATAAATATTCCCTGCTGAATGATAGCATAGTGAGCAGGGATAAAGATTCCTGAAGGCCCATTATAAACTGTAGGATCGGTGCCCCGAAGCACCTCCACACCATCCTTTAAACCATCTAAATCAGTGTCGGTATTATCGGGATCGCTCCCTTGATTGAACTCATCTTCATCTGATAAAAGGTCACCATCACTGTCCGAGGAACTGGCGTATTCATCACTTCCCATGTCTAGTGAACTTCCTTCTACCCGGCATTCTCCGTCTATATCTACCAGGTAATCTCCACAAAGATAATACGTATTCCCGGCATCGATACAAGGAGAGTCAGGCTGCAGATGAAAATTGCCATTATCCGGATCAACAAATCTCGGATCAGCTGAGATATTGCCTCTACCACCACCGATCCAATCCTGAATGCAGCTATAGAGTGGGGTGCTGCAATCAAAAAGCTGGCTCGCCTCGAAGCCTGAGTTTCCCCAGATGATACAATTAATAATAAATCCCGTGCAAGAGTCCAGCCCTGCGCCACGCCCCCCTCTATTGCCGGCGATGGTATTGCTTTGAATGGTACCATCGCACCCATAAAGTCCACCTCCAAAAGCATAAGCCTCATTGGAGCAAATAGCATTGTTCTGAATGTTACCGCTGCAATAGTAGAGTCCTCCGCCGATACCATAGGCCGCTACATTGCCTGAGATGATATTGTTCCGAATTGTTCCATTGCAATTTGAGAGGCCACCCCCATCACGGCCAGAATTATTACCTGAGATCGTATTATTGCAGATGGTGCCGTCGCAACCATGGAGTCCGCCGCCTCCGCCAGCACGGTTGCCCGAGATATTGTTGTTTTCGATTCTTCCATCACAATCGTAGAGTCCGCCGCCTTGAGAGCCAGCACTGTTCCCTGAGATGCTGTTGTTTTTGATTGTTCCATCACAATCGTGGAGTCCTCCGCCAGAACCAATACCGGATTTATACCAGTAATAAGCACTATTTGCCGTAATATTACTATTCTGGATAGTTGCTCTGGTACCATTGCCATAGATACCGCCGCCTTCGTAATAAACACGACCATTGGTAATGGTAAAGCCGGAGAGAATACAGCTTGGAGATTCCGTGCCGGCAAAAGTAACCACGGTGTCCGTGCTTCTCCCATCAATGATGGTGCTGGCGACTATGGTTGGACTAGTGGGATCAGTCGAGCGCAGGATGATGTTTTTGCCGCCAAAGTAGATGTTCTCATAATAAGTGCCAGGCGAGACGATGATTTCGTCACCGTCATTGGCGGCATCAATCGCCCCCTGAATTGTAGAATAATCACCAGGAACGGTAATCACCGCGGCATGGGATAGTAGGCAAAACGGAGAAATGAGAAAAAATAAAAAGAAAGCCAAGACCTTTAATCTACAAGTCAGGCTATTGGCGCCAATCCTTTTCATAACCTAATGCTCATAAAAAGATTTTGGGAAGGTGCTGATTACAAACATTACTGCCATTTTCGGTGATTTATTGCAATAGAAATTTGTTTGAATATGACTATGCGAAGAGTCTCCATGGCACGTGTATTAAGAGGGGCTATTAATGCATGCAACGCACCTTAACCACTACGACACAACGTACAGGATAGAACAATTAAACATAATCATGGCACTGTATTACTTATTGAAGTCTCACGCAAAGCCGCAAAGTCGCAGAGAGAATAAAAAACTTTGCGTTCTTGGCGCCTTTGCGAGAGATTTAAAATGTGTAAGTTCTATAGCAGTCTTATTTTTTATGAATTGCAAACGTTGTGCGCGTTGTGTCGTTGTGGTTTGATATTTATTTCTTATTTGTTCTTAGTCTTGCGAAGCCATTTTTGAATACGGGTTGGGCTGGTTCCTCCCATCTGGACAATGTAAATGGCTGAGCCATCAGGAGCAAAACCGACTCCGCGCGGAGCCAAAAATGGATGCTGTCTGTCGTACACATAGCCGAGAATTTGTTCGTCCGGGCTATAGATTTCGATTGCGCACAGACTTTCATTCGACAGGTAGAGATTCCCAGCAGCATCCACGTCCACGGCACCAATAACATCGCGCCGGAATGTCAGATCATCCACCTTCTGATATCTCGCAACGCCATTCTCGATGCTGCCAACATAGTGATGGGCAGCCTTATCAGCGCGACACGCAATGTAGACGTGCCGGCCATCCGGGCTAACGCCTAGTCCCCGGTTAATGTGCGATCCCTTTGCGCCGCCCACAAATGGGCTGCCTATGAGCTCCTTACCATCCTTCGTGAAGACGTGCCAGCGATCACGGGTTACTTCCGTGATGAAGAGATGATCGTTCTGGTCAAAGTCAAGGTCCCCGTTTGCGAACGTCGTGTAGAAGCCGCCGAGGGGTTTGCCGTCTGAGGATGCGAACGCGCAAATTGTATAACTTGTGGCATTGGCAGCCACGTACACCACACCGGTCGAGTCAATTGCTATACCTGACGGCCGGTAGATCTCCACCGTCTTTCCCTCGTTGTCGCGGCCGCTCGTGATAGGGGAGAAGGGACATTCTCTGCCGTCGGGGTAGAGCACCCGTACGTTGTCACCCCACCAGGAGCAAATCCAGAGCTTTCCCTCAGAGTCAACCTCCATATACTCGGGTGCATCTATGAGTGGCCCGATCTCGCTCTCAAACACATAGAGATCCTCAGGCGGATTGATAATGAATTCCGTGAGCTGGCTATAGCCCACTGCGCGATCCGTGCAATCGCCATTATCACAGTCATCGTCCCAGGCATAAATGCGGCACACAAAATTCGACCGCAGCGGTTGGGGCGGAATTGCCGTAACCGTAATGTATTCATTTTGCGTCCCATCCTTCTTCGTCATGGCAAGCATTGTACCTCCTGCCAGATCACCATCATTGTCCCAGATAAGAAAGGGGCTCTGTCCAAGTTCAGGCGATTGCGCTACGCCGGAGGGGTCGGTAATCCGGCACTGGATGTGGAACTGCTGGCCAGTGCGGGGTTTCTCGGGCATAGGGGAGAGGTGGGAGATATATGGGCCAGTGACGTCGTCATCAACGGACGACTTCCAGGGCATTGATGGGGCCGTAGCGGGCTCCGTATACAGGATTTTCTTTAGCATTTTAACCTTGTCGCTCGGTTTATGCCGCGGGAACAGTCCTCGATAGGGGAAGAAGGTATTGCCGAGTCCGCCGAGCTGGCGCGTAATACGCACTTCGCCCAGTAGCGGTTCGAGTTCCGCTGTACTGAGCCCCGGATAGATGTGACGGTTATGGTAGTTGGCAAACTGATCCTCCGCCAGGATGCGAAAGCCCTGCACATCGGTCGTGTAGCCGATCGGGCAGATGAAATCAATAATGCCTCTGGCCAGCGATCCGTGTGCATCCTGGAGAAACTCATTGTAGCCTTCGCGAAAGTCCCACCACACTGCTGCCGATACTTTCACGTGGGGTTTCTTTTGTTGAATGGCATCGTACGTACGGGCAAGGAGTGCGGTGATCGCATCGCGCCGAAAATCAATCCACTCCGCTGGGTATTCGGACGGTGTACCTCCAGTGAGTTTCTTAAACTCTGCGAGCGAAATTGGATCATAGGAGTACCCAAATCCGGGGTAGCGTATATAGTCAAAATGCAGCCCATCTACATCATAGTTTTCTATTACTTCCATGTATACCTGAAACAGGTGATCCTGCACCGCCGGGATAGTGGGGGAGAGCGAGCAATAGGCTCGTGTTGGATCCTCATAATTCCCCTCCTCGTCAACAGAGAACCACTCGCGGCGGCTGTTCCAGAGCTGGCGGAGGTCGGGATGTGGCGTCTTGCCACGCCACGCAGGATAGACATTGATCCAGGGGTGGAGTTCCAGCTGGTGCTTGTGCGCTTCTTCAACTGCAACTCGTAAGGGGTCCCAGCCCGGGTCCTTGCCATCAAAGGCCACAGCCCAGGGCTCTAGGCGCGATGGGTAATAGACTGTCCCATTGCCGCGAATCTGAAAGAGAATGATGTTAAAATTATAGTCCGCGGCATTTTGCATAATACGCTTTACATCCTCAGGCGATTTATAGCTATCGCGGATAACCCAGAGCACGCGAGCTTCTTCCGTTTTCGCCACTGCTGCAAAGCAAAGCAAAAAAAGCAATCCTACGGCAACGGTGGAAACAAATCGGGCTTTACTGGCATACATGATTTTCTCCTTTCCTGGACAAGGCGATTCAGTTCTTCCGTGGTATTGCATGCAAAAAGGTCAGAGAAAAATCAACACCTTTTCGATACCTATTCGATGTGCGCCGTTTACGTTACGTACTTGTCGAATAGCTCACGCACAGAGCGCGTGGTGCGGAGAAATGTGTCGGTGAGGGATTCGGAGGTAGCGAGCGCGTGGCGCAGCGACTTTTCCAAAGGTTCTAATCGGGCCGTGGATTTTGGAAAGATATCTTTTGGCGTCTCGAACATCAGTCGCACGCGGCCTTCTACGGCACGTAAGAATTGATAAGCACTGGTGAGAAAATCAGAATCGGTTTCGGATATTAGATCAAGATCCTTCAATCTGTCCATCGCATCCAGTGTGTTCGCCACCCAGAGCTCAGGATGATTGGAACAGTGTTTGAGCTGAAGGTATTGAACCAAAAACTCAATGTCCACAAGTCCCCCTTTGCCGCGCTTAAAATCCGCAATACCCCAGGAAGGAACTCGCACACTCTCTTCCAGACGCCTGCGCATATTGCGAATTTCCGCGGCCAGATCAGTATCACGAACAGCTCTCTGGATGTGCTGTTGGATGCCGCCAATGATATGTTGCGCCACTTTATGGTTTGCGCCGATAGGGCGGGATCTGAGAAATGATTGCCATTCCCAGACACGGGCTGTTTCGTGGTAGTAATCCATAAGCCGTTTGCGCGTGACCACCAATGGGGATCCAGCTCCTTCTGGCCGCAATTGTGTATCAATTTTAAATAGCATCCCCTCAGGGGTAATGGCGGACATGGTTGAAACGAATTTCTCCACGATAGAAGTCATGCGGGCCACCGCATCTTTTGGAGCATTGTCGGGCTCATCGTAAACAAAGACCAGATCCAGATCAGAGAAGTAGGTAATTTCTTCGGCGCCGAATCCGCCCATAGCCATTATGCAAAGAGGTGCATTGGGATCGAATGGCCTGATGAGGGCGTCGTTGTGCTGAGAATCCGTGAGGTGCGAAATAAGCAAGTTCCAGGTAGCGTTCACGCAAGCTTCTGCGAGGGCGGTAATTTCGCGAGCCAGAGCGCGCTGCGAAGGTCTCTCAACGAGGTCTTTCGTCCCAATTCGCAGGAGCCAGAGCTCTTTTTCCCGGCGAAGTCTCTTCAGGTTCTCTTCAAGCGACTGATCCGTGTCAAGCCGCGAAAAAAACTGCTCTGTTGCCCTTTGCGCATTGAGTAGCAGTGTCGGATCTTCGGGAGAAAGCAGCGTATCCAGATATTCCGGGTGCGCAATGAGGATACGCGCCAGATAATCGCTTGTGCCAAGTACGGTGAGCAGCAGCTCAAGGATTGTTGGTTGTTCAGCCAGAAGCTGGTAGTACCCGGTCATGTTTTTAGCTGCGCGCAGAAGGCTGTCGAGGTTTCGAACCGCAGAATCGGGGAAAGGTAGCGTCTGGCACAGAGCCAGAAGCCGAGGAAACAGCGCGGCAAAGAACTGCTGTCCTTCTGCCGTGACATACATATCTCTTGTTCCATACACCATCCTGCGGAGGCTGTTGAATGTAGAGTCTTCGTGAAAGCCAAATTGTCTCAGCAGCCGTCGCCCTTCCGATGTGAGAGAGTCGGCTTCCAGGTGTGTGAAAAGCCGTTCTTCATCTGTTCGTTCAGGATCAGCGGCCTCGGCGTGAAGGTATTTCTGGAAGAGCGTGTGCACTTCGTTGGTGATTCGGCCGTACTTATGCCTGAATGAATCTGCGAGAGTCGCGGTACGTGTTTTTTTCATCGCAAGTCGCAGGGCCAAATTGCGAAGCTCATGGTCGGCTGTTGGAAGAAGATGCGTCTGGCGATCAGACATAATCTGAAGCCGGTGTTCCACGGTTCGAAGAAATCTATAGGCGCGGTCAAGAATCCTGTGTTCGCTCCGGGAAAGAATGTTCAGGCGTTGGAGCTCGTCCAGGGCGTCGCGGGTGGCTCTCGTACGCAGCGATGGTTTTTCGTGGCCGTACACGAGTTGAAGTGCCACCGTGAGAAATTCGATCTCCCTGATACCCCCATAGCCTCGCTTAACCTCGCGATGTCGGGTCGCCGGAACCAGCACTTCGTGATCAATACGCTCCTTCAGGCCGCGTACTTCGGCAACCAGAGACTGCGGGGAAACAAGCGGGTCGAAGGTGAACTGCTCGATCATCCGCTCAAGGCGTTGTCCCAGACCAGTGTCGCCTGCCACTACGCGCGCTTTCAGGTAGGCCAGTTTTTCCCACAACCTCGCCTGAGTCAGAAAGTACGTTTGGAAACTCTCAACCGACTGTGTGATCAGCCCTGTGACACCTTCGGGGCGAAGCCGCGTGTCTACCCGATACAGGCGACCTTCAGGCGTTGCCTCACTCAGGAATGCAATAAGCTGTTCACAGAGTTTGGTGAAAAACTTGTGATTTGAAATTACTCCCTTTGGCTGCTCGCCATTGGAAGCAATGCCGGCGGTTTCTCCCTCATCCTCGTAAAAAAATATCAGATCAACGTCAGAGGAATAGTTCAGCTCTTGCCCGCCCAATTTCCCCATAGCTACCACGCAGAACTGACACTCGCGCTTGTCCTCTCCGGGTGAAGTAAGAAGCGGCGGGCCATGATGAGAAACTAGCGCCTCGTAGCAGATTGTAAGTGCGGTCTGAATGACTGCGCTAGCCAGGTGGGAAAGTTCGCGCGTGACCTGATGAATATCTGCCAGCTCAAGCAGATCGCGTGTCCCGATGCGCAGCATCTCTTTTCGTCTCAGGCGGCACAGGGTATTTCGTTTAGCCTCAACAGAGCGGAAGATGCGGATTGCAGACGAGACGTCGCGCGCATACTCTGCTTCATCTCTGTCCTTCTCCAGCGTATCTTTTTGTAAGATCCATTCGAGATACTCTGGATTACGAATAAGCACGTCAGCAAGAAACTGGGAGAACGCGAAAATCTTAACAAGCAATTGTACCGCCACAGGAGAGCCACGCAGGAGAATGAACAGGGAATATCGGTCAATCGTTGTGTTCGCAAGGCGCTCCAAGTTATTTAGAGCCATATCCGGATCGGCACACCGCACAAGCTTTTTAAGGAGCAGAGGGAAGAGCTCGAGGAGAGACGGCCGCACGCGGTCGTCCTCTGCCAGACGATGCAGGTTGGCTGCTGCGCGTTCGGCCAGGCGAAATCCGTGGCTGGCCAGTAGCGCTTCGAGTGCCTTGCGATCACCGCTTTCAAAACTTTTGCGCAACACGGCCCGGACAGGTTTTCCGCGCATCATGCCTCCCGGTTTTCAAGGCTGCACTTATCCAGATGGCAGAGTTGGTGCATGAAAACGAGTGGATGCATTAGTATATCCATGCGAGATTCCAGCTCAAATGTGGGGCCTAAACAACCAGTGTCCGCCATCGCCAACTGCCGTAAATCTTTCCCGTAATCAGTCCGAGGTTACTCACCAGATCGCACACGGGCACCGCGCGCTCAAAGCGATCCCGGGTTACCACGTATGCATATGGAATTTTCAGCAAGGCCTTGAGTGCCCAGATGTACGGATGCAAATCAATCAGGCACCATTTTCCAAATCGTGCTCTATGTCTGGCGAATAGAGCGGCATTGCCAAATCCATAACGGAAGCATTGATTAAAAAGGCGGCGGATTGTTTTTCCGTGGCGGTGGTACACGATGGCATCGGGCTCATAGTCCAGGCTCAGCCCAGCCCATTGTATGCGCCAGCACAGGTCAGCATCTTCACCATGAGCGACACCAGCGACATCGAGAGTCTTGTCAAAATAGCCTACCTTGTCGAATACGTGTTTACGAAACGCGGCATTTGCCGTCACAATAAATGGAAGTCCGAATGCTCTGCTCGATTCGAGCATTTTTTCTTGATCCAGAATTCTCCGCAGGACGATGTAACGTTCAACAATTGACGTAGGATGCCATGCCTCAACGCGGCCACCGCACACATTAACGTCTGGCGATTCAAAGCGACTCATGAGCTTTTGGAGCCAATGTGGATCAACCACGCAGTCGCTGTCTATAAAGGCGATGACCTCGCCGCCGGCTTCGCGCACCCCCCGATTGCGAGCGCTGGCAGCGCCTTGCCGCGACTCTGTGACCAGTTTCACCGGATACGCTTTGGCAAGCTCCGGTGTCCGGTCAGTTGATCCATTATCAACAACAATCACCTCATAGCGGTCTCGCGGATAAACTAGCTGACCAAGGCTCTCCAGGCAGTCTGGCAACGTGCTTTCGGCATTATACGCGGGTACGACAACTGATGCGGAAAGGGTCATTGCGTTACTCCTGGGCGTTTGAACGCTCCTCTTGGGCGTTATGCACGTGCGTTGGCGCATCAGCACCTGATGCGGGGGCTTTCGTAACTTCTATCACGCAGAACCAGCAGAGGTGTTTTAAAAAAGGGAGCACAGAGAGCAGCACATAATCAATTGAATTGAGCACTCGCAGGATGGAGTAAAAGGTTCGGACGTTTCGCCGGACGTACTGCCAGAAGAACGCGGGGAATGCAAGCAGGTAAAAGTATTTCTTGGAATGCCGTGCGAACGGGCGCGTAAGCTGCGCCAGACGCTTACCATCGAAATACGTCGTAATCTCCTTCCAGATTTTTGGGCCGAATAGTGCCCGATAGCATCGTGCGAAGGGATTATACTTCAGCGGCTCGACGAAGATACCTTTCCCTCCCGGCACAAGCACGCGCTTGATTTCACCCACGCTCTCCTCCAGCGGCGTATGGATCAGCACTGATTTGGTGTAGATGCAGTCTGCTATCGCGCGTTGTAGGCCGACTGCCTCAGCCGCTGAACAGATCGGCACGATTCGGTGGTCTAGCCCTTCCTGGCGACTGAGCTCGAGCAGGAACTTGAGACGCGCAAGTGACAGATCTACAACAATTACCCGTGCCCCTTTGCGTGCGAGAATGATAGCATTGATACCGAGGCCACCGCCTAGCTCAACTACTGTCTTTCCCTCCAGAGGCCCCATCAGCGCATAGGCATGCTGTTGCTCAGGAGTCTGGTAGAATGCGATCTCCTCCTCTAGATTGAAACGGCTGCGCCACTGCGGATCGCCAAGATTCCTGGCGTCAATGTTACTATCCCAGTAGGTACGCTGCAAATTTTGGTTTGACATTTTGGCGCCGCCTGTTCAGGTGTGAAGCTGTTCTAGCGCACTACGGGTGCGTCGTTGTTGCAGAGCGGATTTTTTTAAGAGGCAGCTGCTCGGAACTGCAGTACTCTATGGAGAAAGGAAAAGCACAATGGCTGGTGAATGTCAAAACTTTCAAGAAAATCTCAAGTCTTGTAACTGTACCTATGCCTCCTGTACACACCGAGGCATCTGTTGCGAGTGTATAAGCTATCATTTGCGCATGAAAGAATTGCCCGCCTGTTGCTTCACGCCGGAGGTTGAAAAAACCTACGACCGCTCCTTCAAGCGGTTCGTCGAGATGTGCAAGGGACAATGAGCCAGGAAACCCTTGTCATGGTGCGCGGCACCAGCCGTCACTGTGTATCAGAGAGCGTTTGGGAAGATTTCTGAATAAACGATTAAGAGAGTTGCTTAATCCTCAGGTGGCTGATCCGTACCCCGGGCTTGTTTAAGCTGCTCGACCTCCTTTTGCAGATCAGCAATGAGCCGCAGCTGAATCTCGCTCAGACGTCGCAATGCCTTGATCTTTAAAATCAGTAATTCAGTACTGGCAATCAAGGTGAGCAGCAGAAGGACAAACCAGAAGAATATAAAGAATTGCTCGGGATCTTTGGTGTGGACAATTCGAGTGACTGTGAGGATAAATCCAAATCCAGATACAAAAAGCAAAAAAATCACCGCCGGTTCCCACCATTTCACCGACAGGCGATCCTTGAGCCGATAAATTTCCTTTATATCTTTGATCTTTATTGTGGCCGTTACTTCTTTCGCCAGCATCTCGGGATCCTGTGGTAACGGCCGTTGACTACTCACACCGCCCTCCTCTTTTACTCTTGCTCAATGCTGGCATAATTTATCCGGCACCCGGAAGGCGGGAGATCAGGCTAATTTATTGCCACAATTGCTACAGAATTTAGACCCGCTTGGATTTGGTGTATTGCATTTTGGACACGGGGCTCCCCCAATTGCCTCTCCACAATTGGGGCAAAAGTTAGCATTCAGCGGAACCGGGCCATTGCATTTCTTACACAACATTGGCGGCGTAGGCACGCCTGCAGCAGGTGGTTGCCCTGCCGGGGTCATGGCCTGTTTGATCATCCCCGGAAGCATCATCCCAAAGCCAGCGCCCAATCCCAGTCCCATGCCGGCTGAAGCCGTGCCTGCAGCAGCACCATCTCCAGCGGCTTCAGACGCCTTCTCTATCGCGCGCGCCGCTTTGAATTGCATGTAGCGGTTTATATCCCCGACCGCGCCCATTCCCGAGCGCTCGTCAATGACCTTCATTACCTCTTCTGGCGGCGTAATCGAATTGATCACAAAATCCAGCAGCTCAATGCCGTTCTTCTGGAAGTCCTCGAGTACGCGTGCCTTGGTCCCTCCAGCCAGCTCGTCGTAGTACTTGGGCAGATCGAGAATCGTCTTCATTGTTTCACCCAGAAGGTCGTTGAGCCGTGCTACAATGATATCACGCAGAAAGTCCTGGATCATGTCGGTGGTGTACAAGCTTTGCGTACCGACGATTTTATTGACGAACAGGGCTGGATCCACAACCCGTAGCGCATATACGCCAAAAGCCCGCAGGCGGATCATCTTGAACTCGGAATCCCGAAATGCCACGGGTTGCTTCGTACCCCACTTCAAATTAATAAATGCCTTGGCGTTGACGAAAATTACCTCCACCTTAAAGGGACTTTCAAACCCGAAGGGCAGACTGATCAACTTCGTGAGAAGTGGTAGGTTTAGTGTGGAAAGAGTGTAGCGGCCCGGGCCAAAGGTGTCTAATGATCGGCCGTCACGAAAGAAAAGGGCGTATTGACTTTCGCGCACTATAAGCTGGGCGCCGAGCTTAAATGTGCCCGAGCCTTCGCGCGGGATGCGACAAACCATTTGCTGGCCGGTTGCGTCGAACCACTCAATGATTTCTAACGCTACTGCCATGATCTTCTCCTTTGTGCTATTAGAGGCCTTTGTATTTCAAAATCAGCGACTCGCGTTCTTCCACCAATGCTTTCAACGCCTTACCATCGGCGGTAAGAGAGCGAAGGCTATCGGCGGTTAGCGTGGTATCAGGTGCTGCTGCCTTTGCATCGAGTGTTTTCTTCATTGCCTCAACCTTCTCCATAATGCGCCGATCCTGCTGGTAGAGAATATCCAGCTCGGTTTGCTTGATCTTTATGGCATCAAAAAATCCTGAGTAGCCGTATGACGCAAAGCGCAGCTTATCGGCCAGACCTTCGAATCGAAGATTCAGCCGATCCACATCATCCAACAGAGAGAGTTCACCCTTGTCGGTCAGGCGAAGACAGGCTTCCCGCAGGGTGGTGATAAATTGCTTGATCATGTTGCTTACGTATGTTCGAAGCTCCTTGTCCGCTTCGCGTCGAATGTCCCGGTCGCGGTATCCGCGGTAACCTGGAATCCAACGTGCAATCTTATCCAGAACGTTCTGTTCGTCGAAAATCTTTTCGCGAAACTTGTCCATATCTGTCCTGTCCTTTTGAAGGTTATACTTATAGTGACATTGCAGATCACGAGAATCAACAAAAAAATCCGCCTTTCGTGCCGATTCAAGCAATTCTTTTCGAGCCTACTAGCACGCATCAGCGGTAAATAAAAAACGGTGCAGGCATTTTATACTAAATACCAACACCGCAAAATATATTCATACTTGCAGCGGAGATTCTTTACCGGATCACTTTTACCAGGTTAAAATAGGGGAGCATTATCGCCATCGCAACAAAGGCTACTACAAAGCCCATTAGGATGATTAACATAGGCTCGAGAATAGAAGTAAGTCCCTTCAGACTTACGTCCACATCATTATCATACGTATCAGCGATCTTGATCAGCATGGTGTCCAAAGCCCCTGCTTCGTCACCAATCGAAACCATGTCGACAACAATCGGGGGAAAGACACCGCCTGTACGCATGGGCTCTTCCATTTTGCCGCCATGCTCGACGTTCATATAAACTTTTGTCAAATTACTTGCTACCAGAACGTTTTCCGAGGTCTTTGCCGTGACGGAGAGTCCCTCAAGCAGTGGAATTCCAGCAGTCACCAAGTTCCCCAGGGTTCGGCTAAAGCGGGCCACGTTAATCTTTGTGTTGATAGGGCCGACAATTGGAAGCCGAATCTTTAGCCAATCTAGCAAGTAACGACCTGAGCTTGTTCGGGCGAATCCGATAAGCAGAAAAATGGCGATGACAATAACTGGAACATAAATCAAGGTATAGTGGCGTATGATGTGTGATACAAACAGGATGACTTTCGTCGGACCAGGTAATTCAGCCTCGTGACTGGCGTATACGGCTTCGAACGTCGGAATGGCAACGGTCAGAATCACCACAATCACTGCCAGACAAGTCAGAAGGGATACTACCGGGTAGAGCAACGCCGAGCGCACCTTTTTCTTAATTTCCGCCTTCTTCTCCAAAATATCGGCAAGGCGCTTCATAGAGCTCTCCAGAATGCCTCCGACCTCGCCTACCCTGGCCACGCTGACGAACAGGTGCGAGAAGATACGCGGATGCTCAGCCAGAGCGCTTGACAATGTCTGGCCTTCCTCGACCCGTTGGGCAACCTGCTTTACCACGGCCTTCAGGCGCGGATGCTGAGTCCGCTTGCTTAGTATCTTCAGGCTTCGGAGCAGCGGAATCCCCACGTCAAGCAACGTGGCAAGCTGGCGGCAGAAGGTCGCCATGTCGGTGATATTTGGAGGGAAAATGCGGAGCGGCTGTTGGAAGCGGCCTGTACCTTCTCCCACAGGCTCACCAGCTCTGGGCTGGCGCGTCCTCGATACAGCTTCAGCCTCTACCGCATGGGTTTTGATTTTGCTTTCCAGTGCATCTTTTACAGAATCTGCCTCCGGTTTTTTCTTTTCGAACTTTTTGGACGCCATGCTTTAGATCCTCCTTTGTGGGCCCTGTCTCCGGCACGGAGTCTCTTCCTTGGCGGGCATCAAAATTCGCAAGACCAGAAGTGTAGCTCTGGCGCCGTAGCCCGACTATGCCTCACAAGAGAAAAATCGTCTCCATCACCTCTTCGGCCGTGGTTATGCCGTCGTATATCTTCTTTATGCCGCTCTGCGCCAGGGTGGTCATTTTGTTAGCCATGGCCGCCTTCATCAGGGCCTCTTCCGATGCATTCTCCATCACCAGCCGTTTGATTGTTTCGTCCACGACAAGGATTTCAAAAATTCCTGTGCGACCCCAATACCCGGTATTTAGACAGTGGTCGCACCCGCGACCACGATACATGCGTTTCTTTGAACGATCAGAGATGCCCAGGTCCTTAAGGATGCCTTTCGGCGGCGCGTATGAAATTTTGCACTTCGGGCAAGTCTTCTTAACCAGCCGCTGTGCTATGATAGCGATAAGTGCGCTGGACAGCATGTAGGCCTGAACGCCCATATGAATCAGCGCCGGAATGGCACCAACCGAAGTGTTTGTGTGGAGAGTACTGAAGACCAGATGTCCGGTCAGTGCCGCGCGTATCGCAATATGCGCAGTCTCCTGATCGCGAATTTCTCCAACAAGTATGATGTCTGGATCCTGTCGCAGTGTCGAGCGCAGCAGCGTTGCAAAAGTGAGGTCAATATTGTAATCTACCTGAACCTGATTAATACCCTCCAGCTCATACTCAACAGGATCTTCAATCGTCACGATGTTGCGTTTCTCGTCGTTTACAGCATTAAGAGCTGAATAAAGCGTTGACGTCTTGCCACTCCCTGTTGGTCCGCTCACCAGGATCATGCCGTAAGGTTTGCGAATGATCTGCTCTATCAGTGCCTGCTGATCTTTGTCTAATCCCAATTCAGACAGTCCCGTCAGCACCGTTGCCTCACTCAAAATACGAATCACAACCTTCTCGCCTAAATGCGTGGGGAGTGTGGAGACCCGAAAGTCGTAGTTCTTCTTGCCCACTTGCAAGAAGAAATGCCCGTCCTGTGGGCGCCGGCGTTCAGTGACGTTCATGTTCGCCAGCACTTTAATCCGCGAAATTACGGGGAGCTGCATCTCGAGTGGGATCGGCATGATGTTATGCAGGCTGCCGTCAATACGATATCGCACGCGCAAGGCTGATTCTTGTGGCTCGATGTGGATGTCGGTGGATCGCGTGGCAATGGCGTGCTCGATAACCGAGCTCACGAGCTGGACAGTCGAGCGATTGTCCACAAGGGTGTCAATTCCCTCGACTTTGATTTCGCGTGGCGTGGCAGGGGTCGCCGCTTCAGGCGCTTTTGGTGCACCCACTGCTCTGGCTTCTGCTTCTTTAAGGGAAGGTAATAGTATATTGATCTTCCGAATGATTTCACTCTGAGGGGCAAAAATTGGATAGATGTTGTAACCGGTCAGCAACGAAAGGACATTAATGAGCGCCAGATTCAGCGGATCAGCTGTCACAATAGAGAGACTATTCTGTTTCTTGCTTATCGGCAGAATGAGCTGTTGGCGAATGAATTCTGTCGGTAAGAGCTCCAGCAGCTCCTCCCTCACAGTAATCTCACCCAGCTCAATGGAGGCGAAATAGAGTCCTTCGTCAACGGCCTTCAGCAGTGCATTCTGCTCAAGCAGGCCGTTGGCATTCAGGACATTCCGGAGTTGTTTCCCCTTGTCCTCGCTTTGCTCAACTGCAGCGTCCCAGTCAGTCCTGCTCACCAGGTTGTTGAATACCAGGATGTCCCTTGTCACACACAGGCGGTTCTTACACGATAATTGGCTGATCGGATTGGTAACAAGTTTGCTAAGGATTTCTGGTGTCAATAGCCCCTCGGCCACAAAGAGCTCATAGTCAGACGCGGTAATTTTCGGCCGGTCGCTGAAAAATGCTTTGATCCGTTCTGCTGGCCCCAGATGCTCATCAAGCAGCAGGGAACCAAGATCTTTCAGTTTGGTCTTGTTGGCCTTCAGGATATGGATGATCTGTCTGGTCGAAATATGGACAGCCTCGCTGAGTACTTTTTCAATTTCTTGGTCTTGCTTCCTGGCGAACGGTAACTTCGTTAAGAGGTCGCGATATGTCTGGAGCGATAGGGCGTCGGATTTCAGAATGGCACCCAGCTGTTTACCTTCACCGGGTCGTTTCTTGGCGACGTAGGTCTTCCACTGCGTCTCGTCTATGAGGCCGGCTTCTCGGAAGAGCAGAGCCAGTCGGGCAGAGGTGGTCTTCATTTCTCTTCTTGCTGCTCCTCAATGATGGAGTATCTAGTTTCTTTCAGCACGATTGCCACTTTGCGGTTACCGCCACGATTTGCCAGCACGTGGCGCTCTTTGGCCAGGTGCTCTCCCAGGTACGGAACTTCGGCATGCAGCCTCAGCACAATATCGCCTTCCGCAAAATTGAGCGCCCCTTGGCGGTAGAGCTCTGCATCGGTATGCAGCGGTTCGATGACACCTGTACCTGTTCCGTATGGAAAGGTAATAGAAAATTGGGTTAGCACGCCTGTAGATTCTCCGGTCGAGTTGCGGAGCATTTGACTTTGAAGGGAATTCAATAAAGTGTCCAGCCGCGCTTCGGCTTCCTGAAGCGCCACAGCGCTGATTCCTGTGTTTGCGAGCGTGGCAACTCCTACCACCATTATGAAGAGCGTTGCCAGCACGCCCAGCGCAGCAACCAGGGCGAACCCGTGTTTCTTCAAAGTAAACGTAGCACCGATTTTGATTTTAGTTGCTCGGATTTGCATTGTCTTGTTCTAGAGTTGTTCCTTGCTCGATGGGAGAGCAAGAGATGTTGTAATTGTCACAGGTTCTACCCGGTCCGTAGCATCGCGAATAATGACCGTAATTTCGACCACTCGCGGAACTGCGCCCGGTTTGAGAGCAACGACCCATTGGGGATTCAGCATCTCAAAAGCGCTCGCGTATCGAAAGCGCACTTCGCTTTCTACGTCTCCCACGCCAAGACCAAGAACACCAAGAGCCTGCTGGCTAGTTTCGGTCTCTGGGGAGGGAGAAGCCACACTCTGCCCAAGTAGTGTGCTCTCCATCATCACACGGTTCAGTTGCGTCTTCGCATCCCGCCGGTTGGTAATCAGATACTGCAAGGGCTGGCTCTCCTTTGCCATATGCAGAGAACGAAATTGCATCTGGTTTTCAGCAAAGTGCGTAGCGCCAGTGGGCGCCGCTTGTGCCAGCTCACCACTAGGGAAAAACTGTTTAAGCGACTTCGCTATAGTGTTGGTGATGAGGCGTCCTTCTTGCCGCATGGTCGCTTTCAGAATGTTGGCATCAGTAGCGGCGGTGGTGCGTATCAATATTCCAAGGATCAGGCCAAAAATAATCAGCCCACCCGCAATTGCCACAATTAGCTCAATCAGCGTTATCCCGTTTTGTTGGCGTCTCGAGAGGTACTTGATCATCCGCTTGGTTCCGCTTGTAGCGCTCTCTATTTGTCTGGTAGCACAAGCATCCTTTTATCTGGTAGCACAGGCATCCTTGCCTGTGCATAGCTGTAACAGGCTGGAAGCCTGTTCTACCATTAGCTGTAACAAGCAAGAAGCCTGTTCTACCATTTTATCTGGCCACGTTCTCAATCAGGACAATTTTATTCCCTATCGGCAACTCGCTAATGTGAGAATATTTATTCCGCCCGGTCGGAAGCCACCCGGCAGTCACTGTCATTTTGATTATGTTTTCATTTTGTGGATTCAGGGCAAGGTCCGCCTGCCACACTATTCGTGAGAAGAGACGCGTTGAGGGGTAAATATCAGGCAGGTATTGTGTGACGAAAGCAATGCTCTCAGGGTAGGAAACTGACTGGTCGGTCCTCTGCATCTGACGCAAGCGAATGTAGGAGGCCAGGTTTTCGTACCCCGCGGCTTTTAACTCCTCGAGCTTCCCTTTGGCCACGTACATGGCAAGGGACTTGTAATCATTGCGTTCAGACTGTTTTTGTGCGTTGAGATAGAGGTCCAGAACCCCATAGATTCCAAACACCAGGACAACGAGGGCAATCATGACTTCAACTAGAGTAAAACCACGGGTACCGGAAAGTCGCAGATTCATCAGGATTCCAGGAGGTATTTAGATTATGAGTAGAAATACATTGGCTCGATCAGCCGTGTCAATACTTTATTTTTTCAATTTCCCGCTGAATTTACTCTGGATCGATAGGGATGATCAGTGAAGTACAAAGTGGCACGGGCATCTTGCCCGTGAGAAATCGGAAAAGAACCACCTGGCCTGCATGTTGGCAGACAGGCCAGTCTATCTTGCTTTCACTAGGCCGCGCTTAAGCATCTCTTCAGCGATCTGGATTGCATTCAGCGCAGCGCCCTTTCGCAGATTGTCGCTTACAATCCACAGGTCAATGCCGTTTTCACACGATATGTCCTCGCGGATTCTTCCAACGTAGGTCTCGTCGCGATTCTCCCCATGGATCGCCATGGGATATTCATTCTGCTGCGGATTATCCACGACTACAACACCCGGCGCTTTGCCCAGCAGCGTGCGAATCTCCTTGGCCGCAATTTTCTTCTTCGTCTCAATGTTCACGGCTTCGCTGTGGCACCTGATTACCGGCACCCGAACCGTAGTTGCGGTAATTGCGATGGTGTCGTCTTCAAGAATCTTGCGCGTTTCATTTACCATCTTCATTTCTTCTTTACTGTAGCCGTTATCGAAAAAGACATCAATGTGCGGCAGACAGTTGAAGGCAATCTGGTGTGGATAGACCTTGACGGCAATATCGCGCCGGCCGGCAAGCAGCGCGCGGCTTTGCTCGAGCAACTCCTCAATCGCCTCAGTCCCCGTCCCCGACACTGATTGGTACGTGGCTATTACCAGACGCTTAATCCCAACTGCTTTGTGGATCGGATTGAGTACCACCACCATCTGAATTGTCGAGCAGTTCGGATTGGCGATGATCCCTTTATGATCGGCAAGGGCATGGGCGTTAACCTCGGGGACAACCAGCGGCACGTCTTTCTCCATTCGATATGCACTGGTATTATCTACCACCACGGCCCCGGCATTCACTGCTGCTGGGGCAAACTCTTTCGACACGCTGGCCCCTGCCGAGGAAAGCACCAGATCAATGTCTTTGAATGATTCTTTCGTGAGTATCTGAACTTCGTGCAGATTCCCCCGAAACGGTAATTTCTTACCTGCTGAACGCTCCGAGGCTAGTAGCTTCAGAATCGAACAGGGAAACTCGCGCTGTTCAAGAATTTTTATCATCTCCTGTCCTACAGCTCCAGTAGCGCCCATGATTGCTGTGCGTACCATGGTAAACCATTACCTCCCTGAAAAGTTCTAATTGCCCTCTTTGTCGCGCAAAAATTTAGTGGGGAATTCTGCTGTGTCTTTATCAATATTGCAAGGATTTTTTAGTGTTTTGTCATCTTGCTCGACAGAGGCGACCGTGATGCTTCTCGAGATGGATCTTTATAGGTAGGAACAGATTACAATCTGTCCCTACTCCAGGCCCTTTTCCTTCCGGGCTTTCTTCCGTGCCTTAAGCAGGCGATCCGTGTACGACTGTTCCCTCGCCTTCTCCTCCCGTTTGTCTTCAGGCTTCGGAGCCGATGGCTCCCTGGCCTGGAAAGCGGGCTCAGCAAATGGCGTCACTTCTCCAGGCGGTGTTTCGGACTTGCGTTTTGCTTCAGCCTGCGCCCTTAGCGCATCGAGGTCAATGGTCAGACCCTTTGGCTCATGCGAAATACGCTGCTTGCGCTCCTTGAGCGTTCCCACAACCGTATCTGCGGGCACAGGTTGTTTTTTGGGGATCGGAAGCGTTACTACCCGTGCTAAAGCCTGAAGAGCTGTCTCGATCTGGTGCCGATCAAAAACCACACGTCGAAACGCAATATCAAGCGGCAAGAGCAGCAACGCTACGAGCAAAAGCTCATGCCAGAGAGGTCGTGGCTTTCGCACCGTTGTGCCGAGGTGTGCAAACATTTCTTCCGGGCGAGGATTGAGCCGGCCGTGTGAGACCGAGGCAATCTGGTTCAAGAGAAAGTAATTTGGCGTAAATGTGTTGAATTCGGGCGGATATGATATAACGTGCCCGGTTGTTGCCGTTTCCAACTCTTCTCCCCATGTGCTGACCAGATATGGCCCAATTTCAATTGCCGTAAATTCGCCCTGATACCTGCCTGGAGCTACCTGTTTCATGCCGAGCGAAAATGCGTTCTTCTCCGGTGTCACGATCCGTGCTTCCAGCGCAAGGAAATTGATAAATTTGCCTGCTTCGTCAATAGCGTCAACTGTAAGTGTGCCTTTGCCCTGCTCGATCTTCAAATGCGGATGCAGCGCGCCCTCTTTCTGCTGGCGCACAACCCAGCGCACGAGCTGTTGCCAGAATTTCCCAAATCCCTGCCACTCCAGCCACTCTCCAGCCCACCGATTCTTTGCATCCGACGTGAATGCCACGGATTTGCCCAAGCCATACCGCCATACTGCCAGCAAAGGGTCGTCTTTATGTGTGCTCAGGAGAACCTCCGCCCGCTCTTTAGGCTGCGTTGCAACATAGCCATGCAGCTGCGGGATGCCCATATCTGTCAGGCCCTGAAGAATTTCATGGCTCTGCACTATTGCCGGAACAAAAGGTTCCTCGATTACGTACGAGCGCTGAACCAGCTGGGTTTCTTTCGTGAAGATGCGCGGAATGCTATACGGGTCGTCTGTAAAGTAATAACGCCCCTGCGCCATTTCTGCCAGATATCCCATCAGTTCCTGATCCGCATCTGAGCCGATGGCAACGGTGGACAAAGTTATTTTCTCGTCCGCAATATTTTCCACCAGCGTGTCAAAGTTTGCCGGTTGTGTCCGTCCATCAGAAAGGAGGATGATATGCTTCACCTGGACGTCTGCCTCCTGCAGGGCGCTGAAGGCGTTTTTTAGGGCCGGATAAATATCTGTTCCACCGCCAGATCGGATCGAACGGATGGTGTCAATAATGAGGTATTTTTCCGTGGCTGGAGTCAGCTGCTGAACCCACTGGGCCGCTGAGTCGAACGCAATAACGCCCACCTGATCGCGCGGCGTGAGAATCTCTACTGCTGCAACTGCCGCTTCATTGGCGAGCTCCATTTTCGTGGCACCATGCATTTCGCCCGACATGCTCCCCGACTTGTCAATAACCATGATCAGGGCCAGACTCGGGAAACGTTTCTTATCCCTCAATTCCATGTAAACTGGCAGCGCCTCTTCCACCGGCGTGTTGTGATAACCGCCCACCCCAAATGAATCTTCACCGCCAATCATGGTCAGTCCGCCACCGAGGTCGTGCACATAGGTCTTGACCAGCTTGAGTTGATCTTTCGAAAATGTTTCCGCTGAGACGTTAGCCAGAAAAAGGGCGTCATAGCTTTGCATCTCTGCAGGGCTCGTGGGCATGTGCAGGGTCTGATCGCTCAGAATCTCTTCTTGCTCCAGAACTTCCCGGACAAATTGGACGTTTTTCTCTGTCCCAACCAGGAGCACCTTAGGTTCACCATATACCATGGTGAATGCAGACGCGGTATTATTATCCGGTATCGTATCACGCAGCGATTCGGCGACAACACGGTAGGTATGAAAACCCGGGTCAGCTTCTGCCTGCGGAAGCAGAAAGACGTTCTTGCCAGCAGTCAGCTGAATAGACTGCGCGCCAATGAAGTTTGTGTCTTTAAAGAGCTGCACCATGGCAACCGTATCAACATTGGCCTCAATGATGATCTTCACATCAAAGGGCTTTCCCCGATCTACCTGTTCAGGCACAATGAGTTTGCTGACCAGTACCTCTTCGGGGATAGCAGGCTGTAGCGCAACAATATCAATCGGCACGTCGTTTGCCGCAGCCACCATGGCCTCAGAAAGCGCATTGCCAAGATTCTCGTTTCCGTCAGTAAAGAGAATCAGGCGCTTTTGCTTATCCTCGGGAAAGAGACCCAGTGTCAGACGAAGTGCCTTCGCAATATTCGTGTGATAGGGCGAGGGAGCAGACTCGATCTTAGCGAAGTCAGGCGCACGCGCAGGAGCCGAGTCAACCGAGACGTCTTCTCCAAACACTACAAGGCCGGCAACATCATCAGGGCTCATCGCGGCGACGGCCTCACGGATTGTCTCCAGGGCGCGCTCCGATTCAGTCGCGGGAATACTCAGTGACCTGTCAAGTGCGAACAGCACACAGAGCTGGTCAGTGGCGCTGAAAAACGTCATCCCTGACAGAGCGAAAATGAGCAGCAAGATAATGACTAACCGCATTACCAGGGCTGTGCGTTTTCGCCATAGCGGCAAGGCCACCAGTGTTTTTCGCTCAATCAGAAATAGCACAGGCACCGCAAGCAGCAGCACGAGAAAAAATGGTTTGGAAAAGCCCACAGGCCACAGCATTCTCAGACATCCTTAAGGCTTTATGGTTTATGTTTAAGCGACTTGAGGTTAGCATTGCAATTGATTTCTTGCCAGGTCCAACAAACGATTAGTAGAGCCGATGTCATGTTTTTCGCAGTGGTGCCAATCGAGAGTAGGGGCAGTTCGTGAACTGCCCTTAATTATTGACATTTCGTCAGAGCCATTGCTCAAGCCACGCTTTTTCAGGCCTTTATCCGCCACTGGCGGATTTATGCGTCCGTCTGGGCGGGCAAGCCTTAGGCGCGTTAATAGGCCGAGAAACTGGACAGGTAGCAGGGCCAAAAAAATCACTTTTGGGCAAAAAAAATACTTGACAGGCCACGGCCCCTCAGGTAAATTCCAATTTCGAATGCTGGAGTAGTATACTATCATTCCAGCAAATAGGGATATAGCCTAAAAAAAAGGAGGTGAATCAGGAAGGAGTTTATCGTAACTCATTTTACCATTCTAAAAGTCTAAAAGGAGGTATTTAAATGAGGCGAATAACGCTTATTGTGTTGGCGTTGATGGTTTGCTCAATTGCCTCGGCAGTTCCCATCAATCCCACGGTAGACTGGTATACGTCATACACTCCCTACCGTCACTACAACACGGCGTACAATCCAGCCACCGGCCACCTCATCACGAATAACAGATATTACAGCGCTTCCGAACAGGCATTAGGCTACGTCCCGGAACTCAGTATTTGGGATTCCACTGACGGCTCGTACATCAAAGGCCTTGCCTTTGCTGAAGGTAGCAGCCCATTCAGCCTCACATGCACGACTGACGGTGTAATCATGGGGGCCGATCTGAGCCTTGGTGAGGTTGTTTCGTGGTGGGCTGATGAGAACACCAGTCCGGGTGTGCTTAAGCCTGCTCCAGACCTTGATTTCAGCCGTGGTTGTAATGTGCGTGGCACCAGCAGCAGTCCTACACTGTACATGGCTTGTGGTAGCAGTGACCTTGACAAGGCCCAGGTACTGCAGCTAGACGCCACATTGACCACCTGGAGCGTGGTGAGTGTGATTCCCGCACCTTTCTGCAAGTCGGCGGTCGCTGTTAAAGATCAGAACACAGTCTTCGGCGGCGGGCCGTGGATGGAAGACGGCGACGCCAGTCCGACTCTGGGATTCCCGGATGTCCGTAGGAATATGAATCCTGGTAGCTGGGCGTACGCGAACTGGGTGCGTGATGACACGTTCAACCCGGAAGATGCTACAACAGGTGGATGGTCTTACACTCTATCTGCTGACTATGCTGACGGACTCTACTGGGCTCTCTTGTACTGGGATGCACGAATTGTCGCCTACGAGGCAGTGCATGGTACGATCCTAGCCAGCATGCCCGTTGATACATGGGGGTACCTGTCATGGGGTAAGCCCGCAATTCTCTATTACGGCGGTCTTATTACCGAGGAAGGCGGAGCACCCAACAACACCGTTTTCTGGGGTTCCCGGCTGTATAATGCTGGCTATAATGGCGCGCTGGGCAAGATGACCTACACTGCGCCCCTGCCGGTGATCAACGAGGTCGACTACGACAATGCCGGCACGGACCTCACAGAATTCGTCGAGCTCTGGGGCGTGCCTGGCACCGACATTTCAGGCTACCAGCTGATAGGCCACACTGCTTCTAGTGGAGACGAATATGCCACTTACACGGTCCCTGCGAGCACGGTGATTCCTGCTGACGGGTTCTACGTGATGGGTGCTGCCACTGTGGCTAATGTTGACCAGGTGATCGGCGTCACGAATCTCATTCAGAATGGTACGCCGGATGCCCTCGTGCTGAGGAACGCAGGTGGTACGATCATTGATGCGCTCGGCTACGAGATGGAGAATACTCCTGGCGCGTTGCCTTCATTCTCGTATGAAGGCACTGGTATGCGTGGTGGTGCCAACTTCGGTGCGCAGGTCTCTGTTGGAAGAAAGGCTGATGGCCGTGACTCCGATGATAACCAGGCAGACTTCGACATCATGAAGCCGTCACCTGGCGCAAAGAACCGGGGTTCGCTCTGGTCTGATGACATGCCGTACGTAGATCGCTTCCCGGGTGCGGGTCCTGAGCTGGCATGGTATGGCACCTTCGTTACTCCAACCACGCTGGATCCAGCATCAGTTGGTGCACCTGATTCGCCTGAGGCTGCTATTACTGGCCTGATTCCGACTGCATCACCTGATTCAGTTGGTCGGGTAGACGATCCGTCTGGTGGTGGCAACGCGGTCATTCTCGGTGATCACAGCGTTGGCAGTGCTAACATCAACATCCAGGGCTGGGCCTATATCGGTGTTGATGGCGAGTCGATTGCCTTGTTCGTCCGTGGTCTTGGCGATGCCGCATGGCAGAGCAGCAGTTCAGACTATGAGAATTGCTATGCCATTCAGTACTTCGATGATGAAACCACAAATGTTGTGCAGGCGATTAAGCTGCAGGCTGGGACCAAGACTGTCTTTGCACAGTCAGACTACGTTGGCTCGCCGGCATGGCATCATCTGCGCATCTGGGCCAACGGCTCGACCGTGGCGACGTATCTAGACAGTGCCAAGTTGTCTGAGGACACTGATAGCGACATCGCTAGCGGGCCTGTCGGTTTTGGCTACAGAGAGGTACACACTGGAGCTCCTATTAACGGCATGATAGTAGACAGCGTTATCATTGATAAGAACTTCGGTGATGCTGTGACCACTGTCGCAGATTGGAACCTCTTCTGACGCTCACTGCCTAGCAGAGTGATTCTGAGGGGTAAATAAGGTAACCTTATTTACCCCTTTTTTTTTGACTCCATCATCTTAAACTGCTAAACTGCTAAACTGCTAAACTGCTGAATTGCTCCATTGCTAAACTGCTAAACTGTTAAACTGCTAAATTGCCCCACTGCTAATGAAGAAATACCTTGAATTGAAAGATCTTAGTGCTTATAGAATAGCCTTTGATCTGTCAAATTATATATGGGCTATTGTAATTAAGTGGAACTATTTTGCAAAGGATACCGTAGGAAGGCAATTAGTGAGAGCGGTGGATTCCATTTCTGCCAATATTGCAGAAGGCTTTGGCCGGTACTTTAAAAAAGACAAGATTAACTTCTATCGTTACAGCTATGGTTCAATTGAAGAATCAATTGATTGGATTGAGAAGGCGTATAAAAGAGGTTTATTGAAGGAAGGAGAGTACAGACATATTTCCAGCGAATTAAATAAACTGCCAAAGGAAATACACTCTTTAATCAAATTTACCAATAGTCGTTTAACAAAATAGCCATGTAGCAATTTAGCAGTTTGGCAGTTTGGCAGTTTAGCAGTTTAGCCGTTTAGCCGTTTAGCAATTTAGCCATGTAGCAATTTAACAATTTAACAATGTATCAATTTAATGGAGGTTTGTTTATGACAACGCGGATAAGGTGTATCTTGATCATCGCTATAATCTGTACGATGGTAAGTGTCGGGGTTGCGTTCGGTGGGGCACCAATGGCTACATACTCTGGCGGGGTCGTTACTGCCGACGACCTGCGCTACTATGATAGCTTGCACAGGATGCAGACCCGCCAGTACGATGCCCGGACTGATCCACGCAGCGTGCTCGATGATATTGTCGCCGAGCGACTGCTTGCTGGGAAGGCTCGCAAACTGCATTTAGAGCAGGAGCCAGAATTTCAGGCAGAGGCAAAGAAAATTGAGGAAGACTCGCTGGCAATGAGCTTGCGAGCCCAGGTCTACGAACCTGTGAGCGTATCAAAGGAAGAGATCGAAAAAGTACACTGGGAGAGGTCCATAGATGATTATTTTCGTGAGCCCACGCGTAAGGTGCGCTACATCTTTGTGGAATGCGGACAAAATCCCACGGAAGCAAAAAAGGCTGAAGCGAAGAAGAAGGCCGATGAGCTGCGCGTGCGTGCCCAGCGCGGGGAAGACTTTGCTGAGCTTGCACGCAAGTACTCTGATGCTAATAGTGCTGTAAGAGGAGGCGACATCGGATATATTGAACGCGGGAAATTCCAGTGGGAATTCCGACGGGTCGTCTGGTCGATCCCGCTCTGGGAGATCAGCGAGCCAGTACTCACAAAGTATGGCTATTGCATCATTCGCGTGGAGGATGAAACAGGCCCTTCAGCCATGCCATTGGAGGAAGTTGAGGATAGCATTCGGTCTTCTCTCAAGAGTAAGAAGCGAGGCGATGCCATGTTTCATTTCCGGAGTGGGGTTTACAGTGAAGGTATATACAAGCAGCATCTGGAGCCTTTACAGAAAGAGAATCCCTCTGCATCTGATGTGCTGGTTACCATTGGGGATTTTCAGTATACCTATGGCGATTTTAAGAAGAGGCTGGAAGAGGAGAATCAGGATATTACGCAAATGCTTCCGGAGGACCGGGAGGAATGGCTCAATAATGTGATGGATGAGTTTTACTTTACCCAGGTAGCAGCGGCAAAGGGGGTTCAGGCTACGCCGCGCTATAAGGCGTTTATCGAGTTCCAGAAAGATGCTAAACTTACCACCCGGTATCTGGAAAAGAAGCTGGAAGATGCAACACCGTCGAATCGCGAGTTAAAAAGGTTCTATGATAGTAACCCGAAGATGTTTGAATACCTGATCCGGCGCCATCTGAAACTAATCTTAGTTAAAGCCGATCTGCCAGAGAAAGCCAACCGTGCGCAACGCCATTATGCATTCCAGGCTGCGAAGAAGAAGATCCAGACTGTGGTTGACAAGCTCAAGCAGGGTGAATCGTTCGAGACGCTGGCTGACCGCTATGATGAAACGGCAAACCACAAGCCAGGCGGCGATATCGGATGGGTTCAGGAGCCCACAGCGCCGTATGTTGATGTGACGGCTCGCAAGATAGCTGAGGGAGATGTGAGTGACCCTGTTGAGTTCAGCCGGGGCTACGTTATGGTCAAGGTGGAGAAGATCAAGATACCAAAGTTTGGTGAGGTACGTGATAAAGTGCTGAAGCAATGGACAAAGTCGAAGCGTCGCGAGCTCAACGCCCGACTGCGCCAGGAGGCGCTACGCGAGGCAAAGTTTAAAATCAACGAAAAGGGTTTGGCAGCTTATCTCAAGACGCACAAGGAGTAGCATTGCGAAGTTTCTTCCAACCTTTGTTTCTCGCGTAAGACTAATCGAAATTTTTGCCGATGGGTCTCCCCGTTGTTTTTCGTGTAGACGGGGAGATTATTTTTTAGGAGTAGAGCCACCGAGACACAGAGCATCGAATTTGCCAATAGGGTGACCGAAAGGATCATCGGCTGTGGGTCCAAGATTCATCGGAAAGAGATTTATCATTTGACAATCTCTGTGTCTCTGTGCCTCTGTGGCATTCTTTATTCAAAATGCACTACAAAGGCCTACTACTCTAGCTGCGGGAGAGGATAGATGAACGTCCTGCCAACTTCACCAGACACCGCCAACTCGGCACAAGCCATTGACCGCTATTTTCGCGACATGCAGCGCTGGAATTATGATGTGGCCTATAGCGCCTTCTATGCCTTTTCCATGAAGAAGGTGCAAGAGGAGTATGGCGACCTGTATCGCGCATTTACAAGGCGTGCTCATGAGCTGGGAATAAAGGCGTGCGTCCAGATACAATCCACAGTGGCGTTTTCTGACGATCTCCCGCTGGAAGAAGGCCAGTACTACGCTGATAATAGCACGCTCACCTACGAGCATTTCGCAGGCACTGGCAAGAAGAATTTCTTCGCCTCCTTTGCTTCGGAGGCATGGCTGTCGTTTCTCAGGAATCTCACGCAGCTTTTTCGCGACTATGGATTCGATTGGGTAGTCTACGAGGAGCCGATGTATCGCGTAGACGTTCCTGGCACAAAGGATCGCTTCTATCAACGGTTTCGAACCGCCTATCCTGATTTGCCCTATCCCACGCGGCAGTGGGATTCCCTGGCGTACGTGCGGATGCAGGAGCTGAAGCGGCGCATCTTGCTGGAGTTCTATGATGAGCTCACACGAGCGGCAAAGAATTTTGGCTACGAGAAATGTGGCATCATGCCCTGGTTCTTTTCTCCTACGTTTGAAAATACGCCAATGGAGAGCTGGAATTCCTGCTGCGACACGGGGCGAGTTACGTTTTTGCCGGGTGTGGATTTTATCGTGGTTCGCATGCAGCCGGATAATATTTATGGCGAGGCGATGATGGCCAGCTCCGGCGAATCGCTACCTCGCCTTGGGTATCTTGAGGTGTTGGCCCATTCACTGGGCAAGCCCATTATTGCGGTGAACAATCCAACGAACGAACACCTGCCGCCTCGCTACGAAGGCAAAACGCTCTTTCCCTACGACTATTTTGCGCGCTACACGCTCGCCGCCACGGCGGCTGCACCAGGCGGCATGACTCGCCACTGGTACGGTAAGGACTACGACCGCGATACCCAGCACATGTCGCTGCTGAGCGAGGTCAATCGCTACCTACCGCGGCTCGGAACTGCTTCCTCGCCCATTGCATTTGTATTCTCCTACCATGGAATCGCACGTCCGTTGCCACGGAGCTGGCGCGAGATCTGGAAGACCTACTGGAATTTTGCGCGGCCGCTTCTCTATTGCGACGCGCTACCGTTTTTGACATTTTACGCCGACAGTTTGAAACAATGTCTCGAGCATCATCCTGAAGTGCGCGTGATCGTATTGTCAGAATACTTTCCGGTTGGGCCTGAGGAGCGTGAGCTGCTGCGCCAATGGGTGCAAGGTCATCCATCTCGGCGTCTCGTATATTTCGGTGGCCGCAATGGCTATCGCTACGACTCTCAGGGCCTCTATAGCGATTTTACGCCGCGCCCTCCCGAAGTCCTTTCTCTGTTTGGCATTGATTCTGAGCAGCAGATCGAGACGATTGCCCTGGATGATTCGATTGAGATCGAGTTCATTGGCTCAAATCCACAGGACGCTATGCTTGGCACCCGACCGGCATTTACCTGCTACGGCTATGGCCGCCCCGTGTTTGAGCCTCAGGTTCAAAGCGAGGTTCTGTACCGCTCGACGTACGATCAGACGCCGATAATCACGCGGGTGCAGTATGGAGGCCAGGGAGGGTATGCTCTATACATTGGATGCAGCCTGGACGGTGATAACCTGGGCCTGGATTTCGCGAAAATCCTGGTGCATCTGCTTCAAGATGGCCAGGCCAAAGATGAACCACAATCTCCGTTTCCTGTTGTCACTGACTGCTCGCATGGTCTTCTCTGGAATCAGACGCAAACAGGCTACCTCATTGTGTCAAATTGCAGCGGCAGGCAGGGCAAGTATAGGATTACAGAGCAAATCCCGGCGCTTTGGGACGTCAAGCAGAAGTGCCTGCTCTCTCCGCCATATGAGTTCGCACTTGTATCGTTAAGCTTTCACCTATATAAGATACTTACTTCACAATCGAAACTGCTGGACGTTGAGGGAATGGTCTATCTCACACGAATTGAAGAGGGCAATGAGTGTATTCAGCTTGATGCGTACTGGCAGGGCCAGGCCGCGCTGACATTGCGATGCCTTCCCGATCGTGTCTGCTGGGACGAACAACAACTATCGGTTGAGGTAAAAGAACATGATGGCGTTTGCAGCGTGACTACGCACGTTCCCCGTGCAGGTGACGCACGTATCAGCGTGACATTCAAACAGGAGCATCAATGATGAGCTCAATCCTCATTCGCAATGCTATGCTGATTGCCACGTTTGACGATGAGTCGCGCATCGAGCGCAACGCGGATCTCTACATCGAAGGGCAGGAAATCAAGGCCATTGGGCCGCAGCTACAGGTCAAGGCGGATGAAATTATTGATGCCAGCCGTATGATTGTGCTGCCTGGCCTCATCAATACGCACCATCATCTGTTTCAAACCCTCACCCGCAACATCCCACGCGTGCAGAATGCGACCCTCTTCGAGTGGCTCACCACGCTTTATCCTATCTGGCAGGAGCTCACGCCTGAGGCGGTTTACTGGAGTGCCCTGGCGGGTATGGGCGAGTTGCTGCTGACCGGGTGCACCACAACCACGGATCACCTCTACATCTTTCCGCGCGGCACGTCAGCAGAGCTGCTGGATGAAACCATTCGCGCGGCGCGCGACATCGGCATGCGCTTTTACCCCACGCGGGGCAGCATGTGCCGCGGTAAATCACAGGGTGGACTGCCGCCTGATGACATTGTGCAGCAGCCCGACGAAATTATCCGCGATAGCGAGCGCTTGATCCAGACCTATCACGACTCCAAGCGCTTCTCCATGTGTCAGATTGCTCTATCGCCCTGTTCACCCTTCTCTGTAGATGAAGGGGTTTTGCGCGAGATCGCACAGCTCGCTCGCCAGCACGGAGTGCGTCTGCATACTCATATCGCGGAAACGCGCGATGAAGAAACCTACTGCCAGCAGGTCTACGGCAAACGCCCACTGGCGTTTCTTGAATCCGTTGGCTGGCTGGGTAGCGATGTGTGGCTTGCGCATGCGATTCATCTCGACGATGGTGAGCTTAGCCAGCTGGCTCAAACGCAGACTGGCGTGGCTCATTGCCCGGTTTCCAACATGCGGCTGGCCTCAGGGGTTGCGCGTGTGCCTCGTATGCTGGAGCTCGACGTGCCAGTGGGATTGGCCATTGATGGCAGCGCGAGCAACGACAGCTCAGACATGCTCGGCGAAGTACGCCAGTGTTTGCTCGTGCACCGCCTGAGCTCAGGTGTGGGTGCGATGTCTGCCGAGCAGGCATTGCGGCTTGCCACGCGCGGAGGGGCGCGGCTCTTCGGCCGTGACGACATCGGAAGCCTCGAGCTCGGCAAAGCGGGTGACTGCATTCTGATTGACCTAAACCAGATTGGCTTTGCAGGCGCACTTCACGATCCACTTGCCGCTGTGGTCTTTTGCGGTAGCTCCCACATTGTCCACACCGCTATTGTGAATGGAGAAATCGTGGTTCGTAGCGGCCGATTGACCGGAGTAGACGAACAAAGCATTGTGGAGAAAGTCAACAGCCTGGGCGGCGAGATGGTACGTCGTGCTACCAGGCGGACCGGCATAGATGTTTTGAAACATCGGTAGCCTCTATGTTACTTTAATCTGCTTTGTTGGCTTCTCTTACGTAAATAATCCTTGCATTTGGAAGCGCCATTATTTTATAAACCCGTATAAGAGAAAGTTTGATAGGTTCCGGTGGGGAATTTTAAGGAATCTGCATTAAGCCACACGTAGTTCGGATACTGCTCTGCAAATAGTAGCCACAAGACTCTTGCATAGAGACGATACGGAATGGGACCATGGCGATGTGGGCATCTGACAGAAGTAAAGGATATATGCGGTTCTGGACTCTGGGAGGAATCATGGTGCTTTCGTTTCTTCTTTCGCTATTTTCACGCTGCACCGGGCAACCACCGCCACCTAAAAAGGAAAAGCCAGGTGAGGAGTGGCTCATGACTAGTAGACAGGAGATGGTGGAGCGGCAGATTAAGGCCCGTGGCGTCTCGAACGAGGGCGTGCTCAAGGCAATGCTCAAGGTCGAGCGCCATAAATACGTGCCGGAGGAGTATCTGACATACTCCTATTACGACGACCCGCTACCGATTGGCGAGGGTCAGACCATCTCGCAGCCTTACATCGTTGCCCTGATGACTGAACTTCTCGATGTCCAACCAGGGCATCGTGTGCTCGAAATCGGCACGGGCTCCGGGTATCAAGCCGCTATTCTGGCAGAGCTCACTGACCAGGTCTATAGCATTGAGATTGTCCCGAAACTTGCTGAGGATGCAGCCGAGCGCTTGCGTAATCTGGGATACGATAAAGTTGTGGTGAAATGCGGGGATGGGTATCAGGGATGGGAGGAACATGCACCATTTGACGGCATCATTGTGACTGCCGCGCCTGACCACATACCCCAGCCCCTGATTGACCAGCTTAAGGTGGGTGGCCGCCTGGTTATCCCTGTGGGCGAGCACTATCAGGAACTGGTGTTAATCATAAAAACAGACAAGGGAATCAAGCGCAAGACAGTTATTCCCGTGCGCTTCGTGCCAATGACCGGCGAAGCACAGGAACGCTGAGTTTCCCAGCACTTGCAGCACGGAGATATCTGCTTGGTGATTTGAAAATCTTTTTTATAAGCCTCTGGCTCATTGGTAGGAATAAATATTAAAGAGCGCTTGGGCAAAATACCTCAAGCGCTCTTTTATATGCAGCAGTGTTTCGGATCTTTTTGAAATGGAGCGGGAGACGGGATTCGAACCCGCGATCTTCAGCTTGGAAGGCTGATGTTCTAGCCAACTGAACTACTCCCGCGCGAGGAAACGAGACAGAAATTTTCACACCGAAAATTCAATTTAAGTTTGCCAGAGCAGTCTTCGCATTGTCAACGGAAATACATCTGCGTCAATACTTGGCTAAAATGCTCAACACCTGAATACAGGACAGTGCAGTTGCCCTCTAGAGATGCTATTTGGATTTTACACAGCCGTAGAGCCTTGCTGGTGCGGAATCAGACGTCCGGTTGCCTGGGCGAGTGGTCGAAAAAGATATTGAAAGTCCTCCTGGACGTTAGCATAATTCCGCTCACTGGTTGAGAAAAAACGTGTGAGTAGCCAAGCGTACCCGGTGGGCAGGTGGGTGTTTGAAGGATTCCATCCGGTCGTTGCCGTCGGCATCTGTTCAAGGTCAAGGAGGGAAAAGATGATACCGAGAGTTTTGATAAGTGCTACATTGCTTAGTCTGGTGGCACTATTTGCAGGCTGTGCGACCTACTTTCATTCGTTCGATCAGATTGCGGTCGAGCAATCTCGCTGGGCTATGCGCAGGGCGCAGCCTTCGCCTGATCTGGATCAGCTAGTCACGCGCTACGTAACCGACAGCGTACATGAAATTGGCGAGGGTCACGTGACAACCGATACTGTTTGGGTCACGCTGATTGACCTGCGCGACCCACATTATATGAAGCTTGGCCACTACCGCGGGGATGAACCCGTGTATCCCGCGAGTGTAATAAAAGTGGGTTACATGACGGCGGTTTTTCATCAGGCACGCACCGGCATGCTACCAATGTCACGTGCGGTAAAAAAGGATCTCAAATTGATGATCGGCATCAGCGATAACGAGGCCACAAATCGCCTGCTGGATCGCCTGACTGGTACCGAGTCAGGTCCTGAGCTCTCGCGTGAGGAATTCGCCAGATTTCGCCATAAACGCTACACCGTAGATCGCTACCTCAAGCACCTCGGTCTTCCCGGTATTTTCGCGATTCAGAAAACCTGGTCAAAGGCACCGTTCGGACGTGATATCCAGCTTCTGGGGCGCTACACTGGAGATCACTACCAGTATAGCAACAAGATGACGATGAACGACACCGCACGGTTGCTCTACCTTATTGCTGAAGAGCAGGTGGTGGATCGGCGGTCGTGCCGAAGAATGCTGAACCTGATGCAGCGCAAACCGCAGCGTGCCAAGCAGTGGCGGGTCAAACGCATTGCCGCAGGAGCGCCCAATTCCGCCAGAGTATGGAGCAAGGCGGGATGGACAGGCCTCGAGAATCACGACGCTGCAATTGTTGAACTGGCCGACGGAAGTCGGTTTATCCTTGTCGTCTTTACGCTTTATAAAGAGAAGGAGACAGATATTATCCAGCGAATCACCGAGAAAGTAGTCGCCGCCCTTTCCAGCTGCTCGGGATGACACACGGCTCCTTTTGTACACGGCCCAGAACTGGCGCCTTAGCCCTTATGATGCCGCTTACAATTTATATTTTCTTCCGTATTTTCTCGGTTGATTTTTCTTCCACGCCCCTGTATGAAACAAAACCTTTCTCACTGAAAAAACCCAGGAGACAAAAAAATGAACGACTCTCTTACTGAGGAACTGCGCCAGCTGAATGCGGAACTCGACGGACTCTGGCTGCTACGGAAAATGGGTTTCACTGACGAAGCAATGTATCAGGAGGAAAATATCATCCGCGTGTTTTGTCCGATTCACAAAGATCTAGTCCGCAAGTCGCTGATCGTTGACCTGGAGAAGAAGGAATTCAGCTGTCAGTATGCGCAGTGCGATGCCCACGCCGGTGGGTTACTGGTGGAGTTGTACGCCCGGTTTATGGATATTGAGCTGGGCCAGGTGAGAGAGCATCTCTTTGGAGAGGAAGCGCCGGATAAAGAGCTAATACAGAAAGCCGACGCGTTGATTCAGGAAGGGAAATTGTACGAGGCGCTCCCGTTGTTGGAAAAGGCCCTGAAAATTAGTCCGCGAAACTGTATCACACGATGCAAACTGGCGGCGCTCTATCTGGAGCTCGGGAAGAGGCAACAGGGAATTCAAGAATACTTTAGAGCAGCAGAAGACTATGGCGTTCTGGGAGAACTCCAAAAGACGCTAGGCATCTATAATATTCTCATCATTCTTTCACCTGTGGATATTAAGGTGCACAAGCGTCTGGCGTATCTCTATTCACGGCTCGGTGAGTGCCATGAGGCCGTTGAACAGCTCAAGTGGGTCGTGAACAAGTTGCTCCAGGATAACCAGTTGAAAAAAGCCATGGAGGAATGCCAGGAAATGATTGCACTCGATCCCACTGAGCCTTCCAGTCATCAAATCCTGGCCCGTGTTCTTATTAAGAGCGGCCAGATGGTCGAAGGTGTAGCAGCACTGGAGCTGTCGGGTAATTTATATTTGAAGCGCCGCGAAAAGACGGAAGCAGAAAAGGTCGCACGCGAGGCGTTACGCTATGTCCCGAATAGTCCTACTTTGCAGGATCTGCTGGCCCGGGCTCGAGCCAGCGAAGAGAGCGAGATTGCTAAGGACTCCGCTGAGATGGCCAAAGAAGCGGAGTTTGCCGATTGGGTGAAGGATCTGGAAGAATCTATTAGCGTTGCCGCCCCAGTCCAAAAGCCTGACACTACTGAAATCTCAGCCACGGATCGTCGGGTGCTCTTATGCAAGAAGAGTTTGAAAGGTATTGATAAGGAGCATCTTGTCTCGCTCCACAAGCACCTGGTCAATATGTTTTCTGAAGTGAAACAGACATACGAGGGAGGGTTGCTGGAGAAGTGGGAACTAAAGATCGTCAAGGAGTTTTATAAGGCATTTTGTATTGCACTGGAGCAGTACAAAAAGGAACAAGGCATCACCACGAATTTCTAATGCGCCATCTTGTTATTCCCGCCCCATGTGATTTTCTCACAAGCATGCGCCGTTTCAAAAGGGAAAACCCCAAGCCGGTCCCGATCCAATTAACATTGAATTGAAAGAAGCATTGTTGAACAACCTGGAGCCAATGGCCGACTCAGCTATTCTTCAGGCTCTGGCTCAGGTCCAGCCACGTAGATTTGCTATCTCGGGTCTTCTCGCGTAATGCTGTTCTCCAGCTCCCATTGTGACGAAGCGCGGCGAGGAGGAATTCCGATACAATGGGGCCGCCAAGCGAGAGCAGAGTTTGTGCAGCTGCCTGATGTGCACTTGGCATACTCAGCGTCACGTTGCTCAATCTACTCAGTTCGCGATGCAGCAGGCGTATGCGCTCTCGCAACGCCCGTATCCCCATCATTCCATCCTTACTCAGCGGGGTACCAGATTTCGGGACAAAGATACCGACGTTAATAGACATCGTACCAATAGTTGTCTTTCTCCTGCTGGCGGCTGTAAAATGTTGGTGTAGCTGCTTAACCAGGGAGATAATGGAAAGGCACTGCTCGAGGCTTTCATTCGGAAGGCCAATGAGGAAGTAGAGCTTGACCGACGGGATTCCCTGCTCAATGGCTTTTCTGATGAGCTGGATGATTTGTTCGTCGGCAACGGGTTTGCCAAGCGATCGGCGAAGCGCCTCATCGCCACTCTCCGGTGCAATGGTCAGAGTGCGCTGCTTACTCATGGCGAGAGCACGGAGGATGGTCGGCCCGATGTCTGCTACGTGGAGTGAAGAGAACGACAGGCGCACGCCTTTGCTCAAAGCGTAATCACACAGTGCTTCAATCTGTGGGTGTCGGCCAACCGCTGAGGATACAAGCCCAAATCGGTCTGTATATTGGCGATTCTGGTCAATGATTGCCTGAATCTGCGCAAGCTCGTGGACGCGATAGGGGAGAGGAGAGTTTCCCGTGTAGCAGAACGTACATTTGTGCGGACAGCCACGCGCGATTTCGATCAAGCACATGCTGGCAAATTCAGTATGCGGCGTAAAAATTACTGTCCTGCATGGTGGAGGAGTGAGGGGCGCAACGATATTGGGCTTCAGCGGGCAAGCGGTGTCCGGCCCGGGCCGTTGGGTTAGCGCCTGTGCGACGACAACTCCCGGAATCTTGGCGATCTCGGCCAAAAACTTTGATTTTTCTCCCTCCGACGATTGATACGCATCAATAAGCTGATCAATAACTCCTTCGCCATCGCCCAGCACCACCGCATCCACAAAGGGGACAATCGGATACGGATTCATGGTCACACTGATTCCACCCGCAATGATAATCGGATAGCGGCCGCCGATGCGCTCGCTTGCAAACAGGGGAATACGGGCACGCTCGAGAACTTGCAGGAGATGCAGATAGTCAAGCTCAAAAGAGACGGAGAAAGCGATAAGATTAAAGTCAGTCAGCGGGCGCTGACTTTCCACGCTGACCAGCGGATCGAGATTCCAGAACACGCGCTCACAAAGGCAATCTGATCGCCGATTCAGGCGCTCATAGATGAAGTGCACTCCTAGATTAGACATGCCGACAGCGTAGGTGTGGGGATAGACAAGCGCTACTGCACATCCAATCCCGAACTGCTTGCGAATAGTGCCCAGCTCTGTTCTGAGTAAATGAGAAGGGTGTTGTGGGTTGAAAGGCATAGCTCACAGGGATCGTATAGAAAACAGCGAACAATCGGGAGAGCCGGCGTATGGCGGAGCTTCGGCTAACGGCTTGAGGCAATCTGGATTGTCAGCTCGCCTGACTGTTTGGTCCGTGTATGAGAGGAATCAAGTACAGTTTCGCCCAGATAGGTAATATCAGTCGTTGGAAGGCGATTCCATTCGTTCTGAGCAAATGCTATGTCTGTCAGGTGAGCCGCAGCCTTCGCTCTGAATTTGATCTGTGCCAGAATTCCTGAAGGAAGCGTTAGATTTTCGGAGAGCCCCATGCGGTAGTCAATAGTTCCTAGTTGATTGTCAACCGTGTTCTTTATGTGATAATCAAACGGGTAAATACGATGTGCGATGTGGTCGTTAATATTCACGCCACGGCGAATCCAGTTGCTCCGATCCCAATCAATGACTTCCAGTTTTGTAGGGTCAAATTTGATTAAGAGGCGCACATTGTCAAACAAGATGGAGCTGGGATTGCCCAATCGTACATTAACGATAAATTCTTCGCCTATATTCACTTGCCTTTTCTCGCTGGACAGGCGCAGATGGAGGACTCCCTCGAACTGTTCGATCTGCCCAGCCGACAGCCCATAATAGTTACTGACACGCGGGATCTTCGCGAGCTGAGAACGTTCTTTCACAATCATCACGCTGGCGGGAATGACTCCGTCGCTTGGATCGTAGGAAGCGCCGAGATGGTCTTTGTTCTTGTACGAGAGGACGGTGCTTGGCTCATCGAACAAAAAGCTGATCGGCGAGTAGCTTACTTCCTCCAAAGCGCGCCAAACAATTGTAAGCAGGGGACGAGCGCCCAGTGGCTGCGCGGTTACTAATTGTCCGCCATAGATCAGCATGCCTGTGTCTTCTTCCACAAGAAATGTCGGCGGGGATGCCAGCAGGGGCCGAAGGAAGGTGTCATACACTGTAATCGGCTCGACGTACTTGGTATCGTAGCGAATCGTCATCCGAACATAATCAATCGGCTGCTCGCCCTTGTTAATGATGTGCAAGTCTGTCACGAACTGCTCGCCGACCTTAACGAGCGTATCATACGGGTCGAAATAGAGAATAGTTTCAGTGGCCTTTGTAGGCAGTGTGACCATTGGAGCCGGGGCTCTTGCCACAGGTCGAGATTCCGCAGCGGTGCGCCGTCGCGACTGTTCCGATTCACGCCGGCGTTCCTCTTCTTGCTTTTGCCGCCGTTCCTCAATTATTTTTCTCAGGCGCTCCTCTTGCCGCTTGATGCGCTCTTCCCGCGACATCCGTGATAGCTCTTCCGCCGTAATCGCATGCGCCGGACAGATTCCAAAGTGCCAAACCAGGAGCACTATTAATCCGCTTACAATAATGGACCACACCTGTTTCATACTATCTCTATCTTCCTTCGCTGTCTGTATTTTTGTTGCTTTTCTGTTTTCTATGCCTTAACTTCTATATGATACTCCGAGTCGCTCGCCAGTCAAGCGAAATGCTACGTATCTGAGAAGACATACCATAGCCGATCTCGGATTTTCGCCAGAGAGGGCGAATGACGTCAATTATCAAAGGTACCGCTTGCACGAATCGCAATATTATTAGAATCCCTCAATTTAGACCTCTAATGTCAGACAAAGGTAAGATTTCTCACGCCGGGAATTGCACCGAAGGGCAGGTGCTCTTTCGGTTTAGTGCCTGTGAAGTGCTAGGGTACGGCGTTTACCGGAATTACGGGAGTAATCTTCCTTTTTTGCCCGGCATACGAAATTGATTCGATATAGTAAAAATAGGTCTTCCCCAGCTCAAGGGGCTTGTCAACATATCGGTAATACTCTTTGTCTTTACTTGTGGCTGCAGGGATTATATCTGCGTTAACGTGTGTGAATGGCCCTTGGGCACTCTCACCACGATAAATATTAAATCCGTAAACATTGACGCCATGCTCGATTGGCCACTGAATGACCACCTGGCCCATTTTTGGTGGGCGAGGCAAAGCCGCTTGTTCTGTGCTGGGGGTGTGGCAAGCGCACACAATGCTTGCCAATATTCCTACGAGGTAGAGCACTCTCGCGCCGGACGTTGTCACTTTCACCCTGGACAAAGCACATGGACTTCGGCGCGAAATGAGCTCACGGCCACACGCGAATCGTTTGCCTCGTTTCCCGCTATATGTCTCAGCACTCATGCTCATCTTGTGGCTATTGTTCATCCGGCATTCCTTGCGTCCTGGCAAGAGCGGCGTTAATGTCGCCAAGCAACGCACGAATGTCTTTTGCTTCCTCAGGATCCTTGTTTATGGCGTTCTGCGCCAGTGCTTTTCCGCAAACCGTCTTGGCGTTAATGAGCTCGCCTCGGTCATAATATACTTTGGCCAGCCTCCGGTAGAGTTTAAAATATGTTGGCACAGCTTTGATGCCCTGCCGATAGGTCTGAATCGTTGCCGTTGTATTTCCTGAGTCGGCGTAGGCGTCTGCCAATCGCACGTACGCGCGGCGATACTGGGGATCGAGCTGAATAGTATTTTTGAACGCCTTAATTGCCTCCGGGTATTCTCCCTCATACAGATATTGCTTACCCTGGCGGTGGGCTTTCTCCGCCGGACTCTTACATCCAGTCATCCATACAGAGCCAATACTGATCATAGCAAGCACTGCAATTATATATCGTCTTTTCCTCAGCCAGTTCATTTGTTCCTCCTCTGGATTGCTGACATTGCTTTCGCCATCACATTTTTCTTTGCTGCAAAACCGAGCAAGCACCAGCACACTTTAGTATTGTCAAGACACTAAAGAGAGGCCGGGGCGCGTCACAACTCGCATAGAAAAGGATTTCGCCGCCGCTCATGCTTAAGGTTCGTTGTGTCCCCGTGGCCAGGGTAAACGACGTATGTATCGCTCAAGGGCAAAATCTTCGTTCGGAGACTGTGCTGGAGCTCCTGGGCGTCTCCTCCCGGTAAATCGCAGCGACCAACTGATTCTTTAAAAAGCGTATCTCCAGTAAAAATTATGTCATTCATCAATAGACAGATGCTGCCGCGCGTATGCCCCGGCGTATGCAGTACACGAATAGTCAGGCGGCCCACAACATGCCGGGTTTCCTCAGTAAGAAAAAAGTCTGGCTGGTGACTCTTAAAGGGAATTTCAAACATTGCCGATCCGTTCAACAGGGGATCCCGAAGGAGAGGCGCATCGTCGGGATGAATGCCAATCGAGGCTTCGGTGTGCCGACGAATAGCGAGATTTGCCGCAATATGATCAATATGCCCATGGGTATTGAGAATCGCGGAGATACTAAGCTTATGCTGCTCGATGATGTCAAGGATGCGTGCGGAATCGCCGCCGGGATCAATGACAATTGCCTCGCGTGTATCATTGTCCCCTACGATGTAGCAATTCGCCTCGAATGGCCCCACAGTGGCTTGGAACAATAACATCTGGATCACACAGACTCGAATAGCTTTAGCAAGTCCCTTTCGCTCAGAATCTTGATGCCCAGCTCTCGTGCCTTGGTATACTTCGAGCCAGGTTCTTCACCCACTACTACAAAATCGGTCTTACCTGAAATGCTACTGCTCACTTTGCCGCCTAGCGATTCAATCTTCTGCTGTGCCTCATGGCGGGCCATCAAGGCCAGGGTGCCCGTGAGCACGAAGGTCTTGTTCGCGAAGGCCGGATGCTCGGCCCGGCGAGGTGCAGCGGCAGTATCTTTCTTTGGGACGACGCTAAGCTTCTTGAGCTTCTCAATCACACGAAGATTCGAAGAGGTGCTAAAAAATGCGTGAATACTTTCGGCCATCACGCTGCCGATCCCTTCAATCGTTTCGATTTCCTCCAGGCGACATTGTTGTAGCCGCTCGAAACTGCCAAAATGCTGGGCCAGGAGCCTGGCTGATTGAACTCCAACGAACCGAATCCCCAGGGCAAAGATAAAAGCATGCAAAGGACGCGATTTGCTTCGCTCAATTCCATCCAGGAGGTTCTGTGCCGACTTTTTCCCCATCCGTTCCAGGCTTGTAACCTGATCCAACGTAAGAGTATAGAGATCCGCGACATCTTTGACCAGGCTTTTGTCAACCAGCTGCTCAACCACTACATCGCCTAACCCTTCGATATCCATGGCATCACGGCGAGCAAAGTGTCGAATCCGTTCTTTGATCTGGCCCGGGCACGCGATGTTTTCGCATCGGATCGCAACCTCAAACTGCGACTTTTTCAGAGGCGAGCCGCACGACGGACACCTCTCAGGAAACTTGAACTTCTTCTCCTTTCCTGTCCGAAGCGACGTCACTGGCTCTACAACTTTCGGAATTACCTCTCCTCCCTTCTCAATGACTACCTGATCGCCGATGCGGATGTCTTTCCGCGCAATCTCCTCCGCATTATGCAGGGTGGCGCGTGAAATGTGACTGCCCGAGAGAAAGACCTGTTCAAGAATTGCCACCGGAGTCACCGCTCCAGTACGGCCAACCTGCAGGATAATGTCTTTCAGCTTTGTCACTGCCTGTTCCGCTGAAAATTTGTACGCCGCCATCCAGCGTGGGGATTTTGCTGTAGTGCCAAGACGTTTGTGTGTCGCAAGATCGTTAACTTTAATCACCAGTCCGTCAATCTCATACTCCAAGTTCTTGCGCTTGGTTTCCCACTCTTCGCTAATGGCAATGACTTTGTCAATCGAGCGGCAGAGCCAGCGATTCCTGTTCACTTGCAAGCCAAGCTGCTCAAGCATTTTCAAGACCTCCCAATGCGTGCGGGGAAGCTTATAGTCGGTTTCACCTACAGCATAGATAAAAATGTCGAGTGGTCGCCGGGCCGTGATCCTGGGGTCAAGCAGTTTCAGTGATCCTGCGGTTGCGTTGCGCGGATTGGCAAACAGGGGTCCCCCTTCTTTCTCGCGCTCCTTGTTCAGCCGCTCGAAACTCTTTTTATTGAGAAAGACCTCGCCGCGCACTTCCAGCACAGTGCCGGTTTGTTTCTTATCGTTTTCAAGAAAACGGGGAACCGAACGAAGCGTTTTAATGTTGGGGGTAATATCATCGCCTCTCACGCCGTCACCGCGTGTTGCACCATAGCGCAGGCCCCCATGCTCGTAGCGCAGCGCCACTGCCACACCATCAACTTTCATCTCCACCACATACTCGATTGGTTTCGTGGTTCCCAAGAGCTTCTTCACCCGCGCGTCAAACTCACGCACTTCTGATTGGGAATACGTATTGGAAATGCTCAGCATAGGAATGCGGTGGGTGATGGAAGGGAAGCCCTCGAGCTTCTTTTCACCCACGCGGCGCGTAGGCGAATCGGGCGAGGCGAATTGTGGGTAGTGCCGCTCGAGAGATTCGAGTTCCGCGAACAGGCGGTCGTATTCCCGGTCGCTTATCTCAGGACTATTGCGTGTATAGTAAAGATAGTTATGATGCTCAATGAGTTTGCGGAGCTTACCAATCCGCCTTTTTGCTTTATTGTCGGCTTGAGGTAATGCACGTCTACCAGCCATAGGCTAATCGTTCTGCCAATTCCCGCGGCAACCCTTCCTTTATGATCGCATTTTGGGCCGAGGGAATGTCGTATTCCACCCGCTTGATCTCGAGAATCTCCTTTTCCAGATCACAGATTACGTAGGCGGGTTTAGGGTTCCGATCGCGCGGTTGGCCAACGCTTCCGACATTGACGAGATACCGCCGTCCAGGCTTGATCTGGATATCCGGCTGTGCGGGGCAGATCAAATTGTCTTCGTAATCCTCGATAATAAACGGTTGGTGGGAGTGGCCGATGAAACAGAATTGTTGGGTGAAGTACTCGAAATTGGTCCGTGCCTCACCCATTGTGAGAATGTAGTTCCATTGTTCTGGGGCCTTTGGCGATGCGTGGACGAAATAGAAGTGATCATCGCTGACCGTTAGCGGTAGGTCTTGCAGGAACTGTGAGTTCTTAGACGTGAGGACCTTCTTTGTCCATAGAACTGCAGCCTTCGCCACGTCGTTAAAATAGCTGATGTCGGTAAGCAATAGAGCGGCATGATCATGATTACCAGCAATAATAGGACACTGCAACTCGCGAGTCAATTCCACACACTCATTGGGATTTGCACCGTATCCTACAATGTCGCCGCAGCAATAGATTCCCTCGACGTTATCTTGCTGCATGGCCTCTATTACAGCCTCGAAGGCCTGCAGGTTTCCGTGAACATCTGAGAAAATCCCGATACGCTTCGGGGAATTAGCACTCATACTCGCGTCCGGTTAGCTTTTTTAGCATTTTAGCGGCTTGCTTACGGATTACAGCACTCTTGTTCTGCAGAGCTTTTTCCCACATGCGAATCTCCTCCGTATCCACGCCAGGAGGAGGCGAAGCGGCAGCTGCCGGCTCTTCTGCATATGGTTCAAGCGTTTCGGAAGAGAGGCCTTCGGTAACGTAAATCTCCTCGCCGATTCCCTCATTTTTACTTTCTGCTTCTTGGAGAGCAAGTTCTTCTTCGCTCTCTTCTCGAACTACCTGTTGTGTCCTCACTTCGTCAGAGATGGGGTCCGTTTCTTGAGCGACCATCTCGCCCTCCGGCACTTGAGCGACTTCCTTATCTTCATCCAGTCGCTCAAATCCCACCTGCAAATCCGGCTCAGGCTCATTGTTATGCTCGGTTTCCATTCCTTCGCCGACGCCAACCATTGCTTCTTCTTCTTCAGGCCCGGCGGCTTTTCCTTCGTAAACAAGCTCCTGCGGAACACGACCGGTGATCTTTGGCACCGCTTCCTCTTCCAGATGGAAACTCAGTTGTGTTGTTCCAAACTGCAGCGTGTCGTTATCAAACAGCTGTGCCTCTTTGGTGTATTTCCCGTTGACCAGTGTACCTTTCCAGCTGCCCAAATCCTTTGCGAAAAAGCTCTTGCCTTGACGAATGATCACGGCGTGCCTCTTAGAGACAAACCAATCGTGAAGGCGAATATCGTTGTTGCTGGCACGCCCAATGTAGGTTTCGTACTTGTTAATCTTGAACTCCTGCTCCTTTTGCTTCCCTTTTATCACCGTCAAACACGCTGTCGGTGCTTTATCAACGATCATGGTACGATCAGAACCGAATGCGTCGCTAATCACCTGCTCTTCGCTCAGGACCTTAGTGAGAAACTCCAGCGTATGTTTGCCGATCGTAATGACGTCCTCATCCTGGATCTCGGTTTTAGTAATTCTCATGCCATTAACCAACGTTCCATTTGCACTATTCAGATCTGTGAGGATGTACTTGCCATCCTGGTGGCGAATACGAGAGTGGTTCCTGGATACACTCAAATTTTCGATGACGATGTCATTATCACGCGACCGGCCGATACTGATAATGTCCTTGTCGAAACTGTAGCGGTAAACAACATTGTCTCCGAGTTTCACGATTATCTCTGGCATGATTCTCAGCCCCCCGCCTTGCATTGGAATTGTCCGCTAACTGCTAGCTCCAAATACTTAAAATCATTACTGTAAGTTCTTTCTTCTGAAGTCTATAGGGAAATTTTCCATGCCGGATTCCGTATACTCGAGGATTCTGGGAGAATGTATATATCGGAGTGGTTCAAAATACAACAAAAAAGTTTGCCCCAGGCCACTTTACGCTGTGCCGTGCCCGCGATGATCATACCAATGTAGCAGAATGTCGGTTGCCACTATGTGGAATCCAAATTTCCCGTAGAGATTAAGGGCTGGATAGTTCGTATGGCTGGTGCGCAGTTCAACGTAATCGTATTGGCTGGCTAACTGTCTCAGACTTTGTGCCAAAATGGCTGTCCCGAAACCCTTACCCTGCTGCTCCTGATGCACCACCACAAAATCGAGGATGGCCACTCGAACGCCGAGTTTCTCACACAGCCGCTCATTGGCCAGAAAGATCGCGAACCCGATAATCGTAGTATCACGGCGCGCCACGAAAATATGTTTGCCCAGCTTGTCGCAGCACTTCTCCACCCAGGCGGCAAAGAGGCGGTTTGTCGCCTCAGTTGGCAGGACGGGGTCGCAGTAATAGTGATTATACTGATGCGACGTGGCTGCAATGCGCATCAGGGAATCCCTGTAGCGTGGCTCGTATGGGACAATCTCAATCGCCGGCATCTCCGCAGGCTGCTCACATGGCAACGCCACAGACATCTTTACTGAACAATCCACGAGATAAAATCCCTTCTGCTCGAAGAGATGAATATTGTCCCATTCGTTTGCATCGAATCGCAAGGCAAGATGAAGGATGCCCTGTTTACGGGCTGCTGCAAGGATTAATTCCAGCAAGGCGGGAGAAACTTCCTTTGGGTCATGGTAACTGACAAAATAGCTGATCTTACCCATTGGCATATTGTAGATTTCGCTATGCCACGGGTCGGGGATCAGACTGGCAAGTCCAAGAATTTCCTTACCGCGCACAGCGAGTGCGCTTTGTACCAGCCGCGAATCCATGTGGCGCATAAAGTTCTCAAGCAGAAATTCGCTTAACAGCGCACGATCAAGCCTTTGCGCAGCCTGCTGGTATTGTTTGTAAGGGAAATTGGCAAATAGCGCCTGGATTGCAGCGCGATGCGTGGATTGCGGTTTGATGAGTTTGACCATTGCCTGAACACCGTATGCAATAGGCACGAGCAGATTTCTTTCCATACCTACATTTCGATGTCCGTGACGAACCGATAAACCGCAAAAAAATCACGGTAACGGCCTCTTGATTGCTAGATCATGGCCTGCGGTTCAAACGCCTTCACATACTCTTCCAGTAAATAGCGGTCCGTCATCCCGGAGATGTAATCGCAGATCACGCGCTTCAGCCCGTCTGTTGCAATCCGATCCTGATACTTGGTGGGTAATTGTTGTGGTGTTTCGACGTACGACAAAAAAAGCTTTTGGATAAATTTTTCCGCCTTGGTGGCCATACGCACGTTATGAGGATGTTGATAGACGTTCTTCAGCAGAAAATCTTTCAGTGCCCGGTTCTTTTCAACCATTTCAGAGCTGAAGCTAGCGATCTTGTGGGACAGATTTTGCACGTCTTCGGCGCACCGGATCTTATTCGCAGCAATATTCCTGTCTGTTTGTTGCAGTGCATCAACAACCTGCATATCAATTATCTTGCCAATGGCGCGGTATTTGACAAATTTATCGCGTACGGTATCAGAACTCTCCCTGCGCGCAGCGGTGAAGATTTCCCAGCACCAGTCTACGACTTCCAGATCCTCTTCTTCTATGAGGCCTAGTTTTAAGGCGTCGTCAAGGTCGTGATTATTGTAAGCAATCTCATCGGCAATATCTACAATTTGCGCTTCAAGGGTAGGTGCGTGTTTCGGTCGAAACCGCGAGTCAATCTGTGGGGTGTCATACTCAGTTGCATGTTTGATAAGCCCTTCGCGTACCTCCCATGTCAGATTGAGTCCCTTAACGTCGCCGTAGCGCTCCTCAAGGTACTCGACCACTCGCAGCCCCTGTTCATTGTGCTCGAAGCCACCCTCTTCGTTCATTAACTGGGTCAGTGCACGTTCGCCAGAATGGCCGAAAGGAGTGTGACCCAGGTCATGGGCCAGAGCAATTGCTTCGGCTAGATCAAAATTAAGTCGCAGATTGCGCGCCATGCTGCGAGCTATTTGCGCCACCTCGATAGTATGAGTCAGGCGGGTGCGATAGTAGTCGCCTTCGTGTATTACAAAAACCTGAGTTTTGTATTCCAGCTTCCGAAAGGCGGTGGAATGGATGATACGGTCGCGATCACGTTGGTATTCTGTCCGCATGGAATCCTGCGAGATTGGATAATCACGGCCGCGTGTCTCGCTGCTTTTCATCGCATACGGAGCAAGTATCTCGCGCTCAATCTTTTCGAGATCTGCCTTTGTGTGCATTTTCGTTCCCAGATGAGTGAGGGGGTGGTTGCCGGCGATTCGCTAGTTTCGGACCTATGTGTAATCGCCCCACACGGTGCCTGTCAACAGAGTAGCAAACAGGGCAATGCCGACGATTTGATCAGAGCCGATAATTGCACGCTACGGCCTGACTATTTTTTCTTCAGCCACATCATCATCGAGCGCAGCTGTTTTCCTACCTTCTCGATTGGATGCTCGAGGCCCTGGCGTCTGAGGGCATTGAACACCGGACGGCCTGCTTTGTTTTCCAGAATCCATTCGCGGGCAAATTCGCCGCTCTGGATTTCGCGCAGAATTTTCTTCATCTCCCGCCTCACGCTGTCGTTAATAATCCGAGGCCCTCGCGTCAGATCTCCGTATTCCGCTGTATCGCTGATCGAATAGCGCATCATGGTAATGCCGTTTTCATGAATCAAATCAGTGATGAGTTTCAATTCGTGCAAACACTCAAAGTAGGCCACCTCGGGTTGGTAGCCTGCAGCTACCAGCGTCTCAAAGGCACTCAGGATTAAGGAGACCACTCCGCCGCAGAGAATCGTCTGCTCGCCAAAAAGGTCGGTCTCTGTTTCTTCTTTGAATGTAGTTTCAATAACTCCGGCACGTGTCCCGCCAATGGCTTTGGCATGGGCGAGAGCAAGCTTCTTGGCCGTCTTTGTTGCATCCTGAAACACTGCGATCAGACAAGGCACCCCATTGCCCTCTTGAAACACTCGTCGCACAATGTGCCCTGGCCCTTTCGGGGCAACCATATAGACATCAATGTCCTTGGGTGGTTTGATACAGCCAAAATGTATATTGAAACCATGGGAAAAGGCGATGGCCTTTCCCTTCTTGAGATGAGGTCTTACGGCCTGGTCATAAATTGCTGCCTGCACGTCATCGGGTGCCAGAAATAGAATGATGTCAGCCTGGCGTGCTGCTTCTTCCGCAGAGGTGGGCTTAAACTTGTCCTTCACCGCTTTTTTATAATTCGATGTTCCTTTGAGATCGGCGACGATGACCCGAACTCCGCTGTCGCGCATGTTTTGTGCTTGGGCGTGGCCCTGGCTACCATAGCCGATCACCGCAACTGTCTTATTTTTCAACAGCTTCAGGTTAGCATCCTTTTCGTAGTAGATCTTTGCCATGCCTGTCTCTCCCTTCTTGTGCGCAATTATTCTTGGACACATTCGGCCTGTCAGCCCCGCGTGATAGCGATCCGTCCGGTTCTGACCAATTCCTTGATGCCAAAAGGCTTCACCAGGTCAAGAAATGCTCCGATTTTGTCCTGAGGCCCTGCGATTTCAGCTGTGAGTGTCTTCTGATTAACGTCAATAATCTTTGCCTTAAAGATTTCAATGATCTGTACGATCTCCCCACGTGTTTGTGAAGTGCAATTGATCTTGACCAAAACTAGCTCACGGTCAAGATACTCGTCCTCCGTTATATCCTGTACCTTGATCACGTCTATCAGCTTGTTGAGCTGCTTGTTCACCTGCTCGATGATCTTGTCATCGCCAGTCACGATAATTGTCATGCGCGAAATTGTGGGATCTTGGGTCTCACCCACAGCTAGACTGTCTATATTGAACCCCCGGCTGCTGAATAGCCCCGCTATGTGCGACAATACCCCAGATCGGTTTTCTACCAAAACGGAAATGACGTGCTGCATCAAGCCATCCCTCCCATCATCTGGCGAACGCTGGCCCCAGCAGGAATCATGGGAAAAACGTTCTCTTCCTCCTCAACCATGCACTCGACAAACACCGTCCGTGGCGTCCGCAGAGCTTTGCGCAGAGCAGGAATCACCTCCGCCTTTTTTGTTACACGGATGCCCACCGCACCGTATGCCTCGGCAAGCTTAACAAAGTCGGGAATAAACCTCGTACAGCCTGGCGGACAATCCTTGGTGGGCGCTAAGCAGGTGTACGAGTAGTTCTTGTTGTAAAAGAGCTGCTGCCACTGGCGCACCATACCCAGGTACCGATTATTGAGAATGATTACCTTCACCGGTAGTCCGTGCATCACGGCAGTGGCGAGCTCCTGGATATTCATCTGGATGCTCCCATCGCCCGCAATGTCAACGACCAGCCTGTCAGGATTGCCCACCTGCGCACCAATTGCCGCCGGGAATCCATAGCCCATGGTGCCGAGCCCGCCTGAAGAGAGAAACGTGCGCGGCTTCGTATAGGTATAGTAGTGCGCTGCCCACATCTGGTGTTGTCCAACTTCAGTCGTGATGATGGCATTGCCCTTGGTTATCTTATAGAGCTGATGGATCACGTATTGCGGTCGCAGCTTATTGTCATTGCGATACACTAGAGGATACTGTTTTTTCCATTTATTGATCTTCGCAATCCATTTTGGATTCTTCTTTGGCTTGATCCGCTTGATAATTTCTCGTAGCACTTCCTTGCAGTCGCCAACCACCGGGATTGACACTCTGATATTCTTGCTAATTGCTGATGGGTCAATATCAATGTGGATTACATTGCCGTGTGCATTGGGTGCAAATTCGTCAATCTTACCAGTCACGCGATCGTCGAACCGCGCACCCACGGCGATGATAAGATCCGTCTCGTGCATGGCGTAGTTGGCATATTGGGTACCGTGCATCCCGAGCATCTTCAGTGCGAGGGAGTGATCCTCAGGAAACCCGCCTAATCCCAGGAGCGTAGTGGTGCAAGGGATGTTGCAGCGCGCGGCTAATTTAAGCACCTCTTTTGACGCACCGGAGATAATCACACCCCCCCCGCAGTAAAGCAGCGGTTGCTTGGCATGCTCAATTGCTTCCACTGCTTTCTTGATCATCAGGGGATGTCCTTTGTAAACTGGCTTGTAGCTGCGAATGTTCACGCTGTCGGGGTACTTATAGTTGTCACACACGGCCCGCTGTACGTCCTTTGGCAGATCAATCAGCACTGGACCTGGCCGTCCTGTCCGCGCAATATAAAATGCTTCCTTGATGATTCGAGCAAGGTCGTTAACGTTCTTCACCAGGTAGTTGTACTTTGTGATAGGACGCGAGATCCCAACCATATCTGCTTCCTGGAAGGCGTCGTTGCCAATCATTGGAGTCGGCACCTGGCCGGTGATCGCCACTATAGGCACCGAGTCCATGTAAGCGGTGGCCAGACCCGTGACCAAATTCGTCGCACCAGGCCCTGACGTTGCCATGCATACTCCTGGGCGCCCGGTTGACCTGGCATAGCCATCCGCTGCGTGCGCCGCACCCTGCTCGTGCCGTACGAGAATGAACCGCAACGGCGACTTATTCAGCCGATCAAAGAGGTCAAGCACTGCCCCCCCAGGAAAACCAAAAATAACCTCAACGCCCTCCCTGATCAGCCCATCAATAACAATATCGGCCCCTGTCATTTTCATGGTGACTTACTCCATTGCAGGTGCAATTATTCGCCGCATTCCGTTGCGGCGTTTTCGCCCTGCTACCTGCTATTGGATAAAGAACATACGTTCACGGGCTGTGAAGTTCAAGAGGTTTTTTATCTTGTCCGCAAGGGTTAAAATCATGGGAACAACATGGTAAGGAATACGTGACAGATTATATCAGGCCCAACCCATTCGCCGCTGGAGTGTTTCGTCCTTGGTTGTGCGCCGGACCACGGCGATCTTACCGCTTCGGAGCATCATTCATGGAGGGAGAAACTGGCGGATCAGTGGATGTCTCATTGGTATCACGCGACGGTCGCGTGTCGTCAGTTTTTAATTCGAACAGCTCTCGTAACAGCTCACAATACGAAAATCCTTTTCCTGTGCTAGCATGCTGCTTCATCTTTGCAGTGGGGAGATGGCTAATCTTGTTAATCAAAGCCCTGCTGAAATATTCAATTTGCAGTAGCTGTTCGTGCGTGAACCCATGTGAATTCTTGACCGAGCGTTCAATCTCTAGTCGGCGTATGTCATCAAGGTATGCTCGAAATGCACGCACGGTTGGCACAATGTCGCGTGACGCTATCCAGTGGAGAAATTTGGTTACTTCGCCATCAATGATCAGTTCCACCCTCTCAAGTTCACTCCGACGCTCTTGCACGTTTTTCTCAACAATGTGTTCAAGATCGTCAATATTGTACAGGTAAACGTTTTCAATGGCATTTACCTCGGGATCAATGTCGCGCGGAACAGCAATATCAATCAGGAAGAGCAAGCGGTTTCTGCGCTTTTGCATGATTGATTCAAGTGCGCTTTTCCTGATTAAGAAATGCGGCGAACTGGTCGAGCTGATCATAATGTCGCTGCGGACCAGGAATTCCAGCTCGGAGTTAAACTCCACTGGAATGCCTCCCAGCTGGCTTGCCATAGCCACTGCACGCTCATGTGTGCGATTTACCACAAAGAGATTTTCAACACCTGCATGCTTGAGATGCTTCGCGGTTGTTTCGCTCATGTCGCCGCTGCCCACTACCACGGCATTTTTGCCTCCCAACGTCCCAAAGATTTTCCTGGCCAGTTCAACTGCCGCGTAAGGGACTGAGACGGCACTTCTGCCAATACTGGTTTCAGTGCGAACCTTTTTTCCCACCGCGAGAGCCCGCGAAAATAGTGTATTAAAAATCAGCCCCGTCGTGCCGCAGTCCATTGCCTTGTGAAACGCCTCCTTCACCTGGCCAAGAATCTGCGGCTCACCTACGATCATCGAGTCCACACTTGAGGCTACGCGGAAGACGTGGCGGACTGCCTGATCACCTACAAAGCGATAGAGGTAATCGTTGTACAAGCCACGCTCCAGCCCAGACAACTCGCCAAAAAAGTCACACACATCTCCCCTTGTGCCCGATGCTACCTGCCTCTGCACTGTGTAGATCTCCACCCGATTGCAGGTAGAGAGCACCACGGCCTCATCAACCCCGTACCTCTGAACCAGTCCTCTCAGCGCCTCTGCAAGTGCCCGGTCAGAAATGGCGAATTTCTCCCGGATCTCTACCGGCGCAGTTTTGTGACTAAGTCCTAGAACCGACAACAGCATGACTTTGCAATTTACTCCGCGTAGCGTTTTGCCGTGCTACTGATATCCATGAATATTTGACACGCCCAGAAAGTTGCCCGAGACGTACGCAATAACAATAAGGACGCATCCCGTTATTGCAACATAGCCAGTTCGCTTACCAATCCACCCGATACGCATACGCAGATGAAGATACACAATATAGTAGAGCCATAGCACCACCGATGACAGAACTTTTGCATCCATATAGCTGAACATGGTGCGTACTTGCTGGGCAAAAAGCCAGCCTGTTACGATTCCAACTGTCAGGAATACAAAACCGAACGTAATGCAGCGATGTGTGTAATGATCCATTCGCATGAGCGGAGGAAACCGATTGAACAGACGCAGATAGCTCTTGTTCTTCATCTGGTAATCCAGCGCAATATAGAGAATGCCAATGCCTGCGGCTAAGATAAACAGGGCATAACTCAACAGAAAAAACGGAATGTGGAGCACAGCGAATGCACTCTGGAGATATGACTCGGCAGAGGGTGCTTTAACAAGTCTGTCAAACGAGAGCGACATAATGTTGAGTAGGATAATGCACGGTGTGAGAATTGCTGCCAGGAGATCAAACCGCAAAATGGCGATGACGACCGCGTTGGTGGCTATAAGAAAGAACGAAAGCAGGAGTAAGGAATCTTTCAGTGTCGCAGCAGGGAACGATCCAAGCTGCAGTCCGTTCACAAGGAGGCCAAGCCCCATACATCCTACAGCAACCCAGGCCGCCGGAATGCCAATTCGGTTTGGTGTTTCACCTTTCGTCCATAATAGGCGCAGCGTCGCAATGAACGTCACCACCAGACTGAACGTAGCGCAGATATACAGAATTGTATCTACCATTCTTCCTCCAGAACTTTCAACGCCTCTTGTCTGGCTGCACGTCTTCCCTGAGATCTGATCAAATAAGGGATATCCATATTCAGAATTTTGTTCAGAATCAGGGATTTCTTTTGTGGATCACTAATTTTTTCCAGGATGAGATCACGCAGCTCGCCGAGCAGATCAACGTAATCGCCATATGTCTCGTCGAACAACCTCTCCAGATTCTGGCGGATCCTCTTCGATAATGCTGGACATTTCCCATCGGTCGAGACCGCCACCTGGAATGCTCCCCGTTTCACTACTGCAGGAATAATAAAATTGCACAAATCCGGCACGTCAACAACATTGACCAACAACCGGCGTCGCCTAGCTTCCACAGAGATTTCCCGGTTTAAATCCTCATCATCGGTCGCTACAAATACTAGATCAGCCGCATCAATATCGCCTGGCTGATAGCTCCGCTGGTGAAGCGTTATTTTCGCCCTTTTGGCGAGGTGCAAAAGCGCGGCGGTAACCTCTGGACTCACCACAACTATCTGGGCATTGAACGGCAACAGATTGTAGACTTTGCGTTCAGCAACCTTGCCGCCGCCGACAACCAGACATTTCAGGGAGTCAAGTCCCAAGAGTATCGGATAATAGCGTGGCATAGCAGAATGGAGTAAATCTTTTGAAATCTAAGTGATTGGCATGCCTGAACTTACTGCAGTTGACTTTACAGAATGCGTCTGTAATGTCAATAGTTTTCCTTGCTGTGAACCTGCGGATGCTGTTCCCTGCACTTGCCCGTTCCACCTGACACGCTCTACTGGTTACCCGCTTGTTTGTCTCTTCGTCGCCTCTCAGAGGCACATTTTTTATCATGATTTCTTCTTGACAAGTTTGCTGAATCGCCATACAAAGAGAAGCTAATTTTTCATGCTGTCAGTCTGTGGGGAATTCTCTACAATGATCTTCATGGGAGGCATTTCACATTGGGTATTGTTGTGCAGAAATTTGGTGGGTCATCCGTGGCAGATGCCGAGAGAATCATAAGTGTCACTCGGAGGGTGATTGCTGAGAAGGATAAAGGAAACTGGGTAGTCGTCGTGGTCTCGGCCATGGGGAAAACAACCGACAATCTGCTGGCTCTGGCCTCGCAGATCACAGACAGGCCCGATCCGCGCGAGATTGATATGCTCATCTCAACTGGTGAGCAAATTTCCATCTCGTTGCTGGCAATTGCCATTCAATCCATGGGCTATCCGGCAATTTCATTCACCGGTCCCCAGATCGGCATTTTGACTGATCAGATTCACCGCAAGGCAAAAATTGTTCACATCAACGACGAGAAGATCAAACAGGCACTGGAGGAAGGAAAGGTTGTCATCGTTGCCGGTTTTCAGGGGTGCACCCTGGAAAACGAGATCACCACACTGGGCAGGGGCGGCTCGGATACCACTGCTGTTGCCCTGGCGGCCGTGCTTGGGGCCGACGTGTGTGATATTTACACGGATGTTGACGGCGTTTATACTACCGACCCGCGCATCGTTAAGAATGCCCGCAAGCTCGACCGTATTTCATACGACGAAATGTTGGAACTTGCCAGCCAGGGCGCCAAGGTGCTCTATTCTCGTGCCGTGGAATTTGCAAAGAAATACAACGTCCCGGTTCATGTACGATCCAGCTTTAATGACAACCCCGGCACCATGGTAGTGAAGGAGGAGAAAGATATGGAAGATATTGTTGTCAGCGGCGTGGCTTATAACCGAGACGAGGCAAAGATTTCCATACTCGGCGTGCCCGATCGGCCGGGAATTGCCGCTGAAATATTTGGCAGTCTGGGCGACGCCAATATCGTAGTAGATATGATTATTCAGAACGTGGCAGAGAAGGAACTGAATGATATCTCCTTTACCGTTGGAAAGGATGACTTCAACGAAGCCCTTAATGTTGCCAAGCAGGAATGCAAACGCCTCAAGGCACGCGATGTCGTCTACGATACAGAGATCGCCAAAGTCTCGGTGGTCGGCGTTGGTATGAAAAGTCATTGTAGCGTGGCAGCCAAGATGTTCAGAGCTCTGGCAAAGAACAATATTAATATCGAGATGATCAGCACCTCGGAAATCAAAATCTCGTGCATAATCAATGGCAAAGATGTCGACAAAGCTGTACAGGCGATTCACGACGAGTTTGAACTCGAGGGCGCAAAATAATGCCCAAAAAGGGAAAGCCAGTTGATCTCAAGCGTGTCACGACGTATCCCATCCGTAGCCGCGTGAGTAAACTGGATCAGTCGTTGCTGGCACGGCTTCCCTCGCCCGATAAGCCTCTGGCCGAGTTTTTTCGCACCTGGCCAAAACTGCTAAAAGCCAAGGAATTCCTCCGCATCGCTGAGCGCATGGCCCATGCTCACCGGACCGACCGCGCGGTTGTTTGGATGATGGGTGCACATCCGATCAAGTGCGGCCTCTCGCCTCTGATTGTTGATCTGATTAAGCGTAAGGTCATCACCTGTGTTGCCATGAATGGCGCTGCTGCTATCCACGACTTCGAACTCGCCTTCTTCGGCCACACGAGCGAAGACGTCGAGCGCGGCCTCGAAGACGGTTCTTTTGGCATGGCCCAGGAAACCGGTGAAGGCATGAACAACATCATCAACGAAGGCGTGCGCCGCGGTTACGGCATTGGCGAGGCACTTGGGCAGAGCATCCTGCGCCGTGGCGCTAAATTCCAGGAACTCAGCATCCTCTGCCAGAGCTTCAAAGACAACCTTCCGGTAACCGTCCACATTGCCTTGGGCACTGATATCATTCATCAGCATCCAAGCGTGGACGGCGTGGCGCTTGGCAAGGGTGGTATTCTGGATTTTCGCATCCTGGCAGGTCAGCTGCCGGGCTTAAACGATGGTGGGGTAGTGATTAATTGCGGCTCGGCTGTGATTATGCCTGAGGTCTTCTTGAAGGCCCTGACAATCGCCCGAAACCTTGGCAATACGGTAAAAGACTTCACCGCTGTGAACCTGGATATGATCGAGCACTACCGACCTATGGCTAATGTCCTCACCCGGCCAACCAGCCTTGGCGGCGAAGCCTATTCAATCGTAGGACATCACGAGATCATGCTTCCGCTTTTGTACTCAGCGATTCTCACTCAACTCAAGTCTTGATATCCGATACCCGCTCTGTACTGAGTAGATGTGGATTAACACAGGTAGAGTAGTGGGAAATCACAGACTGGGTTATAACGGACATGCGTTCGCCAATACGCGAACTTGCGCTGCATAGCCATCTTTGGCACTACCCGTCCTTAAGAGGCGCAAAATTTGCCTTGCAAAAATCAACCGGAATTGTGACAGATAAACATGGAGTCGGTTGAGTATTTTTAAATTTGTGCGCACGGGCTCGGCCTGATGGACATTACGCTTCAATGCATTGATTGTGAAAAGCAGTACGATCCGCTGGAGCTTCGCTATACGTGCGATTGCGGCGGCCTGCTCGACGTGATTCATGATCTCGACCGCCTGAAATCCTTGCCTCTTAAACAGCTCTTCGACGAGCGCTGGCACTCGCGCTCGTTTCCCTATAGTTCCGGAGTCTGGCGCTATAGGGAACTCATTCTTCCTGTTGAAGATCAGTTCATAGTATCTAAACCGGAAGGGAACACCAATCTGTATCCAGCCGGGAAGGCGGGTGAGTATGCTGGTCTGCGCCGTATGTTTCTCAAACATGAAGGCGAGAATCCCACCAGTTCATTTAAAGATCGTGGGATGACCTGTGGCATCACCATGGCACGGCTACTGCACGCCGATACTGTCGCCTGTGCCTCAACTGGCAACACCTCTGCCTCTATGACGTCCTACGCGGCCCTGGCTGGCATGCAGGCCATCATCTTCATCCCCGAAGGCAAGATCAGCTACGGCAAGCTAACCCAGGCCCTGGCGTACGGCGGGAAAACGTTCCAGGTTCAAGGCAATTTTGACGACGCCATGGTCCTTGTCATGGAGGTCTGTAAGGAACTTAATATCTACCTTCTTAACTCCATCAACCCCTTCCGCATTGAAGGCCAGAAAGCAATTGGCTTTGAGGTGCTTCAGCAGCTCAACTGGCAGATGCCAGACTGGTTCGTGCTGCCCGGGGGAAACCTGGGCAACAACAGTGCGCTGTCTAAAGGGCTGAAAGAGCTTTTCGACATTGGCCTCATTACCAAAATTCCGCGCATTGCTGTAATTCAGGCCGAAGGCGCCAACCCTCTTTATAAAATGTGGAAAGAGAAAACCGCTTTCAAACCGCTCAGGCAACCTGAGACCATTGCAACCGCCATTAAAATCGGGAATCCCATCTCGTGGAAAAAGGCCATGCGAGGTATTGAGTGGAGCAACGGCGTTGTTGAGCAGGTCTCGGAGCAGGAAATCATGGATGCCAAAGCGTGGGTGGATGCCGTGGGAATTGGTGCTGAGCCTGCTTCTTGCTGCTCCATTGCTGGTGCAAAAAAGCTGGTTGAAAAAGGCGTGATCCATCCTGATGAACTGGTCATTGGTATTCTAACCGGTCATCTGCTCAAGGATCCTGAAGCCGTAATTCGCTACCACACGGGCGATCTCAAGTCGCTAGGAATTGAGTCGAGGTATGCGAATGCGCCGATTCGGATTGAACCCACACTCGATGCAGTGAGAGAGGCGCTCTATGAAGTACGTCGTGTTTCTCGCTGACGGCATGGCTGACGAGCCACTCCCGGAGCTCTCAAACAAAACACCACTCATGGTGGCTCATACGCCTCACCTTGATCGCCTGGCGCGTAACGGCCGATGCGGAACACTCCTCACCTTGCCCGGAGGCTTTCCCACCAGCTCAGACGTTGCGAACCTCTCGGTGCTTGGCTACAACCTTGCATCCTGCTATACGGGCCGCGGCCCTTTTGAAGCAATCAGCCAGGGCATCAAACTCGGCTCTCATGATGTCGCATTCCGCTGTAACCTGATCACTGCAAAGGACGGCGTCCTTGACGAATACTCGGGCGGGCACATCAGCAGCGAGGAAGCGTGCGAACTCATACAGGCCCTGAACGAAAAATTTGGCACCTCCAAAATCCGATTCCATCCGGGCATTAGTTATCGGAACATTCTGATTCTTTCTGGCGAGGAGTTTTCTGACCAACTTGAATATCACAAGCCCGATAGCTCCCATGGTATGGCGATTCACTCGATCTTGCTTGCACCGAAGGAGCCGCATGCAAAAGCGACCGCAGAGCTCCTCAATCAGATGACTCTGGATTCGGAAGATCTGCTCAGCAGCCATCCGGTTAACAAGAAACGCGTTTCCGAGGGAAAGAAACCTGCTAATATGATCTGGCTATGGAGCCCGGGTAAAAAGCCTGAGCTCGAAGCCTTTCATCGCAAGTACGGCCGCCACGGTGCCATTATCTCGGCCGTTGACGTCATCTTCGGCATTGGTATTGCCGCTGGCATGAAGATCATCAAAGTCCCGGGCGCAACCGGCTATATTGATACGAATTACGAAGGGAAAGCTGATGCTGCGCTTAAGGCGCTCCAACGCGTGGACTTTGTGTATGTGCATGTTGAAGCGATTGACGAAGTCAGCCACCTTGGTAAGCTTGACCTTAAGCTGCAGGCGATCAAAGACTTCGACCGCCGAGTGTTAGGTCATTTCCTCGAACGCTGCCCACCCGGTGTGACTGTTGCTGTCCTGCCCGACCATCCTGTGCCCCTCAAACTCCGCAAGCACACCCGCACACCCGTGCCATTTGCCATCTACAAGCCCGGAACAACGCCTGACATGGTTGCTGAGTTTAATGAGTATTCCTGCCACGAAGGGAGTTTCGGCGAGCTCAAAGGCGATGGCTTTATGAAAGCTCTCTTCCGTACCGCATGATGCTGACACCCACCATGAAAACCCTAGCGGCCTCTGAAAACGACCCGATCTGAATCGTGCTGGCACGAAATAGAATTTATGGCGTAGCCGCTGCTGGAGTGACGAAATATTTTCTCCGAACATCAGCTATGGTATCATAAAACTTCTATCAAGCGGACAGCAACTACAGCGAATTTTTCCAAGAACTCCTTTATTCAAATTCCTGCCAGGTCTCTGTATAACCTTTCCGGTATTGCAACACGCCTGAACAAGGCGACTGTGCGGCAGTGTTTGGCCACTCCCCAAGCCGTCTAAGTGTAATGAAAAAGCATTGACTTTTCATGGGGTTTCTCCTATCAAAAGACTTCTTAAATTTCAGGGTTGATTTTCTTTACCTTATGGAACTGAAATGAGCATCGTTATTATAGATTATGGGATGGGGAATCTGCGCAGTGTGGAGAAGGCGTTTGCGCGCCTGGGGTTTACGGTGGAGATTACGTCTGACCCGGACGCTATCAATCGCGCAGAAAAGATTGTAGTGCCCGGTGTTGGCGCTTTTGGCGATGCCATGCGCGAGTTGCGCGAGCGCGGTCTTATCGAGCCGCTTCTGCGCGCAATCACTGATCAGCGTCCCTTTCTTGGCATCTGCCTTGGCTTGCAGGTGCTCTTTGAAGGAAGCGAAGAAGCCCCAAATGTCCCAGGACTTGGCGTCATCCCAGGTCTCGTGAAGCGCCTTCAGACCGACCTTAAGGTGCCCCATATGGGCTGGAATACGCTTCATGTTATTCGCCGTCCCCCGATCCTTGACGGCATTTCCGACAGCGCCTACGTTTACTTTGTCCATTCCTACTATGTTGAGCCGATGGATGGCTCCGTCACTGCAACCACAACAGACTATGGCATCTCGTTCACCTCGATGATCTGGAGGGGCAACCTTTTTGCCACTCAATTCCACCCCGAGAAGAGCCAGGCAGTGGGGTTAGAGATTCTAAAAAAGTTCGGAGAATATCGTGGCGAAACCTGATCAAACGGGCATCAGAATCAAAGTACCCGCATCTACCACAAATCTTGGGCCAGGCTATGATTGCCTGGGCCTTGCTCTGAAGCTTTACAATTATATTGAATTCGAGCGGCTGCAGCGCGGAAAAACGCAGCTCATCTGGCAAGGCGAACAAAAACATGTCGTACGTTCGCATACTGAGAATCTCGTACTGCGAGCAGCAAGAGAGATATTTGATTTGTGCGGAGTTAGGCCCCCAGGCTTAAGAGTTACCTTGAGGCTCAATATCCCCGTGGCACGAGGACTTGGCAGTAGTGCAACTGCCATTATCGCCGGCATGGTCGCAGCGAACGAATTATGTGGCAATCGGATTCCCCGAGAAAAGCTTCTGGTACAGATCGCAAAGTTTGAAGGGCACCCAGACAACGTCACGGCTTGCTTTCTGGGTGGTTTAACAGCTTCAACGTTTAGTGGAGATGGTCTTGCGATCAGGAAGTATCGACTCAGAAGTGCGCTCAAAGTGGTTGTTGTTGTACCCTCCTATGGTCTGGAAACTAAAAAGGCGCGCGCAGTGATTCCAAAGCACGTGAAGCATCGTGACGCAGTGTTTAACCTCAGCCGCGTTCCTCTGGTGATTGATCGCCTGGTTACGGGCGAACTATCTGACCTTCAGTGCTTGATGCAGGATCGCCTCCACCAGCCTTATCGTAAACCGTTGATTAAAGGTTATGACCGGATTGTCAGAGCTGGCCTGAATGCAGGTGCAAGTGCAGTAGTACTTAGCGGCGCAGGCCCTTCCATGGTCGCTTTTTGCACCTCCAATGTTGAGCAGGTTGCCACGTCCATGGGGGAGATTCTGAGCGCCCTTAACATATCACACTACGTCTTGATTCTCTCGCCGGATAATCGCGGAACTGTTGTCGAACGTTTTGACCGTATCTCATAGACTTTTTGCATCATCAACTCCCTTCGAAACGTCAGTGGGGCAGGGTCTGGAGCACGTGTAATGCCTGATCTGAGGGTAACATTTTGCGGCGTTCCCTTTGAGAATCCCTTTCTACTTGCCGCAGCACCATCAACAGATGAGCTCGACATGGTACGCCGCGCTTATGAGTCCGGATGGGCAGGGGCAGTATTAAAAACAACGTCTGTGGTCGGCACGCGTGTACCCCTAAGGTACCCGCTCCTGGCTGCATCGGCCGAACCGAATCGCAAGCTCTATGCCTTGGGCAACATTGATCTGATCTCGCAGTATCACGTTGACGTTGTGGCCGAGCGCATACAGACGCTTGCTCGCGAATTCCCGGAAAAGGTCACAGTTCCCAGCATCATGGGCGCTACGCTGGAACAGTGGAAGACCCTGGTTCATATATGCGAGCAGGCAGGGGCCAGAGTCATTGAGTGCAGCTTTAGCTGTCCTCAAGGCACGCTTGGATCAACGCCCGGCTTGATGTTGGGGCAGGATGTTAGGTTAGTTGAGGAGGTTACGCGCACGCTAGTTAGCGCCGTCACGAACTCTCATATTGTGGTGAAGCTCACTCCACTGGTGAATGATATTGTAGAGACTGCACAGGCTGTGAAGCGAGCAGGGGCACATGCGGTCTCCGCAATCAACACCATACCATCTCTCATGGGTGTTGATCTCGAAACTCTGGTTCCTCAACCTGATGTTGGCGGCAAATCTACTTACAGTGGGCTCTCGGGTCCGGCGTTAAAACCCGTGATGCTTCGGGCTGTCGCAGAAATTGTGCGCCACACCGGCCTGGAGGTAACCGCTACCGGTGGGATTATGAACTGGCGCGATAGCGTGGAATCATTGCTGGTTGGAGCTCGTACGGTGCAGCTCTGTACGGCAGTGATGCTGAATGGCTTTGGTGTTATCAATGAGTTGCGCGATGGCCTGCAGCGCTTTATGGAGGGCAAGGGATTCGAGCACGTAGAAGATGTCATTGGCCGGTCCCTCCCGCACATTGTCACCTTCGACGAGCTGCCCGAGCAGTTTCACGTGCGAGCGCGGATTGATCTGACAAAGTGTACCCGATGTGGCCGATGCTTCATTGCTTGCCGCGATGGCGCTCACATGGCTGTTCGCATGGAAGCAGATAAACAACCAAGCATTGACGACACACGATGCGTGGGATGCGGCCTGTGCCGGATTGTCTGTCCGGTTGAGGGCTGTATCAGTATGGCTGCAATAGCGAAGTCCTCTTGAGGAGGGTTGTGTGTGATTATTTACAATGCAACGGTCATCTCACTCGGTGTAAAGCCACTGCTTATTCCGAATGGGGCTGTGTATGTTCGCGATGATAGGATTGTAGACGTAGGGAAGAGCTCTCGTATCATGAAGGCCTACAAGTCGGCGGGCTCTATTAATGCCAATGGTAAAGTGTTGATGCCAGGGCTGATTAACAGCCACACGCATCTGTACAGCACATTTGCGCTGGGCATGCCATCAATTGGACAGCAACCTCGCAATTTCATGCAGACGCTGAGAAGAGTTTGGTGGCGTCTGGACAGGGCACTCTCTGAGGAAGCGATTCAACTCAGTGCACTGCTTTCGCTGGCTCAGGCAATTCGTGCCGGAACCACCACGTTGATTGACCATCATTCGAGCCCCAACGCGATCCGCGGAAGCCTCGATTGCCTGCGCAACATTGTTGAACGTGTAGGCATTCGCGCGTGTCTAAGTTACGAGGTTTCGGATCGCGACGGGAAACGCTGCACTCGCGAAGGAATTGAAGAAAACGTACGCTTTCTCCAGGCAATAAATCGTCGCTCATCTCTGGTGCGCGGCATGTTTGGTCTACATTCCTCGTTCACCCTGTCTGATGAGACGCTGCGCCGGTGTGTCACTGCAGCCCGAGCAGTTAATGTAGGATTTCATCTCCATTGTGCGGAAGCTTTGACTGACAATGAAGACAGTATGAAGAAATACGGAAAAGGTGTGGTAGAGCGACTGGCCAAAGTCGGCGTTCTGGGGCCTCAGACCATTCTGGCTCACTGTGTTCATGTTTCTGAAGCACAAATCAGCCTCCTGGCCAGAACTCGCACAATGGTCGCTCACAACCCGCGATCAAATA